>SXSU01000005.1 GCA_005793345.1 Bdellovibrionales bacterium
AATATTAACTTCAAAATCTGGAAAGAGACCTAAAATCCAGCAAAAAATATTTATTTAAATTTGTCGCAGTTAGTGTGAAAATTCGGGACGTTCAATAAGTAGCGAAGTCAATTTATTTTCAAATAAGTAAAGGAGTTCTATGACTATATTTAAGATTGCTTGCAGCATGTGGCCAAATCTTATCCGCGCTATAACTAATAAAATCCATGAGCATCGAATTAAGGAAAGGTGCTCTTATACAATGGAGCAGGCTGTGTTTTTATGGATTAATGGTCTTCGTCTTGCGCTATAGATCTTTAAGATCTTTTTGCTTTGAAAATAAGAATAATGTTCCTAGCGATGACGAATTGAGGTATCTTCTTCAGTGCGTTTCAACTAGTAATAAACTCCCTCTAAAATATTATCCTATTCTACGAAGAAATTAATCCTGAAGGAGAGATTATTTTTTGGACTTGCTCAAGACGCACAACTCATCACAGAAAAGTTTCGTTTCTGGAGAACTGGAAAAATAGAAATAAATAAGATTGGAAGCAAAAGAAGATACTTTGAAAGACTTGCTGTTCAAATTTCAAGTTATGAAATATTTAAAATTTGATTTCGACTCTGCTTTGGACTGTGAATAAAATATAGTGGCTCAAAACAAATCCGTTTTTGAAAGGAAATTGAGGTGAAGAAAAATATTTTGAAAGAGGAGTTTGAAACATCACTGGTAGCAATTCCTAAGGACTTGTTATGCCTAAAAATTTTCAGTCTTATTTTGAGTCAGAACAAATGTTTCATAAGGAATCGCTGCTAATCAGGACTTTTAGTTATGAAAATAAAACCGAAAAGAGATTAGTAGAAATCAACTTTAATATATTTCTAAAATTCTGAATTAAACTAGACCAATTTTTTTCGACGACAAATTAATCCAAAGGATACTGATTTAAGAATCTAAAAGATAAAAATAAATTAGATTTGACTTCTTTTATTACAGTCTATAAAGAGTGGACTAACTTGAAATTAAAATGAGGGCCATAATTATGAAAATGAAATTAGTTTTAGTATTTTCTTTATTGTGTTTTTGTGAATCTATTTTTGCAATTCAAAGCTATTCATATGACTGTAAATCTAATGAAGCAAACTCAAATGGAACATTCAAAATCAAAGTTGCATTTGACGTAAGTGAAAATCTTATTCAAGTTACTGATCTTAAAGCTTGGGAAGAGAATATTAATACTTCTGAAATTTCAGAATTTGGTGATTATGTTGAAACAACAGCTAATTTCATCGAAAACACAAACGGTATTAATATTAATGGCATTGCAAATCCGAGTGATTTTAAAAATAAAAAAGAATTATTTCTTACTCTATTTCTAAATACAACAAATGAAAAATTACAAATTTCTGGATTTTTTAATTATATTTTTCACAAACCTGATGGAAATGATTTTTTTACTGGGTATTCAGTGGATGTAACCTGTACACCAAATTAATACCAAGATTTGTAAAGCATATAATTTTCTGCTGATTGAGGCAAAAACTGAAGCTCTTTTTCTGTAAGTGGTCGAATCAACTTTGCAGGTCGGCCCAAAATTAATGAGCCATCGGGAAATTCACTGCCTTCAGTAATTAAAGATCCAGCACCAACTATACATTTTGAACCTACTTTTGCAAGATCCATAATAATTGCGCCCATACCTATCAAAGTTAAATCTCCAATTTGACAGCCATGTAAAATTGCCGAATGACCAATTGTTACTTGATTGCCAATGATCGTATTCGCTTTATTAAAAGTACCGTGGATTATAGCATTATCTTGAATATTAGTTTTGTATCCAATTTTAATTGGGCATACATCGCCACGAACAACAGCATTAAACCAAACAGAGCTTTCATCGCCCAACTCAACATCACCAATTAAATAGCTTCCAGGTGCAAGATAACAATTTTTTCCAATCAAGGGAGTTTTATTTTTACAAATTATTAATCGTTCACTTTGATAATTAATAACATCAGTATTATTTATTTTACCATGCTTATTATCCATATTAAGAAGGCTCCCTGATTAATTGTTAGTTCATGTATAAGTGTTTATTTTGTACAATTGTAGGATTAGATAAAAGTTGCTTCTTTTGCTCATCCACTTCAGCAATGAGAACTCGACTGCGCACAGCCACTTCTTTTGTTGTATAAATTGGTACTTCAAGATGTAGACATAATGATAAAATATCACTGGCTTTTAATTTTAAAGATTTATTAGCATAAATTCCATCGAAAACCAATCTTACATATTGAGAACTACCTCTCACTTCAATAACTATGCATTTTAAAATTTTTAAACCAATTGCTTCAAAAATTTGTTTGGTCCCTTTATGGGGACTTGAAGGAACAGTTGATTTATTTGATTGCGCTAAGGTGACACCAGCTTCTAAAGCATTGATCATCAAAGGTATAGTAAGATCTCTATCAAGGGCTTTAAAAATCATAACAGGAGGACCCATTTCATTGCCAATCGATAAGCCATAAGGGACAATTTGTATAAGTTCGTTATCTTCAATTTTGATATTTTCTTTTTTATTTTTTATTGAACCCTCATTATTTTTTTTTGTTTTAAATTCTTCGGGATCTAAATTAACTAAAGATTCAAATAAAACATTAAAGTCTGAAATCATTTAAATTACCTCCCCACGCATTGTTGATGGAAACGCTTTTGTAATTTTCACATCTATAATTTTTCCCACTAAATCTTTTTCTCCTAAAAAGAAAACATTTTTATTTTGCGTAGTTCTTCCTGAAAGAGAATTGCGCTTATCATCAAATTGATCAACTAATACTTTTAATACCTGACCTTCATACTTTTTAACTTCTTCGCGAGTCCATTGATCATGAGCAGCAAGTAATTCATCCAATCTCCTTGATTTTACATCCTCAGGAACTTGATCTTCGAAGCGAGCTGCTTTTGTGAATGGACGCGGAGAATACTTAAAAGCATAAATTGTTTCATATCCAACTTCTAAAACTAAAGAAACCGTATCTTTAAATTGCTCTTCAGTTTCACCAGGGAATCCAACAATTATATCTGTAGATAAAACTGCATTTGGTAAAATAGATTTAATTTGATTTACTTTTGCCAAATATTCTTCACGGGTGTAACCACGATTCATACGTTTTAAAACTTCGCTATTTCCACTTTGAATTGGCAAATGAATATATTCGCATATCCTTGGATTATATTTTGCCATTACTTTCATTAATTTTTCATCAAAATCTTTTGGGTGACTTGTCGTATACCTAACACGTTCAACTTCAGTTTCTAATACAATTCCTTCAAGTAAATCAGCAAAATCTTTTCCGCATTCTGATTTGTAAGAGTTCACATTTTGTCCAAGTACAGTGACCTCTTTAACTCCTCTTTGCATTAAATTTTTAATATCATCGATAACATGGGAATAGGGTCTACTTTTTTCACGTCCTCTTGTATATGGAACAACACAAAATGTGCAGAAATTATCACAGCCCTTAGTTATATTTACAAATGTTGAAACTCCTGGATTTCGAACTAATGTTTCAACCATGTAAGGTTCACGATGTCTAAATTGAGTTTCAATGACCGAATCATTAGGATTAATAAATGATTTAGCAACAATTTCGGGAAGGCTATCAATATTATCCGTCCCAAATACAAAATCAATTAATGGTTGTTGATCAATAAGTTTGCCTTTTTCTTGACTTCCTACACACCCACCAACACCTATTTTTAGATTTGGATTTCTTTCTTTTAGTTTACGATAGGTTCCTACTTCCGAATAAACTTTATGAACTGGCTTTTCACGTACACTACATGCATTAATTATAATAACTTCGGCCTGTTCTGGATCATTAACAGGTGTAAAATTTGCCATCTCTAGTAAGGCGTACATACGGTCTGAATCATTAACATTCATTTGACAACCATAAGTTGAAATATAGACACCTTTTCCGTGACCAATATTATCTTTTTCATATTTATCGCTTAGAGATTTAAATAAAAATTGAGGTTGAACTTGCTGACTAGCCTGTGGCTCACTTATAGAGTGAGTTTCTTGATTTTGCACTTTTTTATCCTTTTTAAAGTTTCAGAGTTACTGTTTTTACAGCCCTTACTTAAAAATTCAATATTGATTAAATTTTGAAATGAGTTATACTTGAGCCTATTTTTTGCGTCAAGCAAGATATAATGAGGTAATAAATATGATTCCACGATTAAAAAGTTCAAAAAAATGGACAGCTTTTCCTACTGAATTTCAAGAAAATATTTTAAAAACTTTCGAAGAAAATTTCTCACATAAACTAAATCCTGGTAAATTTATTGCTGAAAGTCGTATTTATCCTTCCGAGATACTTTTTCGAATTGGTTTTTTAGAATCTGGACGACTTTTTCAAGCCAACTTTGAAGCTTCAATAGAATATATTGGTATGGACGGCGCCACACAAGCTATTAACTTATGCATTGACTCGACAGCTTCAATGCTTGAGCAGTACTACGATTCTCAACAATTAATGGATATGCCTCGAGATTGGAAGGAATTTGATTTTGATAAAAAGAAAATTTATTTAAAATTTTCAACACTAAATACTCAACTTGAAGCCGAAGCAGATAAAATTTTAGGTGTATACGAAGATCATCTTATTCAAGAGCATGATGAAGATGAGTTAGCCAAAGAAGATAAGGAACTTCAGATTCGCTTAAAAGCCAAAGTTGCTGAAAAATCAAAAATTAAAAACACTGACATGAACGACGTAGATACGAATCAGGATTCTGGCAATTCAGAATTTAAACATTAGTTTATTCATGACCACTAGGAATTAATACTACATAAGCTGCAAATTTTTGAAATATCAATTGTTTACTTGTAGGAATAATTTTTTTTATTAATTTAAGCCAAAAAGGAGAAGGCATCTTGCGGTTTAACTTTTTAGATTCTTCATCTAAAAAAGTTATTTCATTTACTTCCCAGTTATTTTCATTAAAAAATGAAAACCAGTCTTTTGGATAAAATTGTATTGGTGCATTTTTCATTTGTTTTGTATAATTTTTTTTGCGGATTTCGTTTAAAAAAATTGGAGAAAAATAATCAACAATCCAGTACTTAAAAGTATTATTTTTTCTAAGATCATGACATAAATTCGCAACTTCTTGATTTTCTAAGTAAGTAATAACTCCTTCTGTTAATACCAATGTTTTTTTACTTTCAGCATTGATTTGTGAAAACAATTTATTTCGTTTCTCATAGTTAGTTAAATCTAAACTTATTCTTTCTAATTTACATTTAGGTGTTTCATTTTGTAAAAATTGATTTTTATAGTTAATCATTTCGGGAAAATCCACTTCAATCCAATGCAATGATGTAGGCAAATTTAAACGGTATGGCCTAGTATCAAGTCCCGCACCTAAATTTATAATTGTATCAACTCCACTTTTAATTAAATTTAAAATATAGCGATCAATTATACATGTTCTGATAATTACTAACCAAGATGTATACGTGGACCCCTTCATATTGCGAATTATTTTATGACTGTTTAAACCAACTAATTTTTCTGCAAAAGGATCGTTGAATAAAGCATCTGGTCGTTTTGATTCAATTGCCCTAAAAGCTGCAACCCAAAGCGCAGTATCTACTACATTATTGATTTCAAATTTAGACATTTCTCTTACTCTTTTCATAATCACAAATAGCATAATTGGCATTTTCAACTATGAAAGAATAGTCATGGTGCATGTATTACTACAAGCAATATTTTTGTATAAATGTTTTAATCATTGATTCGGTTAATGAATATTCAGTGCCAAATGATCCAAGTTCTCTATCTGATAAACTTATTAAGTAATCATTTTGACCTTGTGTTTTCATTATAAATTCTGGCTCTGTAAAATCTAAAATGTTTTCATTCTTGTTTGAATTTAATGAAATTAAATGCACTGAACCTTCTAAAGAGTCAG
The DNA here is from genome assembly GCA_005793345.1 of Bdellovibrionales bacterium. GTDB lineage: Bacteria > Bdellovibrionota > Bdellovibrionia > Bdellovibrionales > Bdellovibrionaceae > SXSU01. Next base: position 5,966 of record SXSU01000005.1, read on the forward strand.
GTGATGAACCATGTCGATATGATTTAATTCTATAAACCAAGGCTGGTTTTTTTTCTAATTTGCGCTTAGCATCGATGATCTTGTCATATGCAGGACTGGAAAGATTAAATAAATTTTTTTCTTTTGCAGTAACTAAATTAAAAAGGGTCTGACTATGCAGATCAAATTCGTAAGATTGAACTGGTATTTTACTTTCTGTAAAATATTTAGAAACTTGTTTTGGAACTTGAATATTTTTACAATTTATAGAGGCAAAAGTTTGATCAATAAAAATAAATTGAAATATTAAAAATATGTTTTTCATTTTGAACTACCTCATTTATAACCAAATACCTACAATATTCATTCCAATTAATCACAATTAATTTAGATTATTGAAATTAATAAACTTTAAGTAAAAAATTAAAAGCTTCAATATGAGAATTTTGGATTAAAATGTTTAAATTAAACTTAAAAAAACAAAAAAAGTTACTTCTATAGATTTTTTGTGATCCTATGCAATTTTATTAATTGGTAATGAATCTGGTTTTGCTTTAGGAAGATTAAATATAAAATTACTATTTCCAGATTCCATTGAGTAAATTAAGGCACCGCCATGGTTTTCAATTATTTTTCTAGAAATACTTAATCCCAAACCGGTGCCATAACCAATTTCTTTGGTTGTAAAAAAAGGCTGAAATATTTTTTCTTGAATTTTGGGTAAAATTCCTGGACCACTATCTAAAACTTCAAATTTTACAAATTTTCCATTATCAGTTATTCTAATTTCAATCCATTTATTTTCAATCATATTTTCCAGTGCATCAAAAGCGTTATTAAATAAATTTAAGAGAACTTGCGAAATTTGAATTGCATTACAATAAACTAGTAATTTTTCTTCAATACTAACTCTAAAATCAATATTATGGTGTTGAAACTTAGCTCTACATAAGTCTAAAACTTCACTTACTAAAGTTTCCACATCGAGCAAATTAAAAGTTTCATTAGACGGAGTTTTCGAAAGATGCAGCATTGATTTAACTATTTTTTCAATTCTAATTGCTGTTGTTTCTATAGTCTTAACTTCATCACTAACATTCTTATTTATTTCTTTAGAATTTCTCAAAATTCTATTTAGAATTCCAATTCGGCCACGAATAATTGTTAGAGGATTATTTATTTCGTGAGCTATTCCTGCTGCCATTTCACCAAGTGCAGATAGTTTATCCGACTGAATCACATGGGACTGCATTTCTGCCAACTCTTGATGGGTTTTTTCAAGCTCTTTAGTATAAGCTTCTTTCTCTTCTTGATTCAATCTTAATTCTATTATATTTCCGATATTTAAAGAAGTAGCTTCTACAAGCTCTAAAAGTATATCAATCTTATTTAACTCACTATTGAAAAAAAATTCAAATATGTATTCTATTTCTCCTCGAATTTTAATGGGTACTGCAAAACCAGTTTTTATTGATTTATTATCTAGGAGGTATTTATTACGAGGGAAATTATTTTCTGTACTAATATTTTGTATCCAAATTGTTTTTCCACTATCCCAAACACGTCCAGGTAATCCAATTTTTTTTTCAAATTTCATTGAGCTTGATATGTTAATAAAATCCGAAATATTTAAATCTTTTTCAATATACCAAATATTCAAACTAGTCATAAATCGATTATCTTTATCACGTTTTAATACATGACCTACATTTATCCCAGTCATTTCACAAATGGATTGCAAAAAAATTTTCAACAATTCTTCAACATTCTTTTTTTGGGATGAAATTTCAACTATTGAACTCAATAATTTTTTAGTTGCAATATTTGCTAAATATAATTTAGAAGAAATCGATTCAGTAACTTTTTCAGCTTGCAATCGTGCTTTTTTTTCTCGTTCATAAGCACGTTTTAATACTTGTATTTGTTTATCATTATTACTTGAGTCGCTCATGATAAAAATTTTATCTCAATTCTACAATTAGGGTCACCTCTTAGGTAACACTGAGATTGACTTACTTCTATGGGAGTTTTGTAGTATTCAGATGCCCCATGAATCAAACCCTCTGCCAGTCTACATAATTGTCGAGTTGATTTATAAATCATAGTTAACTCATTTGAATTATTATTTTCAAAACTGAATTGTGGAGTCAAAGCATCTGGAAATAATTTTCGAACTTCAACGTGAATTACATCATGAATACTTAGTAAAAATTCTTTTAAACTTTTAACTTCAAAAAAAGTAGGATAGGTTTTAGACATTTCAATAAGCATGTATTTACCTAATTCAAATAGAATTTCATCATGTTTTAAATTAGATATTTCCGAAAATGTTTTTAAAATAGTTATAAACTCAGCGTCAGGATAAGTTTTTAAACTGGTATATACACCACCTGACTCTAGATTAGTTTTTTCTAAAACTTCATCTAAAACTTCTAAACCTTTTTTTTCTTCAATAAATTTAGAAAGTACTGAAAAAATAATCCCCTTCATCGAACTACTCACTTTCAATTCAATTATTTATTATTTAAACAATTGCTTATGAATATGTCTGATTTAAATTCAAAGCAATCAAACTTACTCTTAATCACTTAATCAGTTATTATGAAAATACAAACTTTAGTTTGGATTTTCATAATACGGGGTGATTGAAAATCGCCCCAAACAAACAAGAAAATAACGGCGCATGATTTTGTCTCGCATACAATCGCCAAGCGATCAGACTTAATCATGAGCAGTTATTTTATTCTATTAATTTTCTATTGATATGGTATCTAAAAAAGTTACATTATAAAAAATTTAAGAAAATTCAAGACTAAAGTCATTGGAGTATTATCTAAACTTTTAAAAGTTCTGTTTTAAATCTTTTTTAAAATCTTAAGGATCTACTTAAAAATTAAAAAAATTGTTTATTAAAATATAAATTCTACTTTGAGTTGATCAACTCACGCAAATATTTTCTCACTGCCTTGTCAAGAAATGAAAAATTTTTTTCTTCTAAAGTTAAACTATACCCAGTAGTATGGCCTTTGAGCCATACTACTTTTAAATTCACTTGATCTGATAATTTATAAAATTCTTTATAAAGATCTAAATTAGCTAATGGATTTCTTTTATTTTTACTAATAAAATTATTTGCCTCTAGCTTTTCACGACGCGATAAAAGACCTACAATACATTGACAATCAGTGTAGAGATAAACTTTAGACTGAAGAGGGCAATTTTCTAGGACATTTATTGCGCCACGAATCTCTCCACGAATATTATTTTTTTCAGTTAAATAACTTAGAGATATTTTATTTTCACACAAAGAAATATTTTTATGATTATCTGAATTATAAAAAATGGAATATCCACAAACTGCAATGTTGAACTCTTTACTAAAACTCGAATCCGTATAGGCATGAACTATATTTGACAAAATAATTTTCCTAACTTGTATTTATTAATCATAAATTTAAAAATTAAATTCAATATACGCAAATTTTCTCCTCGACAAAAAATTCTCACTTGTTTAACTAAATCACCTTTAGCAACTGATATAATTGGTATACAATTCAAAATTGTTATATCACAGATTTCTTTAACATTTATTTTTTTATCCTAATTTGAAGATTTTAAATAGCTTTCTTCAAATTCTATAAGAAATTTTTACTATACAAAGTGACTCATTTTGATTCTCTTTATTGTCATTTTCCCATTAAAATCAGTATTTTCAAGACCCTGAAAATGACATTCTTATTCAAAGTCTATAAAATAAATAAGGGGTAATATTAATTTAAGTCACTCACGAATTTCCTTATTTTTGCGTATTACTAAAGAAATATAGAAAAATAGTGGACGTCATTTTCTAACTCATAATTTATGAGCAAAAGTAATGTTACCGAATTTATAAAGAATGAATTATAATTTATAACTATAGACCAATTCTTCCTTCAGCATAACCACTTGTTACATATTGAGTAATTGCAGAACTATAATTGGTTACTCCATATGCTGCTCGTAAATCTGGATATCGATTCAAATAATTAACAGAGCTAAAGTTTACACTGGCTCTTCGTCCTTCATTAATACCGTGTAATAGCCAATGGATAGTCAATTGTGTGGTGTCAACTCCAATTGTCGCAAGATCAGCATTAAAACTCAAATAGGAATTTGCATTATAAACTAGAGGGTGAGTATAGATACTTCCTTGTCTTCCTTCCTTAAATCCATAGGTAATGTAATGAGCCATGGCTGAAGCATAGTTATTTGATCCAAAAGTTAAATCTGGTGAGAGAATTAAATAGTCTTGAGCTTTAAAATTTAATTGAGCTTGTCGTCCCTCTAATGCTCCATGCTGTATCCAATGCGCTGCCAGTTGAGATTCAGAATAAGAATTCAAATCAGGATTTAAAATTCTGTATATAACACTATTATAAATCAATGGATTTGAAATAATGGCACCTTGCCTTTGCTCGATTGTTCCTCCGTAGTTAATGTAGTGAGTTACAGCAGCTATATAGTTTGTAGATCCAAATGTTTGTCTTAAATCAGCATTTATTTTAAGATATTCATCGGCATTAAATCCAACATTTGCAATTCGCCCCTCGCTGACTCCATGAGATTTCCAATGTGCAATTAAATCTGCATCATTCATGATTGCAAGATCAGGATTGAGTTGACGATAAATACTAGGATTATAAACAAGAGGGTGTGCCAACAAAGTATCTTGATCTAATAAATTCGGAGGACCAAGGCTAGCGTAGTGGGCACCGTAGAGATTCAAAGCTCCAGATATAACAGTATTATTGTTGAAGTAAACTCCGTTGTTCAGTCCAATAAGTAATGAGGGACCTTCTCCAGCTGTTGTTGTATAGTAATCTGGATTAATATCAGCAGAAATGTGAACATTGGCATTTCGTGAATCCAATATATTATTATTTAAAAATAATGCTCCATTGCTTTTAACTCTAAAAATTCCATTAAAACTAGCAAATGTATTACTACGAATTATTGCATTAGGTGCCGCAAAATCCATATTAAATACCGAATCTCCTACTGCCAAACCTGAAATAGGTTGATTCAATGTTACACTAGTGACGTTATTGGAATATTTTCTCATAGAAATAATTCTCCCAAGTCCTCTAGGAAGTTGAGTAGTAGGTGAAACAACTTGCATAGATTGACCTAAAGCGAATAGTTTCAATCCAAAATCAGAAAATTGAAAAGTATAACATGTATCGGGATTAAAATATGATGAGTTTGCAAGAGAGCATAATATTAATCCACAAACATTTAAAAATTGGATATGGATAGCAAATCGTCCAGCAGGAGTACCCCGTCGGTATTCCCCTGTGGAGCGTAAAAAAATTGTA
>SXSU01000049.1 GCA_005793345.1 Bdellovibrionales bacterium
TAGAAAATTTAAACGAAAAAACGTGCAGATGGCCCATTGGTCATCCAGACGAAGCTAATTTTTACTTCTGTGGAAGAAATCCTATGCAAGAAAGAGTTTATTGTAAATTACACGCTCTTCATGCTTACCAGCCTAAAGGTTGGAAAAATGAGGAAGAAGATAAAAATACAAAAGGAACAGAGGAGCTTCCAGATTTTTTTGAAAAGAAAATAAAGTCTGCTTAATTTAAATATCTAAAGAATACCCAGAAGACCTTACAGTTCTAATAAGCTCTGGCAAACCTTCAATATTAATTGCTTTTCTAAGTCTACGAATATGCACATCTACCGTTCTAGCTTCTACGTTAATTTCATTGCCCCAAATATTATTTAATAACTGCTCTCTTGAATAAACTCTCTTTGGGCTTTTTATTAAAAAATCTAATAATCTAAATTCGGTGGGTCCAACTTTTATTTCCTTATCTCTCCTAAATATTCTTTTGGTGATTCGATCAACTTTTAAATCATGAAAAATTGAAATGTCCTCTACAAGTGCAGGCTTTGTTCTCTTTAGCAAAGATTTAACTCTCAATAAAATTTCTTTGTAGCTAAAAGGTTTTGTAACATAATCATCTACACCTGACTCAAAACCACGAACCTTATCCTCCTCCTCACTTTTCGCTGTAAGCATAAGTACAGGAATATTTTTTAATTTATTAATTTTTTTGATTTGCTTACAAACTTCTATCCCTGAAAAATCAGGTAACATCCAATCTAAAATAACGAGATCGGGTACATTTTTTTTTATACTTTGAATTGCCTCTTCGCCAGTTTCAGAGAAATTTACTTTATAACCTTCTTTTTCAAGATTGTATTGAAGGAGAGTAATAATTGGCTTTTCATCTTCAACGATAAAAATATTTGCTGCCATTCTACTTGTTTAATGGTGCGGACTTATCTTTTTTTGATCTCGTTCCTTTTATTTGGTCACCTGTTATTAAAAAATAAACGTTTTCACAAATATTTGTTACGTGATCTCCGATTCTTTCAATATGTTTTGCTGCAAATAGTAAGTGAGTAGAAATCTCTAAATTATTTTTATTAGCCTTCATAAATTTAATTAATTCGTCCATTACAAAATTTACAAGTTGATCCACTTCTAAATCACTATTCCAGACCCTAAATGCAGTATCTTTTGTTCTTTTAGAGTATGAGTCCAGAACATCTTTTAAATTTTTTTGAACTACATTTGATGCTCTTCTAAAACTATCAGCAATTTCATTTGGGACATCAAAATTTAAATGTCTAACTCTTTTTGCAATATTTTTTGAAAGATCTCCTATTCTTTCTAGTTCAGATGAAATCCTCATTGAAGACACAGTTTCTCGAAGATCAATCCCCATAGGCTGCCTTAGGGCGATAAGGTTAATTACTAAATTTTCAATTTTTATATCAAACTCATTCATTAAAAAATCTTTGCCAGAAACTTTATCTGCAAGATCTTGATCTCTTTTTAAAAGTGCAATCATTGAATTAGAAAATTGGCTTTCTGCCAATCCACCCATTTTAACAATTGTATTTGTTAACTCTTGCAGCTGCCCTTCATATGATTTTACAATATGCTCTGTCATTTAACCAAACCTTCCTGTTATGTAATCTTGTGTCATTTTATTATCTGGGTTTTTAAAAATTTTTTCAGTTATGTTAAATTCCATTAATTTACCTAAATGAAAAAATCCTGTATTTTGCGAAACTCGAGCTGCTTGAGACATAGAATGAGTCACTATAACGATTGTATAAGATTTTTTTAATTCATCAATTAATTCTTCAATTTTTGCAGTTGCTATTGGATCTAACGCTGAACAAGGTTCATCCATTAAAATAACTTCAGGGTTAATTGATATTGCTCTTGCTATACAAAGTCTTTGTTGTTGACCTCCGGACAAACTTGTTCCTGGCTGATTTAATCGATCTTTAACTTCTTCCCACAAGGCTGCCTTTTTTAAACTATTTTCTACAATCTCATCTAGTACATTCTGACTTTCTGCGAGTCCATGAATTCTTGGACCATAGGCAATATTATCATATATACTTTTTGGAAATGGATTGGGTTTTTGAAATACCATACCTATCCTCTCACGAATTTTATTAACGTCTACATTTTTTTCATTTATTTCACTTCCATCAACTTTAATTGACCCGTCTACTTTACAAATATCAATCACATCATTCATTCGATTTAGACAACGTATAAAAGTAGACTTTCCACAACCCGATGGACCGATTAATGCTGTTACTTTTTTTTCCATCAAATCCAAATCAATATTGAAGAGCGCTTGTTTTGCTCCATAATAAACATTTAAATTTCTGGTTGATATTTTAATTTTATCGTTATTCATCCTATGACCATTTTTTTTCAAATTTATTTCTTAAATAAATTGCAAAAGAGTTCATTATTATTAAAAAGAATATCAAAATAATTATTGTTGCTGAAGTTTTTTCAACAAAACCTCTTTCTGCAGATTCTGACCATAAGTAAACTTGAACTGGCAATACGGCTGAAGGGTCTAGTGGGGTTGAAGGGACAACGTTAATAAAAGCAACCATTCCTATTAAAAGTAAAGGAGCTGTTTCTCCTAGAGCCTGACTAAGACCAATAATTGTTCCAGATAAGGTACCTGGCATTGCAAGTGGCACAACATTATGCATCACTGTCTGCACCTTAGAGGCGCCAAGAGCAAGTGCTCCTTCCCTAATTGATGGGGGGACCGCTTTTAAAGCTGCACGACATGGAATAATTATTCTAGGTAATGTCATTAAAGCAAGCACCATCCCTCCAACTAATGGTGTTGATCTTGGTAAATAAAAATAATTTAAAAATACTCCAAGACCCAAAAGTCCAAATACAATTGATGGAACTGCTGCAAGATTATTAACATTTACCTCTATGATTTCAGTTATCTTATTTTTAGGAGCAAATTCTTCTAAATAGATTGCTGCTAAAATTCCAAGTGGAAAGGATAAAAGCAGACATACTA
>SXSU01000050.1 GCA_005793345.1 Bdellovibrionales bacterium
AGATTTAATTTTAAGCAAGATTAAAAAGGGTGATAGAAGATCACCCAAAAAAAACAAGAGAATAATTGCTTAAAATTATATCTGGTAAAATTGTTTACAATCCAGATTTAATTTTAAGCAAGATTAAAAAGGGTGATAGAAGATCACCCAAAAAAAACAAGAGAATAATTGCTTAAAATTATATCTGGTAAAATTGTTTACAATCCAGATTTAATTTTAAGCAATTATTAGCAATTATTTTATTCGTTGAAACAGCAAAATATAATACCCTTTATATTCAGAAAATATTTTAGAGTCTTGATGAGAATATTTTTCCTTTAAAAATAAAACCTTTTCTTTCAAAAAATAAGATAGAACTTTATAAATTGTATTAAATTTTCTATTTATAAAAGTAAATAAAGCTTCAAAAACTGGAAATATTTTTTCAGTTATTATGCTTTGGTAAAGATCCATAGTTGGAGCAGTTTGCGGGGTGATATCGATTTTTTTTAAAAGTTTGAAACCTTTTTTTTCGGCTTCTTCGATAAAACTTTTTAGTTCATGACCTGATTTACTTAAATATTTTTTATCTATAGGTTTTATTTTAAAAAAATCGACAGCCATTACATAGCCATTTAACTTTACATGCTTGCGGTGCAAATCCCAACCCTCGACAGGACTAATGTATTGGCATGATTCAGACATTAATACTAAATCATGAGATTCAGGAGGTACTTGAGTTACGTTCTCATATAATCCTTCGTAGGCTTTAATTTTTTGATTGGTCTTTTCGAGGGTCTTAGAGATTAAATAAGGATCGGGATCAATGCAACTGACCTGTAAACCTTTTTCAACCATGGTTTTTGCATTACCACCAGCTCCACATCCTACATCTAATACACTTTTTACTTCATTAGGAAATTCAGAAATAATTTTATCTGTATACTTTTGTTGTGCAATTTTAAGTCCTTCGAGAGTTAATGGAAGATCTCCTTCAAAATATCCATAATGGAGATAATCTAAACCAAATAATTTTTGAATTAATTTAAGGGCGATATCATTGTAATAAGTTTTTGAATGAGATTTCATGAATTGATCCTTTTTTGGGGCGAAGAAATATCACCACAAATTAATAAATTATGTTTTAAGAAAATAAATAAACATGATTATATATGATATATATTTTGAACTGATCAGACTTAATCATGAGAAGTTATTAAAACTCAAATTGCACATAGAATCAAGATGCGTGATTGTAAAGACGAACTGCGAGATAAGTTTCTAACAGAACATTCAAATAAAAGCTTATAATTCTAATTGATATAATTGCGTCAGCAATCAGATTTAATCATTAGCAGTTATTTTTAAGATTTTTGTATTAGTGGTATATTCTTCTTCTTCAAACCTTTTAATATTTGAGATTGCATTTAGAATACCTTTAATTCGTAAGATATTATTGCACCCTTTATCAAAAATATCTTCACTAGTAGGGTTTTTTCTTAATAAATGCCAATACCCCTCAAGTATAGTAAGTGTATTTCCTAACTCATGTTTATAAGTTCCAACTAATGCTAATACAGCTTCTGTTTGTTTTAATTTTAAAAGTTGAATATTTCGATTTCTAATTCTTATTAGTGCAAATATTTTTGGAATTAAAACTGTTGGGAATACTTGTTTAGAAATAAAATCGTCGCAACCTACAAGAATTGCTTCTAATGAAAGTTTAGAGTCCTCTGATGCAGTTAAAAAAATAATTGGAGTTTCATTTAATGCTTTTTCATTTCGAATGAGCTCAATTAGCTTTAGACCATTCATTCCTGGCATTTCATAGTCCGTGATAATGATATCGGGATTAAAATCAAGTGCCCTTTGCACTGCTAAACTAGGATCCATAACTGATTCAAGAATTACTTGATAGGGAGTTAGATGAGTTGAAATAAGTGCAATAAAAGATCTACTGTCATCAACTAGTAAAATTTTTAAATCAGTTAATTCTTGCATTTATAAAATTCCAAAAACAAATTTAGTCAAAATTATAAATATAATAAATCGAATTTTAATAAAGAATTTATTAAAAACATTGAAATATAATATTGCAATCTATATCGGAATAAAAAAAATTGACTAAATAATAAATTATAAAAATATTACCTACGTATAGTTTTAGGATCAATGGCATCTTGTAAACCATCGCCAATAAAATTAATACTGATGGTCGTTGCCACGATTAATAATCCTGGTAGTATGGCTAGTCCAGGAGCTTCATAAATCATTTCCTGAGCATTAAAAAGCATATTACCCCAGCTTGGGGTTGGAGGTTGAATACCTAATCCTAAATATGATAATGCTGATTCAAATAAGATTGATTCACCAACTCCTAACGTAACAGATACAAGTAAAGGTGACATTACATTCGGGATAATATGTCGAATAATTATTGTAAAATCCGAAGCACCAAGTGTACGTGCAGCCATGATGAATTCACGTTCTTTAAGTGATAAAATACTTCCGCGTACTAATCGTCCAACTGTCATCCAAGAGAAGGAACATAAAATAATTACTAACTTCATTATGGCTTGATTCTGGGATGTAACGATATTTTTTAATATTGGAATTTTTGAAAAATCAATTGCCGCTAAAACAATTAATATAGGTAATATGGGCAGCGAAAGCAAAGCATCTGTAATACGCATTAAAAGTGAGTCAACATATCCACCATAAAAACCAGCAAGACATCCAAACATCAAACCAATTAAGGAAGAGGCAAAGGCAACCAGTAATCCTACTCCAATTGATACTCTAGTCCCATAAATTAATCGAACTAAAACATCTCGTCCTAATTCGTCTGTACCTAAAATATGAGTTTTATCTATTCCTTGAATATTGACTGATGACATTGGTGGAAGATACCTATGAAAAACATTTTGAGCATCAGGATCGTGTCCAATAACATGAGCGAGAAATGGCGCTGCAACTGCAACAAAAATAAAAAATGAAACGACAAAAACTCCAGCCACTGCAAATTTATGTTCTTTAAATTGTGAGTAAACTATATTCCATAACGACTGAGACGACTCTAATTTATCTCTTTGTTTTTGACTCATAAGTGCAGCAGCAGTCGGCTGAAATGATGGTTCTTGATTTTGTTGAGTTGTCATATGTTGTTCCTTAAGAAAAAGAGATTCTTGGATCGGCAACACCGTATAAGATATCTGCGATAAGATTAAAAATTAAAACCATCGATACAGTAATCATAAAAGCAACCATAGCGACATTATAATCATTTCCAATAATTGATTCATTAACAAGTTTTCCAACACCTTGATAAGCAAAAACAGTTTCTGTAATGAGTGCTCCAGAAAACAATGTGGAAAAACTAAGGGCAATGATTGTGATAAGAGGTATTAAAGCATTTCGAAAAGCATGTCTCCAAATTATTGTATTTGCATTTAGACCCTTGGCTTTTGCAGTTCGTATATAATCATTTCTTAAAGCATCAAGCATTGAACTTCGAGTGAAGCGTACAAATCTTCCAATTTGCAAATAAGATAATGATAATGTCGGTAAAATTAAATAGGTCATTCGATCTTTTAAAATTGTAAAAAAATCTGCGTTTTCAAGTCCAACTGTAAAGGTTCCTCCTGCAGGTAAGATAGGAAACTTAACGGCAAAGCCAATAATCAATACAATACCCAACCAAAATGAAGGAACAGAAATACCTGCAAGTGAGAAAAAATTAATTAAATAATCAGTTTTTTTTCCAGCATGGAGTGCAGACCAAATCCCCAATGGAATTGAAATGACTAATGATAAAATTAATGAAAGTAATGAAAGATAAAAAGTATTCATTAAACGTGGTCCAATTAACTCTGCAACTGGAATTCTGTACGTGCGAGAATAACCGAGATCACCAGAAGCAATGGAGCTCATCCAATTCATATATCTTGCATAAACAGGTTGATCTAATCCATACAATGACCTTAATCTTGCAATGTCAGCAGAACTAATTTTTGGATTAGAGCTGATCATTAAATCTACTGGATCTCCAGGCATTAGAGTCATCAGATAATAACACACAAAGGACAAACAGATAAATACAATCACTGTTTGTATGAGTCGTCTTAAGATAAAATAGGTCACTGTATAAATCTCTTTCTTTTAATTATTTTAAAGTCGTATCTTCAAAAGTCCAATTTTCTACATCGTTGGTTTCTTGAAATTGATGACCTGGTAATTTAAACCCTTTTAGATTTGTAGGATTCACTGCCATTACTGATCTGTAATAAAGAGGAATTGCTGGAAGCTCATTTGTGTAATGTTTCATTACTTCTTGAACATAGCTAATTCTTTTTTCATTACTAAATTCATCATCAATTTTTGTTAATAATTCATCAGCTATTGCATTTGACCAACCAGAAACATTTTGTCCAGACCATCCGTTTTTTTCATTAGGGATACTAGCAGTATGTAGTGATGATTTTGGAGAACTCTCTGGTGATGATACCCAAGCATACATTGCCATTCCAGTGAATTTTCTTTTTTTAGTAGTTTCACCAAAAAATACTCTTGCAGGTTCATTTTTAATTTCTATTTCAATACCAACTTGCTTCCATTGATCTTTTAAGTATTGTTCAACAAGTTCTCTAGTTTTATTTCCCGCAGTTGACATTAAAGTAATTGATAATTTTTCAGATCCCTTAGCTCTAACGCCATCTGCACCCATTTTCCAACCAGCTTCATCTAATAATTTATTTGCTTCATCTTTATTATATTTGTAGTCGGTGATGATTTGAGTATCTTTAGTAAACCAAGGATCTATAGGTGAGAGTGAATGTAGAGCCACTTCTTGTTTACCATCAAATAAAGCTGTCACAAGATCCTGTCTGTTGATCGAATACATTAAGGCTTTACGAACTTTCAAGTCTTTAAGAATTGGATTGTCTAAATTCAAATCGATATGTTCATACGTAACACTTGGCTGAAATAATACTGTAAATGGCAATTTTTCAGCTTTAACTTTTTTATCAAAAGCAAGAGCTTGATCGAAATCTAATCCAAGAGAAGAAATTGCATCAATTTGTCCAGATCTTAAATTTGCTTCTAGAGTTCCAGTATTTGGAATTACTTTTACAATAATTTTTTGAATTTTTGGAGTATTACCATAAAAATATTTATTAGGAGTAAAAACAACATGTGATCCTAACTTAACTTCTGAAATTAAATATGGACCATTATATAATCCAGGGTTTGTTGGATTTTTTACGTAGTTTGAATTTTTCTCATAACCTTCTTTTTCTTTTCCAAATTGATTAAATACACTTTCTTCTAAATGTTTTGGAAGTGGGGTTAAGGTTCCTAATCTATTAAAATCCCATCTTGCTTTGTCATAGGTGAAAAAACATTTTTTTGGGTTTGCTGGATCAATTTCAATTTTTTCAACTTGAGTATAAGTTTCTTTTTCACCAACAGACACCATTGGACTAGCAGCTACTTTTAATGTGAAATCAAAATCAGCACAAGTAACAGGAGTTCCATCACCCCAACTTGCGTTGTCTTTAATTTCCCAAGCAGCTTTAACTTTTTTAATTCCGTTTTCTGTGATGAGTTGGGCTTTACCATTTTCAATTGTAGGAAGTTCTTTTGCTAACTGTGGTATCCATTGTGCATTAGCATCTAAGGTTGAAAGTGTTCTACCAACCATGCGATACATATATGTAGTTGCAGACATCGACATGATAACAGGATTTAAATTTTCGAATTCTTGTGAAATTCCAATTTTAAATTCTTGAATTGTTGATACTGATTCCTTCTTGGAACAAGTGCACTGAGTGGTAGAGAGCACTAATGCTGTCCCAGCCAAACATAAAGTTATTTTTTTTAACATGATTCCTCCAGTTTTGTTTGAATTTCTTTGTATAAAGGGCAAGCCACTTTGTGACCAGGGGAGATTTCTTGCAAAATCGGATCCAATTTTGAACACTGATCAGTAGCATATGCACACCTTGGATGAAAATGACATCCTGATGGGGGATTGATGGGGCTAGGAACTTCTCCTCCCAATGATTTTTTCATTTGTTTTTTTCCGACACCTACTTCTGGAATTGCGGATAAAAGTGCTTGAGTGTAAGGATGTGCAGGCTTTTCAAAAAGTTGATCTCGATCAGCGGTTTCAACGATTCTTCCAAGATACATTACCGCAACTCGATCACAAAAATGTTCTATGACTTTTAAATCGTGAGATATAAAAATAAAAGTGAGTTTAAATTTATCTTGCAGATCTTTTAATAAATTGAGTATCTGTGCTTGAATAGATACATCAAGTGCACTGACAGGCTCATCTGCAATAATTAAATCTGGTTCAAGAGCAATTGCTCGAGCGATACTAATTCGTTGCCTTTGGCCACCAGAAAATTCGTGGGGATAGCGATTAAGATGTGAAGCCTTTAACCCAACTACCTCAAGTAGTGCTTTGGCGCGTTCTTCCCGTTCTTTTTGAGAATACATATTATGAATTTGAAAAGGTTGAGTTAAAATTTGAGATACTGTCATTCGAGGATCCAGTGATGCAAAGGGATCTTGAAAAATCATTTGCACAGATTTTCGCGCAAGTCGAAGTTCTTCTTTTTTTAAATTGCAAAAATTTTTTCCTTTAAAAATGATTTCGCCCTCTGTGGGTTCATACAGTCGGATGAGCGTACGACCTAAGGTTGATTTACCACAACCACTTTCACCAACAAGGCCAAGAGTCTCTCCTTTTTTAATTGCAAAAGAAGTTCCATCTACAGCTTTAACAGACCCAATTTGTTTATGTAATAATCCTTTTTTAATTGGAAAATGTTTTTTTAAATTTTTTACTTCGAGGATTGTTTCACTCACAAAAATTTCTCCACTCTATTACTTCTTATAAGGGATTAAAACAAGCGACTGATCGGCCTTCACTTTGGACAAGCGGTGGGCGATGGTTTAAGCATTCTGTCTTTGCTCGAGGACACCTATTTTGAAATGGGCAACCGGCTGGAAGATCCCAAGGTGAGGGAACCGAACCTTCAATAGTTGGTAAACGTCGAACCCTTGATTTTAATTTAGGGATTGAATCCATTAATGCTGCTGTATAAGGATGCTTTGGGCTTGTAAATAAATCTTGTGTTGAGGCAAACTCACAAGTTTGTCCACCATACATGACCATTACGCGGTCACTGATTTCGCTGATCACTCCAAGATCATGGGTGATAAATTGCACTGACATATTAAATTTTTCTTGTAAGTTTTGAATCAACTCTAAAATTTGTGCCTGAATCGTAACATCAAGTGCAGTAGTTGGTTCATCGGCAATTAAAAACTGTGGATTACATGAAAGTGCCATGGCAATCATTGCCCTTTGTCTCATTCCGCCAGAGAGTTGATGGGGATATTGGGAATAACGTTGCTCAGGTGAGGGTATTCCAACAAGTTTAAGCATTTCTATAGAGCGATCTTTAGCTTCTGCTTTAGAACTTTTTTTATGCTGAATGATTTGTTCATCAATCTGATAGCCAATAGTCATTACAGGATTAAGTGCGGTCATGGGTTCTTGAAAAATCATGGCCATTTGATTACCACGAATAGTTTCCATTTCAGATGCTGAAATATTTAATAAATTTTTTCCATTAAGATAAAAAGATCCCCCTGTGATTTTGCCAGGAGGAGCAATGAGGCGCATTAATGAAAATGAAGTAACAGACTTTCCACAACCGCTTTCGCCAACAATACCTAGAGTCTCACCTTTGTTAATTTGATAAGAAATATTATTCACTGCTTTAAAGGCACCGGCTTTTGTAAAAAAAGTAGTTTCTAAATTTTTGACGTCAACTATAGGATCTGACACTTTTAAACCTCTCCTGAAAAAAAGAGCACACAGGTTTAAAAGTTAATATCCAGTAATTGATTATAATCAATAATAAATTTCTTATCCCCCCTAGAAATTTTATTTATATATCGCAGAGCACTAGTATAAATTATTATGAAAATACAAACTTTAGTTATGATAGTCGCAATGACGACTAAATATAACTATAGAAATGAATAGCTCTAGGGGACTTAATCTTAAGGTGCTAATTAAATTTTATAATTACTAGAGCGGGTAACTAAATCAGTTATTACGCGAGAAGTTATTTTACCGAATGCGTCTGATATTTTTTCAGAAAGTTTTTTCTTAGTTTTTAATGAAACTTTAAAAATATGAGCCGAATCTCTCTGTTGAGTTAAATAATCATCACTTGTTATAAGTTCATCGACTAATTTAAGTTCCAAAGCTTGCTGTCCATACCAGTATTCTCCAGTTGCAATTTTATCAATTTCAACTTGCGGTCTGTTTGAACTTACAAATTTTTTAAATAAGACATGGGTTTCAAAAAGTTGAGAATTAAATTTTTTCTCACCTTCGGGAGTAATTTCTCCAAGCATAGTCACTGTTCGTTTATATTCACCAGCAGTATATTCTTTAAAATCAATATCATGTTTTTTGAGAAATTTATTAAAGTTTGGTACTTGGGCCACAACTCCAATAGAACCAATTATTGCAAAAGGTGCAGATAAAATTCGGTTACCCACACAAGCCATCATGTAACCACCACTAGCGGCAACTTTATCAACACAAATTGTAAGTGGAATATTAGCTTTTCGAATTCGAGCTAGTTGAGATGAGCTAAGGCCATATCCATGAACAACTCCTCCAGGACTTTCAAGTCTTAACACAACTTCATCTTTTGGATTTGCAAGAGTTAAAATGGCAGTGACTTCTTCACGCAAACGTTCTCCGGCATGGGCTTCGATATCACCATCAAAATCTAAAACAAAAATTCGTTTTTTCTTTTCCCAGCGTTCCTCATCTTTTTTTATTTTTTCTTTATCTTTTTTATGTTCTTCTTTGAGTTGTTTTTCAGATAAAACAACTTCTTTTAATTTCCATTCTAAATCGTGAAGATGCTCATTAAGATTTTCGATCTCAAGATGAGGTTTAAGTTTTTGTCCTTTTTGAATCATAAGAGCTATAACACCAAAAAATAAACCTAATCCGATAACAACAATAAAAAGTTTAGAGGTAAATAAACCAAGATCATAAATAAAATCCATGGGGACGCCTTCCAGAATAAAAAGTTTTTTAAATGTATATTGAATATTAAACTTTTATTCTGAGTAAAGAGCAAAAAATTAATTTAACATGACGGGTTGTTCTAAATAACTGCTCATGATTAAGTCTGATCGCTTCGCGATTATATCAGACATAATCATAAGCAGTTATTTTCTTGTTTATTTGGGGTGATTTTTGAATCACCCCTTATTATGAAAACCCAAACTTACGTTTGTATTTTCATAATAACTGCTAATGATTAAGTCTGATCAGCTTCGCTGATTATATGAGACAAAATTCTGCGCCGTTATTTTCTTGTTTTTTGGGGCGATTTTTAATCGCCCCGTATTATGACTATTATTCTTTAGTTTTTGCACTAGTCGGGCTTGTAATTTCACTCAGCAATCTTTCGGTTCCATAGACTTTATCTAAAAGTTCTAAGATAGCATTGCTATGAACAGAAACAGTCCTACTTAAGTTACTGTCATAATAAAATGCACCACTGATGGAATATTTATTACCATCAAAAGCTAAACCTACAAGTTCGGATTTTGTATTGATCATAGGAGATCCTGAGAATCCTCCTATCATCTCATGAGTAGAAACAAAATTGAAAGGAGTATCTAAATTTAACTGATTTTTATTTTTTTGCCATGAATCTGGAATTATAAAAGGTGCTACATTGGTACTACGCTCGAAGGCTCCTGCTAATTTAGTAAATGGTGCAATTTCTTCATTATCATGATCTTTGTACCCTTTTACTTGTCCATATGTAATTCTAAGAGTAGACGTTGCATCAGGAGAAATATTTTTCCCGTATAATTTAAAAAATACTGTAGCTATTTTTTCGTTATTAGCATCAATTTTTGATTTTATTTCTTTTTCAAACTTTTTACGAAGAGGAAGAGCAAATTGATCAATCAATTGAGCCCATATTATAAGTGGATCTTGAGAATTTTTTATAGCTCTAATGCCTCCATTAAATAATTTCTCACGCTCTTTTATTTCTTTTAGATTTGTTCCGTTAATAATTTTCTTTGCAATAATACTAGCAGAATCATTCATAAATAATTTTAAGACTAGAGGATGAGTTGGAAGTTGTTCTTTCATTTTTTCTAAATAAAATTCCATATTCAAAATTTCTAATTCGTTATTTATAGGAGAGGTGCTAAGTAACATTTGTTTTATTCTAGGCAAATTACTATCCGTAAACTCTGGTAATCGTTGATCATTATTTTTTTGCAATTCAGAGGCTCCTCGTATTAAAGTTTGTGCATAGTTGTAAAGGTCAGAACCAAAGGAATTATATGCGATATAAGTAAGTTGATTAGATATTTTACGATATTCTTTCGTTGCCATTTCTATTTCATTCCATGCAGTACCAAACTTACGGTATAGATTAGAATGTTCAGTTTTAAGAATATTGATAATTTCTTGTTCTTGATTTTTCTTATTGTTCATGAATTCTGAGTTCATTAAAACTTGTTGTTGGCCTTTATAAACTTTAAGATTATTTTCAATAAAGAATATCAAATCAGTTGATATACGTCGTTGCTCGTCACCCTTTTTTTGAAATTCTAAAAGTTTCTCATGCAGTTCATTATTAATATAAATATTATCTCTAAGATCAATATCTCGCATTGTTTCTAATATGGCATGTGTTTTCATTCGAGAAGTTTTCCATGGATTACCAGTTACAAATGTAAGTTCATTTTCAATTGCGCCATGAGTTGACCATGGAAAATAATTTTGAGTAAATATCGGTTTATCATTTTCATAAACCCTTATAAAGGAAACATCAAAATCGTATCTTGGAAAGTTAAAATTGTCGATATCACCACCAAATGTTGCAATCGACTCTTCTGGGGCAAAAACCAACCTTACATCTTGGTACCTTTTATATTTATAAAGATGATAAAGGCCTCCGTTGTATAATTTTACGACTTCACAATGGATTTTATCTTTCGTTTTACTATTACTGCATTGACTTGTTATTTTAGAACTGATTGATTGAAACAAATCATTAAAAGCTTTACCAACTTTATTCTGAGTGGCTTTTTGAATTTGGGCAGTAACATTAGAAATTTCTACTAATTGATTGATTTCGATGTCAGGACATTTAAGTTCATCGTTTTGTTTTTTTGCATAAAAACCATTTTTAATATAATCATTATTTTCAGTGGATAATTGAGCGATACATGATCTAGCACAATGGTGATTTGTCAATATTAATCCACTTTCTGATACAAAACCTCCAGAACAACCTCCCCTAAGTCTTACAGAAGAGAGCATTGTATGATTTAGCCAATCCTGTTTGACATTGAAATTATGATCATTATTAACTTTTAATGTAGGAAATAGATTGATAGGCCACATACCTTCATCAGCTTGAGAATAATTTGGGCTATTTATTAAAATAACTAAGGTGAAAAAAATAAATAATTGAATAACCATCTGTCTATTACTTTTACAAATGGCAAAAAATGATTTTTTATGTCCAAAAAGAAAATTTAAATTCATAATAGTCCTCTTTAATTTGTATTTATAAAAAATATTAGTTTGCAATATTAATACCAATATTTCAAAAAAATGTTCATGATTATGTCGAATACAGTTGTGAATCTATCGGACTTAAAAGTGTGCCGTTATTTTCTTGTAAGCTGGGGATGATCTTGAATCACCTTGTAAAATGAAAACATAAACTACTGTCTCATTTCTTGACGATAGTCTGTAATTTAACATGTAATTTAACATGTATTTAAAGTTTAAATTAGGTTTTGATAAATTAAGTAAACTCTATCTCGATAGAGATTGAATTTTTTTATTAAAAAGTTAAAATGATAAGATACACATTAGTATGTTTTTTTTTGGAGTAAATTTTGAATACTATGAACTTTCAATTAATTATGATGATCTCTATAATAAAAATAATATTTGCTTTTAATATTGTTTCTGCTCGTACTAAAGAGAGTCAAGATTTCAAAATGCGCGAACAGGGTTTTAAAAGTTTTTTGCAAGATCAAAAAGATTTTGAAAAAGAGCGTAAACAAGGCTTAGATGAATTTTTAAATGCGCGAAAAAAATATGAATCACAGTATGATCAAGAAAGATTAAAATTTATTGAAGAAAAGAAAAAACAAAAAAAACAATCTGTAAGTTCTGAATCAGGACCAGAATACCAAGAGTATCTACAGGCTCGTCGTAAAAACAGTGTTGAAAAAGAATTGGCCTATGAACAGTATCGAAAAGATAAATTAGCTCAATCTAATAATAATGATAAAAAGTACAAAAATTGGTTTGAACATCTTGAATTAGGATTATTAGGAGACAGTGAAAAAAATAGAGTTGATCCTTCTCAACGCTATAAAACTAAAAATGCTAAAAATGAATTAGGTGGGCATTCTTCTGTAGGTGCTGGTAGTAGCGGTGGTTCTTCTCCTACACCCTATGGCGGCGGAGCAGGTGGTGGTGGAGTACCTCCTCGTGGTGGTGGAGGGAGTACTGAATTCGGTGGCCCTAACAATGATGGTTTTGAAGATGGTGGAATGATTCCGCCTCCTCCAACTATGGGAGGGGATGACGATGATTCATTTCCGCCCATGGATTAACAATTTATTATGAAAATATAAACTTTAGTTTGGATTTTCATAATACGGGGTGATTAAAAATCACCCCCAACAAACAGGAAAATAACTGCTCGTGATTATGTCAGATAAAATCGCGAAGCGATCAGACTTAATCATGAGCAGTTATTATGAAATGTTGATATCGTCTATGGGTTATCTGAAAGTAATTTAATAGTCCATTTTGCGAGAGTATCTAATTCATTGTGACCCAAAAATTGTTTAACTGTTGAGGTGAGTTCTTTGATTTTTAGATTTCCAATTACAATTAATGCATTTCGTTTTAATTTTAATCCTGCACTTCTTGAATATGCTGTATGTGCCAATGTTTTTTGTAAGGTCTTATTGCTTGAGGTTAAAATCCACTTCAATTCTTCAATTTGTTTTTCTCGATAATTATTAACATTGTTTGGTGTTGAGTTTTGAGATTGATCTAAAGCATTGAGTAATTTTTTTTTATTCCATGGACAAACCAGTTGGCAAATGTCGCAACCAAAAATTAAGTCTCCAAATTGTGATCGAAGTTGTTCATTTGGTGTCTCTTTACTTTCAATAGTCCAATAAGAAATACATTTAGTTGCATCAAGATGATAATTTTGATCAAGCGCTTGAGTAGGGCAAGCTTTAATACAAATATCACAATCTCCACAAAAATTTCCAGAAAGTGGATTATTATTCTCTAAATTTAATGTTGTGAAAACTTCTCCCAATAAAAATAAAGAACCTTCATTTTTATTAATTAAACATGTGTTTTTTCCGATCCAACCTAAACCAGCTCTTAGGGCTAAATCTCTTTCGAGTACAGGACCAGAATCTGTCCATGAGACAAAATCTTCGTCAGGAAACTCTAAGCGTAATTTATTTATAAGTTGATTGAGTAATTCTTTGAGCCAAAAATGATAATCTTGTCCTCGACTATAGAGCGCAGTATTTAAATGGGAGAGCTTGTTTTGTTCGACAGTAAAAGGTGCAGGATGCACAGGTGCATATTTTACACCAATTACTATAGCAGAATTTGCTTTCCTTGAATCTAAACTTAAATTATTTGGATTCTTTTTTTTTTCATAATGATCGACAAGATAATTCATTGAACCATTTTTTTTTGAATCGATCCAGTCTTTATAAAGTGAAATAGTTATGGGCTGCTGAAGGGGAGTCCAACCAAAAATATCTAAAGCAAATGAGTTTAAAATTTTACTAATCTGAAGTTGCAACATAGTTATTTTTTAAGCCATTCTTGATATTCGCGAATATGTTTTTCGTAACCGATATCTTTTGGCTCATAAAATTTTTTACTTTTTATTTTTGAAATTTCATCTGGCAAATAATTCTGTACCACAAATGACTTAAGATAATCATGGGGGTATAAATAATCTTTGCCATACCCTAAGTTTTTCATTTCACTAGTTTTTGAAGATCGTAGGTGTAAAGGGATTGGGGCATTACCAGTTTCTTTTACTAAATTTTGCATTTGACGAAGTGCCATGTATGAACGATTCGATTTTGGTGCTGTGGCAAGATAAGTTACAACTTGTGCTAAACAAATTGCTCCTTCTGGTAAACCAATTGCCTCTAAAGCTTGAAGCCCTGAAATAGCCAAGGGTAGGGCTTTTGGATCCGCATTGCCAACATCTTCGCTAGCTAAAATTATTAATCGTCGAGCGATAAAGATTGGATCTTCACCACCTTCTAACATCCGAGAAAAATAATAAAGGGCAGCGTCTGCATCTGAACCCCTAATACTTTTTATAAAGGCCGAAATTAAATCGTAATGGAGATCTGCATTTTTATCATTGAGAAGAATTTTTTTTGGTAACCACTCTGCAACATTATCAATTGTTAAAGGCCTGGGGACTTGAGCCGCTTCCGATGAGGTTAACAAAGTTTCTAAATCATTTAAAAGTTTTCTTGCATCACCATCTGCTAAATCACAAAGACTGAGTTTGAGCTGTTGATCTATATCTTCATTATTCCATTTTAATAATTTTATACCCTGGATGAAAATTTTTTCTAAATCTGATGGTGTTAGCTTTTCGAAAACAAGAATCTGACAGCGACTGAGTAATGCACGATTAATTTCATAACTTGGATTTTCAGTAGTGGCTCCAATTAAAGTGAAATCCCCTTTTTCAACAAATGGGAGTAGAATATCTTGCTGCGATTTATTTAGACGATGAATTTCGTCAATGAATACAACCGTTGATTGTTGCAAAAATAACTTGTGATGTCGGGCTTGCTCACCAATTTCTTTTAATATTTTACTTCCAATCTCTACTGCGTTGACATTTATAAAATGAGATTGGACTTCTTTTGCTAATATTAAAGCTAAAGTTGTTTTACCACATCCTGGGGGGCCCCATAAAATTAGACTTGGTATTTTTTTAGTTTTTAAATACTGGAATAGCCGAGAGGTTGGCCCAATTATTTTATTTTGCCCAATAAACGCTGTAAGTGTTTTAGGTCGTAACCGTTCCGCTAAAGGAGTAAATACTAGGTCTGTTGAGAAGTTTAAATTTAAATCAATGTTAGAATCATCAGTCATGATGAAAAGGATTAATACATTAATTGTGAAAATACAAACCATAGTTTGCATTTTCAAAGGCTCTATTTTGTCACCGTAATGTCAGAATCATTACAGTAGAATAAAGATTTCAAATCTATTATATTAGTAATTCAAGTTTAATAGGGAATTGGGAATAAGAGGTGTGAGATGAATTTTAAAGTAAAATCTATATTTGTAATTGTGACTTTTAGTATTAATATTATTAGTTTTGCAAGGCCTGTAATGTCATACGGTGGTAACGAAGAAAGTTCAGCATCAGCTAGTTATCTAGAAACTGAGTTAGATTATAGTATAATGTGTATTTCGTATTTTAATAAACCAAAAGATCCAAACTCAGCTAAACAAGCTGAAATTAAGTGTGGTAATCCTGAGTTTGCTGAATGCAGTTATAATAAAGTTTTACAAAATAATGGAATAGTAACATCAGAACTTATCACATTGATAGATCAAGAATGCACTATTGACAAATAACTGATTATTAAAACTTCTTAGAAAAATAATGAGTATCCAATTTTAGTTTGAATTTCGCGCTCTGGTGCTGTGTGATGGTTCTCTTGAAAATGAGTGATTAGTGTATTGAAAAATACTTCCCCCATGCGCCAAGGAAAACTCATTCCAAGTAAAGTTGTTGATACTGAATCTTTTTTATTTTTTAAATTTGGGTCTAATAAGTCATATTTAATATGAATTCTTGTTGATTGATTATTTTTTGAAATAGTTGAAGTGATTGGAAGCGAAGCCATAATTGCTCCACCTCGAGCATGCAAAGATTCTCCACCAAATTGAATGACGTCAATATTTTCTGCAAAGCCAAGGGAACCATCGTCACCTAAAATTCCATCTACGGCATCATAGGCTTCAAAGCCTTCGATTAGCCAAGGAATATTATTATTATTATTATTTTGAATTGAGTTTAAATTTGAGGATAGCCATATAAAAGATCTTGTGCGAAGGTTTTTATCGGCAGGGAGTCCATTGTATAAACCAAACTGTGAACCAAAGCCAAAACTTAGAGTGTCGTTATTCAATGACAATAGATAGTAGACATCTTTTTGAAACATAGTTTTTCCCGTTGTGCCATCAGAACTTAATATGCCTACTTTCCAATTAAAAATATCTGATGAGTTTTCTAAAGGAGTTCCGTAATCAATTCCAACTTCGGCTGGACGTAAATATTTATAATGTTCCCAGAGCCCAGAATGAGATTCTCCCCATAAATATCCTTTCCAATATTTCCTTTCGATATAGACCCAAGGTGATAAAATAACACCTAAGCGTAGATTTTTATTTTCTTTTAAATCTGAAAAATAAAATTCTTGTAAATAGGGAGTTAAATTTTGTTTTGAAAATTTTGAATACTTAAATAGCTGTAAACGAACATTGATAAAATCTTTAGTAGTAAGTTGCTCAACTTCAGGTAATAAAGAAGTTAAATTTAGTTTTAATAGTGCTTCAGAATATATTCCTTCAAATTGACTTTTATTTCTTAGAGCAGCTGGTTCAGCGTAAAATGTTGCTGATCCACTAAAGATCCAATCGGTTTGAAAAGTTAGGTGGTCATTTTTATTCAGAGTCTCCTGAGCTAAACTAATTGAACTTAATAAATTAAAATTTAATAAGATACCTAGGGTAATAAAATTTAAATAGGATAATTGTAAATTATTTTTCATTATTGATTTTATTATTTGTAATTTATTTTTTTCGCTTCATATAAATATACCCACCAATCGATCCAATAACGGCAAGTAATGCAAGAATTATTTTAGTTAATCCTCCACCTTTTTTCTTTTCAAATCTAGGAATATCACCACCTAGTCCATCTCCTGAAAAATTATTATTTCCACTAAACACACCTTGTGAGCCACCACTTCCACTAACTGTAGGGTTAGTAAGAAGCCCACGTGAAGCAATCACTCTTAAACTCGTGATCGCTTTAAAAAAAGCATTGGAGTATTTAGCATAAAAATCTCGATGGGCACTGAACGTAGCTAGTATAGCAATTCGTTCTTTGATTGTTGCTAAATATCGAGTGTAGTAATTTGGAATTTCGCTACCTTTTTGCATTCCATCTACCCAAGCAGCATCATTGATTTTTACTTGCTTTGCTTTTTGAACAACTTGAGATTGAACAGGAGAACCTGCTTTAGAAGTTAAAGTGCGCTCAGTATTCATAGTCTGTTCATAAATGGCAAAGTTATCTGTTGGTCCAATTTCTTTTGCAGTAAAAATAATAATGGCTTCTTTTGATGAAACGGCATCTTGGCTTCGACAAACCCATTCGGTTGCTTCAAGACTACAGTTCCAACCATCGGGGAGTTCAAATGCTATATAGGCATTTCTAAAAATTTTTGCTTGAGTGTTTAATGATTTAAATGAAATAATACTAACAAAAAATACAAATAATAATTGAACAGGAGTTAAAGATCTTTTTTTTGTTATCATAATTAATAATGTCCTCAATTTATCATAAACCATTAATTCTTAGTATAATTTTTTTCGTGATTATTGCAACTTAACTCATTGATACAGACAATAGTCTAGTGAGTCGAATTACCTCTTTAGTATAGATATGATCATTGACCTTATTCTAAATTTCTGATGATGTAAGTTCATGACTATTGTCTGAGGGGGGCTCGTGATTAATATTTATCAACTTCAAACTTATTTAACTGTGATAAATGAAGGAAGTATGACTGCCGCTGCTGATAAACTTTTTTTAACTCAACCAGCAATCAGTCAGCAAATTCGCGCACTGGAAGAAGGTTTGGGAGTTGAATTATTAGTTAGAGGTATTCGTCAAATTAAACCTACAGTTCAAGGTGAAGTTTTACTTGAGAGTGCAAAAAAAATATTTATGTTAGTGCAACAAGCTGAAATTTCAGTAAGTATGCTTTCTCATAAAAAAGAAGGTGAGTTAAGGGTAGGAACTATTAATTCTGTGGGATTGCATTTAATGTCTGGTTCTCTCAGTCGATTTTTAAAGTTGAACCCAAAAGTTCGAATGAAATTAGAATATGGCAAAATTGAAGAGCTTGTTGAACATTTTAATAACGAACAATTAGATGTATTAATAACTCCTGATTTAGAAAAAGAATATGGGTTAAAGTTAAATCAATTTGAAAAACGGGTTATTCAAAGAGAAGAAATGTGGTTTGTTGGTTCTGGAAAAGAAATTGAAACACCAGCTTCAATATCAGTTAAAGATATTACTTCACAACCCACAGTATCCTTTAAAGGTGAATATTACAAATTTGATCAATCTTTAACAGAGAAATTAGCTCAAGCAGGGACAATTTTAAATCCAGTATTTGAATCATCCAATGTAGGAACTTTAAAAAGAGTTATTGAAACAGGTTTAGGTTGGGGATTTTTACCTGCCCACAGTGTTAGAAAACAGGTGAAACTAGGCCGGTTAATGAGAATTCCTGTTTTGGATTTTGACTACAAATTAGATTTGAACTTTTACTCACATCCAGCCGTAAAAAATAAAGATCTTGTGGATTTCTTTTTTAAATCAGTACAAAATCAAGACAAATAACTGCTTATGATTAAGTCTGATCGCTTCGCGATTATATCAGACATAATCATGCGCCGTTATTATCTTGTTATTTGCGAGTGATTTTCAATCACTCTTTTTTGCTATGATTAAGTCTGATCGCTTCGCGATTATATCAGACATAATCATAAGCAGTTATTATCTTGTTTGTTTGCGTGTGATTTTCAATCACTCTTTTAATTTTTAAAAGTAACTAAAATAGTGACAATATTAATTAGAATAGTCTAGTATTTCAGAATGAAAATTTGCAATTTTATTTTTCTTTTAAGTATTTATTTAATCCATTTGTCAAGCTGTGCCTACCGACAGGGGGCTCCTGAACGTGTTATGCCTGGTGGTTATAAATGGGTAAAGGTACCTATATTTAAAAACTATACTCAGGAACCAGGAACAGAAGTTTTTTTCACTAATTCAATGATTGATGAACTTCAAAAATCAAAAATAGCTACGGTTGTGGATAATTCAGATATTGTGGTAGAAGGTGCTATCGAATCAATTTCATATACTCCAACATCGATCAAATATGAAAAAGATGATAAAACCCAAACATTGCCAATAGGAGCAGTGCAAGCAACAGATTACAGAATTGTGGTAGTTACCACTATTAGCTTGGTCAGAAAATCTGATCAAAGTATTTTGTGGAGTAGTAAATTTGACGGAGAGCGCACATATACAGCTCCACAAATTAGTGGAGCCATTGTAAATTCAGCAAATCCACTTTATAACCTTTCAGCACGCAGATCAGGATTAAAGGAAATTGCAAATGATATGGCCTCTGAGGCTATTGATAGAATGACCGAAAATTTCTGATGCATTATAATTATTGATGATGAAAGAAAATTTGGATGCCAATTATAGATTTAAAAAAAATACAGCAACAAACCCAAAAAAAAAATTGGTCTTCCCCTTATTTATTTTTAGGTTCTGAAACTTGGATTGCAGATCGTGGCTATCAAATTCTGAAATCACATATTGTTGAACCAGAAATGATGGATTTCAATTTTTCAGTTTTATATTCAAGTGAGATTTCTGGAATAGATATTATTGAGCAACTTGAATCTTTACCAATTATGAGTCCATTTAAATTTATTGTTGTAAAAGAGGCTCATTTGCTTGCAGATAAAGATTGGGATTTATTAAACCAGTTTTATGATAATCCAAATTATCATAAACTTATAGAAAAAAATATTTTACTTTTGCTTGCAACTGATGGAGATAAACGAAAAAAACAGTTTAAAAAATTTTTTGATAAGGCCCATGTTTTAGAATGCACTCCTCCATACGATAACCAAAAAAGAGGTTGGATTCAAGTATTGGCTGATGAAGAAAATTTATTATTAACAGATAGTGCAATTTCATTTTGGGAATCCCATGGAAGTTTTTCATTGAGTGAAATTGCACTAGAGTTAAAAAAAATTCGTTTATTTCTAGATAATACTGGGTCTGCTAAAAATTTAGAAGTCGATACGCCTGTTTTGGAAAAACTGCTCTCACAATTTAGTGAAGATGGGCCATTTAAATTAATTGAAGTGATCATGACAAAAAAATGGAATCGCTCACATGAGCTTATTGAAAAGTTGATTCATCATGGTGATAATGGCATAGGTGTTGTTCAACTGCTTGCACGACAGGTACGATTACTTTTAAAGGTAAAATTAGCTCAACATCAGGGCATGAAATCACAAGGTCTAGCCCAATTCCTAGGAGTTTCACCTTACTTTGTTAATGATTATATTAGACAGGCTCAAGGGTGGACTTATCACGAATTAAAAATGTGGCTTGTGGAACTTCAAAAATTAGATGGCAAATTAAAATCGTCATCTCTATCTCCACTATTATGGTGGGAACAACATATAATACATATCCAGAAGGGGTTTCAATGATTGCGTATTTAAAAGGGATTGTAAAAGATATCGAAAACGAAAGTTTAATTTTATTAGTAAATGGTGTTGGCTATGAGGTCTTTGCTCCTGCTATGACTCTTAATGAGCTTGAGGGTGAGCGGAATCAAATCATTGAATTATGGATACATACTCACGTCAGAGAAGATGCTTTTATTTTGTATGGCTTTTTAAATAAATCGGAAAAAGAATTTTTTCTTAATCTTTTAAAGATTAATGGAGTTGGGCCAAAGTCAGCATTGCATGTTTTGGGAGGAGCCCCAATGGATCAAATTTTTGAAATGATTGAAAACGAAGATGTTAAAGGGCTTTCAAAACTTCCTAAAGTTGGAAAGAAAACAGCAGAACAAATGATTCTCTCATTAAAAGGAAAATTAGTTCGTCTAGATAAAGATGCTGACTCTAAAGAATTAAAATTAAAAAATTCAAAAATCTCTAAATGGAGTGGCACTTTAAATGTAATTGCATCTGCTCTTACAAATTTAGGTTATAGACCTCAAGATGTTGAATTGGTTGTTTCTCAGTTACCTCAAGATATCAGTGAGCAAGAGGGAATTAGAAAAAGTTTACAAATTTTATCCGGTGAAATCAGAAAAGAAGCCAGCTTATAAGGAATTATATGTTTATTGAACGAGAAGTAGATGCCAATATTATTGAATCAGATCAGCAATGGGAAAACAGTTTACGACCAATGAGATTTCAGGATTTTCCAGGTCAGGATATAATCAAAGAAAAATTACAAATTTTTGTTCAGGCTGCAAAAAAAAGAAATGCACCCTTGGACCACACTTTATTATCTGGGCCTCCAGGCTTAGGAAAAACAACTCTTGCCCGTATTATTGCAGAAGAAATGGGGGTTGATTTTAGATCAACATCAGCTCCAGCGATAGATAAAAAAGGTGATCTTGCAGCTTTGTTAACAAGTTTAAAACCTCATTCAGTTTTATTTATAGATGAAATCCATAGATTAAACCGTGTCCTTGAAGAATATCTTTATACTGCAATGGAAGATTATTTTATTGATATTGTAACAGGTGAAGGATTAGGGGCTCGCACAATGAAGTTTGATTTAGTGCCGTTCACATTAATTGGAGCGACAACTCGCGCAGGATTATTAAATTCACCATTTATAGATCGTTTTGGAATTATGGAGCGACTTCAATTTTATTCAAAAGAAGCACTCGAGCAAATTTTAAAGCGTTCATCACATATTTTAAATCTCGAATCATCTCATGATGGTTTACGTGAGATTGCTAAACGCAGTCGTGGAACGCCAAGGATTGCAAATAGGTTATTACGACGAGTACGAGATTATGCAGAAGTAAAAAGTAATGGCATAATGGATTATAAACTTACACAATATGCCCTTGATCAATTAGGTGTTGATCATGGCGGCTTAGATGATATGGATCGACAAATTTTAACATTGATTAAAGATAAATTTGCAGGAGGTCCAGTCGGAATAGAAACAATGGCTGCTGCTTTAAGCGAAGAGCGTGATACCATTGAAGAAGTATATGAACCTTTTTTAATTCAAGAAGGTTTAATACAAAAAACACAACGTGGAAGAGTAATTACGCCACAGGGGTGTGAACATTTGGAGAAAAAATTAAAAAAATAAGCAGTCTCTAATTAACTTTTAAAAAGAAGCTGCTTATTAGTTTTAATGTAATAAAAATTATTTAATTTTTTAAATTATCTATCAAAACGTTCGTGTCCATGTTTAAAAAGACCTAAATTCTCTTTATATTTTTTAATACGATAAGAAACATCAAAATATAATTTGTGTTTACATAAATTATCAAAGGCAATTACTTTTTCTTGAATTTCGTCAGATGATTTTTCAACTACGGAAAATTTAATAAGTTCAGATCGGTAATCACATTCTTTTTCAACGAAATCGACAAATTTAGCTTTTGCTAAGTTTAATTTTTCTTTAGTTATTTCTTCATTATATTCATAATTCATTAAGCTTCTGAACTGCTTTTCTAATGTGCTTATAATTTTAGAAAGTGGTTTTTTAAATAATGGAGGATAAACAGAATCTTGAGGTAAATCTAAAATAGAAAGTTTCTTTTTAACCTCACCTATTAGACAACTAGAAGCAATAAGTGGCGCTAAACTTCCACCTTCAGCTTCAAAACTTGCTTCAAAAGTGCAGGCAGCATTTTGAAAGTCATTCCAAGATTTAAAAGATAAATTAGCTTTTGTCCTTAATTCTTGATCATGGTAAGCTACTGATTTATTGTAACCTTCAAGTAATTTTGACATTAATTTTTCATTTTCAAGATATGAACAATAGTTCATTTCTTGTTGTGATATAGGATCATTACAATTTACAGTTTCTTCTTCTGTAGATTGAGCAAGAGTAGTGTTTTTAAATGAAAAAATGGTAATTGGCAAAACCAATAACAAAAATGATTTTTTGTAGAGTTTCATATTTTTCCCTTTGGTGTAATTTTTTGTATTTCTAGGGATAGTTATATATTATTTTGCTACTGGTTTTCTACTGTTATTTTTTTGACATCTAGATCTTTTTTACAAATCAAGATCTTTTCTTAATGATTTCACGAAAGTTAAAAGCAATCTAAATAAGATTTTTCAAATTTTAAGGGATCTTGAATAACTCATTATAAGTTTTTTCTGCAGCATTAGTTCTAGTTAAAAAATGTTCTAGTACTTTTTTCTTATCTTGAGTTATATATGAATCAAAATGTTTTTTTAAAAGTGCAGCCATTTCCTCAGCTGTAGTCACAGTGGTCACAATAGGTGAATCATCTTCGAGTAAAATTTTTTGAAATTCAATGGCCTCTCTATTATTTGTATGATGAGGTCCAACAATTACTTTGCAACCATTACCTAAGGCCTCCATGACACTATGAACTTGATCCTTAAATGATCCACCTAAGACGGCTATTCCTGAATAACGATAAAGGTCTAATAAAAATCCTTTTTGATCAAATATTAATACTTGCACTTCTGGATCAAAATCAAATTTACCAATCATTTTAGATGAAAAAGTATATTTAATTTTTGCATTTTGTAAAAGTGCCTCAATTGATTTTAAGTGATTTCTATCTGTTTCATGGGGGACAATTATCAACCTATTTTTGAGTGTTAATTTCTGTAATGCTTGTATAATTATATTTTCATCCTCTGGCCAAGTTGAGCCAGCGATCCATACATTTTCATCTTTCCAACCTAGAAAATAATTTGGCAAATCTTTTTTTAATTCATTAATGCGATACCATACTTGATCATATCTTGGATCTCCTGTGACAACACTTGGAGTTGTAGAAAAATATTTATTCATTTCAATTTGGTCTTCATCACTAACTAGGCAAACTTTTTTTATATAAGGCATACATAGTTCAAGAAAAAAACGTCCCCAATAAGTTACTTTTTTACTTCCAGGTGCAAAGGTTGCAGCCACTAAATAAACTGGAATAGAACGCTTATGGCATTGGAGAATTAGTTCTGGCCACAAATCTGTTCGTGAAATGACCAACATCTTAGGTTTTAAATTTTCTAAAAAAAAGTTAATTGAATCAAAATCATCCCATGGTAGAGGTGAATATCCATGGGCTTCATCAAACATTTTTACAGCTTTTTCAACCATAGTTTTACCCGAAGGTGAAAAATATGTTAAAAATATTTTTTGATGTGGCTGATCATTTATAATTTTCCGTAAAATAGGTTTAATATACTCAATTTCTCCTGAAGAACTATGAAACCATATAGGATTTTGTTGAGGCATCAAAAAGAGACTTTTTTTGGAAATTAAATTTTTTCGATCTAAAACAAATTCAGAAATTTTAGTTGAAAATAAGGGTCTAAAGACAGTTAATATTATTTGAAGAAATCTATAGGAGAGTCTATAAAAAAACCATTTAATTTGTATCATACTAAAACTCTAAATTTTGATTATGATTTTGTAAAAGGATTTTTTTAATTTCTATGCAAACTTCTTCGGGTAATATAGATCTTAAACAGTCTTGAAAATTTTTATTTACACAAGGACCTTGGCCATGTTTGCTACAGGGGCGACATTTTAAATTGCGCTCCAAAATCTTAGTTGTTTGAATGCGTGATGGAAATCCAAAGGGGGCTGGACCCATTAAAGCAATACAAGGATGACCTAATTGTTCTGCAATATGAAGTAATCCAGTATCATTACTTACTAACAGTTTCGAATAAGAAAGTAAAATTCCACTTTCAGATAGATTAAGGGTGCCGGCAAAATTAAAAACTCGATCTGGAAATGAATTTTCAATTTCTTTTAAAAAAAAATCCTCAGGTCCACCTAATAAAATAAATTTTTGATCATGTAATAAACTTATTAGTTTTATCCAATAATCCTTGGGCCATTTTTTAAGCTCATGTGCCGAAGATGCTGCAAGTGTAATATATTTTGATAGCTCTAATGAAACATTTGAATCAAGGTTTAACTTCATTTTCTTAGCAAATTTGATTTTAAATTGATTTAAATTTTCTTTACTAAAAAAAACTTGAGGTGGTGGGGGTAATGAATTTAAAATCCCCCATGGAAATAGGGGTTCAAGGAGATCTCTTTGTCCAGAAAATGGCTGCTGAAAAAGATTAATGCGAAAATTAAATAGTAAAAATCTTTTTGTCCGTCGGATTGAGCGTCTAATAATTAAGGGTTTAGTGATAAAAAAGGAACTAAAGATCAGATTCCAGACGAATCTAAAGTTCAATGTCAAATAAAAGCATATCAGAAATGATCGCAAATTATTATGCGCATCATAGATATGTGTGAAATTTTGCTTTTTTAAGTTGTAAATTAAATTAAGAAGTCCCCTCAAACCATCATTCTTATTTAATCCCCAAACAGAATTGACCGCAGGATGTGTTTCTATTAAAGGTAAAAACTCATTGCGAGTGACCCAATGGATTTCGCAATAGGGGTATTTACTTTTAATAGCTGATGGAACGCTTAGACATTGAGTCACATCGCCAAAACTTGAGAAACGAATGATTAATAACTTATTAAAATTTTGCATAACAAAACTAAACTATCATAATCCTTTTCTAAAAGTAAAAAGTTATTTTATTGTATTGTTTAGTTTATCAATTTTTGCTCAAGCTCAATTTAGTGAGCAAGTTTCACACACAAGTTATATTTTAGGTGCCGGATTAAGTAATCATGATTCAAAAAAAATTAATTTGTATTTAAGTTATGAAGCAAATCATTTTTATAATGAAGTACAGAGTTCAAATTTTATTGAAAATTCTCAATATCAATTTACTAATTCGAATGCAAAAATCATAAAAAAAGATTTTAAAAACTTAGATAATTGGAATTTAGGATTTAAGTGGAATTCAAATTCATTCATATTTGATAGCTCGGCTAAAGTATATAATAGACAATTTCAAAATTTAAGTTATCTTTCAATTTCAGAGGCCTATTGGATCACTAAAACAAGTAATTATGATTCAAATTTAAGTATTAAATTTATCTTAGGTCGCAAGCTTTCACTTTGGAGTGAATTAGATTCAACATGGCATCTTGGATTATGGAATCCAATTCTTAAATATGAACCATTTAATACTATGGAACAAGGTTTGATGGGAATAGGTCTTGAGACTAAATCTCAGGCTTCATTTTTAGTTACAGGTGATTTTGTTGAGTCATCATTTTTTTATAATAGTATTTTTATACCTCACCAAGAGCCTTTATCAACCATTCATCCTTGGTCAAAATTAAATCCACCAAGCCAGATAAGTATTTATGAGGTTCCAACTGCAATAGAGTATCATATTCAAAGACCAAATATTTCAGAGGTGATTGATCAACAAGGTTATTCAGCGAGTTTAATGTATTCCATTCCAAAAATATTTTCAACTCGAATTTCAATGGGGCAGTTGCCTATGAACGAGTTTTTATTTGCAATACAAAATAAATTAAATAGTTCAGAAAAAACTCCTTATTTAAGTACCACTATTCTACCCGTAAATCTTTATCATCAACTTAGCTCGTTTGATGCTATGATTGATTTTCAAATTGTAAAAATCAATTTTCATTCATTAAATGAAATGCCAATGCCATATGAAGTTAAGGGGAGGAATAAAGCTTGGATATTACCAGTTCCTAGTAATACTCATTTTCAAGGGGTTGATCTTATTATTCCAGTTCTACAAAAATTTGAATTTGAACTTTCCTATATTGAAAAATCTGGAGGCAAGTTATCTTGGCTTGGAAAATTTTCTGACTTCATAAACGATAATTATAACTCACGATTTGGATTTGAAAAGAAAAATAAATTAGTTTTAAATTGGAAACAAGGGACTAAATTAAATATACACCATAAATTCCAAATGGAAAAAGAACTAATTGATAAAAGTGAATGGGTTTCTTATAATTTTCAACTTCAATTACCAAATCAATTTAAAAACTGGTCTATTTATGGTGGTACTGAATTATTTTTTGCACCCATGTTGACGACAGTTTCAACAAAGAGTGATTTTGTTGTTTATCAAAATCATGACTACTTTTACGGAGGAATGAGATATGTTTATTAAAAATTTTTTAATATTTCTTTTATTTTTAAATTCAATAATAATAAGTATTGGGTGTCATCAAAATAAGTTCACAAAGAAAGTTGTAGATCTTGAAAAAGGGAGTAATAGATCAGTTAATTCTGGAAATGAAGCATCGGTTAATAATGATGATAGTGACAAAACAGGTTCACATGATCAAACCCTAAAAGAGTCGTGTTTAAAAAAAGTTCCTTCGATAATTGCAAATTATTTTGAAATGGACTTCAATTTAGATGAATGGAATGAGGCTTGGTCTTGTGTTGATCGTACTATTGTTGATTTTACAGAAAATGTAGAAGGAAAGAAAGAAAACCAATACAAAACTAAAGAACTCAAAACATTTTTTGAAACCTATGTTTTTAAAAAAGAAATTTCAAATGAATTAATTCAAGAAATTATGCTTCTCAAACAAGCTTTCGTTGGTGGAACTACTGATGTAGTGACATTCGTAGAAATTGATAAAATACGATTGGTACTAAAGAAATCTTCAGTTGTTTTTGCAAAATTACAAACTCAAATTTCAATTCTGCTTTTAAATAGCAAATTGGATATTATTCATGATATTGATATCGTTAAAATAAATGTAGCCATTGAAGAACTCAAAAAAGCAATCAATGAAATTTTAGATGTCGTACCTTTACAAGTATTCAACTATCCTATTCCGAAAATTCAGTTATTAATTAGAGAAATTAAAATTTCAAATGAGCAGCCAAAATCATTTTTATCACTATTTGTGTTAAATAATAATGACACTACTAATCCTCTCGATAACATTTCGGAGGATTTACCCTTCTATGAAAAAATAAAATTGATATTAGTCGGTAACCAAGTTGAAGTAAACAATATAACCGAAGTCAAAGAAGTTTGGAACGTACTCGCTGATTTTTATAAGTCGTATTTATTATATCACTATGGAGTTGATAAATTATCTATTACAGATCCAATGCACCTAGAAAAAATAAACCACTGGATTGAATTTAATTTTAAAATAGCTAATGATGCTTTAAATATCAAAAAATCTCATGTTATAGATATTAAAGAACTTGATAATATTATTGATGCAATTTATAATCAAGGATATCAATTTTTAAAATTAGATTCTGATTTGATTAAATCTATTTATAAAATTTTATTATCTGATGTCATTAAAAATGATCCTAATCATATATCAAATTATCATTTAGCTTGGTTTCAAAGAGAATATAATCATTTCTATTTAATACAATCTTTGTTAGCTACCAAATTTCAAAAGCAAAGTGAATATTCTCCTCAAGAAATGAAAGAATTTATTGCAACATATAATTACCATAAAATATCAAATAATCTGATGCAAGACATAGAGAAAGAACTATTTGAAAAATCTTGGCTTTCATTTGTCTATTTTATTACAAATTCAGAAAGTCGATTTTGGAATTCCAATTTTCAATTGGAATTCAATAATGAAAAAAGATTAAAATGGAATTATACTGATCTTTTAATGCATAACATATTAGTTCGTGGTGTTCAAAATCTAATCTTGTTATTTCCAACCAATACAAGTTCAAGTATTTTTATGAGAACATTCACTCAAGAAGATTTTCGTTTTGTTTTTGAAAAATATAAAGACATCGGTATTAAATTAAAAATATTTGATAAAAGAAAATTAGATACTTCTTTAAGTTTTATTAATGAAGGTGACTTATTTACTTATTCTGGAAATGGTGATGGAAACTTAGATATTTTAGAATTATCAGATCGGGTAGCAATTGTATATTCTGCTGGAACCATTAGTTTTAATTTTGCAGAAAATTATTTTCAAACTCATAATCTTTATAATAAATATTTAGATATTTTTAAGTGGTTTAAAATTGATTCACTAAATTTTAAAAAATCCGTTCTGACAAATTTCTCGATATTTTATCCTCAATTACCTCAAATGGGTTATTACATATCAAACCTTGATGAATATAAATGGAATAATTTTTATATTGAATTGATTAATCTCAGTTCAATTTGCCCTAAAGAGGGTCAAGGAATTGATGGTCCATCTCGCAGAGCTTTTGGAGTTGTACTGCAATATATTGAACAGTTATTTATTTTATTTGACAAAAATAAATCTGGTTTTTTTGAAGAAAATGAAGTTGATTTTGCATATCCAAGATTCTCAACCTTTTTAACTAAAAAGACTAAGGAGAAGATTGCACAGTCTAATCCAATAACTTATAAGTTTTTAGAATCAATTGGATTTGATTGGTATAATTTAAGTCATGATGTTTTTAAGTTTTTAATTTCAAAAGGGAGAACTCCAACAGCTGGGGAAATTATCGAAATTAAAAATAATAGTTTTTTTTGGGGTACAAAAGAAGCATTTGTTCCAGCTGATCGATTTCAATTATCAAAAGTATTTACAAGTCTAGATCAAGAAATGGGAACTTCAAAAGCTATTTGTGATTTGGAGAATAATTAAATGAATCGTTTTTATCTTATTGTGCCCATTGGATTAGAAGATCTTGCGCTTGAAGAATTAAAAAAGGCGTCTGTTGACCTGCAATTTATATTTGATGAAAAAGCAGTCCTACATGATATTATTACTTCTATGGGTGGAATTGAATTTAATATTGATTTTCATGTAGGGTTACTTTTGAACCATATTTTAAAAATTCCTTCTCGAGTTTTACTTCGCTGGGAACAATTTAAAGCAAAAGATTTTCCAACACTTTCAAAAAAATTAAATTCACTGAAATGGAATCAAACAGTTTTTCAAAATGGTATTGGTGAGCTGGTGATCTCTGCCAGCCGTTCAAAGTTAAACAATGAAAAAAGAATAAAAAAAGTTTTAGTTGAAGAAGTCTTTAAGATTCAGAATATTTCTTATGATAAAACCGATGAGCCAGATTTATATTTAAGAATGCATGATGATTTACTACAATTAAGTATAGATACGACAGGAGAACATCTGCATTTTAGAGGTTATAGAGAAAACCAGGGAGAAGCTCCACTTCGGGAAAATTTTGCAGCAGCACTTTGGTTTTTCTTGATTAAAGATTTAGGCCTTTCGGAGTTAACAAATTTTACTCTTATAGATCCCCTTTGCGGATCAGGAACTTTGTTATTTGAATCTTTTTTATTTGAAAAAAATCAACTTTTTCGTAGATTTTCTTTAGATCATCTCATTCCTCAAGATATGTATAAAAAA
This sequence comes from Bdellovibrionales bacterium, assembly GCA_005793345.1. Lineage (GTDB taxonomy): Bacteria > Bdellovibrionota > Bdellovibrionia > Bdellovibrionales > Bdellovibrionaceae > SXSU01. The sequence continues at coordinate 30,468 of SXSU01000050.1, forward strand.
ATATTAAAAAATCAACTATTAAGAGAAAAAAATACTACTGACTGTTCTTATTTTGGTTTTGATAATAATTCCAAAGTGATCATGTCTGCTATCGCTAATAAAATAAAAATTCAATCTAAATATCAACATATTGATTTTAATTTTGATGTTACAGATTTATTTTCTGATACTAAATTTAAAACAATGGATAAAATAAATAAAAATATATTTTTAATTTGTAATCCTCCTTATGGTGATCGTTTGAAACTTAAAGAAGGAATGAATATTTTAGATTATTGTAAAAAAGCATTAGATAAATTTCAACCACACAGAGCTGCATTTATTTTACCTGCTCATGCTGAAATCTTGAAATATCAAAATATTTCTAATTATAAAAAAACAGATCAACTAGGCTTTTCTAATAATGGAATTAGAGTTGTATTTCAAAAGTACACTAAGGATGGCGTGGTGGGAGGAGAGTAAAATGAAAACCGCATTAATTACTGGTGCATCAAGTGGAATAGGGCAAGCAGCCGCAATTGAACTTTCACAAAAAGGTTATTCTTTAATTTTAATAGCAAGAAGACGAGATCGACTTGAACAATTAAAATCTAAAATCTTAAATTCAACTGATAATCAAAACATAATCGTTGAGTGCTATACATTAGATTTGAAAGAGCAAACATCCATTAAAAATTGGTTTCAAGAAAATATTAAAAACTTAGAAAAAGTTGATATCCTTATAAATTGCGCAGGATTAGCAAGAGGTATCTCTAAAGTTCAAGATTCAAATTTATTAGATTGGAACGAAATGATTGAGACAAACATCAATGGCTTAATAACAATGACTCGTTTACTAATTCCAAATATGATAAAGAAAAATAAGGGGCATATAGTAAATCTCGGTTCTATAGCCGGAAGGTGGAGTTATACTGGAGGCTCTGTCTATTGTGGTACGAAACACTTTGTAAAAGCATTTTCTGAAGCCTTAAGACAAGATTTAATTGGGTACAATATCCGCGTGACAAATATTGAGCCAGGAATGGTTAATACCGAATTCTCTAACGTTAGACTTAGAGATGATAAGAAAGCGGAAGAAGTTTATAAAGGATTTTCACCATTAACAGCAAAAGATATTGCAGAAATAATTGTATGGAGTCTAGAGCGACCTCAGCATGTCAATATCCAAGAGATGGTTGTTTTTCCAACTGCACAAGTCAGTGCAACTCAAGTTTACAGGGAACTACCTTGATAAAACAATCAATAAATTTGTTGTGATTTGTAATCTTTAGATTCTCTTTGTAAGCATAAATGTATCAATCCGATCCCAAATCCAAATTAAAAAGTAAATTATAAATAATGAGCCGACAACTTTTATCACTGTTGGTTTAGGGAACGAAAATCTTTCAACTAGACCAATTGTTAGTAGTATTGCACTGAATAAAAAACCTAGTAGTGTTATTGGAGGCAAAAGCGGACTTAGTGAAAGAAAAATAAAATAGGGCACAAAGGACATTACCACTAAAGAGAATACTTCTCTTGGCGGCAGATTTTTTTGATAAAGAAATAAGAACGAATAATAAATATAAAGAGTGCTAATTCCTGAAGTGATTAGTGAAACAAATGGAATAATAATAAGTCCATGAAGAAAACCAAAGAAACTAAAATTAAACAAACTTGACAAACAACCCGCAATTACAGAAACAATAATTTGAACTATAATTAATGATTTCAAATCATAATTGGGCATAGTTCTTATGCCGTAAATTGGATTTTTGAAAAAAATTATAATGGTTTTAAAAATATTTTTGATGTTTTCTATCATATAATATTATTCTGACTCACGAGATCATTAATCGTCAATTATGATTTAAAGTGGTCGAGTTAAAAGGTGATTCTGAATTTACTTTTTTAGTTTAAATCTTCATAATTCGATGAGATTTAAAAATAATTATCCATTTTAAAATTTAAATTAATCGAGTTTCGATCAACAGTCTCTGATATAAGAGCTGTTGTGCCAGATAATTCGAAACCTAAACTAAACTGTTTTGAAATTTGCGAATCTAATGAGACACCTAAAAGATAAATAGGAGTTTGCTCCTTATAGTTTTTTTGAACTTCTAAATTTTGAAACCGTAAGTATCTTGCTCCTAAGCCTTGAACAAATTTATATGAAATATTATTTGCTTTCAATTCACGGTAACTCAATCTTAAATCAAATTCACGTAATGAAAAAACCTCATTTGGCTTTGTTGACTTTCCATAATTTTTAATATTAGCTTCAGCTATCCAATTAGGATTAAATAAATCTACACCTACACCTATATTAATACCTTCACGAAAACGTGATTTAGTTTCATTATCAAATTGGAAAAAATTAATTGTTTGTAATAAACCAAAACTTGTATAAATTGTCATTCTATCAAAAGGATCTGACGATTCTTCGTTGATATTGTATTTAGTTTTCTGTTTTATGTGTTGATTTAAATCTTCAACAATTGTATCAAAGGGCACTTCTTCATATTCTTTTTCAACAGCTCCATGTGCAATATAATTTAAAAAAATAAGCAAAAAGCTAAATAAAAGTTTACATTTTCTCATGTTTACTCATCCTTACTAAAGATTTCATTTTTACTTGAAATCTCTAGACTATTTACTAGTGTGCTATATACACTTTCGTATGAATTACAAAAAAAGGCAAAACACCTCTTTATTTCTGGACCTTAATTTACTAAATTAAAACTATATGTTTCAAAAACTAATGTTTAACGATCGAAAAAAATGTTTATGTGCATTTTGTGGTAATATAAAAAAAGTTTATACACAAAAAAATATTACTTTTATACATATGGTATTGTGTTTTATGGTTTCTTTATTTTTTATGTGGTCTTTTTGGCAAACTTGGGATCTTCGTTCTGCATTAGTTTTTTTAACTTGCTTATGTGTTATGGAAATATTAATTCATATTCGCTGGCGATTATCACTTGTTTGCAAACAGTGTGGTTTTGATCCATTAGTGTATTTAAAAAATAAGAATTTAGCAGCATCACAAGTTAAAAGTTATTTGGATCGTCGAAAATTAAATCCAAACTTTTTACTTGCTCCTACTGTTAAAATAAAGCCAATTATTAAAAATTCAAAATCTAAAAATAGTGTACCAAATAAAAAAATTATACCAAGTACCAAAGTAACAATAAGTGATAAAGGCCGTGAATTACAAAACTCACTGTAAGTTTAAAAGGATTGGCTCTCCAATACAAATTTTATGATGAGTAGAAAAGAGTGATTGAAAATCACTCGCAAAGTAACAAAGAAATAACTGCTTATGATTTTGTCTGATAAAATCGCGCAAGCGATCAGACTTAATCATTTGCAGTTATTAGAATTCGACGCTGAATGAAATTGCAGCTAATAAATTTACACCACCAATAAAATTTAAAGTAGTTTTTAGGCCTTCTTGATGTTGTTGAGAAGCTGAATAAAAGTTCAATGCCGAAATTAAACCATGAGTTAATCCACGTATGATTCGATCACTTTTATCTTTCATATTCAATTGATGATTATATGAAACTAAAAACTGTGTTTTAAGATCATTACTCATTTGGGTACCTTCTAAAGTATTAAACATCAACCGATCTTCATCTCCAATTTTCCATACATAGGCACCATATCCGATCGAAGCCACTCCCATTGTTTCAAATAAAGTATATACTCCCAACTCTAGAGGATCAGATGTTCTTTGTTCACCGATAAGTCCACCTCCTAGGGCCAAAATACCACTCACAATATAACTCCAACCATATACTGAATCTACTTTAGATTTTTTTTGAACTTTTGCTTCAAAATCGGACCATTGAATACTATTTTTTTCTTCAGCACTTAACAAACTTGAATGTAAGGAACAAGTCAGAAGAATTAAAAGTGAAGTAATAATTTTAGATAAAATTGAAATTTCTATTTTCATATTATATTTGCCAACCTACTTGAATATAAACTGTTTGAGAATAAATATCTTCCTTTTCTAAACTGGTTCTGGAAGTGGAATATAAAATTCCAGCATTAATTTTCTCAATAGAATAAAATACTCCACTCGAAGCACCATGTGTATTTAATCCTCCAGCTAAATTTAGTGACCCAAATTTATATAAAAAACCACTATGAATTTTATCACTAAGTTCTTTATCTTCTACACTTAGAGTTTTATAATCTAAAGTTAAGTTAAATTCTCCCCAATATATTGGTGGCGAAATAGCAAATCCAAATTGTGCTTCAGTAGGTAAATTAATTTCTTTATCAAATGGTTGATAAAACCCTCCATTGGCAATTAATAAAGATATTGCAGGTTTTAAAAAAGTGTTAGAAAATTTATAGTAAAGTCCAGGTTCAAATGTTGTAACTGATTGCTTTTGTGGAATTAATAAATTCTTTCCTGCAGCAGTTGCAAGTTCAACTAATAGAAATTGTTTATTAATATATTTACGTTCAAGAAATTGAACCTGTAACCCAAAGTAAAAATTTTTGGACCACTTATATCCAGACTGAAATTTAAATCCACTTTCTTGAATAGCTTGTATTTGAGCCTCAGGATTTGCAATGTTTCTTACGACACTTAATCCTTTTATAGATAAAGGAACATATCTACCTGTCAAGTGAGGAGATTTAAAGTGGACATCAGAATTCCCTTCAATTTGAATCTGTGAAGATCCCTTAAACAAGGTATCTACTGATTCCTGAGTTATATCTCCACTTAATAGTGATCTCGTGCTCTTCACAGCTTGGTATCCATTAGATACTAATCCTTCAGCGCTTAAATCAGATTTTGTGATTAGGGGAACTGTTGCTGGGTTACATGGTAAACTATCTGCAATATCGGTTAAGCCAAGACAAGAATGTGCTAAGCTTTTTTCTAATAATGAAGAGTAACCTTGAAAAAACGTTCTAGCATTTTTCGAGGAGGATAAACTCACTTCATCTGATGTAGAAGATGCTTCTACTGAGAATTGAGTAATCAAAATTAATATCATAAATAAATGTCTATTAAATTTAATTAAATGATCAAATAATATTTTGTTTTTATGAATTACTCGCATGCAACCAACTTATCTAATTTATATTGGCGAAGTATCTGGTTTAAAACTTTTAAATTTAAAACTTTATCCATTTTATTTTGTATAATAGTCTCTCTAATTTTTTGAGACGATTTAATAATATTTATAATGGAAATATCATTTTTCTCGCGAGAACTTGGATTTGATATTGATAAGGCCGAATAAATTGCAATGGTATTTTCTGATATAATATCAATAAGCTCTGATGTTTTAAAAATATCTAATGTACAGGAACTCATTTTTTTTTCTATTTCTGGATCAGATTGAAACTCTACAATTTTACTTTTTAATAAAATCGTTTGTAGAATAACTTTATAAATTCCATATTGAGGCAATGGATTATAAGTTATTAATTCTTCTAAAAGTCTAACTGAATGAGTTAAATAAGGTAAGCTTTGAGATTGAATAATTGGTACTTGAGAAAATATTTTTAGTGAAAGGGTCTGTTCAGTCAATAAGAGTGAAAAAGATTCCATTATTAAGTCAGAATCGGTTCCTAGTGTCTGGTTAGTACTAGCACTCACTTGTCTTCTTTTTTCTTCTATTTTATTTTGCGATTCTTTCAATTGTTTTTGAATTTTGAACATTTGCTTTAATTCAGTAATAAGTGGAATAAGTGTGTCAATGCGTATTCCAGCTTTACTCGCGTAAGCTGATGAAAGTGTAAATAAAGATTCGCTTCTTTCTATAAAAGTTTGATCATTATTCTCTAATTCATCTTCTAACATTAAGATTGCATCATCTGCATGATCAGTATCTATGAGTTTATATGCCGTTAATCGAGAAGAAGATTGTTTATTTTCATTTGAATTTAATTTGCAGGATGTAATAGTATTCAATAAAAATATTAAAATAATTAAAAATATAAAGTTACAATTATTTTTCAAAGTACTCATTGCAACTCTCCAACTTCAATATCACCATTTACTTTTACTTTTAATAAATATTCTTTTCCTTCTATTAGTTCACTACTTTTTAATACAACTCGACTAATAATCGTATCTTCATTGTTTGCTTGAAATTTTATATTTTTAATTTCTAATTCTTTATTTTCGATTTTAATTTTGATTTCAGTATTATTACAAAAAAATTGTTCTATTGATTTAGTTTCTTTTTCTAAATTTATTTCACAAGATAAAGGCTCTTTCTCAGAATTTAAATTATCAGCAGTAATAGTTTGAAAATCCAATGCAACAGAATTTAAAAATTCAATTTTAAATGAATCAAAATTAAAATCAGGAGGCAATGTTGACTTAAGATCATTGTTTGTATTTACAAAACCAACTTTAATGGATGGTTTAAATTTAGGTATAATTTTACAATATCTAAAATACACAATTAGCTCATATTTTTCAGCATCAAAATATAAAATCGATTCAAGATTAGTACAGTTACTATTTTTAGTTTTTATTTGAGCTTTCCGAACATACTTATTTTCTAAATCAGGAATATCATTGCCTGTCATAATCACAGGTATTTTGTCAACATAGATACTAAATAGTTGTGCCAATGAACTTAATTTATCTTCACTAGGATTTTCTTGTGGTTTCAAAGTGAGTTTTTCTATTTCTGTATTATTACTTTTAAAAGTAAGAGGTTTATTTGTTAAATTAGCATAAATTGAATTTCCAATATAATAGAAATTTTTTATTACATTTAAAACTGCTTTTATAAATCGATCTTCATTTTCTTTTTTTTGAATGCGCTCTTCCATTAATTTTTTACGGCTGAGGTCAAAAGATGGAGCAGTTTCAACAAATCTCGATTCACATGATGTGAGCAGGAATAAGAATGAAAAAATAACAAATATGAAACTTTTAATAAGTATATTCATTTTTACATTCCCTTGCGTAATTATTAAAAAAACAAGAAAATAACTGCTCGTGATTATGTCTGATATAATTGCGAAGCAATCAGACTTAATCATGAGCTGTTATAATGAGTAGTGAATTCATATGATATACATTATTTTTATGAAATTAAGTAAAATAAAATTACAGTTATTAATATTTTCATAATTTTTTAGAAACAATTTATAAAAAATAGCAAACATGTGACGATAATTGTTCCTATAAATTATTAAATATTACTTGGAATTATATTTGTTTACAGGATCTAAAAAAGATCTAATTTACTTTTAAACTCGTCACTTGAATTTATTATTTTAATTGTTTCAAATATTGGTAAAAAATACTTGCAAACTTTATTAGAGCTTAGTGTAAACTTTAACCACTGTTTAGTGCGGGATATAGCGTATTGGGAATTTTCATTCTCCAAGGCTTTTAGATAAAAATTAAAAATCATTTTTTTTAATTGAGTAAATAATATTTCAGGTTCAAGTTGTTCTATGATACCTGTATTTTCATAATTTCTAATTTCATGAAAAATAAAGGGATTATAAAGTGCTCCTCGTCCAATCATAAAATTTTGATTTTCAGTTATTTTTTTACACTCAATATAATCATTTAATGTAAAAATATCTCCATTAACAATTATAGGTACATTTATTCCTCTTTTAATTTTTGGAATCCATTCCCAAAAAGCGGGTGGTTTATAACCATTTAATTTTGTTCGACAGTGCACAGTAATCCAATCAATACCGGCATCATTCATCCCTTTTGCTATATCTACACTATGATTTGGAGTCTCATATCCGAGCCGCATTTTAGCAGAAATAGTAATATTCGAAGGTAATGAAACTTTAAGCTTATTTATAATTTTGTAAATTTCATTAGGTGATTTTAAAAGTGCAGCCCCACCATTATGATTATTTACTACTTTTGCTGGACAGCCAAAGTTTAAATCAATGACTTTGGCACCTAAAGAAATTGCTCTTTGGGCATTTTTATAAATCATTTCAGAATCACTGCCAAGTAATTGAAAAAATACGGGCACATTGTTTAAGTTTATTCCTTGAGTTTTTAATTCGGGGGAGACTTCATAAAAAACTTTGTCAGGATACAATGTGTTAGTGACCCTTAAAAACTCAGATACACAAAAATCAATTCCTAGAATTTGAGTTAGGACTTCTCGCATGTTATAATCAAGAACTCCATCCATTGGAGCTAGCGCTAAAACAGTTTTATTTTTATTAAAAATATTTAAAGAATTCATTCGTAGAAAAGTATTAGACAATAATCTTCAACAAGTCCATAGCAAATTTTATAATAACTGCTCATGATTAAGTCTGATTGCTTCCCAATTGTATCAGTCATAATCACGAGCAGTTATTCTCTTGTTTATTTGGGGTGATTCTCAATCACCCCGTATTATAAACACGACTTTAGTTGAGGTGGTTTTTAATAAAAAATCAAAGTCTTGAATGATATGATTAAAGTATTAAACTTTAATCAAGTTGAGTTCGATGATTGTTCATATTGCAGTTTTAATACTAAAAATTGGAATTTAAGAAAACCAATATAGATCTACTCTTTTCTATGGACTTATTTTCGTACCTTCCTTGTGATCATTTCTATGATATAAATAATAGGCTGGGGTGTAGGATCATCTGGTGAAATAAACAAGAACTATATAAGAAGGAATTTTTACTATGAATCATCTTGCAAATAAAAAGTTAAATTTTTTAGTAGTAGAAGATGAACCAGAAATAGGTGAACTAATTGCACTGTATATAGGTGTTCATTTTGAATGTGAGTTTACCCATGCTGTTTCAGCTGGTATGGCAATTGAATTTATTTCTAAAAACATAAATCAATTTGATTTTATAATTTCAGATTTTAATATGCCAAATGGAACAGGTTGGGATTTATTTAGTTTTTTAAATAAAAATAATATTCAAATTCCTTTTTTATTGATTACAAGTGATCAATGGACAGATCATCCGGAGTTTCATCAATTTACAAATATTGCATACGTTCAAAAACCATTTATTGATGAAGATGTGATAGTAAAAGTAAATGAACTATTTGCGAAAATGAATTTATCACGATCAAATCTCAGTCATAATTATATTCCAATTTCAATTTCTACATTACTTAGAATTCAAAACATTAAGCATCCACTTTTTATTAAAATTAGTGATGAAAAATTTATAAAAATAGTAAATGAAAATTCCATTTTTGATACAATGTCATTAAAAAAATTTAAATTAAAAATGGTAAAAGAATTATATGTCGAAAAAGATTTTTTTGATTCCTTTATAAAAGATTTTAAATCAAAAGTAACTACAGAAATGTTATTTTCTGAATCAAAAATATCAAATGTTGAATCCTTTAATTTATCGATATCCGTACAAGAAGTACTTTTAGGTGCTTTAAGAACTTTTGGTTGGTCAAATGAAATTCAAGAGATGGCAGATAAAAATTTAAAGCTAGTAAAAAGTATTTCTCAAAATAATAATGAGTTACATTCTCTACTTTTATGGACTAATGATTTCAATCATGATTTTACATTAGCTCATTCCATTTTAATAAGCTACCTTACAACTGCAATTTCACAGACTTATAAATTTAAAAATGTTCATGCTGCAAAGTTATTAGCACTTGCGGCTTTTTTTCATGATGTAACTCTAGATTCACATCAAATTAAAAATGAATCTCGTTTTATTAAAGCAAATTCATTAAAATTAAATATAAATAAATCTGATATCGATAAAGTCATGAGTCATCCTGTTTTATCAAGTGAAGTGATTTCAAATTGGAAATTATGTCCTATAGATTTAGTACAAATTATATTGTCTCACCATGAGCTTCCTGATGGCACCGGTTTTCCAAGAAATTTAGAAAGTTCTTCTATAGACGAACTTTCAGCTTGTTTTATAGTGGTTGAAGATATGATTAATAATTATTTAGAATTTAAAGATAAAAAAAATGAAATATTAAATTATTTAGATGATTCAGCTATAAAATTTAAAAATGAACCCTTTAAAAGTTTTTTTGATATTGTAAGTGAGCAAATTAAAAAATCAATTAATAAAATTCCACAAATAATTTTAAAAACAAACTAAAGTTTTAAATATGAAAACACTAACGTAAGTTTGGGATTAAATTCTAATTCATTTTCGTAAAAGTATCTGATGGGTTAGATTCTACAAGTTTTTTAACGTATGAAATTATCGAACTTCTAGACTCATCAGATATATTTATAAAAGTAAAACCTGCACCACCTTGTGGATTAATAACTACAACTTCTGCTGTGCAATGGATATTTGTTTTTAGTTCAGGTGATATGATTGTTGCTCGGACTAGCTCCCCAATACTTAGTGAATTAGTACTTGCAACTCCAAACCCACCTTGGCTAATCATATTTAATTCAGCCTCAAATAAATCACCATTTTCCATTTCAAGGTGAATTTTACCTGTTACTGGTACTCGTGGATGCTGTCGACGATTTATTCCTAGCTCATCAAGTATTTTTTCAATATGATAAACTTCTTGCCAATTTTGATATCCTTCTGTCCATAGTAAAATATTAGCTAAATTTTTTTTGTCCTTTAAAAAATTTAAAAGAGTATCATAAGTCATTGGTTGTAATTCAAGATCATTTTCTTTAACCTTCCATAATCTCTCATTTTCTTTTTGTAAGCCTACTTTTTCTTGTTCTTTATCTTTTACAAGTTCTTGCTTAAATTGAGAGTACGTTAGCCATGAAGGTTTTCCCCTTGACCAGAATTTGGCAATTGCTGCACTATTACCATCTGCCACTTCTTTTTCGACTTCAGTTGGAGTAAAAGGACCTTTAACTTGTTCTTGATGTAAATAAAACCATTTTTTTTGTTCCATAATTAAGCCTAATATCTTTTTTTTTTGTTGAAAAGAAAAATTATTTATGTGTGAATCAAATATTATCTGATAATATGTAGTGATTTAAAATTACCCCATAGAATCAGGAAAATATTAATTGGAGCAATATGAAGACAATAATTGTAGGTACGAATAGACCTCAATCTAATAGCAGAAAAATAGCAAATGTAATTATAGAAATATATAAAAAGATGGGTGAGTCTAATATTGAAATTATCGATCTCGCAGAACTTCCTCTAAATGAACTTAATGGTTCTAAATATGGGTTATCTACTAATTCAACTGCAATTGACAATGCAATATCGAAAATTAAAAGCTCTGAGGGGTTAATTATGATTGTTCCAGAGTACAATGGTTCAATGCCTGGGGCTTTAAAATATTTTATAGATTTTTGGCCCTATCCTGCGGCTTTTGAAAAACGACCCGTAGCTTTTGTAGGTTTAGGTGGTATGTTTGGAGGATTAAGACCAATTGAGCATTTGCAACAAGTTTTTGGTTATAGAAACTCATATATTTTTCCAGAGAGAATTTTTTTAATGAATGTTTGGAAGATGATAACTAACGATCAAATAAATGAACCCTCAGCATTAGAGAGATTAACTAAGCAAGCACAAGGTTTTTCTAAATTTTGTAGGGCACTTGCTAATGAAAAACTAGACGCTAATTCTATTCAAGCTGAAACTTAAAATTGTGATAATGCTTTTAGGTCTTGTTGTTCAGGAGACTCAGCAAGGCCTTTTAAGCTCCATAGACTTCTTTGTAAACGATCAGATAAAAAGCCATCATTGATTTTTAAATTAAGATCATTTAAAATTTTTAATGCCAATATTTTATTCTCATTTTGTCCATGGAGTGCTATTCCTTCTATTGCTTGTGCTTGAATAGATTTAAATTCTTGTTGGAGCTGTAAAGATAAATGGGAAGGAGTTTCAGATAAAGCAATTTCTTTTAATAGAGGTAAAGATTCTGGCTTATCTGATAAAATTAACAGTTCTGTTGCTAATAATTTTTGATCATTAGGTCTATCAAAATTAAGAACTATTCGTATTAGTGATCTAAGTTTATTTTTTGGAATTTGTTCTGCAATTTTTTTGAGTCGTGAATTTTCTGAGTCCGGATCATTAGTTAATTCGGAAATTCTTTGTGTTTCAGTTTGAATAAATTGTAACCACATATTTTCATTATTGGGTAAATTAAATTTCAAACTATTACGTTTTTCTTCAATAAATGGTGAAGTCTTAATGTTTTTATTCAAAAAACTTAAAGACCCTTGAGATTTTTCTGAATGCAATGAATTTAATTTAAAAATATAAACTAATAAAAAAAACGTTAAAATTGCTATTCCAATAATATATATTCTTTTTAACATTAGAATTTACCTAACTTTAAATTCATCATATAAAGGTATATTTACAATTCCAGAAATTTTTCCTAATCCTTCAACAAGTGGATATGAAGCACCATTTTTTACAAATTGAATTTGTCCATCCTGAGTGAGCTGCAATAAATCTTTTGATGAAGGTTCTTCAGCATATGTTTTAATTTGGGGAGACCAATTAGAATCACCACCAGCTACAGTTTCAAAATCCATTTTTTTAAAAGAATATTTTAATATCTCACTGCGATTATTAATTAAAAATAAACCCTTTTCCTTATTAGCAAGCTGAGTTTTAAAAGCTACAGGTTTAAAATCACTTTTATCTTGAGTTGCTCCCCAAGTCCCATTTTGAAATTCATAATTCGCAAGACGATTTTTTTCATCAAGAGCAGTCACATATCTTTTTGTTCCATCATCAAACTCTTCAAAATCCAAAATTTTAAAATCCTGAGGAAGTCCTTTTTTAATAGCTAATAACTTATAATATGAATACCCATCTTCTGTTTGCCTTAAATCACCAATAATTTCATAAGGGTCTAAGGACCAAGCCTTAAATCCATCAAAAAGAGATACTCCAGCACTGGTTCTTTTTAAAATGCCAGCTCCAGACAACTCTCGACGATAAGTTTGACTACCATCAATTAAAAAGGCTTCATTAGAATTTTCTAGAGTTACAAATAAAGCTTCACGTTTAGTGATTACAGGCTGGTTAAAAACAAAGTTTGCACGACCCATAGCCATAAGACGTGCCATTTTTTTATATAAAGGATGAAAATTTTTACCAAGGGTAACAACTCGTGAATAATATTCCATTTCAATCGCATGTGAACCAGCGTAATCGTAAGTTGAATCACAACCAGGTAAGCTTGAACCTTGATATGGTCCTTGTTTACAAGGGATATGACGGTATCCTTCTGTATGACGAGCTTCGTGAATTATTACACCCACTCTCCCAAGAGTTGAAAGTAGGGCCCAACCATTTTGCATAGTAAAGTAACCCATAGAGTTATATGCCGTTGCATAGGGAACATCATTTCCTCGTTTAACACCCTCTGTTTGCGACTTTAACCAAATGTAATAATTTTGTTGTGGTATAAAATTTCGATTTAATCCAAAAGTTGTAAAGTCATTTGTATGCATTCTTGGATTTTCAAACTGTCCATTTTCAACAATATTAAAATCTGTAAATAGTTTTTTTGAATCGATTTCTGATTTACAAAGCTCAATCCCACCAAAACTTTGAATGTCGATACTAAAGTCTCGGATATATTGGTCAGCTTTATTCTTAGGAGTGCATTCAAATTCATTATCAAATGCTGGTATAGATTGTTGAGCAAAAGAATTCACACCATGATGAGTGCTCATTAAAATTAAAATTGATATTCTGAGATAATTTTTTATTTTGTTAAACATGTTGAAGAACTCCTTTTAATGAAAACAAGATCACGGCAGAAGAGTAAATTTAAAAGATCTATTTAATCAACATGATCTCATCATTTTTTTAAATATGTCTTGCCATGTTACGAATTCAAGTTTGAAATATTTAAAGAGGTATTACTGCGATGAGAATTAGGGGTTGAATATGTTGGCGTTAGTATTGTCAGGTGGGGGCGCTCGAGGGGCATATCAAGCTGGAGTTATTAATTCCATTTCAGAAATAAGCGCTCAACTTGGAGTAAGGCAGCCTTTTAAAATTTTTTCAGGGGCAAGTGCAGGAGCAATTAACTCGTCTTTTTTAGCTTCGGAGGCTGATGATTTTATCCGTGCTAGTGAGAAGTTATCTTTATTATGGGAGCAACTTCGAAGCGATCAAGTATTCCATACTGATCCAATCTCACTAAGTAAAATAGGTTTTAAGTGGATGAAAGACTTGCCTTTCGGAGGATTAACAGGAAGTTCCGCTGGACCTTCACTTTTAAATACAGATCCCTTAAGAAAATTATTATTAGAGCAAATCAACTTTAATAAAATTCAAACTCATATTGATCAAAAATATCTTCACGCTCTAGCAATTACAGCAGTTGATTATTACAGTTCTATGGCACAAACTTTTGTTCAATCATCAAATGACCAAGAAATGTGGGTTCGCTCAAGAAGATTTTCCGAAAAGGTAAATATTCATGCTGAACATATCATGGCCTCTAGTGCCATTCCTTTATTATTCCCTCCAATAGAAATTGCCAAAAGATTTTATGGAGATGGTTGTGTAAGGAATAATGCCCCCATGAGCCCGGCTCTTCATCTTGGTGCTAATAAACTTATAGTTATCGGCGTACGACGCCAAACAAATATTATGGAGCCATTTAAAAAAGAATCACCACTTGCCCCAACTATAGCAAGAGTGTTTAACATGTTATTAAATGCTGTGCTTTTAGATGGGATTGAGCTTGATGTGGATAGATTAAAGCGAATTAATGAGTTTATGGATAAACTTCCTACTGAGTTACAAAAAGGAAAGGTTAATTTCAAAAAAGTTGATTATGTTTGGATTCATCCAAGTGTTGATATTGGTCAAATGGCTTTTGAATTATCAGATAAGCTCCCGAGGTTGATTCGTTATCTTCTAAGAGGTCTTGGTCCTAATGAAGATGCTAAAGAGATTATCAGTTATTTACTTTTTGAGCCTGAATTTACCCAAAAATTAGTTCAATCGGGTTATGAAGATGGAATGAAGCAAAAAGAAAATATAAAGCGACTTATCGGTGGTTAGTCACATAGAATTATTTTTCCCAAGCAAAGTTTGATTATTTGCGTAAAATTTTCATTTTTTTAAGATCAAGTATAAATTAAAAAAATTTTTTAAATTTGGATTCATGGGACAATTTGAATGGTTTCATTCTCTTGGTCTTCACTAGTTAATTTAAAATAGAAAAACTACAAAGTTTTTTCTGTTTTATATTATTCTAGGTATTCAATTTTTTTATAATTATTGAATTTTTTTTTATCCAAAAACAGTTCTTTACAAAAACCGTCACTTGAAATAAACCCAACTTCAATCAATTCAGAGCCATAATTTGGCACTGGATTTAAAAATATAACTCTTCAAGGGGGATTTATGAAAAAACTAATGACCACTTACTTAGTAGGTACATTACTAACTTCAATGGCTTTTGCGCAAAGTTCAACAACATCTACAAGCACGACAGTGGCACCTGCTGCTCCAAGTAAATTTTCAGGGGCTGTTCAGCAAGTAATAGGACAAGATATTCGAAAAGACGAAAACAATGTTGTAACTAATTCTCAAACTGCAATATCACTTGGTTATAAACCAGCAGATATTAAATATTCTTTATCTACAGTGGGCGAATATGGTGTTGCAGGTAAACTAAAAAAATTAAATGCTGATGAAAGTAAAATAAATTTTAGTGATTTATCTGTTTCTGCTGGAAAAAACTTAGGTAAGGTTATTGGCTCAGAAGATGCTGCAGGTAAAGTTTCATTAATTTTACCAACAACTGCTAAATCAAGAACAGCAAAACAAATTTTAGGTCTTCAAGGTCGACTTGATCTTTCTCACAAAGCTACAAATAATTTGTCTTTGGTTGCAATGATTAAACCAACTCTAGGTGCTAAATATGCAAACAGAGCTGGATCTTTTTCTAATGTTATTAGTGCTGGATATAGTTATTCAATTACTGAAGCCGTTTCAACAGGACTAACTTTAGAACATGTCGTAAAATATAGCTTTGGAAAACTTGCAAGTAAAACAAGTGAAAATATTGGTCCTGAAGTTACAATTGGTTATGCTCCAAATGCTAATTTAGATTTAACTTTGGCTGTTACTCAAACAAGAAATGCATTTAACCCATCAAAAGCAGATGATAATGGTAAAGTAGCTCGTAGCAAATACGCTGTTATGGCTCCTGAGGAAACATCAGCATCGTTGACTGGTACTGTATTATTTTAATAGTTTAACTAAAAAGTTTTATTTAATGTTTTATAAAACTAAAGTTTAATTTCAAAAAAAGCGAGTGGTGGATAGCCTCTCGCTTTTTTATTTTCAAAAGGTTAACAAATAAAAATGACATCGAATCAAGAAAATAAATTAAATCATCATGTTTTAAAATGGATATACACTTTAACAATTATGATTCTAATGATGGTTGTAATTGGTGGAATAACACGTTTAACAGGCTCTGGATTATCAATTGTTGAATGGAAGCCACTGATGGGAGCAATTCCACCCCTTAACCATGAACAATGGTTAGAGGTGTTTTTAAAGTATCAACAATCTCCACAATATCAACTTGTGAATAAAGGAATGAGTCTACCAGAATTTCAATGGATTTTCTTTTGGGAATACACACATAGACTAATTGGCAGGACCCTTGGCTTAATTTTTCTTATTCCACTTATTTATTTTTATTCTAAAAAAATTCTTTCCAAAAAATGGGTTTTAAAATTATCAATCGGGTTTGGTTTGGGAGGATTGCAGGGAGTTATGGGTTGGGTTATGGTGGCAAGTGGATTAGTAAGTGAGCCACAGGTCAGCCATTACCGATTAGCAGCCCATCTTTTATTAGCACTTGGAATTTTAATTTATTTTTTAAAATTATCTTTTAATTGGAAAAGTGAGCAATTATCAAATTCAAAAGTTGCTTTAGCAAATAACAACCAAAATGATTTAGATTTAGATTTAGATTTAAATTCAAATTTAAATCTATTATCAGTGCCTTTTAATATACTTTTAGGTTTAATCATTTTTCAAATTTTTTATGGAGCTTTGGTTGCAGGGTTAAGGGCAGGTTTCATGATGCCTACTTTTCCTTTAATGGGAGGACAGTTTTTTCCAAATGGCGGAATGCTCTTTACTCCAATTTGGAAAAACTTTTTTGAAAACCCACTAACTGTACAATGGATTCATCGCATAATAGCATGGTTAATATTTTTTAGTATTTGGATAATTTTTATTAAATTTAATAAAATACTCTCTCGACAATTAAAAAATAATTTTTTAATTTTATTTGGTCTAGTGAACTTTCAGTTTTTTTTAGGTATTCTAACTTTAATAAGTGGTGTTTATATTCCGTTTGCAGTGTTACACCAGCTAACGGCTTTTATTGTTGCAATGGCTGCATTTCAAACAAAATGGAGTTTACAAAAAGAAGTAAAACAAACCATCATTAATTAAAATTTTAAACCAAATGATAGTAGAAAACTTTGTGAATTGTATTTCTGCCATTGATTTGTAAATGCAGGCATCATATTTGTAGTACTGTTAATATATGATGCTGTCACAGCTGAATTTGCACTGACTCTGATTCGACCATATAATTCACCTGAATCAACTTCTTCAGAACTATATTTTATTAATTGAGTTGAGAAATCGGCAACAGACTGTTTTTCATCCCTTTCAGTACGATTATAGGCAACACCTATTTTAGTGTAAGTTATCATCGATGTTTCAACAAAAGCTTTAAATGCAGTTTCGTAACCACCTTTAAATGTAAAATCAGAAGTTGGTAAGGAGCCAGTTCCACTATAAATTGCTGTAGAAGTTGTTGTACCTACACTTTGATTACTTGTGGGAATAATACTTTTTTCTACTTCTTCATCTCCACGCCATAAATCTCTTGCAATAGAACCTCCAAATTGAAAAGTTCCAAAAGCAACTTCCGCTGCGCCTTGTGCTGTTAAATGAGAAGCTCCCTGTGACATATTGCCATCATCCGTAAATGAACCTTCTTTTTTAATTTCAGTTTTAATAACTGAAATTAAATTTCCGTGAAATCTAAAATTATCACCTGCAAAGTGAGAATTTAAATATAATTTAGGAGAAAGCATTCCTTTTCTGCGCACAGTATAACTCTGCCCTGAATAAGCAGAGGATAAATAGTTATAATATCCATAATAGGGACTATAGATTCCACCAGTGGTTAATCCTGGTTGAACCGTTTGACCACTTGATGTCGGACGATACTCATTATTTTCGTTTTCAAGACCATAACCGATTTCTGTTCCTACTGATAAAAAATCATTAATACCCATTTCAGCTTTTATAGCATAACTTTGAGACTGAACCTTTGTATCATAAATCCCGCTATGGGATTCAGAATAGTCATATTTAAATAGAGGTGAAACTTCAAAAATTTCTGAAGCTGTATAATATAATCCTGCAGAACGAAGAGGTTCTGCTCCCACATGAATTGAAGTAATGAAAATAGAAGTCGCAGTAGTTGCAGTTAAAACTGTTAGTAACTTTGATACTTTATTTTTGTAGATCTTCATAAATCACCTCGCAATACAAATTAAGATTCATTTGTATCTAGTGCAAAAACCGTGACCAACTTAATATTAATAATGATATTAATCAGATCACTATTTTTTATAAGTTAAGTTTAATAATAAATCTGATGAGTAAATTTACAAAGTGACGAAATAAAGAGTCCTCACAAGAATCTGAATTGGTGACAAAGTTCGTCTTTAATTTACATAAAGATGACATCTATTAATTATCACATATAATTGATATATTTAAATTATATTTTGGATAGTTGTTAATATTTAGTTCTAACGGGAATTTAAAATGATTAGAAATATATTTTTATTCTTTTTATTTTTTAATTTAAATTCATTTGCAAATGAAAATTTATGTGAAAAATTATTTTCAAACAATACAAATATTTTAACACAACAAATAATGAGTCATTTACAATCAACCATGGATACCCTTTATTCAACAAGTGGCTTTAAAAATAATGATGAAATTATAAAAGCTGCATTAAATAGTTCTGGCCCAATGGCGCCATTTTATAGACAGGCCTATGAAATTTTAAGGGATGAAGAATTTATGATTGGAATTAGAGTCCCCTATCGTCATAGATTAAAAATTGCAGAAAATGGATTTCTTACTAGTTACGAAACAAATGACAGTCAGGGATCACTTATTCAAAGATCGATTATTGAAGCTTCATACGCGAATATGACAATAGAAGAATGGGACTCAATTCCATCTAATGTAAAAGTAAAATATGCGGCACTTTATCCATTAAAATATCAAAATTTATCTGCTCCTAGCTCAATGGACTCGTATGGAACAGATATTTACTTTTTTAAATTAAGTAGTATAAAAAATCGAATATCAATAACTGCTGGAGATTCATACAATCGAATGAAACGAAATTTATCGCCACTCACAACTGTATCAATATCACCCACGTCATGGGATCAATTATTTATTCCATGGAAAGATAGGTTTTTACTTATTCCGTGTTTAGCTGAAGGTTTAAGTAAAGGTAAATTGGGTTTTGGAGATATTGAGAAGCCTAATAAATACATGAAACTTTCTGAATATGGGCAACAGCAAAATATATTTGGATCAAGTCTATTATCACCTTACAAGATGAGTTGGGAACCTAATATGGATTATTTTGAAATTCAGATCTGGGATATTTTAACTGTTCAAAATGATGGTCAAGAAATGCAATATAAAAATCACCCCCCTAAAGGAAAATTGGGTAAAATTCTCAGAAATTCACAGATACATGTGGAAAAACAAAAATTCCAAAAATAAATTATTTGAGATTCAATTTCCAGGTAAAAAAAATAATTTTGATTTGTGAAAAGAATTTTCTTCCTCATTGTAAATCTAGTTTATAATAACTGATTGTCTCTCTGGTTTGAGTAAAAAAGGAATATTAAATTAATTAAACTTCCATGAATGATTAATTAAGATCCTATTCTCAGTTTCATTTTGAGATTTTTGAATAAGTAATCCATTTAATTGATCCCCCCTTTGAATAGAGCCAACTCCTGCTGGTGTTCCTGTTAAAATTAGATCATTTGGTTCGACAGGAAAATGAGTAAGAATATATTTTTTAAGAGTTGTAATATCAAAAATTAAATGACTAATGTCGCCCTTTTGTTTTAATTGATTATGAATATAAAGTTCAATTCTTAATTCAGAAAAATTATTTATTTTTAAACTCTGTAAATCAAGTAGAGGTGAAATTGGACAAGAGTTTTTAAATGATTTCGCTAAAGTCCAAGGTGTGCCATTTTGCTTTGCTTGAGTTTGAAAATGGCGTTCTGTTAAATCAAGGGCTATACCAATGTGGCTTATTTCCAAATTATTATCTAATTTTAGAATCAACTCAAGTTCATGATGTACGTCAATAATCCAGTCTGGTAGTTTTATATTTTTATCACTTGTAACGGTGCCTCCTCCCTTTAAAAAAATCATAGGCACTGTTGGAAGTTCTGCCTTCATTTCTTCGGCATGGGCCTTATAGTTGCGTCCCACTGCCCATACATGTTTAGTTTCGTTTATCATAAAAATATCCTCGCAAGGTCATAAATATGGATTCATAATTTTTTTTAAACTCTAACTTAGGACTTTAGTTTGTCAAATTTATAATTAATATACTTTGCAAACGAGTAGTATTTTTGTTGATAATAAAAATTGTAAAATGTGTAAATTTAGCGTGTATTGGTTAATTAAATAATACAATTAATAAAATAAATTGAGAGAAGTATGACTGAAATTCAAAAAAGTATAAATGAAGCTAAAAGTAAAAAAACAGGTGTTGCCGGATTATTAGAAAACGCTTTAAGATCATTTAAAAACACCCTTCATATTATTATTGTAATTCCATTATATATATTTGTGTCTGCAATTTTAGGAATAGCCTTAATCCCAGGATTACAACTTCTTAAATTTTTATATCACTGGACCCAAGTTATGGATAATTTAACCCAACTTTTTTTATTAGGAACTGGAATCGTACTTTTCTTTTTTATATCAGGTTTTTCTGCGATGTTTATTGTACCGCTAGTAAACTTTTTATTTGTAGGCAGACTAAAGGAGTGGCGCGGTCCTTATTATTCACTCGAAGCTATTAAATGGTATGCTCATAATGGTTTACTATACTTATTAAGATATTCGTTTTTAGAATATGTTACCCCATCACCATTTTTAAATTGGTTTTATAAAGCAATGGGGATGAGGTTAGGTGAGGGTGCTGTTATTAATTCAACTCATATCTCTGATCCATCATTAATAACTTTAGGTGAACGTGTTACAATTGGAGGCTCAGCAACTATTGTTGCTCATTATGGTCAGTCTGGATATCTAGTACTGGCACCTGTAATAATTGGTGAGGGCGTAACAATAGGGTTAAAATGTACAATTATGGGCGGAGTAAAAATAGGGAAAAACTCTAAAATCTTGCCAAATTCAGTTTTATTGCCAAAAACTGAAGTTCCTGAAAATGAAACTTGGGGAGGAGTCCCTGCAAAAAAAATAGACCTCCGCTCTTTGACTGAAAAACCACTTAGTAGTGTAAAATAATTTAACACCAAGACAATAAAAGTCGTAAATCTATCAATTGTAAAATATAATAAATCTAAATGAAAAAAAAGAATTAATAAGTTATTATGAAAATACAAACTTTAGTTTGTGCTTTCATAATACGGGGTGATTCAAAAATCACCCCCAACAAACAGGAAAATAACTGCTTATGATTATGTCTGATACAATTGCGCAGCAATCAGACTTAATCATGAGCAGTTATTATTAACTCTATGCATGATTATTCAAAGTTTGAAATTAGGTTTAGGATTAGAAAATGAGTAATTTCATTTTTTTTTCTTTTATATTTTTTTTTATATTTATTGCGCCTTTTAAAATACGCGCTGATCAAATTTCAAATTACAAAAAATCTTGTATTGGTTTATTTAATTCAACAAAAAATTCTAGTTATGACACAAAAAGGATTGATGATTTTATTTTGAGTTTAAGTCAGGATACTTTTCGATTAAATTTTGAAAACAAATTTTCTGAATTTAAATCAATAGGCGATTATTTAATTGAATCTGATCAGTTACATAAAATTCCAGAATTAATAGAGGCTTTTTTGTCCTATGCAAAAAAATATACGACTCAACCAAAAGATAATGAAGAATTGATGTTAAAGGATTACTTTCGAGTCTCTGAAGAATTGTTTCAAGAATCAAACTTTAACATTTTCGAAATAGAAAGTTACAGTAATCAAAATGTTAAAGTTTTAATTTCTAAAACAAATGTTAAATTTGGAAAAAAGGATACTAATCTTTTGAATATTTTTGTCCTTTCACCTGGTGAATCATCTTATGAAAGTAATTATTTTGTAGAAGCAATTTCAAGATTGAATAAAATTAATCAAAACATTTTAGATTCAAATGGAATTACTGATAGTAGTTCGAATAAAATATCAAATTTAGATAAATATTTAATTGGCTATAGACATGTTGGTGATTATGAGCTTACAAGATATTTTAATGCAGACAAAAGTGTTAATATATATCAACAGCATGGTGGAACAAAAAGGTTATACTCACAAATTGCTTATAGAGTTTTTTACAATATATATAATAAAAATGAAAACTCTAGCTTTAAAGATAATAGTATTATTAGTGAATTCGAAAATATATACAGAGAAGAAGAAAATACAAATCTATTAACCTACGGGACATTAGTTATAAATGATAAATCAGAATTTAATAATTTAAATAATGTATTCGATAAGTTTAAATTATTATTTTCTAGTTTAGAATCTCGTCAAAATTTAAACAAAACTCAAGATAATACATCGAATTTTAAAAATATTGTAACAAGTATACAATCTGAATTTGGAGATTTATTCAATGAACCCAACCAATATAAAACTCTTGATTTAGCGGAAAGAATTGGTTTTAAAATTAGGGATATTAGATTTACGATAAGAGGATTAATTCAAAGATTGAATTCATCAAGGCGAGAATTAAAATTAAGTAGTCTTTTAAATAGCTTATTTAATAAAAATGAAAATACAAATCTTTATGATGAGAGGATATTTAAGAATTTTGAGAGAAAATTAAATGATTATGTGATACAAAAAAGTAATGGTCAGTTTCAAAGCTATAATTCGATTCAGAATGAAAGCTTAATGAAAAAATATTTAAATTTATTTACTTTGGAAATGCTAGCTCAAGGATCAGGGATAGAAGATGGTTTATTATCTCAATACATGAAAAAATCTGAAACCCTTACTGAAGTTGATTTTCAAAGTCATCTCAATCAATTTGTGATTGGGTTAGGTTATAATTATAATATACAAGTTTTCACAAAACTCGATAAAGGTTTATTATTCAAAATAGACGAAGATACTGGTAATCTGATTGTTATTGGCTATTCTAATTTTTTAAAAACACCCATAGAAACAATTGAATTTGTTCAAATGATAAATGGTGTGCCGTCTTCGAAAACATTACCTAAAGCTAAGCAAATAAAAATTATTTCTCCACTTTATATAAATGAACACAATGTGCCAGAAACACCTTTAATTTTTATTGCTGAATATGAAAAAACCTAATTCTTGTGAACTATAAGATTAATTTTTTAAGTTCTTCTTTGGAATATATATAATCTGCATAAATCATAGTGTTGTTGATATTACGGTGCCCAAGGGCGACTTGGACTAAGCGAAGATCTTTTGTTTTTTTATACAGTTCGATTGCAAAGGTGTGCCTGAGGCTATGGAATTTCTTTTGGCAGGGGCGATAAATATCCCAAATCTGAACAAGTCTAGGGTAGGAAATATCAAAAATTAACTCAGATGATCTGGGAATTTCTTTAATCCATTTTTCTAATCTATTAAAAAGGTCTCGCGATATTGGTATTTCTCTATCATTACTGCCTTTAATTCCGTTGATAAAAATAGATTGATCATAAGTGCTGATATCAGACTTCCTAATATTTAATAATTCTTGAGCCCTTGCCCCAGTCTTTAGCGCAAGCATAATTGCAAGACCATTTCTTAAGTCATTTTCCCAATGTCGAGATATAACATAAGTTAAGGATTCAATTTCTGGTTGAAGAAGATACTTATTTTTATTCAAACTATAACGCATAGCATATACCTCGCGAGTGTGAATTCTTAAATTAAAAAAGTCTAAAAACACAATAACGCATAATGATATTTGAAAATTTTCAATATTAATTAAATTATGAATTTAATTTTAACATATAGATTCAGCTACTTAGTACTATATATTATAGTTATAAGTTATAGTCAATTTTAAAATTAGGTTATGTGGATGTATATATGAATTAATTATTATTATCAAATTTGCAGATTTAAAATCATCAAACAACTTAAAGTGTATTATGCATCTTAATATATTGTATTTTACACTTATTTATTGTATTTCAATATATAACTAAGGTCGGTAAAAATGAATGAAATTGATAATAACTCAAAAGATTTTCTAAAATCTGAGATTTCTAATATTCGCTCAAAAAGCATCAATAGAATCCAGTTTGAAGCTGAGGTAGATCTTATAAAACGACAAATTGGTGATTTAGAATCCATTAGATTAAAGCTTGGCCTTTCGGCACGCAAAATGACACAATTACTTTTAGTTGACCCATCAGCTTGGACTCGCTGGACTCAAAAAACTACACAACCTCCACCTCATATATACCGAGCACTCCAATGGTATTTAGCACTTCAAGAGAAAAACCCTGGATTTACACCTCAATTTTTTTTAAACACCCAAGTCTTTTCTAAGGGGGAGCAACATAAAGATTTAATTGCAAAAACTCAGCAGCTTCATGAGCAACTTTCAGATAAAATTACACAAGAAAATGATCGACTAAGGACCTTAGAAAAAAGGCTAGAAATATATAAAAAACAGAGTTGGATACTCTTTATTGGTCTAATTTTAATGACCATTATATTCATTTTTAAAACTATGAATTAAACTTTATATATGAATAAACCTTGGATTCAATTATCAATACTTGAAGGAATGCTTGAGTTAGAAGTATATTTTCTGCTAATCGTATTATCTATTTTGTCTTTTTCATTTTATAAATTTTTTCTTGTTGAGGTTTCTGAAGAGAGGCACAGAAGTTTAAAAAGAAAATTTCATTATTTATTAAAACAGAATGTCACTCTCACTGTTTTTTATGTCGCATTTCAAAGTTTGCTTTATTTTAAAGACTCTCCCATAACAATAAAACTTTTAACTTATTTGGGTTTAATTGTTTTAATAGCAGGCTGTGTTGTTTTTATAAATATTTGTCGGTTATTTATTCTTCAGTACTTTTTTTTGACTTCAATGCGAACAGCAGTTCCATTGCTCTTAGTAAATATTTTTACATTAATTTTAACTTTATTTCTTGCAGGATGGATATCGACAAGTCTATTCGGAATTCAAGTCGCGCCACTACTTGCTACATCTGCGGCCTTTTCCATAATTCTTGGTCTTGCTTTACAAGACACTCTTGGAAATTTATTTGCTGGAATATCCTTGCAATTAGATAATGCCTTTGAAATAGGAAATTGGGTCGAGTTAACGGTGACGGGAAATAAAATAATTGGTCAAATTTCTGAAATTACTTGGAGATCTATTGTACTGATAGGTTTAAGTGAGGAAATCATTTCAATTCCTAATCGAATAGTTGCCCAATCTCAAATTTCAAACTGGACACGTCACGATCATCCTATAATTAAAGCTCAGGTTTTTAGAATATCTTATAAAGAAAATTTAGATCATATTAAAAATTTATCAATAATTGCACTACAAAATGTGAATTCAATTAAAAAAAAACCAGCTCCGGTTGTTGTTGTTGGAGAAATGCAAGAATCATGGATTACTGTTAAAGTTGCATATTTCTTTGTAGATTTTGGTTTGCAAAATATAATAGCAGATGAAGTAATTCGTG
Organism: Bdellovibrionales bacterium; assembly: GCA_005793345.1. Lineage (GTDB taxonomy): Bacteria > Bdellovibrionota > Bdellovibrionia > Bdellovibrionales > Bdellovibrionaceae > SXSU01. The sequence goes on from SXSU01000050.1 coordinate 56,382, forward strand.
TCTGTTTAAAAACTTTTAAAGATAATAATATTGAAGTTGCAAAACCACAATTGGAAATCTTTTCTGCCGTAAAAAATGAACAGCTAAATTCTGCTTCTTAGAGATGGTGAGTAAGTAATACTATTTTAAATTTTTTACTTTAATTTAACTACCTCATCTTTTTTTAACTTCTATTTTTTGCGGGTCTAAATTCCATGATTTTAAAGTTGCGTTGACTTCATCCTGATTCTTCAACTTTTTATATTTAGCACCAGAGATTCCTTGTGTACAAGATTGACAACTACTCCAATCATTATGAAGAAAAACTACACCATTAGAGTAAGAAAGATAAAAGGGTTTTTCATTTGATTTTTTATTAAAATTGGTATTAGTGCCACCCATAGAGGGAATAGGGTAGAGCTCTGGTAATGGAAATATAGTATGTGAATAACTTTCTTCACTTCCATAATATAAGTTATAATATTGCGTTTTAGAAAATGAAACAGCTATTTGATCTGCAATTTCATTTCCTGTAATGCCACTATGACCAGGGCAATATCTCCAATCTATTTTTTTATTTTTTATACAATTTAATAGCTCAATCCAGAAATCTTTATTTGAAACATCTTGTCCCTGACTTGATTTCCAATCTTTTTTTAACCAGCCCCATACCCATTTAGTTATTCCATTTAATACATAGGAAGAGTCTGTATAAAAAATAATTTCTGAATTTACAGACTTTAAATATTTTAAAGATTCAATTGCAGCAGAAAGTTCCATTTTATTATTTGTTGTAGATTGTGAAAAACCACCTAACTCTTTTATAATTCCTTTTGGTGAATATAATACGGCACCCCAACCGCCCGGCCCAGGGTTTCCAGAACAAGCTCCATCGGCAAATATCACATATTTATTACTTTTTAAATTCAAAATTACCTCGTATTTAGATCACGTTAGAGGATTAACATCTTTTTTTGTAAAACTTTTTAAGTTAATAACTATGTCAAACTCAGGTTAACTTGACAATGATTTATTATTTATACAATGTTGATTAGTTCATTGAGCTTAATTAACACTTTAGTGTATTAAATGATTACAGATAGTATGAAAACACAAACGTAAGTTTGGGTTTTCATAATACGTGGTGATTGAAAATCACCCCAAACAAACAGGAAATTAACGGCGCATGATTTTGTCTCGCATACAATTGCGAAGCAATCAGACTTAATCATGAGCAGTTATTTAAAAATGGAAAAGTAATGAAAAAAAGATGTTTTTATATATTATTTTTTATTCAAATATTTTTTTCAAATTTAAGCTTTGCCAAATGGTTATGTGATATGAATTTTTCTGCAGAAGGTAGTGGTGCTCAATTTTTCGTAGGAAAATTTTTAATTCAAGGCAAAGGAATCGTATTTTGTAGAAGCAAAGAAGATAATGAAGAATTGAAATATCCCGTAATTGTTAAATTTGATGCTTCACTTTTAGCTCCTCGCTTTGCGGCTGGAATATTGAAATTTTCAGGTTCAAGTGTTGATATTTCTGTTCCGGAAAATCTTAATCCAAGTGATTTATTGGGTATGTATTATATTTCAGATTCTCAGTTTTCCGTTGCAAAAGGGTTTGGATATTTTCATGGTATAAAAAGCAATTTAGACGGCTTATCAATTCAATTAAATCTACAAAAAATTGAGGGTTATGGTTTCGATATTGGTTTTTCTCAATTTGTTATTGAATTAAATTATTCTGAAATCTGAATCTTTTAATATTTATATATTATTCAACACTAACTTTAGCTCTTTTTGGTGGAGAGTATTGAAGTGCAGAATTAACAGCTGTAAGTAGTTCGTCCACTTCAAAAGGTTTATCTACAACACAAAACACTTCAAATTTATTTTTTATTTCTAAAATTCGATCCTCATCGGATGAGTTAATGATTACTGGGATATTTAATTTGAACTTATCTCTTAAAATTGTTAAAAAATTTTCAATAGATAAATTCGGCATGTTAATATCAGTTATAATTAAATCAACAGGTTTATTAGATGAAAGTCTGTTACCAATGACTTCAGTGGCTTCATTGAAGTCATTACATTCTATAATACTAACGTTTAAGCTCCTCAGTAGACTTTCAACTATTTCTCTAATTTCTAATGAATCTTCAATATAGACTAAAGTTTTATTATTTACTTTATCCAATTTATCCTCCGATTAATTTCTCCTTACATTTTGAGACATTCCATATCTGAAGTATGGTATTTAATTAGTATTCTGTGTAATTATGAGTCCCATTTCTATATTGATATGGCGTTAATTTATTTTTATGAGATATAAAAACTCTTACAAATTACAGAAATGAGTAATATTGATACAATTGATACATTTTTTTTCTTTAGTAAGTCTGAAAAATTCCGATGATCTAAATAATGAAAAATATTTTGAAATTAAATAAAATTTCTATCATAACGCAAAAAAATTATTTGCAAAGTAATGGAGTATTTGGGGCATTAGTACATATTTTGGCAATTAGTATTTTTTTATTCACAACAGAAATATTAAACGAATCTCCAATAGTAATAAAAATTTTGATTCCAATTTTAATGATAATTAATTTTTTTCGACTTTTTCTTGTAACAAGATTATCAGACTACCTCATGAAAAACTTAAAACTTTGGAATATTTTTTTTAAATCTATAATTTTAATTCAATCAGGTTTACTTGGTGTGATAGGTGCTATTTTGCTTTCAAAATTTAGTATACATAACTCCTCAGCAATGTTTTTTTTGGTTTTATTAGCGTCTATATCAAGTGCTAGTGTTTTATCTTTTAGTATTACTCCTATAATAGCTATTTGTTATCAGTTTTTTTTGTTAACTCCATCAATAATAATTCTTCCATTATTTAATTTCGAAAAATTGACTTTATTTATATGTGCTGGAATAATTTTTTATCTAGTATTCGGAATTTTTTTTACTCGGTTTACAAGTTCAAACATCTTAAAAATTCTAGAACAAAAAGAATTATTAGACTTTCAAGATCTCCAACTGCAAGGTTTTATTGACTCTATTCCTGGATATGTGACCTGGTATGACGAAAATCTAAATTTTATTAAAAAAAATAAATTTCAGTCAGATAAATTTAATATTGTTGAAGGATTTAATTCAAATACTAAATTTAAAGATGATTTTAATAAATTTATCAAAGTTAATGAAAATAATTTTATTTCAAACTATCAAATTATTTATGAAGGTGAAACAAAATATTTTTTAACTTTATTAAGTAAAAATAAAATTAATCAAAGTTTATTTATAAGCTCTATTAGTCTTGATGTAACTGAATTAAAGTTAAAAGAACTTGAAGTTGATAAAATAAGAGAAGAACTGATTCATCAAGAGAAACTAGTTAGTCTTGGAGAAATGGCTGGAGGGTTAGCCCATGAAATAAATAATCCCTTAACGGTTATTATTGGAAGAATTCAACTCATCAAAACTAAATTAGCAAGAGGCGAAGTTAGTCCCGAAATTATTGAGCAAAACTTAGTTTCTATTCAAACGACAAGTCATAAAATAAAAAAAATTATAGATTCATTAAGATCTTTAGCTAGAGATAGTTATATTGATATTAGCCAAAGTTATCCAATTTCGCATGTTGTACAGTCACCAATAGATATGATGGAAAGTAAGTTAGAGCAAGCTGGAGTTAAAATAAGTATTGAAATTGAAGATCCACAACAGATTGTGTATTGTGGGTTAATTGAAGTTGGTCAAGTTTTAACGAATTTAATTATTAACTCTATCCATGCAACCGAAAATCTTGAAAATAAATGGATTAAAATTCACACTTATAATAAAGTAGATAAATTGATATTAGAATTTAAAGATAGTGGTTTAGGAATATCAAAAGAGATCCAACAAAAACTATTCACTCCTTTATTTACAACTAAAGGTCCTGAAAGGGGTAATGGAATAGGATTATCTCTTTCAAAAAAAATTATGAATAAAATGAATGGTGATATGTACTATAATGAGAACTGTGAGAATACTTGTTTTGTAATTGTCATTCCATCTGAACCAACAAAAGGTAATAATAATTTACCTGGTGATAAAATAGCATAGTCAAAAGTAAAAATTCTAAAATTTTTACTTTTATAAAACATAAATTTTAGTTAAAATTAAAAAGGATATCAAAGTATGAAATTGAATTTTTAATATATGTGTCATTCTAGGATTAATTAAGAAGGGAAGTTAAATCAGTGATAAAAAAATATAACTATGGTTTTTTAATTACCTTTTTGTTTTTGATTTTAAACCTGATTAATATTATTTCTTGCAACTTAAATAAAACTACAAAAGTTGAATCCTCACATGAACTGCCACAAGATATTACTTCATCAACGACAGCTCCAGCAGCAGTTGTTATTATAAATCCAAAATTTAATCCTATTACAACTTCTGAAACAAGTATCACTTTATCTGGTAAATGCAATTCGGATACTCTTGTTTCACTACAAGGTGATTCTCAACAATTAGCAAAATGTGAGAACTCTATGTTTAGTTTTGACATTGAAGAGATTACAGAAGGAACCTTTAATTTTCAAATTTTTCAAAAAGATTCTTTTGGTAATGTTTCAACGGGCACAAGTTTTGTTTGGGTGCAGTCATTAACTTTGCCCCCACCTGTCTTAACTAATCCTTCTATGAGTCCTTATTACAGTACAACAAAAATATTAAATGTGCGGGGAACTTGTCTTCCTGGTAAAAAAATTTCTATAACTGGAAGTGCAACACAAAGTACTGTTTGTAATTTAAACTCAGAGTTTTCTATGGGAATATCAACTTTAATTGATGCCACATTAAACTTAAACTTAGTTCAAAAAGATCTCGACACAGGTGTTGAATCAGCACCTCAAGCACTTCAATGGATATCAGATTCAATTGCTCCGCTTACACCTGTACTAACGACTCCAAGTTCTAATCCTTTGACTAGTAATGATACTGAATTAACAATAGAGGTTGTTTGTGAAAACGGAGCAAGCGTTGCAATTTCTGGATCCTATACAGAAACAAAAACTTGTGTCTCAAACTCTGCTACTTTTATTGATAATACCCAAACCACGGATAACACTTACAACTATACAATTATACAGACAGACCAAGCAGGGAATGCTTCAGGTAATTTAAGTGTTAGTTGGACTAAAACTTCTCCATAATTAATACAATGGTCCAGTTTCTGAATTCCAAATAATTAAAGAACATAATCATAAACTAAGGCGAAAGAAAAAAAATCTAATTATACACATTATGTAACATAATATAACTTATCAGAATTATCCTTTATTATATTCCATTGCCCGTAAACTTCTTTCTTTTAAGGATTTGCCTGAAAATTCATAAAATTTTCTGTTCCACTTAATAAGCTTTTAGCTTTTACATAATCAATATCTTTTTGTAATTCTTCTTCAGTTAGTTTAATAAAATCCCCATTTAGCAAATTGCTATTTAAAATAATACTTAACTTCTGTGAACGATAAATGAATCGTCCAAGTTGATTCAAACTACTAATCTTTTTCCTAATAAATTTTTAAATTTCTAATTAATTTCTATTTTATATCACAACATTTTTAATATAATTAAAACAAAAATTAACTTTGAAATTTCTTTTATATGTCTAAAAAATTTACGATAAGTCTTATATTATAAATCAATTTTACAAAATGACATTTTTTGCATGCTGTTTATTTTTAAATAATTATGATATTTGTATTACCACTTCACTATTTTGATTTCATCTTGGAGAGACACCATGTTTTTGAGAATTAATAAATTATTTCATTTCACTTTCGCAATAAAAATAATATTTACTTTAAATAATGTATTAGCTGTGAATAGTTTTCCGTTAGTAAATAAAACCCAGACTGTTGATTATGCTCCTGATGAATTAGATCCAGTAGTTATGAAATCATACCGTGATTATACAGATGCAAGTAATACTATTTACAATAAAGTTTTTGATTATTATGCAGAAATCTGTGCAGGTAGCATATGGCAAAAACGCTTTGAAGGAACTGGTGGAACCTACGGACATTCTTTTATGATGCTTCGAGGAGCTTGCATAAAAAAAGCAAAGGGTGGAAAACCTGTGTTTCCCCATCAGCTTGAATTTTGCGAAGGTGGAGTTGTTGGAGTTAGTACAGATTATGTATTTACAAATATTCAATGGTTAGGTTCTGAGGGGCGAGATTTCATGCTCTATGGAAATCATCCTGCGGATGTTCCATTTACTAGAAAAGCATGGAGTAAAATTCAAAAACAAGCTCAGTATCGTGGAATTCTTGATCATGTTGAATATACCTCACAAGCTGAAGATGGTTATAAAAGTGTTTCGCGTGAACTTGGAAAATCTGGTCAAAAATTTAGAGAAGCTTGGAAGCATGATGAAGCGATCGGTACCGATTTTGCTGTTGGAACTGCTCGAGGTGGATTGAGTTGTACTCGTGTGCCTTTAGTTGGAAATAACCCTGAAAATCGCTCTCAAGTTGTGAAAGATGTTATTTTATATCTTAATGATCTTAATCAAGTAGCTGGGCAAAAGGGTTATGATTATGATGGAGCAGTTAATAATTGTTCAACCACAGTTCATAATTCTTTAGCATCTATTGGATTTTGGAATAATATAACAAATACAGAAGGACATCCAAGTAATATTTTTGATATTTTAGGTCGAATGAATGATATCGTTAGCCCATTCAATGAAATGGCTCTTACATTTAAAGAAGGAAATAATCTAAATACTCATAATTTAATTGAATCTCTTAAAAGTAATACAAAGAGATTTCAATATTTCAAAAAAACAGGATGGCTGCCTCAACAATTTGGAACTCTTATCGAAATTATTCATCCCCTTCATTATAAAAATGAAGTTTTTAATACGAGTAATAGAACTCATTACGTCAGTCTTGCCCATGAAATTTGGGATAAGGCAAGTCAAATTGCACCACCAGGTTTTGATTTAATTTTTCCACAACCTCTGGGAGAAGGAAAAGAATTTCGTCAAAATACTGTTCCAGGTTCAATATCAATGGATTTACAAGCAAATGTTGAATATTGGAAAGAAAGATATAAAATGGTTTTAGAAGATCTTGAATATGAAAATCCAAGTGATGAGGTAGTTCAATTTTTAAAACAATATTTCGAACAAAAATATGAGCAAACTTATATTTTGAATTTACATCTTATTACAAAAAAAGTTGCTAAAGATAAGGTTAATAGTCTTGCATTACCCCCAATGAATAAGTGGTAATAATAAGTATTCTATCTGTAATTCCTTTTGAGTCTCACTTTTATGTGTTCATAATGTGATTAAGTCTGATATCAGACTTAATCAAGAGCATTTATAAAATCTTAAATTATTTTTTTGGAAAGGAAAAAGTCTGTTTAACAGGGTTATTAGAAGAATAAATCATTTCTATAATTTTATCTGAAGTTTCTTTTAATAAATTATCAACAACGTATAATCCATCTGTATTTTGATACTTAATATGATTCTTCTCAAAATCAACACCATAAAAAGATTGAAATGGTATTTCAACTTTATCACCTGAAATTAAAAATTTAGAGATAGTATATGTTTCTGGTTGATCACTGTTTTTTTGATCTTCATCTGAAACAAACCTAGAAACAGATGCTAAATTATAATTTTTATCGTTTACATTAACAATACAAGTTTCAAGGACAAGTGTATCGTCATTTCCAATAGTATCTACAATTTTATAAGTACCTTCTTTTAATCTCTCAATAGATCGTGTTACTTGTGTTGGCGTATTGTTTAGATTTTCAGAAGATAAAGTAATTGATTGCTCACCCTCTTTTAATAAATCTTGTCTTGTTCCAAAATCGCAAATAGATTTTGTAGTAGAAACACCTAAACATCCAGATATTAAAAATAATCCCGTTGAAAAAAATGTGATTGTAAAAAGCTGCTTTAACATTGTAGCCCCCTTATTGTTGAGTTTAAAATAATATTGAATTTATGCCTTTAAATTATATATTCTCAAATTTGTTTTTAAAATATTATAATAATTTTTTATTTTTTTAAATACTTAATGTAAAATAAATATTAAATGTACAATCTATAGCTAAGTTTGTGCTTTAGTTTAAAAGTCTTAACTATTTAAATAATTTTTTCAAAGTAAAATTTAATTTAATAAACTAATTAAAGATTGTGTTATTTTATTAAAATATGGTATAACCCTTTTTTTATTAAATAAAATCTCTTTTTTTAGAGGACTCTTTTGACAAATATTTCTTTTACAGATTTGCTAAAATCTGTTCAATTATTAAAAGGCATTGAAGACTATGGTTTGAAAGAGCCAACTGATATTCAAAAAAAATGCATCCCTGACATTCTTAATGGACTAGATATAGTTGGTCAATCTCAAACTGGAAGTGGTAAAACAGCTGCATTTGTTTTGCCTTTATTAGAAAAAATAAATTTAAATCTTCAAAATGTTCAAGGTTTAATTTTGTGTCCCACACGAGAATTGTCTATTCAAGTTGTAAACGATATTAAGAAATTTAGCCGGTCATTACTGGGGCTTCAAGTTTTGCCAATCATCGGAGGAGTTCCCGGTCGAGAACAGGCAGAGGCTCTTAATAAGGGAGTTCACATTGTGGTGGCTACACCTGGTCGATTAGTTGATCATATTATCCGAGGACAAATTCGATTAGAATCTATTAATTATGTTGTACTTGATGAAGCTGATAAAATGCTTGATTTAGGATTTGAAAAAGAAGTTGTATTTATTTTAAAATCTCTACCAAAAAAAAGACAAACAATTTTTTTCTCAGCTACAATTCCTGAATCTATTCAATCTATGAGTCAAAAGTTTCAACATAATCCAATTCACATTAGAAGCGAAAATTCATTAGAATTAAAACCCAAAATAGAAGAATTTATTTATGAATCAGAAAAAGTTAAAGATTCAAATGAAATTTTAAAAGTAAAAATTCACACTCTATTAAGAATTTTACAACAGCACCCCTCACCTTCAACAGTAATTTTTTGCAATCAAAAACTTACAGTTACTGAAATTGAAAAAGTATTAATAGAAAATGAAGTTAGTTGTTCAACTTTAACCGGAGAATTGGAACAAGTTGAGAGAGATAAAGTTATAGCATTATTTAGAAATGCTAGTCTTAGAATTCTTATTGCAACAGATGTTGCTGCAAGAGGGTTAGATATTGAACATATTGAACTTGTAGTCAATTTTGATTTACCATTGCAACCCGAAATTTATGTGCACAGAATAGGTCGAACTGGTCGCGCAGGACGAACGGGAGTAGCCGTCTCAATAATGAATCCAGGAGAAGAGTTAAAAGTTAATGCCATAGAAAAGTATACAGGGAACATATTTAATCGAGGAAAATTAGGGTTCAAAAATCAATATGGATTAAATTCTACTTTTCAATCTGCAAAAATGAAGACCTTACATATATCTGGTGGCAAAAAAGATAAATTAAGGCCTGGTGATATTTTGGGTGCATTAACTGCACAACCAAATTCTATTGAGTCAAAAGACATTGGAAAAATTGATATTCAAGATAGATATTCTTTTGTTGCTGTCGCGACAGAACTCTCTGATATTGCATTTGAAAAATTAAAATCAGGAAAAATAAAAGGTCATAAATTTCAAATTAAATTTGTAAAATAGATTTTACATGTAGTCTTTACAATAATGTCTTTAAATCTACAGTTTAAATTTCGTATAAAAAAAGTTATATTACATTCCTCAGAAAAAATTAATAATTAATAATTATTCAATAAAAAAATAATTGAGGAGAATCTATGAAAATCAAAATAACAAGTCTTTTACTTGTAACATTAACTTCATTTCATACTTTTGCTTCTGCTACAGAAGTCAACTGTGAATCTATTGAAGATGCTAAAACTGCACTTAATAAATCTTATAAATGTTCACCACGATATGTTGATTGTAACTCAGCAGTTGATCAACAAATAGCAAAATTATCTAATTTGTTTTGTAGACAAAAACAAAATGCTATCGAAGAAAATGAATTGCAAAAACTTTTAAAAGAAGAACTCGTAAAATCTGAACAACAAAATTGTAATAAAGTGGTGAATGATAAATGCAATTTTTACATGTTTCCAGACGTTGATACTAGATGTTTTATAAAGCATGAAGAAACAGAAGATAAGAAAGTAAGCTATATCGTTTATTATAATAAAAATTTAAAATTATTCACTTCAGTACTTCCAAATCATTCATGTCAAGTTGAACAAACATATGTTGCTGGTAAACTTAAACAAGTTAAAACTTACAGTAATAATTTAGTGTTTATAGCAAATGGTAAAATTATGTTTTTTGATCACGAAGGAGTTATAAAAGAATTTTTATCAAAAGATGCTATCAGTTATAGCCACAATGGAGCTTTTATTGAAAAATTAAATGTTAATCCTGCTAACAATTCTTTAGTAGTCTCTCGAAGATATTCTGTAAATACTCCAACTATTCAATCAATTGTTTTGCATGAAACTGATTTACAAAATTCAAAAAGACAAGAAACTGTTTTTGCAACTGAAGATCTTAACAAAGAAGTCACTGTTAATGTTGGTGATAAAAAAGTTACAATTTATGCCGATGTGATCCGATAAAAAATAAACAATAAAAAAATCACAGCTCGATATTTTGAACTGTGATTTTTTTGAAAAAACAAACTTTAATATTAAAGCAACTTTTCAATATGTTCTGCTAAGTCTTTTGGTTCCGTCGTTGAAGCATAACGATCGATAACTTGACCATTTTTATCTACCAAAAATTTCGTGAAATTCCATTTTATAGCTTCAGTACCTAATATACCTTTAGATTGTTTTTTTAAAAATTGATAGAGTGGATCAGCATTTTCTCCGTTCACATCAATTTTATTTAAAATTGGGAATGTGACTCCAAAGTTTACACTACAAAATTGATTTATTTCTTCTTGAGTTCCAGGCTCTTGGGCTCCAAATTGATTACACGGAAACCCCAATATAACTAATCCTCGATCTTTAAATTGATTGTATAACTTTTCAAGTCCCTCATATTGTGGAGTAAATCCACATTTACTTGCTGTATTTACAATTAATAATACTTTACCTTTAAATTGGGAAAGTGAAATTGTATCAACAGAATTTTTCTTTACACTAAATTGATAAACTGTTTCTGTTACTGATTGTGTCATTAAATACCCCTCTGAAAAATTGTTTATTAATGCAATTTCATTGAATATAAATTTAACTCTTAAATATTTTACCATCCAATCAAAGCGAAATACAAACTTTTGTTTGAACCATGCATCATAAAAGTAATTTGCTAGGTTACTCAAATCATGTCATCAATTTTAGACCTTTAAAAAATTTTATTTGAACTAATAATGAGACCTTTTCAAAAGGAGCCACAGAGTGCGTAAATTAATTTCACTTCAACCTTCACAAGTTCAATGCGAAAATAAAGCGATAAATGACTGGGTCAATGAAATGGCAGATCTTTGTCAGCCAACTCAAATATATTGGTGTAACGGAAGTGATGAAGAATATAATCAAATTTGCACCTATTTGGTTGAACAAGGTACATTAATAAAATTGAACCCTCTCAAAAGACCTAATAGTTATCTTGCCTGGTCTGATCCTTCTGATGTTGCTCGAGTCGAAGATCGAACATTTATTTGTTCAAAAAACAAAGATGATGCTGGCCCAACAAATAATTGGTTTGAACCTAACGAAATGAAATCAACAATGATAAATCTTTATCGTGGTTGCATGAAAGGTAGAACACTTTTTGTGATTCCTTTTTGTATGGGACCATTGGGCTCCCCTATCTCTCAATACGGAGTGGAAATTACTGACTCACCTTATGTCGCTTTAAGTATGAAACATATGACAAGAATGGGACGAGGGGCACTTAAACTTATTCATCAAAATAATTTTGTTAAATGTCTACACTCAGTAGGAGCTCCACTCATAAACGATACAGCACAAGATTCAACTTGGCCTTGCAATAAAGATGATAAATACATTGTTCACTTTCCTGAAGAAAAAATGATTTGGTCATTTGGTTCAGGTTACGGTGGAAATGCACTTCTTGGAAAAAAATGTTTTGCACTTCGAATTGCATCTTACATGGGAAAAACTGAAGGATGGTTAGCTGAGCATATGTTACTTTTGGGTGTTGAAACACCTGAAAAACAAAAATTATACTTTGGCGCTGCTTTTCCGAGTGCCTGTGGAAAAACTAACTTTTCAATGTTAATTCCACCCCAGCATATCAAAGATTCCGGTTGGAAAGTAACAACAGTTGGTGATGATATTGCGTGGATTAAACCAGACGGCAATGGTATTTTGCGAGCCATAAATCCTGAAGCTGGATACTTTGGAGTGGCTCCAGGAACATCTTATAAAACAAATCCGAACGCAATGGAGACTATTTCAAAAAATACAATTTTTACCAACGTAGCTCTCACAGAAGATGGTGATGTTTGGTGGGAAGGTATGACTGATATGCCACCGGCAAAACTAAAGGACTGGCAGGGTAATGATTGGACTCCTGAGAGTGGCAGAAAGGCTGCTCACCCTAATGCTAGATTCACTGTTAATGCAGATCAATGTCCATCAATAGATCCACAGTGGAATGATCCAGCTGGAGTACCAGTATCTGCATTTGTATTTGGAGGTAGAAGAGCTGATACGACTCCCCTCGTTTATGAAGCAAAAAATTGGGAACGCGGAGTATTTATTGGTGCAACGACAGCAAGTGAAACTACGGCGGCGGCTACAGGTGCAGTTGGTGTTGTGAGACGTGATCCTATGGCAATGCTCCCCTTTTGTGGTTACAATATGGGTGATTATTTTCAACATTGGCTAAGCTTGGGCGCAAATTTAAAAAATCAACCATGTATTTTTGGTGTTAATTGGTTTAGAAAAAATGCCCAGGGTAAATTTATGTGGCCTGGGTATGGTGACAATATGCGAGTTTTACAGTGGATGACGAAACGAATCTTAGCAGGTAAATCATCTCCACAAAATACTTTAGGCTTTGAAACTCCACTCGGTACAATGCCAAGATATAATGAATTTGATTGGGCTGGATTAGACTATTCGGCTGATGATTTTCAAAATGTCCTGCAAATTGATAATCAAAAATGGGTTGAAGAATTAATTTCGCAGACCGAATTTTTTGAAACTCTTGGGAATAAATTACCAATAGTTTTTTTAAATATTCAAAAACAACTCATGAAAGATTTAAGAATAGAAACTCCCCGTTTAAATTTTCAACTTCAGGATCATTCCATTTAGTTTAATTGAATAGAATTGAATTGAGTTGTGATGATTTGAACAATGATGAATTGCAATTGATGTGAAAAAATAAATTTAATATAGAATAAAGAAAATATAATATGAATACTAATATTGAAATTGTAACAAATAAAGCCCCTGAACCCGTTGGAGCCTATCCCCATGCTCGACGAGTAGGAGATTTACTCTTTTTATCAGGGGTAGGACCACGTAAACCAAATACTAAAAAAATTCCTGGTGTTGAATTAGATGCTGAAGGAAATATTTTAAGTTATGATATTATCACTCAAACAGAATCTGTGGTAGAGAATGTAAAAATTATTTTAGAAGCTTCTCAGCTCACCTTACATGATGTTGTAGATGTTCAAGTATTTTTAACAAATATGAAAGCAGATTTTAAAAATTACAATGAAGTCTATGCAAAACACTTTACAACTGTTGGTGCCACTCGAACAACGATTGAAGTGGGCTCATTACCTACACCCATTGCTGTCGAATTTAAAGTTATAGCTGCTTATAAAAAATAAACCGGACACAATCGCGCAGTAACAACAATATCCCAAATAATTGAATAAAATTTAGACGATAATCTCCAAAGAATTTTTCAATTTTCTGTATCAGAATAGGTCTGGCAAACTTATATTTTTTAATAATCTATGTTAACCTTAAGTAGTACAATTTAAGGTGGTTACGTGATGTTGAATCTTATATTAAATTTTATAATTAATAATTTTGTAGTGATCATCTTTCTTGGACTTTTAACTTTTGTAATATTCAGTGCCAACAAAAGAAAGAAACAAACTAAAGAAGCAAAAAAATTAATTGCAAAAGCCATTAAAAGTGGTCTTAATGAACCCCTAACTCTGCATCCCATTATTGATCCAACACTTTGTGGTGGGTGTGGAGCTTGTACCAGAGTTTGCCCCGAGGGCGATATTTTAAAACTCGTAAATAATCGAGCTGAACTTGTGAGTCCATCAAAATGCGTTGGTCATGGTGAATGTGAAAAAGCCTGTCCAATGGATGCAATAAAACTTGTATTTGGAACCAAGACCCGTGGAATGGATATTCCTAGAGTAAATTCTAATTATGAAACAAACGTACCTGGACTTTATATTGCTGGCGAATTGGGTGGAATGGGGCTTATACGGAATGCAATCAAGCAAGGAGTATTAGCTGCAACTGATGCTCTTAAAAAAATTCAAACAACTTCAGCAGGTTCAGGAAAAACAGATTATGATTTATTGATTGTAGGAGCTGGGCCCGCAGGACTTGCAGCAAGTATCACTGCAATTGCAGAGAAAAAATCGTATCTCTGTATTGATCAAAATACACTTGGTGGCACTGTATATCATTTTCCAAGACAAAAGATTGTAATGAGTCATCCTTTTGATCTACCAATAGTTGGAAAGATGAAGTTCTCAAATAATAAAGTTTCTAAAGAAGAACTGTTAAATTATTGGAATGAAATTAAAATTAAAACTGGATTTAAAGTTTTAGAGAAAACAAAATTTGAAAGTATCAATAAAAAAGATAATCATTTTATCGTTAATACTAATGCTGGAGTTTTTACTGCTAAAAAAGTAATTTTAGCAATGGGAGTTCGTGGTACCCCAAGAAAATTAAATGTCCCTGGCGAGGAAAGTTCTAAAGTTACTTATAATTTATTAGACCCTGAACAATATAAACAAAAAAACATTGTTGTTGTCGGGGGAGGTAATGCTGGAGTTGAGGCCGCACAAATGCTTTGCCAAACTAATATTGGTTCAAAAGTTCATTTACTTATCCGTGGATTAGCTTTTGATCGTTGTAACCAAGATAATATTAATCGCATTACTGAACTTGAAAAAAAGGGACAATGTCAAATATGGTTTCAAGCTTCAGTTCAAGAAATTTTACCTTCGCAAATTAAAATTAAAAAAAATGATGAAATTAAAATAATTGAAAATGATTTTGTATTTGTATTTGCAGGAGCAGAATTACCACATCAATTTTTGATGAGTCTAGGAATTCAGATTGATAAAAAATTTGAAACAGGAATTGTTGCATGAGTATTATGAAATTATTAATTTTTTACTTAATTCCTTTATTCAATATTATTTTAATTGTGGGTTGTGATATCCAGCAACCTAAAGTTGAAGTTTCATTTGCTTCTGTATCTTTTAAACATTCTGGGGTAGAAACAACTTGCCTTTCATGTCATGCAACGGATGCTCCTGCCGCTGTTAATTCATTTACTCATTATAATAATAACGATTGTAAAATGTGTCACTATGCAGGTCAAAAATGGACCGATCATAATTTTCATTCTCAAAATAGTACTCCAACGACATGCACTACTTGCCATGAAAAAGATAGAAAGTCTCCTGTGTCAGGTGTTACCCATGGAAGCGGAGGTGATTGTGTCAGCTGTCACACCATTGGTGCTAATTGGGCCGTGGGAGCAAGTCCACATAATCCAACTCCGACATCATGTTTAAATTGTCACACCAGTGATCGTCCAGCTTCGGTTAATGGATACGAACATTATAACGGTAATGATTGTGTAGGTTGCCATATTCCTGGGGGAGTTTGGGCAAATTACAAAACTTACAGTCATACCCCCACAACAGCAAACTGTAACCAATGTCATGAAAATCATCGACCGGCACTCTCTGATCATCCCAGTCAAAATGATTCAAAAGTAACAGATAAGCGCCATTACGTCTCTAAAGATTGTAGCACCTGTCATAAAACACCTACGACCACGCGAGTCTTTAGCTTTTTGCATACAAATTACTTAAGTTCTAAAATTAATTTTTGTTTACCTTGTCATTACTCTAAGGGCTGGGAAAAGCATGGCTCTACACATCCAACGTATTTTACTGGTGATGGAACATGTTACAATTGCCACAATTTGGGAAAATCTTGGGACCATAAATAATAACATAAATGAGGATAACTGAATAATGAGAATGAAAACGTTTACTATAATTTGGATTTTTATTTTTTTAATATTGGGATTTGAATATTTAAGTTTAAATTATAAACCAAGTTTAAGTTTGTTACTTTTTTTACAACAAAAAAATATTATTCATCACGAGTTTAGAATTACACCTGAGCCAGGCCGTCCCCTGAGCTTATGGTTAGGTTGGTTGGGTTTAAGTTTAATGGTTTTAATGAATGTCTATTCGATGCGAAAAAGATTTACTAGTCTACATAAATGGGGTCGCCTATCCCATTGGCTTAATTTTCATGTTTTTTGTGGATTACTAGGACCTACATTAATTTTGTTTCACTGTAACTTAAAAGTTAGAGGAATAGTGGCAATTAGTTTTTGGTCAATGGTCATTTCATTTTCGAGTGGAATTATAGGTCGTTATTTTTATGTACAACTTTTAAAAGCTAAAGTTGAACTAGAAAATGAATTTGAAAAAAAAATCACTACACTTAAAAACTATTTAACAAAAAAAAACATTATCACTTCAGAAGATGAAATTAATCAACAAATAACTAATGCTTTAGTATTTGTTGGTGGTCCAACTAAACAAGTGCAAAACTCAGAAATAGACATTAATCCCTTTATAGCTTTAATTAAATCAACAATAGGTGACATTAAGTTATTTTACTCTAAACCTGCGGTACCAAACACTTGGCCTCCAAGCACAACTCTTTTGATTACTGATATTGCAATTCATAAAAGAAGAGCTTTGTTTCTTGAACCCTTTCAAAGCTTAATGGGTTATTGGCATACTCTTCATTTTCCTTTTGCGATCTTCATGTATGTTGCAGCTTTTATTCACGTAGTTGCTGCTTTAGTATTTGGAATTTAGTTAACCCAGCAAGTAGTAAAAGAATTTGTAATACAACAAAGATCAAAACTGCTAAAGCCCCCCCTGAGGAGAACCCATATGAATGAAGTCCGGCTGCTAAAATAAAATTAACACCATACCACGCCATTACAACTAATAAATAAGCTACTGGAGACCATGCCAACAAGGTAAATGGAGTAATCCATCCAGCGTATTTCCCATGAAGAATCATTAAAAATCCAAGATCAGCAATTAGAGCCCAAGTCTCTTTTGGATCCCACCCCCAAAATCGACCCCACGAATAATCAGCCCAGATTCCTCCTAAAATTATTCCAACTGAAAGTAAAAAACATCCCAACTGAATCATCCGATAAGCATAATGAGAATATTCTTTAAAAAAAATAGTATTGTTTTCTTTATTAAAAAACCAAAGTCGAACAAGAGCAATATTTCCTAAAACCATCGCAATTGTAAATGCTGCATAAGAAATTGTAATCGTCGTTACATGTGTAGATAACCAAAAGTTACTTCGCAGAACTGCAACTATAGGATCAAGATCGGGACTCAAAACTAAGGGGACTTGTTCTGTTAATGTTAATAATAGACCAGAGGCTATTAATGTAATACCTGGAATTGTATAATTCATATATAGTGAATATAATATTAATCCAAAAATAGTTATACCAAAAGACACCCACACCATGGTGCCATACATATTAGTAATTGGTGCAAATTGGGTAATATATACACGAAGACTCAGACCAATAAATATAAATAATGTGGGAATAAGTAAAAAATAAATTGTTAATTTTTTTGAAATTTTAATTCGATATAGAGGTGTAAAAAAAGCAATCCCTAGCAATAAAGATAACATGGATGCCCAAAGAAAAGGGCGAAAGTGATTATAAAAAATTTCATACTTTATTTTTTTTAGATAATGTTGAAATAATTCAGGAGCCTTTTGTAAACTTGAGGTTTGTAATAATTTAGTAGCCAAGGATTGTTGAAGTGATACATCTTGATTTAAAGATTGAAAATATGATTTTAAGTCAGATTGAAGAGATGTTTCATTTTCATGAGTAGGGTTTTCTTGTCCATGATTTTTGTTTAAAAAATTATAATCAGCAGCCATCATTATATTTTGGCCACTTATTAAGTCCCGCAATAAAAATTGTTGCTGATGAGTTTCTAAAATGTTTTTTTCATGTTCATTTAAAGAACGTGAATTATTCTGCTGTTTATCATACAAAGGTTCTGCTCTTTGATTTAAATTTGAACTCTCAAGTTCTTTTAAAGAATAAAATTTTTTATTCTTTAAAAAACCAAGCTCAGTTCTTAAATCTTTATCACGAACTTCTAGAATTTCTACAAATTCAGAATGTTGGGATACTATTAAAGCTAAATAAAGTTGAACAGGATCTAAACCAAATTTTGTATAAGAACCAGAAATAAATAAAAGTGATTCCCGCGCCAAAGTATCTAAAGGTTTGATTCTACCATTATTATGCAGTGGCAATTCATTTATTGGAGAAACCGATATTTTTTTTGCACTTTCAATTATTAGTTCTTTTGCTTTGTCTGGAGATACCAAATTTTCTTGAGCGAATAAATATATATCAAAAAATAAAATAAAAACAATAAAGAGACATTGATTTTTTAAAGATAATTTCATTTTTTTAAAGCACTCCTTGAACTTTGATAAAATCTTGATCTCATCAAAGTAAATATTAATACTCCCAAACTTAAGATTAAACTTCCAATATATTTAATGATTCGTCCAGGATCTTTGTTTACCGAAAAAATTGAAACTGGAGGCTGATTAGGATTTAAAACGTAACTTGCTTGATAAATGGTATAACCTTCTTTTTTAAGGGGTTCATTCATTGAGATCTTAATTGGAGATGTATATCCATCTACTTCCACAGTGCTTTCATAAGAAATGGGGGTTGAGGTTCCTGGATAATCCAACTTTGAAAACTTAATGAGGCGAA
The DNA here is from genome assembly GCA_005793345.1 of Bdellovibrionales bacterium. Classification (GTDB taxonomy): domain Bacteria; phylum Bdellovibrionota; class Bdellovibrionia; order Bdellovibrionales; family Bdellovibrionaceae; genus SXSU01. The sequence continues at coordinate 75,490 of SXSU01000050.1, forward strand.
TCTGAAAAGGTAATTGAAATGTTTCTCTACCAAAAAATATTTTAAAACTTTTATCATTATTATATATATTTTTTTCTTCGCCTTCTGATAGCCAAAAAAGTTCCTCATTATTAACTTTGATTTGTAAGGCACTTGGTGGCAACTCAGATCTTTTTTCAGGATTCACTAAACTCACATCTTCATGTAAAATTGCATTTCTAATTACACTACCAATATATAATTCAATACCCATCCAAGGAGTAACTAACTTTTCACCTTCAATAACTTTTTGAGTCAGAATCACTTTATTATCTTTGAGAAGTGTAACTACAATAGTTATGGGTGTTGCCTCTTGATCGACTTGCAGATCTATGATTCGAGAACCTGGTTTTAATAAATCAGGAGATTCAGAATTAGTATTAGTATTAGAATCTAAATTTGAAACATACTTTAAACGATAACCAAAAATTCCGTCCTTATTAAGTGAAAAATTATCAAACTTTGCATAAAGGACTTCTCGTAAAATTTTTCTATTAGATTCAATTTGTAATTCAAGTGCTGGATTAGAATTTTCAGTTTCTGGAGTTTGATTTTCTACTAATTTATTTTGACTTACAATTGCAGATTTATATTTTTTTAAAATTTTAATTTTTAAATTTTTAAAATTTATCAAATCACCTTGTATTTGTTTTATTGGCCAACTTTGCAACTGTTTACTCCCGTCAAGATTGGTAAGTACTAATTTCTCAGGTTCTTTATTTATATTTGTCAAAATTTTTTGAGACTCAATTGGATTTTTTAAGAATGCACTATTTTTTTTATTATTTAGCCGAATTAATGCAGGGCCCATTTGAATTTCAGATTTAGAATCTGAATTTAGCCACTCAGAAATATTAAAAAATGGACTTTTCAAAATAAAACTCAAAGCAAGATGGTTTGATTTTTCAGAATCAGAAATATAACCTTGGTCAATTTTACTAAAAGGGAGATATTTATTGAGATGAATCACTGAGTTTAAATCATTATTTAAAAAATCTAAAGAGGGACCTTCCTTTGGAAATATCATTTTTTTGAAGGCAATTGTTTGAGGCGAGATTTGACCTTCGATTTGATATCCAACCATAAGATTAGAGAGCACCACTTGAGACTCCCCGACTCCTTCTGTTATTGAAAGTTGTCCATCAAGTCCAAAATGATTAGTAACAAAACCACCAATTAATAAAGTGAGAATCCCAATATGGGTAATCACAAATCCAGTATGACGTTTTTGAAAAGGTATTCTAGAAATTGTCGCACACAAAATATTTATCCATAAACAAAACATTAAAATTTCAAACAAAGTCGTTTTATAAATTAATAAATTGGAATATTCAGAGTTATATTGACTTTCAAAAACAGTTCCTGTGGCCACTACTATTGCAAGAATGAGCATTAAAGGAATGGCCAATTTTACACTAGAAACAAATTTAAAAAATTTATTTGCGTTTAACTTTTGAATTAAGAAACTCACAAAACTCCTACAAAAAAAGACTTGTTTTAAATAAAAATTAATCTCATTATTATAAAAAGACAAACTATATGATTGAAATTATTTCCAAACAAAAAAAGCTTAACATCCGAATTAAAACAAATTCGACTTTTTATCATATGTATTTATTGGGGATCGTATTTTCCACAATACTATACTCCATCAATGGATTTTCAGTTAAAACTACAGGTCGATTAACATTAGGTGGTGTCGCAATTACCGAAAGATTTAAAACGGATGAATTTGGTTCAAAAAGTAATGACCACTTACTTTCTTCATCACGTTTTTTTTATAAAGTATCAGATTTGGGTTCAGATAAGTGGGAACTGACCACTGATCTCAGAGACAAACACGATTTTTTTGGTAAACTCACAAAAGAACAATTAGCACTTGAAAGTAAAAATGATTTTCAAGTGAGACAAATGACTGCCCATTGGTTAAATCCAGAAGGGGCATTCTCTTCGCAAATTGGTCGGTTTCAATTGCCTGAAGCTGGATCAGTTTTTGTAGATGGAGTTGATTTAGAATTTCGGTTTACTCCTTATTTAAAATCAGGTGGTTTTTCTGGTTTTAATCCTAAATCAATAGAGGATTCTGATTTAAATTTTGATAAAAATGCAACACAAAATGGAGTTTTTTTAACGTATCAAAGTCATGATGAAGGTTGGGATAAGAATCTTTATTTCTCTCATGGTTTAGTTGAACAAACATATAAAAAACAAAAGGAACGTTCATTTTTTTTTCATAATTTGATTTATCAATGGGAGGCCAATTCTCGTTGGATTAGTTACTTAAATTACGATTTGGTTCCTGAAAAAAAAGTACAGACAGCAAATATGATTTACCAACAAAATTGGACCAAAGCTTATAATTATGAACTAGGTTATTTACATATTGATTTACTAGAATACAGACGAAGACAGGGTTTATTAGAAAAACTTGATCCAAGTCCCTACCGCGAATCCCATTTTCAGTTACAACGGAAAAATGAAAATAAGTCCAGTGTAGCAATTGAATTTCACTCAGGTCTTAGGGATGCTGATCATTTAAAAAGATATGATGCCATTTTGGGATTTGTACAAAATGAATTGCTTTCTAAAAATTTAGATCTATATTTTAAATTAGGTTCTCGTAATAATTTTACAAGTAAAGATAAGTTTATAAATTTTGGAATTGGTTATTATTCTAAATTTTGGGAATCATCAATTGATACCGAATATCAAATTTCAGCAAATAATGATGGTACCACGACCCATCCAACTACAATCGAATTAGCATTAACTAATTATTATTCAAAAGAATTATTTTTGACAGCATCTTTTGAAAGAGCTGCCGATGAAAATGTCACGATTACAAGTACATTTATAAAATTTGGTTATCGTTTTGGAAATCAAGAAATTCCACCGGTCCGTGATGGAGCTCCACCTCGAGGCCCCATATGACTTATATAGTTTTAAAACTTAAAAATAAATTTCTTGCTATAGTTTATTTTGCATTATTTTTATCAAGTTTATTTTTCGCAAAAACAACATGGGGTGAAACTGAGGGTTTACTTAATAAATTATTGGCCCCCGGCCCACTCATATCAGGTCATAGGGAACTAGAGTCCAAAGATTGTCTTAAATGTCATGACGCTGGAAAAGGAATTTCTGAATCAAAATGTTTGAGTTGTCATAAAGAGATTAAACCTTTTTTAGATGCTGATAAAGGCTTTCATGGGTTAGCTTCTAAGTCACAAACATGCATTCAATGTCATTTTGATCATAAGGGAAGAAGCTTTGATAGTACCTTAGTTAATAAAAAAAGTTTTGATCATGCAAAACTCACTGGGTATTCCCTTGATGGCAAACATAATGAACTTAAGTGCGAAGAATGCCATACAAACAAAAGAACAAAAAAAGAAATTCGAAAAACAGATATTAGATTTTTGGGGACTCAAGCAACAAGCTGTAAAAGTTGTCATAAAAAGGATGATATTCATAATTACACGGGAGATTTCTCTAAAAAAGACTGCAATACTTGTCATAATAATTTATCTTGGAAAGATAATATTAAATTCAACCATAATAAAGATACAAAGTTTAAACTTGAAGAAAAACACTCTACACTTAAATGCAACGATTGTCATTTAACAAATAAATCAAAAAAATTATTTCAATACCAATGGGGTTCTCATCTTGAACAAAAACAATGTTTAACTTGTCACCAAGATTTTCACAAAAATAAATTAAGCACAAAATTGAATAATGGAAATTGTCTAAACTGTCATGACCAGTCCAAATGGCCAATCGATAATTTTAATCACGGAGTAAGTGGATTTAAATTGCAAGGTAAACATAATGAACTAACTTGTGCTGAATGTCACCTCAATGCAAATAAGCCCACTAAAAATAAATCTCAAATTAAAGTTAAAGATCTAACATTTACAGGATTAAAATCTCAATGTTTAAGTTGTCATAAAAATTCTCATCAAAATATAAAAATGAATGAGTGTTCAAAATGTCATCAAGAAAATTCATGGCATAAAACATTAAACTTTGATCATAATACACAAACACATTTTGCACTTGATGGAAAGCATAGTGATCTTAAGTGCAATGACTGTCATTTGCCACAACCACAAAATTCTCAAACTATAAAACGTGGTTTGATTACTCTCAGTAGCCCTACTTATCATTGGGAAAAATTAAACTTAAAAACTTGTGAGTCATGTCATAGCTCACCTCATAAAGCTGAATTTAGTAAAGAACTTTTAGCTAATAAATGTACAACTTGCCATACAACACAAGATTGGTACACACAGAAATCTCAATCAGGATTTGATCACGCCAAAACAAGGTTTACTTTAACAGGTGCGCATACCAAAACTCGATGTAATGATTGTCACGGTGAAAATAAAAAGAAAATATTTAAATTTAATTCAATAGAGCAAAAATTTTGTATTGATTGCCATTCAAATATTCATGAAAATCAATTTTCAAAAAACTACAGCACACAAAACTGCTCAGCATGCCATAGTACTGATAAATTTAATCATATACAAAATTTTAATCATGATCTTACAAACTTTAAACTTACTGGAAAACATAAAGATACTAAGTGTTCAGAATGTCATACTCCAACAGTAAAAAACTATGAATTAAAATGGCCGAATCTTTCAAAATTAAATAAACAATCTCCTTCAATTTCAAAATTTAAATTTGATAGCTTGAAATCGAATTCATGTCGTGAATGTCATGACGATTACCATAAAGGACAACTCTCGCAGAGCTGCTCACAATGCCATACTGAAAATGGTTGGAAACCAACCACATTTAATCACAATGAACAAAGTCGATTTCATCTTTTAGGAAAGCATACAGAATTAAAATGTGAGAAATGTCATGAATCAACTAAAGATTTAAAACCTCTGATTCACTTTAAACCTTTATCAAATCAATGTTCAGATTGTCATAAAGATGGACATAAAGGTAATTTTGGCAAATCATGCCAAGAATGTCATAATGAAAAAGGATGGAAATCTACAAAAGATTTTCACAAAAATTTTACTTTAAGCGGTTTGCATTTTACATTAGAATGTTCTGAGTGTCATAAAGATGGAAAAAAACTTTCGGGCTTGAGTCAACAATGCATTGCTTGTCATCAAAAAGATGATGTTCACAATGGTTCATCACCCAATTGCAATAACTGTCATACTCAACATTTTTGGGAAATTACTTCATTCAGGCATTCCCTCACAAAATTTCCACTGCGTGGAGCCCATCGAGCTATTGAGTGCAGTGAATGTCATATTGGTGGAGTTTATAAAGGATTATCTAATAGCTGTGTTAGTTGCCATATAAACGATTTTAATGCAAATCCAGCACCCCATACTAGTGGAAATACCAATTGTATTACCTGTCATAAAAATACATTTACATTTAGTGGAAGTCATTAATGTTACTTTTCATGATTAAGTCTGATCGCTTAGAGATTATATGCGAGACAAAATCATGCGCCGTAATTTTTCTCTTTTTTTACCATTTTCTTTTAAATCACTTTTGATCTAGTTGAGACGAAGAGGTTTCAAATTTATTAATTAAATTTGCCTCATCCCAATTGAATGAACCACTAATTTTAATGAGTTTATTTTTTTTAATTTGATAAACAAAAGTTTCTGGTAATTTGTTAACTTTAAAATTCATTGCAAGATTTCTATTATCATCCCAAAGAATTTCTATATTTTTGTTTTTATATTTTGGAAAAGATTTTAAAAATACTTCAATATCTTTTAGAGATGAGTCTTGAGATATTGCAAATAAAAAAAAACGATTTGAATTTTTTTGAACAAATCGCAAAAGTGATGGAGTTTCCTCTATACAAGGTGGACACCATGTTGCCCAAAAATTATATATAATATAATCATACGTAACTAAGGTTTCTTTATTTACTAAAAAACCATTTATATTTTTTGTATTTAATATTAACTCTAGTGGAATCATGTTTTTTTGGATGTCAATTTTTTGAGTATTAATAAAATAATTTTTCTTAAATAAAATTAAGTATAAGAAAACTAAAAATACACTCAACAATATTATTGATGACATTAACATTCGAGATCGAATACCATTTTTAATAATTTGTAAAATTCTCTGATAAAGACTACTATTTTTTATTTCATTCATAAACAAAGACCTAAGATAAGAATCTTTTCTTAATTTGACTTATTAATTCAGGAGTACTTCTTACTTTTAAAGTTACTCCTTTTTCATCATAGGACTCTTGTAGTACTCTCATTTTTAAGCGAATTTCACCAATAGCTCCCTGCACGTGATACGGAATTTTAAGATCTTCATCAATCATATCACTTTCAAAATAACTCATTATTTTATTTCGCAAAAATAAAAGATCTTCTTTTTCACGAGTTGAAATTAAAATAGCTTCTGGAAATTCTACTTGAAGTAAACTTTTTTCTTCTTCAGATAATTTATCTTTTTTATTTAGTATTAATAACTGTGGGACCTCATTCGCACCAACTTCCGTTAAAACGTCTTGTGTGACTTTTAATTGCGATCGAAAAGAGGAATCTGAAGCGTCAACCACAAATAAAAGTAAAGAGGCATTTAATGCTTCATCAAGGGTCGATTTAAAAGAAGCGACTAAATCATGGGGAAGTTTTTTAATAAATCCAACGGTATCTGATAATAAAACTTTGGGACGTGTTTCAGGGTAAATAGGTCGAATAGTAGTATCAAGGGTTGCAAATAATTTATCAGCAACAAGGACTTCACTGCCTGTCATTGCTCGCATCAATGAAGATTTTCCTGCATTTGTATAACCAACTAGTGCCACACATAGTTCTTGTTGGCGTCTAGCCCGTCGGACTTCGTGTTCATTGCCAATGGATGCTAGTTCCATTTTAAGTTCTTTTATTCTATCTCTGATTTTTCTTTTATCAAGTTCAAGACTGCTTTCTCCAGCGCCCTTACCGCCAACTCCGCCCCCTTGACGATCTTCACTACCACCTGTTTCACGTAATCTCGGAGCAACATATGTTAAGCGTGCAATTTCAACTTGGAGACGAGCAGCTCTCGTGCGAGCATGTCGACTAAAAATTTCGATGATCACACCTGTACGATCTAAAACTGTAACTCCAGTTGCACTTTCTAGATTTCTTATTTGTGATGGAGAAAGATCAGTATCAACAATGACTATTTGAGCAGAACCAATTTTTTCTTTGGATAAAACTGGCTCGACTTCGTTTTCACTGACGCTTTCAATTTCTTCATCATCTTCATCATCTTCTTTTTTAGTAAGCTCATTTTTCCACTTCTGAGCAGCTTTACTGAGTTTATGTTCAACCATAGAAGAAACTTCGCCAGTGCCTCCTGTCCATAAAGCTAATTCTTTTAATTTTCCAGCACCTAGAATTAATGCTGCACGATCAGAATTTCGCTTTTGTGTGACTTGACCAACTACTCTATAACCAAGAGTCGTGACTAATCTTGTTAATTCCTGCAGTGAACTTTCTAGATCACTACTTGATATTGATGGCAATTGAATCCCAACTAAAACAGCGTTGTTAATTGTTTCATTATTGGAATTGGAAGTGGAATTTTGTAATTTATTTGAATTTTGATTACTCGACATATAATTTGGATATTCACATTAAAATAAATAAAAGTATAGTTTAATCGTTGAGAAATGGATCTTTTGGGTAATCCTTCTTAACATGACAGGTAACCATTCTTAAATCATCAACAGCTTGTGCCCAAATTAAATGCCCTTTTCCATCGTGTTGAAAAACAAAAGTGCCATTTAATGAATTATGACCATATATCATTATTTCTTCAATTTCACCATAACTACTATGAACTGTTTGTTGGATTTCAACTAAATCACTTGGCAAAAAACTCATTTTTATATCCATCAATCCCAACCAGGGTCCCTTTGAAAAAAAATGGATAAATAAACTTTCAGATTTCTTTTCTCCATTTAAAAAAAATCTAGATTCATTTGTTTTGGAAGTTTTAACTTTGCAGACTAACTCTTGAACTGGTTTTAGTTTTTTTAATAGGCCATAAATTTTTTCAATTCCATCTGATCCTAATGTAGAAGTAGCACTAGTTGCAATTCTAAAGGGATTCAATATCAAAACAAGAATTAAAATATTTAAAGTCACTCGCTTATTCAATTTAAAATAAATCATAATTTACCTCTACATAGTTCTCTAATATCTGAACTTTAACAAGTCAAAAACTTCTTAAATCAATTGTTTTTATAACTAATATAAAAGTCTAAAGTAAAATAAACTCAGAGTAGACTGATTACCTTCACTTTGTAATTCAAAATCTTAAATTTTTTAATTATTGATTCTTTTTTACGAAACTAACTTTGTATCAACAAAAAATCACTGATTGTAAATGAGAAGAAACTACAATCTATATTATTTAATGATGTAAGCAATATGATCATTAGGTCTTATAATTGCAAATTTATATGAAGTTATCTTCTTTTGATTTAAAGATTTAAACTTATGATTATTGATTTTTCAATAAAATCAACAAACAAAACAATATTTCTCACATCTTAAAATTTCCAAAATTGGTCTTTCATTTGCAGTAATCAATAAATATGGAAAATATAATAATAAAAAATCAAAAGAATAAAAAAACAAAACAAATTTATTCCTACGGAGCTGGCGGTATAGAGTATCCAAGTTCAATAACAAATAACTTTCACGGCAGTGCTAAATAAATTAAATTCTCAAATTATTAGAAAATTCACAACGATCAAAGCCATTAACCTTAAATTCAAGACTAGTCTCGTTAGGATTATCAAAATCTAATTTATTTTTTTTAACTCCAAACCTAGAAAATGTATAGATTGTATTGTCTATTTCAATGATTCGTTGAATATCAAATGATTTATGTTCAGATCCCCACCAAAATAAAGTTTGATAAAAATCTTTTCCACAATATTTTGATACCCATTCTTGATGAGATATTCGCTTTATTTCTTGGGCACCATGAGAATTATCAAATTGCAATATAATTGCACCAGAAAATTTTAACTTATTGCTAAAGTTTGAGTGTTCAAAATCTAACTCAACCAATGGAAACATAATTCGCCCTGTATCTTTTGATACTGTTAAAGCTTTAAAGTTAGCTGTAGCTTCAGAGGTCGAACCCCTTTGCCCCCAAACCTTTGTGTAAACTTCAAATGGATTTGATATGCTTTTAAAATCAAAAATTGATATTTTGATGCCATCTAGAATTTCAAAATTTTCATTATTTAGTTTTGTATTGTAACCAAGTCCAACAATATTATCATTATTTATTTTTTTTAATTGTGTTGAAAATCCAGGTGAATCAAGTGAGGCTTTTAAAATTATATTATATGGATCAGATAGATCAAAAATAAATAGAGGGTCTATATTTTTATAAGTAACAACATATAATATATTTTCATAAAAATAACTCGATTTTATATCTTCTTCTAATCCAAAAATTTGTGATTGCGATTTAATTTCATAATTATTATAATCATTTTTTCCATAGGCAAGAATCATATTATAATTTAGTTTATGAGTAACCAGGAAAAGATTTTCTCCTCGAACGTGGATTGCACTTTTATCTTTTAATGTACCTTTAAATTTAAGAATTTGATCAAGAATAGGTGCCTCACTATTTAATCTTATTCTACGAACATAAGTCTCATCTTGTGACTGAAAATTAAAGTCATAATTATAATTTTTAGCAACTAATAATAACTCCTTATTGGTCATATAAATAAAATCTGTTCCCCCCATTAAACCCAATTGATTAAATTTTAAGTTATTCAAATTCATTTGGTAGATGTACGATATTTGTGAGCTTCCATCTTGCAAATTAGGTATAAATATCTTTTTACATTCTGCTTCGGAATAGTTCGAATTATAAAAAGCATTTGTAATCACAATCAATTGATTATCAATAATTCGATAATTAACAATCTGTCCTTTAAAAGATTTTTTATCTATTAAATTTATTTTATTTATTAGTCCATAAGTATAAATATAGGTTTGAAATTCATCTGATATTAATAAAAATAAATTTTCTTTTGTTACAACTAACTCTCCAAAGTTTAACATTTTCTCTTCAAAATTAATACTTATACTCGATTGAAAATTATTTTTATTAATAATTTCAATAGTACCAGTTCTTAAAAAGAAAAAATAGTCTTCATTCTGCTGGAGAATATCACCTTCTTTGACATCCTCAACTTGATTTACGAAGTGTTGGGTAAATTGTTTATTTTCATTTGAAGAGGCAAGATTAACAAGATGTGGATGTTTTAAAAAATAAGCTTCAATTTCTTGACATGAATTAAAATTTTTTATTTGACCAAACCATTCCGGAGCCGGATTAATGGGGTCAATCATATCAATATCCTTACGTTGAAGAACATTTTGGTCACATCCAACTATAAAATTAAAAAAAATGAACAGAATTAAATACAAATATTGAATCATAAGAACTCCTCCATGTTTAAAGGTTAATAGAATATACATTTATATCTCAATTAATATTTCAATATATGCAAATATATCGTATACTATTAGTATACATATTTTAATCCTATCTATATGTTTTTATTATTTAAATAACTATATAAATTTCTATAATTAATATATTAAATTATATTTTGTATACAATATTGAATATTATTGAGATACTAAAACTACTCTATCATTTTTTAAAATTATAAGAAGGAACTCTACTAATGAATATTTTCAAATATGATGATTATCGAAAAATTATATTAGACTTAATTAAACTCCGACAGAAAGAGAAAAAAACATTTTCTTATCGTTGGTTTTCACAAAAAGCTGGTTTTACTTCGCCTAATATATTAAATTTAGTGGTAAAAGGTAAACGACATTTGTCTTTAGAGAGTGCTGAAAAAGTTATTGAAGTTTTTCATCTAAAAAAAAATGAAGGTGATTTTTTTAAAACATTATTACAGTTTCAAAAATCAAAAAATTTATCTGAAAAAGAGTTTTTCGCCAGAGAACTTATTAAATTTAAAAAATACCAAGAACAATATCCAATTTCAAAAACGCAACTTAATTATTATTCTGATTGGTTTAATATTCCTATCCGCGAAGTTTTTACTTTAAAAAATAGTCCTAAGTCGACACAGCAAATAAGTGAATTACTAATTCCAACGGTTAATCAAGTTGATGTTGAAAAATCTCTTTTAAATTTAGAAAAACTTGGATTAATTGAAAAACAAAAGTCCCAATATATTTTAAATGAAGAAAGCATCTCTACCGGGAATAAATTCGCAAGTTTTGGAGTTGTAACTTATCATAAAAAAATGATGCAAATTGCTGCTGAAGCTCTTGATCGCTTTACAGCTCAAGAGCGTGAAATATCCAGTGTTACAATAGCTCTCTCAGAAGAAAAATTTACCGTTTTAAAAAAAATGATTGAAGATTTTAGAGATCAATTGATGAATCTTTCGAAAGAAGATTCAGAAAAAGAAAGAATATATCAAATGAATTTTCAATTATTTCCACTATCTAAAAAGAATATTGAATAACTTTTTAATAAAGGCAATCTATGAAAAAACTTATAAAAATAATTATCTCGCTAAACTTAGTATTTCTGTTATTGAGCTGCTCCAAAAAAAACGAAGGCACAAATACTGGAAATCCAGGCAACTCCCCTGTAAACATTATAAGCCCATCAACTTCAACACTTCTATTGAATAAAATTTGTAAAAAATTAATATCTTGTTATGAAACAATAATTTTCGATCAATGCTTTGAACAAGTTCAACTCAATTCAAATATTGGCAACGAACTAAATTTAGCACCCGAATATGAAACTTTTCCACAGATCCAAGAGGCTGAAGAAAAAAATTTAATCACTGTAAATCTATCTCATTTTGATGATTGCATTTATGATATCGAAAATTCAAGTTGCACCGATCCCCAAATTTTAAATTCATATAGCACAAATTACCCTCTTGATTTTACAAATTCATATCTAATATTAAGATTAAGTACCTCATGCTATCAGAGTTATTCAAAAAAGGAGTAATGCCCAAAACTTTACTATAAAAATCCAATCTTCCCTTGTATTTTCATATTTTGAATTTATCCAAAAATCCCTCCCCTAATTATGTCTGATATAATCGCGAAGCGATCAGACTTAATAATTAGTAGTTTATTATGAAAACAAAAACTTTAGTTTAGATTTTCATAATACGGGGTGATTGGAAATCACCCCAAATAAACAAGAAAATAACGGCGCATGATTTTGTCTCACATAATCGCGAAGCGATCAGACTTAATCATTAGCAGTTATTTACAGATCGCGCCATAATGTTATATTTAATATTTTTATTCGCATTTATCTCTAGACTCCTGAATTATTTATTATTAATTTTCTTAGGAAATACTGAAAAATAAATATTGGAGCGTGTTATATGTCAAATACTGATCTTCAGTCCTTAGTTGAAGCCAAAGGGCAAGAAATTTTAAAACGAATGGAAGGCCAATCTAAGGGCTCTATTTTTTCTAAAGATTATTGGTATGGTCGAATCATGGAATGGTCCATGAAAAATGAATCCTTTAAAACTAAGATGTTTCGTTTTGTTGATGTTTTACCAACACTCACCAACAATAACGAAGTTGCTACACATCTCAAAGAATATTTTACAGAGGGCGGCGATGAATTACCAAGCGTGTTTAATGTAGGCTTAGGTTTAGGAAGCCTTGCTCCCTCACTCATGGCAGGAACAATTCGTAAAAATGTAACACAGATGGCCTCTTTATTTATAACAGGTGAAAACCCTGAAGAGGCGCTCCCAGTTTTAATTAAAGCACGAAAAAATAAAATTTGTTTCACTGTGGATATTTTGGGTGAAGCCACCTTGGGAGAAAAAGAAGCCCTCCAATACCAAGGTAAATATTTAGAATTAATGGAATGGCTTTCTCAAGGAGCTATTAAATGGGAAACTATTCCACAAATTGATTGTGATCATGAGGGAGAAATTCCTAAAATTAATATCTCAGTAAAGTTATCAGCACTGTACTCTCAGGTGAATGATAAGGCGTGGGATAAAACTAAAGAAATTTTAAAAGAGCGGTTAAGACCTTTATTCCGCAAAGCCATGTCAAAAAATATTTTTTTAAATTTAGATATGGAACATTATGGAATTAAACATCTGACCGTAGAAGTTTTTAAAGAAATAATATCTGAAGACGAATTTGCAAAATATAAATTTTGGGGTTGTGTAATTCAAGCCTACCTTCGTGACTCACAAGCTGATATTTTGGACCTTATACAGTTTGCAAAACAAAGAAAAGTTCCCTTTACAGTGAGATTAGTTAAAGGTGCTTACTGGGATTCTGAATATATTGAAGCTTCTCAAAAGAATTGGCCCATTCCAGTTTATACACAAAAAGCAGAATCTGATGCAAATTATGAATCCATTAGCAAGTTACTTTTAGAAAATTATCAATGGATTCGTCCAGCACTCGCTTCACACAATGTAAGATCAATAAGTTCGGCCATGGTGTACGCTGAAAAGTTAAATATTCCAAAAAATGCTTTTGAGATCCAGATGCTTTTTGGCATGGCGGATACGATAAAAAAAGCCATAGTTGATATGGGATATAGAGTTCGTGAGTATGCTCCGGTAGGAGAAATGTTACCAGGTATGGCCTATCTTGTTCGCCGACTATTAGAAAACACTTCAAACGAAGGTTGGTTAAAACATAAATTTGCAGATAACAAAAGCATTGAACTACTTTTAAAAAATCCAACAGTTGGTTTAGTGCCAAGTGCTACTACTCACAATAGTTCACAATATAAATTTGAAAACGAAGCATTATTAGATTTTGCAGAAGAAAAAAATAGAAAACAGTTATTAAGTGCTATTGAGCAATTTGAAAGAACTCATAACAAAACAACAAGCACTTTTCCTCCAACTATTCCTTTATGGATTGATGGTAAAGAAATTATTTCAGATAAAACTTTAGCAAGCATTAATCCTTCACATCCAACCCAAGTATTAGCAAATGTTACACTTGCAAACATAGATCATGTCGAGATTGCAATTAAAGCTGCCCATCAAGAATTTTCAAAGTGGTCAAAAGTTCCATTTGAAACTAGAGCACAATATCTTGAAAAATTAGCACAACTCATGAAACGAGATCGATTTCAGTTAATGGCAGAACAAATCACTGAATGTGGAAAAACTTGGACAGAAGCTGATGGTGATGTGGCCGAAGCAATTGATTTTTGTAATTACTATGCACAATCAATAAGAGAACTTTCACGTCCGCAAAAAGTTGGACATGCACTTGGCGAATCTAGCTTTTATACTTATCATCCTCGTGGTGTGGCAGTAGTTATTGCTCCTTGGAATTTTCCATTAGCTATTCTAACTGGTCAAGTTGCCGCTGCACTTGTTACTGGTAATACTGTCATTTTTAAACCAGCTGAACAAAGTTCAATTGTAGCCTATGGATTATGTCGTTTACTACAAGAGTTACAACTTCCAAAAGGAACAGTCCATTTTTTACCTGGCATTGGAGAAGAGGTAGGTGCTGCATTAGTTGATCATCCACTAACAGCAAGTATTGCATTTACAGGATCAAAGGCAGTTGGATTACACATTTTAAAACAGGCTCAAAATATTCATAATGGTCAATTCCATGTAAAAAGATGTATTATTGAAATGGGTGGTAAAAATTCAATTATAGTTGATAGTGATTCAGATCTCGATGAAGCTGTTGATGGCGTTATTTACTCTGCTTTTGGATTTGCAGGACAAAAGTGTTCAGCGTGCTCAAGAGTTATTGTACTGGAATCAATTTATGAAAAATTTAAAACAAGATTACTTGATGCCACAGAAAGTTTACAAGTAAAATTTAGTGAAGATCCTGAAGCTTTTTTGGGCCCCGTAATAGATAAAGAATCATTTACTCGATTAACATTAGCAATAGAAGAATTTAAAAAAGAAAATCAAATTATTTTTCAAGGCAAAGTCCCCAATGAAGGATATTTTATTGGCCCAACAATTTTTGATCAGGTTAATCCCGATTCAAAATTAGCTCAGCAAGAATTATTTGGACCAGTACTCGCGATAATTAAAGCTCCAACTTTTGAATTTGCAATTGATATTGCAAACTCAACTGAGTACGCTTTAACAGGTGGCATTTATTCAAGAAGTCCAGCTCACATTCAATATGCAAAAGATAATTTTGAAGTTGGTAACCTATATATCAATCGAGGAATTACTGGTGCTCTCGTAGACCGTCATCCCTTTGGTGGCTTTAAAATGTCTGGAGTAGGTAGCAAAACTGGTGGTCCAGATTATTTAAAGCAATTTATGGAGCCTCGAGTAGCGACAGAAAATTTAATGAGACGAGGCTTTGCTCCAACAACTGAATAAATTTATTACCTTCTAAACACACAATCTAAATTTTTGAAAAAGGAATTTTAAAATGTCTTTTAAACCATATAGAGGAAAAACACATAACCTAGAATTTAATAAAGGAGATATTTTAGTATTATTTGGTGAACTTTTTAACCGAGGATATGCCAATGGTCTTGTTGAAGAAGCTATTCAAAAAGAAATGAAAATAGTTTTTTCTACAGTCGGTCGACGTGATGATAAAAATATCTTACGTCCCTTAAATCAAGAAGAGCAAGAAAGTAGAAAATATCCAGATTACCCATTTATTAATCTACCTCTTGAAGCTGGTTTTGACTTAGAACCCTCATCAAGTAAAGGATTAACACCAAATGATCTTTGTAAAGAAGCTTCATTAAAAGAATGGGCTAATTTTAAAATTGATAAAGATCAGATTCAAGAAAGTCTTATGCAAGGTCGACTTCGATTTGTAAAACAAGTACGTGACTATCTCAAAGAACTTCAAAAACATATCGAACCAAATAAAAATATTATTTTTGCACATTTAATGGCAGGAGGAGTGCCCCGTTCTAAAATTATTTTATCTGTGATGAATCGTGTTTTTAAAGGAAGGGGTGAGAGAAGTATTCTCTCGAAAGATTTTTGGAATTCAGATCTTGGTTACTTTACTCAATTAAGTTTTAATGAAGTGACAGCAGAAACTTTTCGAACTTTGTTAGAGGAAACAACAGATTTAAGGAACAATCACAAAGGGCAAATTTCATATTTGGCATATGGTTATCATGGAACTGAAATTTATTTTCAAGATCAGTTAATGTGGCAAAGTTATGCACCCTATTTGCAAGGCTACGCAAAGATAAAACTAGAAGATTATTCTAAACAGTTTTTTAATCAAAATGCAAAATGTTGTGTGTACAATTGTCCAGAAATATTGACAGCATCAAGTTCTATTTTTCCAGGTGTAGAAATATCACTCTACTCTTTATTAGCTCCTCTAGAAAAAAAATCCCCTTCCCTTTTTAAAAAAGCAATATCCCTTTTAAAAGATGAAAATGATTTTAAAAAAGTACAAGATACTATTTCGTCTTACTGGTCAAATACTGAAATTAAAAATCAACTTACTTATTTTGAGAATTGGCCACAACATTCAACTCATTCACAAATGGAACTCATGTTAAAAGGTTCCGATGATTTAATTGAATTGCATAAATCAGATAAAGAACTCATTACAATGTTATTAAGTGAGTTAGTTATAAAGTCCTGTGGAAAAATCATGCTCCATGAGTCCAGATTGCCGAGTCAGCCTGTATTCTGGATTGGACACGATCAAGTATTATTATAACATAAATATAAACATAAATATAAATTTAATTTTATATTATAATAACTGCTCATGATTAAGTCTGATTGCTTCGCAATTTTATGAGAGACAGAATCTTGCGCCGTTATTCTAATGTTTATTTAGGGACGATTTTCAATCACCCCGTATTTTGAAACTCTATACTTATGAACTGGTATGTTAAATGAAGAATGATACTGAAAATAATTTATTAAAAATACCCTCGCGCAAAAAAATTGCAATTACAGGTGGACCTTCCGGGGGAAAAACAACGCTAATAGAAATGCTCCAAAAAGATTTGGGTCATCAAATTGTAACGGTTCCCGAAGCCGCAACGATTTTGTATAAGGGAGGATTTCCCCGTAGAAAAGGTTCAATTCGCCAAAAACATGCCCAACGAGCAATTTATTTTACCCAATTTGAATTAGAATCAATCTTTGAAGAAGAAAGTCCAAATAAAATGATTATTTGTGATCGCGGTTCAATTGATGGCTTAGCATATTGGCCTGGATCTGAAGAAGATTTTTTTCAATTTATGAAATCCTCGCGACGAGATGAATACAAACGATATGATTTTATTATTCACTTAGATACAGCTTCACAAGATCACTATGATACGGAAAATCCTATTCGAACAGAAACCTTTAATGAAGCAATAGAGGTTAACCGTAAAATTCTGCAAGCTTGGGATGGGCATCCTCAAAGATTTATTATTCCTCACCATAATGAATTTTTTGAGAAAATGAAAATTTCAATTCAAATTGTAAAATTAATTCTGAATGGACTGACTTTCTCTGAAATAAATGCACAGAATAACTTCTCATGATTAAGTTTGATTGCTTCGCAATTTTAAGGAGACAAAATTTTGCGCCGTTTTTCTCATGTCGCTATTCTATAATAAGATTTATTTAGCGCATTCCTGATTTTATAATAGAGCCAACAACATTTCTAAATGATAAATGCGAAGAATTTTCTTTAATGGAATTTTTATCAATTACAGATTGAATCCAATTAAGTTCACGACGACCTTCAATAAAGTTTTTATCTAAAGCAAGAGAAGTTTCAATATGTTTTTTGGCGTTAATAATATCACCTTTGCTTTTTAAAATTAGTGCTTTAATAAAATTACCTAAGCTACTGAGCTTTTGATCTGATGAAATGTTTTCAAATTTTTCTTCGAGTTCAGTTAATTCTTTATGTTTATTTGCTTTCGACTCAATATTTCCAATACTTGCCCATATATAATAAAACATTTTATTATCTAACATTAAATTATCAGGAACCTCAATTAATGTTTCAAGTGCTTTCGCAAATTGGTTATATGATAATTGTTGACGAACTTTAGTTAAAATTTCCTGGTACTTTAATTTATCAGTGGCTTTTTGTGATTCAATCGAATGTTCATATTCAGAAAGTTTTTGTGAATCTAAAAATAATTCAACTGTTTCGTTAATTTTCTTTTTTACTTCATTTATCATTTCTTCAAAACCTGAAATTTTTTTAGGATTTGATGTTATTAAATATTTTTTTTCAAATTCAATTTTTAGAATTTTAATGTCTTGCTCATTAAATATTTTTTTTCCACCCATCATTTCAAATATTTCTAATTTGTTCATCTTTAACATTCTATAATAGATTTTTTGAAGGCGAACAAACCTTTCTTCATCTGAAACAACAGCTAATCTTTGTGTAAACTTTAAAAAACCTCGACCTAATAAAAATAACAATATATGATTTACCGATTTTTCTTTATCTTCATATAACTTTAATAAATTGCTAAATGAATTTATTCGATCCACATCTGTACTTATTTGGTTTGAAAGATCTTCTTGATGGCTTAATAGATTTAAATCTTTTCTGATGTTTTTATTATTTTCAATTACAAAGTCATACCATTTAACAAACTCATTTTGAATCCATTCTTCAGGTATTCTTGATTTTATCCACTCATAAAAATATTTGTTTAAATATTGTGGTTCAATTGCATTTTCTTTAAATTCCGGAACAGTATAATCAAATGAAACAAAATAATTTTGTTCACCTATTAATTTCGATATACGAATAGATATTTGATCTAAAATTACTTCTTCAAATGAGTGGGGAGAAATTAAATTTTCTTCTAGAAGTCTTGTTGCTAATTTTTTACTCGAAGGTATTCTTAACACTCCCTCAAGATCTTCAATTAGTACATAACCTCTACTTAATAATAATCGACCTATAAAACTTTGCGAATCTAGTGAGTCAACTTTTACAATCGCACCTTCTTTAAATTCAATTTTTGTTTTCTGACTATTTGATTTATCAACTAAATTAATGAGACCATTAAACTTAATATCAACAAATCCTGAAATTATAAATAATAAGTCATAGCCAGATATTTCATTAATTAGTGCTAAATAATCTTGAATATTCTCATTATTTTTTAAAATATTGTCATAAAAAGTAAATGTTTGATTTAGTGTTGGATTTTCAATCTCTGAAGTTGTATCTGAATCCAAATAATTCAGTATATAATTGGGCTGAAAGGGTTTTTTCAAAAAATCTTTAGCTTGCGTATCATTTATAATTTCTTTCATGGTGATTTTATCATTAAATACACCGCTCATCATAACGATTTGCAACATTTTACTAGAGAAAGTTTTTCTAATTTTCTTAGCAAGTTCTACACCTGATACTTGTGGAAGTAGGCAATCTATAAGTACCAATTTAAAGGTTTCTTTATCTATGAGATCTAGTGCGTCTTTCGCATTTGAACAAACTTTTGCATTTCCACCTGATTTAGTAATAAAGGTTGAAAGGGAACTCGAAAAAAGTTCGTCATCATCTACAATTAAAACATTGTTTTTCATATCTAATCTATCGGAATAATTAATTTTTTCTAAAGTAATTAAAATATTCTAGTGTTAACTTATGATTATTACTTAATTTATGTAAATAAAGATATTTTAACTAATTATGATATTGCAGTATGTTATCACGTCATCAGGTAGATAAATCAGATATTTACTATTGCTCACTTGAGTTACCTATGTTAGGGTCCAAAACTTATAAACTGCAAAAAAATTATAAGCATAACTAAAAGATAGTTCTTAGTAGAGTAGGGAGAATTTATGGCAAAAAAATCAGGCCGTATCGTTGTAACATTAGAATGTACTGAAGCTCGTGCTGCAGGCTTAACACCGTCAAGATACACAACAGAAAAAAACAAATCAAAAACCCCAAGTCGTCTTGAGTTAAAAAAATACAATCCATTTTTAAAAAAACATACTTTACACCGAGAAACTAAATAATCTTTAGTGTATTTTTTATATTTTAAATTAATAAAAAGCAGATTTTTATATCTGCTTTTTTTTTATTACTATAATATCTCCACATATTCATAATCCGGGGTGATTGAAAATCTCTGAAAATAGCATAGTACGACCTAAAAGAGTACCTCTATCATCCCTAGCTGCAGAAAATTTAGTTTCTACATATTTAGTATCCCCAGACCAACACCTTATTTCTTTTACTCCATCAAGATAAATTTTATTTGTTGTACCGGCTCCAACACCTTGAGGATCTTCGCTAAAAATAAAAAGATCTTTTAAATTCTTACCTTTAATCTCATTTTCATTATAACCAATTATTGATTCAGCTTTAGGATTAATAAAGCAAATAAATCCCCTTTTATCTGTTGCTATCAACCCTTCATTTAAACTTTTCAAAAGCGCATCAAACCAAATTTTTTGCTCATTTAATTTTTTAACCATATTATGTTTATAAAGCGCAAACTCAGTGGAAATTAATAAATCTTTACTCTCATATGGTTTAGAAATAAATCCATATGATTCAGTTAACTTTGCTCTTCTTAAAGTATCTTCATCAGAATAAGCTGTTAAAAAAATGACAGGAATATTAAATTGAGTATAAATTATATCTGCAGCATCAATACCATCCAAATCCCCTTTGATTCGAACATCCATTAATACTAAATCAGGCTCCAATCGATAGGAGGCCTGGATTGCTTCCTCTGCAGTGGAAACAACCTCTGGAACTTCGTAACCAACTCCTGAAAGAGTAGATTGAATATCCTTAGCAACAATTTTTTCATCTTCAACTACTAATATCTTAGCAGTAGCCATACAATCCTCCTAGATGTTAATACTAAAGTTTTCACAACTGAATCATCAGCAATAACCTTAGATTATTTAACAGGCTCTTCCCAAAAAAGCTTCGCTTTTTTGTCTGAACTCGCCTGCAGTAGAGGGTTTTAGGCCACTTTTGTTTCTCCACTAAAATTTCTAGGTTTTTGATTAGGGTTGCTTCTTCTAGCTCTGAGCTTTAATACT
>SXSU01000051.1 GCA_005793345.1 Bdellovibrionales bacterium
TATTTTTATAAATATTGATGATAATTAAATACTTAAAGTCAGAAAATTATACATCCTACGGGACAAAAAAAAGAAGAATTCAGTCGATTATTATCCATTATACAGGAATGAAAACTTTGCAATCAGCGGTAGAAAGACTTTTATTCAATAAACATAAAGTAAGCAGTCATTATGTAATTAGTCGAACTGGAAAGATTCTACAATTAGTTAAAGATAACAATGTTGCTTGGCATGCGGGAATTTCAAATTGGTTTAATTTTAAAAATTTGAATAAGAATTCTATTGGTATCGAGCTTGAAAACAAAGGACATCAACATGGATATCAAAATTTTACAAATAAACAAATAAATCAACTTATTAAATTATTAAGAACATTAAAAAAAAAATTTAAGATTCAAAATGTTAATATTACTGGTCATTCAGATATTGCGCCAAATAGA
The DNA here is from genome assembly GCA_005793345.1 of Bdellovibrionales bacterium. Taxonomy (GTDB): domain Bacteria; phylum Bdellovibrionota; class Bdellovibrionia; order Bdellovibrionales; family Bdellovibrionaceae; genus SXSU01. The sequence goes on from SXSU01000051.1 coordinate 441, forward strand.
AAAAAAGATCCCGGAGAAAAGTTTCCTTGGAATAAACTTTATAAAAATCATTTAGCAATTGGGCATTCACTAAATGTAAAATTAATAAGTAATTTTAGATCTAAAAAATTAATAAATTCTAATAAGGGAAATATGCTAAAAATGATCAAAAAATTAGGATATTTCAAAGTTTTTTCAGTAAATACTCTAGATAAAAATTTTATTAAAGCTTTTCAGAGAAGATTTAGGCAGCAGTTGATTAATGGTATTTTTGATCAAGAATGTTACTTAATATTAAGAAATTTACAAAAATTTATTTAATAGTTGAATTTTAATTTAGTCTATTGTAACATTTAATTACCAGTTAGTTGAATGGTAGCTTTGATTTTTTCAAAGAGGAAAGTCTGGGCTCCACAAGATAACAGTGCCAGCTAATAGCTGGCGAGGGTAACCTCAGGGATAGTGCCACAGAAAATAAACCGCCTTATCAAGGCAAGGGTGAAAAGGTGTGGTAAGAGCACACCGGGTTTTTGGTAACAAAAACCGCATGGAAAACCCCACTGGGAGCAAGACCAAATAGAAGTAACATGATTTAAATTTATTTAAATCTAGCCTAATCTTGGGTGAGTTGCTTGGGTTGGTTGCTCGAGTCTATTGGCGACAATAGACCTAGATAAATTACCATTTTCAATGACAGAACCCAGCTTACAGACTAACTGGCAATTAAATAATCTTCTCTTAATTTTTATCTAATTATTTTAACTCATATTTATTTATTTTATTAGAACAAAATAAGAACAAAAATATTAAATCAATTTTAATTTTTAAATATATCTCCATTGACTTACTATTAAATACCATGTTATCCCATGATAACCCATAAATGACAAATATTAACTATTTTATGAATAAATTTAGTGGGAATTTTTTTTTAAAAAAAATAAATGTTTATATCAACTTACGAAAACAAGTTAGACAAGAAAGGCAGAGTATCTGTGCCAGCTAGCTTTAGAGCTCATTTATCATCCTTGGGATATAATAGTGTTGTTTGTTACCCTTCATTTACAAATTCATCAATCGAATTTTGCCCTCAAAGCAGAATTGAAAAATTAAGCGACAGTATAGATAGCCTCGGTCCATTTGAAGAAAATAGAGATACATTTGCAACGTCAATTCTTGCGGATAGTTTTCAATTAAATTTTGACTCTGATGGAAGAGTAGTTCTTCCAAAAAAACTTTTAGATCATTCTGGAATTAAAGAAACAGTTGTCTTTGTCGGACAGGGAAAAACATTTCAAATGTGGGAACCTCAAAAGTTCTCAAAATTTAGAGACGAGGCAAGGAAAAAAGCTAAGACATTAAGATCAGATTTAAAATGGTCTTAATGAAAATTAATAAATAACAATAAAGGGAGAAACAAATGGCAATAAAAATAAGCGTACCAGAATTAAGAGAGTTAAAACCTAGAATAGTCGTTCTAGGAGTTGGAGGAGCAGGCGGTAATGCTATTAATAATATGATAGATTGTGGAGTTCAGGGTGTTGAATTCGTTGCAGCCAATACTGATGCGCAAGCTTTAAGGTATAATAAAGCTTCATGCAAAATGCAACTTGGAACAAACTTAACTAGAGGACTTGGAGCTGGAGCAAAATCTGATATTGGACAAGCAGCAGCGGAAGAGTCTTTAAATGAATTAATAAATCTTTTGCAAGGCGCTAACATGGTTTTCATCACTGCTGGAATGGGTGGCGGAACAGGAACGGGTGCTGCACCCGTAATTGCTCGAGCAGCTAAAGATTTAAATTTACTAACAGTAGCGGTGGTAACAAAGCCTTTTATTTTTGAAGGACCTGGAAGACTAAAAGCTGCTGAAAGAGGCTTAGAGGAATTAAAAAAATATGTTGATACCAGCATTATAATTCCTAATCAAAATTTATTTAAAGTTGCTAATGAGAAAACTACTTTTCCTCAAGCATTTAAAATGGCCGATAACGTTCTAATGCAAGGTGTTAGAGGAATAACAGATTTAATTGTTAAGCCAGGTCTTATAAATCTAGATTTTGCTGATATCGAAACAGTAATGAAAGGTATGGGCAAAGCTATGATGGGAACTGGAGAAGCAGAGGGAGATAAGAGAGCAATAATGTCTGCAGAAGCAGCATTAGCTAACCCTTTGATTGATGAGTATTCATTAAAAGGAGCAAGAGGTCTTCTTATTAATATTACTGGCGGTAATGACATTACACTTTTCGAAGTCGATGAAGCGGCAAATAAAATAAGAGCAGAGGTTGATCCTTCAGCTGAAATTTTAGTAGGTTCTACTTTTGAAGATGCTTTAGAGGGAAAAATGAGAGTGTCAATTGTTGCAACCGGCCTAGGTGGAGAAGCTGCCATTAATAATAAGCCAGTAGTTAGTATGATGAGACATATTAATAACAGAAACAATGGGTACAGCAGTGTTTATAATAAACCCCAACAATCTTTTGTTCCAAATTATGTAGCTCAATCAGCCCCCCAAGCAATGACTAATGGGGCAACAGCTCTTGATATATTTCAGGAACTGTCCCATGTTGCTGAGATAAATAATCAAGCATTAAATCATATGAATGTTCAACAGGAGGCGATTAGTTCTAATGCCACCCAAGAACAAAATATTTCTTCTCAGGACTTAAGCGTATTAAACAAAATAGAAAATACGCAAATAGTTGAAGAGGTTACA
>SXSU01000052.1 GCA_005793345.1 Bdellovibrionales bacterium
AAATGAAAGAGAAAAAAGCTCGTGTTGAAGATGCATTAAATGCAACTCGCGCAGCTGTTGAAGAAGGTATCGTTGCTGGTGGTGGAACTGCTTTATTAAGAGCATGTCAAAAACTAGATAAAACTAAATATTCTGAAGAAGAAGCATTTGGTATGACAATCATTAAACGTGCATGTGAAGAGCCTGTTCGTCAAATCGCTGCAAATGCAGGTCTTGATGGTGCAATCGTTCTTGATCGCGTATTACAAAATAAAAATTCTTCTTATGGATACAATGCTTACTCTGATGAATACACTGATCTTGTTAAAGACGGCGTAATTGATCCAGTTAAAGTTGTTCGTTGTGCTTTAGAGAACGCAGCATCTGTTGCTTCTTTAATGTTAACTACTGAAACAATGATTGCTGAAGCTCCTAAAAAAGATGACGGTGGCGGCGCTCCTAGAGGCGGCGGACACGGTGGCGGAATGCCAGGAATGGATATGATGTAATAATTTATTTTTAGAAATTTAAATTGTTAATCACAGTTTATTTTTAAAATTGTGAATCTAAAAAAACCGAGGCTATAAACCTCGGTTTTTTTACTTCCAAATTGTTTATTATTTGTTTGTTCTAACGATATAATTAATAATACAAGTATTAGTAATATCCTTTAGTTTTCTTGGATAATCTTGTAATTTGTAATCAATTTGATGAAATATCTCTTCATTCGGATTTTTTGATTTAAAAAAGTCTACTTCTGGTAAACAGGTAAAATCAATCTCGGAGTCTTCATCAAGCTTATCACCATCATTTAACTCTTTGTATTCTGTAAATGTCATTGGACGATAATAGTACTTTGAATCTATTTGATTTAAATGCTGAATTAAATTTAAAAATGCTGTTTCAGACCAAGAAGTAAGATCTTCAATTTTATCTAAGTAATTTGAATTGAGCACATCAGAATTTTCAAAATTTAAATCTTTTGATATCTCATCATCTATTCTTAGATGGTGTGATAATCTATACCTTAATTTATTTTCACCATACCAATTTACTTTTGCAAATTTGATTGAGTCTCCTTTTAATTGCTTAAATGAAATTAATTTTTCAATTTCTAAATAGGAATCCTTGATTTCATATTTTTTATCTTCCAAAAATAAATTCTCAACTTGTTTTAAACAATTTTGATAAGCAGAAATAAGTTGAGGTCCGCCATCTAAATATCTTCGCACCATGAACTTTAATAATTGAGGATCAATCGTTGAATCAATCTCATTATTTTCTAGTATCTGTTTAAGATGTGATGTTGACCAATCGCCATTAGAATACAATTCATTTAATCTATTATTTAAAACATCAAACAAAGGTTTAATCTTATTTTGTCTTGCGATAAGTTCATCATGTGTTGTTCCTGCTCCCCAACTTACAAACCACTCAGCAAAAGGCATTGCTGTTGAACATATTTTATTTACAAAACTTGGATGTGATAAAACTCTACGTATAAGGACATATTCTTTTCCTTTTTCATAAATATAATTAAATTCATGTTCAAAACTTGGGGCCTCTTCTTTTACACACCAATCTTCTGTATTTTCTGGGTGGGTTTCGCAATATTTATATTTATAAGTAATTGGTTCAATTTTTTGATTACTTTTATATAATACATTTTCGAAAGTAAATATTTCGATATTTTTAATTATTTTACCAATAAAATATGTCGCCTTATATACGCCCTCTTGAATATTATCTTCTTTTTCTATTTTCTCATATATTGACGAACCTTGCGTAATTGAATTCAATGCTATTGTTAAAAATTTCGAAACATTAGATGCAAAAAAATCTTTATAGCTTGGATCATTCTTTAACAGATCAATTAAAACAGTATCTTTCTCCTGTTCTAAGTTATCGAGAGTAGCTAAAAATACCTCTTCAGGAACAAAAAATAAAATTGGATTCCACTCCGATATTTTTGAAATACTTTTGAAACAAACACCTGTGATTAATAACAAAATAGAAAACAAAATTTTTATTCTAAGTTTATTTTGCATAAAGACCTCATATTTAAATTATATGTTTCTCATTTGAGATTTTAACATATTTGAATTTAAAATAAGGTCAAATATAAATGCATTGAATTGAAATTAACTATATCTATAGTATTTCTATTCAAATCAAATTAAAAGTAATACTCAATTCCCGCACTGATTCTTGCCCATGCATGAGAAATATTTGTTGAGGAGTCTTGTCTTGTCCCAGTTCCAGAAAAATTTGTTGAATACGAATCTGAAATAATTTTACCAATAAAATTAACATTCTCTTTTAATTTATATTGAGCAAACCCACTAAATGATAAAACATTTGTTTTATCTTCATTTCCAGACGTCACTGGAGACTCACTAGTAGTAGGCATTATTGAATAATATGACTCCGCACCAAATGTTAATGGTGATTCTTCTGACCAGGGTAAAAAACCTCTTATACCAACACTTATACCCGAATAAACCATACTCGTAAAAGCAGTCGGAGTTGATTCGTCAGCTTTAGTTTGAAAATTGGCAAGTCCAGCCATTATTTGAATTTTTGGTCCGAAATAATTTTCACCTTCCATAAAAATATTCATACCCAGTAGTAAATTGTATTTAGTAATAGCAATGTTTAGGTTCGAGGGTGTTGAATTAGCTAAATCATTTTTAATTGTTGCAGCACCTTGACCATAGTCCAATTGAAAAAAATAAGTTGGCGTGATCCATATTTCAGAAAGCAAGTCCATACTCAAAGCTAATGATGCTTTACCTGAAATACCACCCGCCAAAATAAGGTTTGAGTTTGTAATATAACTACCAAGTCCAAAGTCGAAAGCCACTTTACCAAAAGTGGGCTTATGAACAGGCCTCCATTCTTCATTATTTTTTCCCATCATTAATCCTGAATCTTCTCGACCTGCTAAATGCTCTATAACATCTTCGTTTTTGCTATTTGCTAAACTAGGGTATTCTTTAGGATTCAGCAAAACAACTTTCATATTTTTATCTACAATGTTATTTTCTTTTTCAAAAACTAAATATCCAAAACTCATTGTTTCATCAACTTTTGTTATATGGACTTTTCCAAGAATTTCTTTTTTTGAATTTATAATAAAATTAAATTTTGGATGTCGCTCGATACTAACAACTTGAACAATTGAGTATTCTTGGTCCAAAGCTACACCAAAGTCATGACCTCGGCTTATACTAACTTTATTTCCAGTTCGACTTAAAACTAATCCTTGAAATGGAAAGTCTTCGTGTATTGATTCATATAAACGCATAATTTCATTTTTTAGAGAATTTAAGTTTTGAGTTTCAACAATGTAACTATCTTTTAATGAAAACAAAAATCCCGAACTTGTAAAAAAACCAAGTTTAAGTTGAGTTCCGCCTGGCCCCTTTAATACATTTAAAATCAATACTCCATCAGCATTACATTGTTTTAACATTTGAGTGACTGTTGTTGGGTTATCTATTAGCTCATCTATTTGAACAGGATTAATTTTTTTACAATCTATAAGATCCCAAATTTTATCATCTTTTATTTTTTGAACTAAATAGTCGGTTAATGGCTGGGCGAATATTCCTTTAATATTATCCGCTCCCTGAGGGAAAATAATTTTTTTTACTGCTAACTCTTTATCTATATCACTAACATAAGATGTAGCTGCGTTAGACCAAAGTCCAACATTAACTAGAAAAAATAAAATCACTATATTTAAAATTTTTGTATTCTTCATATAAAGTCCTCATGGTAGTTACCGATAAATTTTGAGTGAAGAAATATTCAAACTCTGGATTGATTTTATTGTTACTCTTAAATTTCAACTTGGCTAGTGCTCAGTGGAGTGACGAAATTTTTTTACTAAAAGATATAAGCTCACCTGATGCTAAATCAACTCGACCAAAGAATAAAAAAAAAGATCTTCTTTTAAATGTTGATTTGGTTTCACGGGAACCCAGTCAAATTAAGGAAATTAATAAAATACGACCAGAACCAAAATCAGAAAATGAAAACTTTAACACTGAGCTTACCAACCCCCCTCAGGTGCCATTTGAAAACTTTAAAAATCCTCTCGACCAAAATACTCTTATTGATATTTGGGTTGGAGAAAAAAGCTTATCATACGATTCAAACTATTCTTATCAAACCTATAGTGGACATTCTGTTTTGATTGGAGTTTCTGGAAAATTAAACTTTGATAACAATTATTATGGTAACTTTAATTATCAAACTGGACTTTATTATAAAGACGCGAGTTCAAATTTTAAGGATGAAAATTATAGCCTTGGAGTAGTTAATAAAGTAACTGAGTTTTTAAGTTTTGAAGTGAGTTATGGAGAGCATTTGGTAAGTCATAATGGTGTTACCTCGTCAAAAACTGGGCTTAGAGTGCAGGGAATCCCTTTAAATTTATTTTACAATAAACTTATTTTACCAAAAGCAAATTTTGAACTCGGAGTGCAATTATTTCCATTATTGAAAGTTACAGAATCTCCTACAACTGATTTAGCTTACTCTGGCAACAATGGATCTGGCTACACCACAGGGATCTCGTTAAAGTTTACTCAACAACAAGACCTAAGTGAGTATTTATTTTTAAAACTAGAGTTAGCTAATACTTCAATTAAGTTTCAAGGACAGTCTAAAACTTTTGATCCTAAAAATAATTTGCTTGTGTCAGATGTTATATTGAAAGGGCATGAGTCTACATTTATTATAGGCTATATATGGACTCATTAAATACTATTCCTTAGTCTTAAAAAATAACATATATGAAATTTCGATTTAGTTTTCATCAAATATATTGATATATCTTGAGTATTCATTTTGTTGTTTTTGGTAATCAATTTGTAAAATAAATATCAACAACAATTTAAATTGAAAATATAAAATTAAAACAAGTGATCTTAAATATGAAAAGTACAAACAGAATTAATATTGCCATAGTTGATGATGCCCCTTTTATTAGGGAAATATTCAAATCCATAGCACGCAACCAAGGTTGGTATGTTTGTTTAGAGCTGGAAAGTGGCGAAAATGCTGATGTACAAATTCTTAATGAAAAGCCACAAATTGTCATCATGGATTTAGTACTTCCAATTACAAATGGAATTGATGTTACAAAATCTATCTTAAAAAAGAATAAAAATATTAAGATAATTGCTTGCTCGACTATTGATAAGGAGGATGTACTTGCAAAAGCTATTGAAGCAGGTTGCTGCAGCTACATCACTAAACCATTTAATAAAGTTCAAGTTATAAAAGCTGTTGAGGAAGCAATTAAAATGTTGGAGGCCGTATGATAAGTGAGTTTATGTATGTTATTAAAATGGGAATTTTTACTGTAATTATGGTTTTTCTAATGCAAATCCAAGTTAATAGCAAAAGTATCGAATCTTACACTTATACATTTATTACTGACACAACAAATACATTAAAGCTCAATCAAGTAGCCCGGGGAATTATCCATGCGACTAATGAGGGCTACAAAATGATAACTCAAAAAGTAAAAGAGCTAACTAACGGCTCATCGACATCTGGTTCAAGTAATATTGTTCCTGCCTCAAAGTAATGTTCAAAAACAACTCTACTGTTGTCTGCCAGAACTTAAATCTGCTGGAACAAAATTTGTTTCTGATTTTGATGCTGTGATTGCAGAAGATTTTTTAGCAATATACTTAGCTTCAAAGGGAGATTTAAAGGCTGCACTAGGATTTTCTGTAGCTCTTCCCGCACTTAACTGTCCACAAGGTAAAGTTACACCTGGATCTGACATTGATTTATCTTTCATTGAAAATCCATTGATAGAGAATCCAGTTACTAATAAAGATATAGCTAAAAGTTGTGTATATTTTTTCATAAGTACTCCTTAGGCAATAGCCACCAATTATTGTTTCAACTCGAAACAATTCTTTGTCTTGCTTTGATACCATTGCTAGAGTCGTGCCAACTCGAGACAGTAAATAAATCGATTTGAAACACAGTACACTGTCGATTTTTTTTACATGAACTTAGCTCTACAAAATAAAATAGTATATAGGTTGAAAGGTTAATCCCCCTCAGTGGTTAATGAAACTTTATTAGTACAGCGCCCGATTCAATACTATCACCTTGTTTAATACAAATTTCTTTGATTTTTACGTCTTGAGGTGCGCGCATTTCGTTTTCCATTTTCATGGCTTCCATAATTAGTAAAGGCTTATTTGCTTTTACAACATCACCTTCTTTTACAAAAATCTCGATAATTTTTCCAGGCATTCCTGATTTTAATTCCTTATCGCCATTTAGATTTCCACCAGCCTTTAAGCTCTTATGAAGTAGCATTTCATCATTATGAATTTTAATTGTGCGGTAAGAGCCACGTGTATACACGGTGTAATCTGTATCTGAACCAACAACATCTATTAGATAAGAACTACCTTTAAATAAAAAACTAATATAGGACTCTGCGCTTTTAAAATCTGTTTTGCTAACAACATAAAAGACCCACTCTTTGCCTTCTTCTTGCATTGAAATTTTCCAATGGGTTCTTGTCTCGGCGACATCAACTTTATACTGTTTACCTTTTAGTTCAGCTTCGAAGTACATATAATCTACTTTCTGTATCCTAAGTTCTATGTATTATGAATTATAAATTATGTTCTTAATGAAATTTTTCTACCAATTTTTTTCCAGTTACTAATTAAATTCCATTTGCGAATATCTTTTGATTTACGATCAGAATAAGCTGTAATTGCAGCTGCAATTAAAAACACATGATCATCTATATGTTTAAAAAGTTCAGGTTCTTCGACTTGAAAACTTTTTTCAACAAATTGTGTGGTGTAATCACCACTCAAAAAAAGTGGGTGATCTAAAATGGTTTTATGTAAAACAATATTAGATTTTATGCCCGTTAATATAAATTCTGTTAAAGATCGTTGCATTCTGCGAATAGCTTCCTGACGATTTTCACCCCAAGTAATTACTTTGGCCATCATAGGATCATAGTAAATTGGAACTTCATATCCAGGATATATATAAGAATCAACTCGCACGAAAGGACCTTGTGGATGTCTGCAAGCTCTTATCAATCCAGGTGAGGGCTTAAATGTTTCTGGATCTTCTGCACAAACTCGAACTTCAATAGCATGGCCCTTTTGATGAATATCTTCTTGTTTAAAACTTAATGGTAAACCCATAGCAACAAAGATTTGTTCTCTTACTAAATCAACACTCGTTGTAAGTTCTGTTATGGGATGCTCAACTTGCAATCGAGTATTCATTTCCATAAAGAAAAATTCTTTTGTATTATAATCAAAAATAAATTCTAAGGTCCCTGCTCCAATATAATGAATCAGTTGTGCTGCACGAACTGCAGCTTCGCACATTTGTTTTCTAGTTTCAGAGTTTAAAGATGGCGAAGGAGCTTCTTCAATTATTTTTTGATGTCGTCGCTGTACCGAGCATTCACGTTCAAAAAGATGTACTACGTTACCATGCTTATCGCCAAAAACTTGAATTTCGATATGCTTTGGATCTGATACAAATCTTTCAATATATACTGTGCCGTTGCCAAAATAATTTTGTCCTTCTGATCGACAAGCTCTAAATGCACTCTCGAGTTCACTTTCCTGTTTTACAACTCGCATTCCTTTACCACCACCACCAGCTGATGCTTTGATAATAACAGGAAAACCTATTTTATTAACAACGGACTTAGCTTCCTCAAGTGATTCCACTGGCCCATCACTTCCAGGTACAGTTGGAACATTTGCTTTTTTCATGAGGGCTTTTGCAGCGAGCTTGTCTCCCATGGCTTCAATATTTTCTGGAGTTGGACCAATAAAAGTAATTCCCGCATCAGTAACTGCTTTTACAAAAAGTGCGTTTTCAGATAAAAATCCATATCCAGGATGAATGGCATCTACATTTGCTTGTTTAGCAATTTCAATTATTTTTTTATAATTCAGATACGATTCTTTACTTGGAGCGGGTCCAACATTATATGCTTCATCGGCTAAAAAAACATGAAGACTATCTCGATCAGCATCACTAAAAATTGCTACTGATCGAATTCCTAGCTCCCTGCATGCTCTTGTAATTCGAATAGCAATCTCGCCCCTATTTGCAATTAATATTTTTTTAAACTTAGGTTTGGCATCCATTATTTTTTTTCTCCAATAACAAAAAATTTAAAGCGGAATATTTCCATGTTTTTTAGGTGGCAAGGATTCTCTTTTTGTTTTTAACATTTCTAGCGAATCTATAATTCGATGACGAGTCATTGCAGGCTCTATCACTTCATCTGTATAACCAAGCTCTGCCGAAATATATGGATTACTAAATTTATCTTCATAATCTTTTGTTAAATTAGCTCTTTCTAATTGAGGATCCTGCGCTTTGTTTATTTTATCTCTAAAAATTACATTCACAGCTCCGTCTGCGCCCATCACTGCAATTTCCGCAGATGGATAAGCTAAGTTTACATCTGATCTTAAAAGCTTTGAACCCATAACGATATATGCGCCACCATATGCTTTTCGAGTTATTAGAGTTATTTTAGGAACTGTTGCTTCAGCATAAGCATAAAGTAATTTTGCACCATGAGTGATTATTCCATTATACTCTTGATCTGTGCCGGGTAAAAATCCAGGAACATCCACTAGTGACACAATTGGAATATTAAATGAATCACAAAATCGGATAAATCGCGCTGCTTTTCGACTTGCTTCAATATTTAAACAACCGGCCAAAATTTGCGGTTGATTTGCAACAATACCTACACTTCTTCCATTAAAACGCGCAAAACCTACAATAATATTTTGAGCATAATGTTGGTGAATTTCTAAAAAATATCCTTCATCAACAATCTCTTTTATTATCTTAAGCATGTCATAAGGTTTTTTTGGATTATCAGGAATTAATTCATTGAGTGATTCGCACAACCTGTCTGGTTTATCTTTAGTTGGTAACATTGGTGGATCATCGAGATTATTTCCTGGAACAAAATTCATAAGCTCTCTGATTAATAACAAACAATGCTTATCAGAATCTGCAGCAAAATGAGCCACTCCGGATTTTGTACTGTGTGTAGTGGCGCCACCAAGTTGTTCTTTAGTTACTTCTTCATGGGTAACGGTTTTAATAACATCGGGTCCTGTTACAAACATGTAACTTGTATCTTTTACCATAAAAACAAAGTCAGTTATAGATGGACTATAAACAGCCCCACCAGCACAGGGTCCCATAATTGCACTGATCTGTGGAATAACTCCAGACGCATAAGTGTTTCGCAAGAAAATATCTGCATAACCACCAAGAGCCTCAACGCCTTCTTGGATTCGTGCTCCACCTGAATCATTCAATCCAATTATAGGAGAACCCGCCTTAATAGCCATATCCATTATTTTTATTATTTTATTTGCTTGAGTGCGTGACATGCTTCCGCCAAAAACAGTGAAATCTTGGCTGTACACAAAAACAACTTTACCGTTGATGCGGCCGTAACCAGTAACTACTCCGTCGCCAGGAGATTTTTGTTTATCTAATCCAAAATAATTACAACGATGAGTTACAAATCGATCCGTTTCTACAAAGCTACCGGGATCTAATAAAACATCTAACCGTTCACGCGCCGTTAATCTGCCACCAATTTTATGTTTTTCATTTTTTGCAGAACCGCCACCTTCGCAGGCTTTTTCATTTCTTAACTCGAGATCTTTTAATCGTTCTTGAATATTCATTTGACCCTCAAATTTTAATTTCTTATTAGAAATTAAAACATATCTCAGGTCGCGCCGCATCGACAAAGGGAATATTATTTCATTAAATGTTAAGTCATTTAATTTAAATTATTTTTTATTTGTTATACCCACTTATTATTTTTGAATTAACTGAGTATGCGAAATTTAAATAACTGCTCATGATTAAGTCTGATTGCTTCGCAATTATATCAGACATAATCATAAGCTGTTATTCTCCTGTTTGTTTGGGGCGATTTTCAATCACCCCGTAATATGAAAATCCAAACTAAAGTTTGTATTATCATAATAAAAAATTATCCCTAAATAAAATAAAGATTTTATACAATTTGAAAATTGTATTTTATTACTTATTATTGATGATACTTTAATTTCTGATTTTTCAATTAGCATTTTTCAATTTTAAAACCTCTAATGCTCTTTTTATATTAAGACGTCCCTTTGTGGACGCTTGGTAATTTCCTTCATCAACTGATTTTAATATAGCTTCTTTTATTTGAAACGCTTTTGCCTCTGGATGTTTACTCCACAAAAGAGCGGCGGCTCCACTCACAAACGGAGCAGCCATACTTGTTCCACTTAGTGGATAAACAAGTGGAGCTTCAAAAAAGTATTTATTAAGTGGAATAGTACTCCATATTTCAAACCCAGGTGCCATCAGATCCACAAGCTTTGAACTGTAATTTGAAAATCCAGTCATTCGATCAGATGGAGCTATTGCACCAACAGTAATTTGTGATGGAGATTTAAAAGCTGCTGGGTACTCAGGGCGATTGGATAAATTAACTCCGCTATTGCCAGCTGCAACTATAAATAAAATATTATTTTCGGAGTATTTATCAATTTCTTTTTTAAGCGAGTCAGAGCAAGGTGCCCCTCCCCAACTTGCATTAACTATTTTTGCTTTACGTTCAATTGCATATTCCATTGCAGAAATTGCATCAGTAAGTGAACCAGAACTATTCTCGTCATCACTCATAAAATTTATTGGGATAATTTTAGCTTTAGGTGCTACTCCATGCATAGGTCCAAAATTTGGGTCTGCTGCGATAATTCCAGCGACATGGGTCCCGTGTGCACCAATGGGTTTTATTTTTGGTGTATTATATTTAAAATCATACCCATGGTAATCATCAATCAAACCATTATTGTCATCATCAATCCAGTTGTCAGGAATCTCTCCTTCATTAATTGCTAATTGATTTTTGAGTTGAGGATGTTTAATATCAATTCCTGAATCAATGATTGCAACAACAACCCCTTCACCTAAAATATTTTCACTCCACGCGGAATAGGCTTCTGTTTTCTTTTGTCCCCAATAAATTGCTGGTGGTTCAAAATAGTTTTCATCCAAAGATTTAGCTTGTTCTGAATTAAATTTAAACAAATCGTTTATTTTTTGAAAATCAATTTGTTTGGCTGTAATTATTCCATCATTAAATTTAAACATTCTATCTTGTTCAATAAAGTCTATCGCATTTTCTAACTCTATATCAGAAATATATTTTGCAACGATTGCATCCTTAGTCATATTTTTAACAATAGTTGTTTTACCGTTTTTCCAATGTACGATATATGAATTTACAATAGCCTGGCCATAACAACCTTTAGTGCTAAAACGACTATTCGTATCATCAATAACTTTTGAAGGAGTTTCTTTTTTTTCTTGGCATGCGACCAACGATATTAGTGAAATTGATATTAGTATAGAATATAAAAATTGTTTTGTTCCATCCATTGGATCACCTCTTTAGGTATTCCTTCGGAGAAAATGGAATCAGACTCGAGTCTTGTTTTATTTTCCGGATTTAATTTTGCGATATTCGGATCTTCAAAATAATTTTCTCATTATATTATAATTGAGACTGGTTTATTTTTTGCTTTGCTGCTTAATGACCTCGCATGGTCGAGAAAAAGAAGAAACCTCCCGCTAAAAACCAGAAGGAGGTCTCTATGGCAATTACTGTCATACTTAACCAGTATGGGGTCTATCGTCATAACTGGCAATTTTATAAACGAGTCTTAAGACTAATTTTATTAGTTTTAGAAATTGTACGTAAGTTGTTAGATCTTTTTTAAGTAGAACGTTTTTATTATTTTTCTGCACGTTGATTGATTAATTTGTGAAAACTCAAAGTTGAATTTTCTATTAATTTATTAATTGTGAACCAAAGATGGTAAAAATCAGCGGGTAAGAGTTCATCAAGGATCCCTCCATGCGAGGTCCTTATTTAAAAATATAAATATTATTCGAAATTTTTCAAATCAAGGTTTTGATTCAAATTAAAACTATTTGCGCTGTCCATATTATTTTGACTATGTTGAGCACGCTGACTCTCAAAATTAATTTCATTTTCTAAAAACTCAATTATTTTTTTTTGCGTTGAAATTTCTTCTTTTAGATGAGTAATCAATTCTTCTTTTTCGGCCAAGACCATTCCATATGCTTTTTTTAGTTCTTGTAACACAAGACTTATGTCACTGGTTTGATCTAAATGAGTATCTAGGTTTTGATTACTATCCGAACTGCCGCCTGGTAAAAAATCTTCTTTTAAAAAGTACTTACCGCTTTCTTTTTTGTGCTCAATTCCTTGCGCCTTAATTCTACGACGAATCGTACTTAAGCTAATTCTATGTCTATACGAATAATCAATTAACGATAACCAACTCATATCTATCCTCTAAACTTTAAGTTGTGAATACTCATGGATATTCAAAATAGTGTCAATGAGTAGTCATTGAATAACCAGCTTAAACTTGATTAGTCATGACTACTCAAAAGTGTATTCCTCCTCAATTTTGGCTACTCAATGAGTATTCAAATAACAATTACAGGCAGAATTTTACAGAAGTTGGTCTTTAATTTTTAAATACTTTCTCTATTTTGAATACTCATTGAGTAGTCAAAAACAATATAAATCATTTTGAGTAGTCAATGAGTATTCAATTTTTACCCAAATGAGTATCCATTGAGTATTCATTTGTTGAATTACTAAGTCTATGAGTACTCATGACTATTCATTTTTAGCAAGATGACTACCCAATGACTACTCATGAATATCCACTGAGTATTCATCATTGGGTATATCCTTGTGGATAATGTGGATACTGTGGATATTGACTACTCAACTTAGCCTTAAAGTAAATTTTGAACTGTGGATTGTGTGGATATTGTGGATAACTTTTAAAGTTATAGGTTTCTTCTTGATGAAAGATGAATTTTTGTTCATATTTTCAATATATGCGAATTCAAGATAAGAAAAAAATTGCACTGGTTTTAAGTGGTGGCGGAATTAAAGCAGCGGCTTTTCATATCGGAGTTTGCTTAGCTCTCAAAGAAAAGGGATTTAAGTTTGTAGGCGGAACACCTGATCAAGTTAAAAAAGTTTATAAAGATGGTGAACAAAAAGCTATTCGATCCTATGTAGGCTCAAGTGCCGGCTCATTTATTAGTACCGTACTTGCTTCGGGTTACACTATTGAAAGTCTCGTTAATGCTTTTGAAGTTGGATTAGGTTACAATAAAAGTTTTAATAGTTACGGACTCAACGAACTTAAGCCACTCAGTTATCGACATCTTTTTGCAGTGAATGGAACTGGAATAGTGAAATCAATTCCTAATTTTATAAAAAATCGTTCACTTTTAAGTGGCGGATGGGAATCAGTTTTAAAAAATTCATTAAGTGTAAATGGATTATTTACAACTAAAGGTGTAGAATCCTATTTAAGAAAATATGTTCTACCTGTAAATGAATTTAAAGATTTGGGTGTGGAACTTTTTATTATTGGTACTCAACTCAATCACTCTCGCAAAGTCATTTTTGGAAACTTTCCTGAATCTTCAAAAACTAAACATCATATGTATGTCAACTATGCGAAGATCAGTCAATCAGTTGCCGCCTCTGGCGCTTTACCTCCAGTTTATGCTCCTTATGGAATTATGGAAAAAGATGGTAAAGAAATTTATTTTTATGATGGTGAAATTCGCGAAACGCTTTCAACTCATGTAGCAGCAGATTATGGAGCAGATTTAGTAATTTCAAGTTATTCAGTTCAACCTTATCACTATGATAAAGATCATGGAAGCCTTCATCAATATGGTATGCCAGTAATCGTTAACCAGGCACTTTATCAAGTTATTCAACAAAAAATTGAAAAGCATATTGAACATCAGCAAGAAATCAATTCGATTTATCGAGCTGTTGAGGGATATCTTAAGCAGGCCAATATTGACCCTGAACACCGGAATAAAGTACTAGAAATTATAGAAAAAAAAGTAGGATTTAAACCAGAAGTTGATTACATTTACATCCATCCAAAGTCCTACAACCATGAAATGTTTTTTGTGGATCACTTTAGTTTAAACCCAAAAATCATGGAGAAGATTGCAAAAATTGGTTTCAAATCTGCAATCAGCACCCTTCGCCAATACGGAATCTGAGTTGTTATATAAAAGATTTCTCAATCGCTTTAAATAATAAATCGCTTACGATTCCTAATGATAAAATTAAAATTGTTGTGATCAAAATTGTGACCTGTGTTGCATTCTTAGGTAGTAAATTATATTCGTTATCTGATTCGTGCATGTACATTACAACAATTGGTCTCAAATAATAATACACACTGATCACTGAATTTAATACGCCCCAAATTACGACCCACAATAAACCCTCGGATAATGCCGAAGTAAATAAATAAAACTTACCAAAAAACCCTACAGATGGTGGAATCCCCGCTAAAGATAACATCATAATCGTAAGTGCAATTGCTAAATATGGATGTTTTGATGCTAATCCACCCAAATCATTTACACTCAACACTGTGTTTTCTGATTTTTCAAATTTACTTACAACTGCAAGCGCACCAAAAGTCATGATTGCATAACTTAGTAAGTAGAAAACAATACTAGTTACGGCTTCATGTCCCGTATCACTGATACACGCTGCTAATACACCCACTAATAAATAACCAGAGTGTGCAACTGATGAGTAAGCTAACATTCGCTTTAAATCGTTTTGTCGAATGGCTGCGATGTTTCCTATTAACATTGTAATAACTGCCAACCATTGAAGTAAATTTAAAAAACTCACAGAATAATCTAAACTTTTTAATGATAAAAATCTAATAAAAGCTGCAAAAGAAGCCGCTTTCACAGCTGTAGCCATATATGCTGTGAGTGGAGTTGGAGCTCCTTGATAAACATCAGGAGTCCAAGAATGAAAAGGCACAATTGAAACTTTAAAACAAAAACCTATAACGACAAAAGCAACTCCAAATAAAAATAGTCTACTAGTTGCCATTAAATTTGGTACTTGTGCCATGATATCTGCTAAGAAAGTTGTCGAAGTTGAACCAAAGATCAACGCGATTCCATAAAGTAAAATTGCTGAAGCGAAACTACCTAAAATAAAATATTTAAATGCAGATTCTTTTGCTAACTTTTCTTCGTTGGACATTGCAATCATTAAGTATAAACATAATGACATCAATTCAAGACCAATAAAAACTAGTAGTAAATCTACTGAAGCAATTAATATTAACATTCCAATACAAGAGCTAAGTACTAAAAAAATATATTCACTAAATTGTTTTTTATTTGTTGTTAAACTTTCATATGCCAATACTAATGCCCCAGCAGTTACAGCCATTCCAATAAAACCAATCCAAGCTGTGAGCCCATCAAAAACCATTGATTTATGAAAAATTGTCGAATGATCGCCTGAAAAAGTAAATAATAACATTGCAGCTGAAACAATTCCGCCCAATGAAATTAATAACGAAACAAGGGGGTTTATTTCTTTGTTTGAATTAAACACCTTTAGGGTTAGGGGAATTATGCTCACCAAAAACAAAAGTATGATTGGAGAAATTTTTAAAAAATCATTAAGTCCTAAATTAAAATCCAACATTGAATGCCTCTGCTTTTGAAATATTTTGTTGCTCTACAGATTCACTATTTAAAGTTAAGGAATAAGTATTTTTATTTTGGATAAAATGCTTTACGCTCACCTCACTCCATTTCATAAAATCATTTGGGAATAGCCCCATCCAGAAAATCAAAATTACTAAGGGCACCAGTACTACAATTTCTCGTGCCGACAAATCAAGTAGCGGGTGATGATCATCTTTAACAAGCTCACCTTTTTGACCAAAGAACATTCTCTTAAACATCCAGAGCATATATACTGCACCAAAAATTACTCCTAAAACGGCGATTGCAGCAATTGTTTTATTAGTTTGAAATGTTCCTAGTAAAATTAAAAATTCACCAACGAAACCATTTGTTAATGGAACTGCAATACTCGATAATAATGCGATAAAAAAGAAAATAGTATAGACAGGAAGAACAGAAGCTAGCCCACCATACTTAGAAATTTCACGACTATGGGTGCGTTCATAAATCATACCAATTAGTAAGAATAATGCCCCAGTACTTATCCCATGATTTAACATTTGATATAAGGCGCCTGATAATCCTTGTTCGTTAAATGCAAACATTCCTAACATTACATAACCCATATGTGACACTGAAGAATAAGCGATAAGCTTTTTTACATCTGGTTGAACCATTGCTACCCATGCACCATAAATAATTCCTACAGCACCCACAACCATAAAAATCCAAGCCCAATACTCTGCGGCCTGTGGAAAAATTGGAATCGCCCATCTTATAAAACCGTATGTTCCCATTTTTAACATCACAGCTGCTAATATTACAGATCCAGGAGTAGGAGCTTCAACGTGAGCATCTGGTAACCAAGTGTGAAATGGAAAAACAGGAACCTTAATTGCAAATGCTAAAGCAAATGCAAAAAACATTAGTGTTTGAGGAGTAAAGAAATCCCCAGCAACAAAGGGAAGTTGTAATTTATAAAAATCCATCAAACTAGCACTCATTTGTCCAGTTGATTCTTTTGTTAAAAGCATTAAGTAAATAATGGCTACCAACATCAATACAGATCCAACCATTGTAAAAATAAAAAATTTAACAGTGGCATATATTCTTCGTTGTCCACCCCAAATACCAATCATAAAATACATTGGTACAAGTGATAATTCCCAAAACAAATAAAAGAAAATTCCATCAAGTGCCAAGAAAGTTCCAAGCATGGCTGTCTGTAAAACAAAAAGCGAAACGTGAAAGCCTTTAACTTTTGTTTCTATTGATTTCCAGCTCGCCAAAATAACTACTGGTAACAAGAAGGTGGTTAGCAAAACCAACCATATGGATATCCCATCAATACCAAGAAAATACGAAATTCCAAATCTCTCTATCCAAGGATATTTTTCTATCATTTGAATTTTTGGAGTTGTTGGATCAAAGATTGAAAAAATAGTTAAGCTTGCTACGAATTCAATTAATGAGAACCCTAAAGCTAAATGTCTGAGCGTTCTATTATTTTGCCAAACTAAAACTATAATCGCAAATACAAGGGGTAAGAAAAGAAGAAGACTTAACATATTCAACTACCTCATTAATATATATGAAAGAACAACAACTATTCCTATGGCCATGTACATAGCGTATTGTTGAAGGTTACCATTTTGTAAAGACCTAATCATTTGGCCACCACCTTTTACAACATCTGTAATCCAGTAGGTGCATTTATCGATGAATAAAACATCAACATACATCCATAAATTTTTACTAAATTGAATTAAAGGTTGAATGATAGTTGCACCATAAATTTCATCAACAAAATATTTTCCATTTAATAATTTATGAAGAGGTGCAAATGATTTTGATAATGCCTCAGGAAGATCCGACTTTTTTGCATACATATTAAAAGCAAAAATTGCTGAAACAAAAGCTAAACCAACTGAGGTTGCCATTAAAGACCACTCTTCAGAGGGATCTCCTGCAAGTAAGTTAGGAATTTCTGTTAATTTGGGAGCTAACCAATGCTCCCAATAGTTGTGGGGATGCCAAGGCAAAATCTCACTTATAACATGTGGAATTCCAATCCATCCACCCACTACTGAAAGTATGCCTAGTATAATAAGTGGTAAAGTCATCATCCATGGAGACTCATGGGGGTGAACCTTGGGTGACACTCGACTTTCTCCCCAAAATGTTAATGCCATTAAGCGAGTCATATAAAAAGCAGTCATCGTGGCACCCAAAGCTCCCGCTGCCCACAACCACTTGTGCCCAAGTGGTGAGTGGTATGCCATCCAAAGTATTTCATCTTTTGAGAAAAAACCAGAGAAGCCAGGGGTCCCAATGATCGCAAGCCATCCAAAAATAAAAGTTAAATGAGTTATAGGCATATACTTTCTTAATCCACCCATTTTACGAATATCTTGCTCTTCATGCATTGCGTGGATAACTGAACCAGATCCCAAAAACATTAATGCTTTAAAAAATGCATGGGTCATTAAATGAAACATGGCTGCTCCAAATGCTCCAACACCCACTCCTAAAAACATATATCCTAGTTGAGATACTGTTGAGTAAGCTAAAACTTTTTTAATATCTGTTTGAGTGATCCCAATTGAAGCAGCAATCACTGCCGTAGCTGCACCAATAACAGCAATAACCATCATTGCATTAGGGGCCGCCATAAATAAGGGGTTAAGTCTTATAATCATATATACACCGGCCGTAACCATAGTTGCCGCATGGATAAGTGCTGAAACAGGTGTTGGACCTGCCATGGCGTCTGGAAGCCATACATACAATGGGATTTGAGCAGATTTACCTGTTGCCCCAACAAATAGTAATAAGCAGGCCATAGTCAATGGACTCAACCAAGTCATCTCAGCAACCTTTGGAACCAATGTATTAATTTCGCTAAAACTTATTGTACCAAAGGTCACAAATAGAGTGAAAAGTCCCAGTAAAAATGCTGCATCCCCCACTCTGTTAGTTATAAATGCCTTCATGCCGGCGGCCGCTTTAGCTTCGTCACTAAACCAAAAACCTATTAGTAAATAAGAACAAAGTCCGACACCTTCCCAGCCTGCAAACATCACTAATAAATTGCTACCAAGCACAAGTAGCAACATATTAAACACAAATAGATTTAAGTATGAAAAATATTTTGCTACACCCTTATCATGATGCATGTATTCGATACTAAATAAGTGAATCAAGGAACCCACACCGGTAATAATCAAAATCATAATTCCACTGATTTGATCTACAACAAATGCAAAATCGGCTTTAAATGAACCAACCTTGATCCAATCAAAAAAGCTTACGCTAATGCTTCTATTCTCTGGTGGTAGCTCTAATAAATTTATAAATAAAGTAACTGAACATGCAAAAGAAATAAGTACTGCTAAAGTAGCTATTGAGCCCGCTAGTTTGTACCCATGTTTGTTAACTCTAAATCCATTTATTAAAAATCCAATGAGTGGAGATAAAATTAAAGCCGCAACAAGAAAATTTTCATTAATCATGGTGATGTCCTTTTATCCTTAACCCTTTAAGTGTTCAAAAAATCGAATATTGATTTCTCTAAATTTTTTAAAAATTGAAACTGCGATTGCCAATCCCACTGCCGCCTCTGCCGCAGCAATTGTCATAACAAAAAACACCATTATTTGGCCTTCAATTAAGCCAAGGTATTTACTGAAAGCAACAAAAGTTATATTTACTGCGTTCAACATTAATTCAATGCACATTAAGATTACTATTGTATTTTTTCTTAGCAGAACACCTATAATTCCCAAACTAAAAATAATTGCAGATAAAATTAAATAATGAGCTAGACTAGGTTCAATTATGCTTTGCATGCGTTCCCCCTTTGCTTCGAGAAAGGGCCACTACACCAATTGCAATTACCAAAAGTAAGAGGCCCAAAATTTCAAATTCAAAATTATATTTTGTAAATAGCATTGTTCCCAGAGCTTTTGTCGAGGTCACTCCATCAGTATTTAATAATACTGATTTCACAGGGGTCGCTTGATACATATCAATTGACATATAAATTGCACCCGCTACCAGACCAGCAAAAAGTCCAGCTAACATTAATTTTAAACCACCAGTGAAAACACCTTTTGTAAATGCTTTTAGTTCATTTTTTAAATCAAAGAGCATGATAACCATAACAAATAATACAGTTACCGCTCCGGCATAAACAATAAGTTGAACTCCAGATAAGAAAAAAGCATTTAATGTAGAAAAAATTGCAGCGGCACCAATCATTGTCATTACTAGACAAAGGGATGAAAAGATCGGGTTAGCAAAAGCTACCACTCCAACCGCAGAACTAAAAATGACAAGTGCTAAAAACCAAAATAAAATTGCATCAGGAGACAAGTTCCACCTCTTTTGTTTTAAATTTATATACTCATTCTAACAAGTTGCATTACTAGAGCTGTGACTATTGTATTAACTAAGGCCCAGGGCAACATCGTTTTCCAACCCAAATCCATTAACTGATCGTAGCGAAATCGAGGCAAGGTCCATCGTACCCATACAAAAATCCACAACAATAAAATTAGCTTTACAGAAAATGAAGCAAAAAATATCAATGCCGTAAATAGACTTGTCATTGCCGTCGAATAACCAAGTCCCGTAAATAAGTTTTGAAAATATTCAGGGGTCATGAATGAAATAGGTAAAGCATAACCACCCAAAAAGAACGTTATAAATACCGCTGAACCAACCATCATATGACCATATTCACCGATAAAAAATAAAAGCATTTTAAATCCGCCATATTCGACGTGAAATCCAGCCACTAACTCAGCTTCGCCCTCCGCTAAGTCGAAAGGTAATCTATTACTCTCCGCAAAAGCAGAAACAAAAAATATAAAAGCCCCGATAGGTTGATAAAAAATACCCCAGTTCGGAAGCCAAGGCACAGTCACTGTATTTTGAAAAAATTGAAAATTTAATTCCATTAATTGATTATTAATTATTTCTTGAAAATTAAAACTACCCTGTAAAAGCAGAACACCAACTATTGATAATCCCATTGCAAGTTCATAACTAACCATTTGCGCACTTGCCCTAAGTGCCCCAAGTAAAGAATATTTATTACCAGAACCCCAGCCTGCCATTAATATCCCATAGGTTGCTAAGGATGAGATCCCTAATACAAAAACAATTCCAACGCCAATTTCATAACCTTGAAATAATATTTTATATGGACCCCAGGTTTGACCAAAGGCCTGAAATGTATCAATTAGTAAAGGGGTAGAAAGTGGAATTGCCGAAAGAGCTACGGCACCAGGAATAAGTGCCACAACAGGTGCCGCCAAATACAAAAACTTAACACCTTTTTCAGGAATAAAATCTTCTTTATTTAAGAATTTAACTGCATCTGCCAAAAGCTGCATTAAGCCCAGTGGACCAACTCTATTTGGACCAAATCTATTTTGAATAAACGCTGAACCACGTCTTTCAACCCATACCAAAATTGGAACTGCTTGCACCATCATTAAAAAAATCAAAACCAATTTTATACAATTAATTGTGATTTCTAAAACATCCCCACCCATTAAAATCTCCTATTCCCAATCCAGCGCTTTAGATTTTACTTCCCAAAATAACCCGTAAATAAAAAGAATTATAAAAACAAACATGGCAGACAATATATACCAACCTTCTGATTTATTTAAAAAATCTTTGAACGTGAGAGCCCATGGGTACATAAAAATAATTTCGATATCAAATAAGATAAAAAGAATTGCTGTGAGATAAAATTTTACAGAAACTTTAGTGTCTGCCTTTTCAACTCCAAGAATCCCACACTCATAGGGAGCAGACTTAACAGCACTGGGTTTATTCATTCGACCACCAATTTTTCGTGCAAGAAACAACAGCAGCATTCCAAATAAAGATATAAATATTATTAAAAATATCACTCCACCCAATGGCATTTCCTACTCCTTACGTAACGGATTAAACCTAACAATCTATTTCTCTGTACTGTTTGCATTAATCTATGGTAATTCAAAAGACAATGAAACTATCTCACCTCAATACAAGATTAGAAACAATACTTGATCGCGCATTTGCAAATTCACAAACAACTTCGAATCGTTCTTTTGAACTCATAGGTCTATCTTCATCATTTTGTTTAGCACATTTATTTTCACAGTCATATTCTAAAAACGTGAATGATTTGCCGCACCTAGTTGTCCTTCCATCTCTTGAAGAGGCAGAGTCGTTTAATAAAAAGTTAAAATCTTTCCATTGTCCATATTCATCTTCAATTTTATCACACCATGACGTGTCACCCTATTCAACTTTACTACCTAATGAACAGGTATCAAAAAATCGTATTCGTTTTTTCAATCAAGCTCAACACGCTAAGCCTGGCGAAATTTTTTTAGCACCAATTCAATCGCTTTTACAAAAGTCAGTGCCGTTTAATTTTTTAAGTAGTCATTCATTTGTAATAAGAGAGGGTGACGAAATACCCTCCGATCTTTCGAAAAAGCTTATCGAACTAGGATATCAACTCTCGCCCCTTGCCGAAGATCAGGGTATGTTTTCTGTTCGCGGAGGAATTATAGATATTTTTTCTCCCGCACATGATTTCCCAGTTCGAATTGAATTATTTGGTGACATGGTAGAATCAATGAGATTTTTTTCACCAGAAACTCAACGCACAATTCGAAATACCTCGCTAATTCAAATTATTCCTTCCCATGAAGTGTTATACAGTGATGACAATTTAGAAAAAGTTATATTTAAATTTAAAAAATCTGCTCAGGGGCGCCCTGTTGTTTTAGACGAAATTGAAGATATAGTTCGTTCAATTTCCAGAAAGTCCTATTTTCCTGGTATAGATTTTATGCTCCCCTTCTTCTATGAAAAACTCTCTTCACCACTGGATCACTTTTCAAGTCCATTAAATGTGTGGTTATATGACCCAGTGGAGCTATCAAGACAATTTGATTTGCTTGTTTCTGAAATGAAAATTGATTTTGAAAAAGCTGAATCAGTTGCAATCAGGCCAGACTATAAAGATATTTTTGAAACAACAGAGTCTATAGAGTCTCTTCCATACCCAGAAGGTGGCAGACTCATTAAATCGAGTAAAATAAATATACATGAAGATTTTTCTTTGCAAAATAATTACGATCTTTCGAATGATAGTTTTAATTTATCTTCTTCTCAGAAATCTCATGAAGTGATAACCTATAAAAGTTTTAGCACTCTTGACTTCTCAAATATTTTTTCTTTGGATGCAAATAATCTAGCAAGTGATGAAAAGCTAAAGAAAGCGACTAGCAAACTCACTTCTTGGAAAAAAGAGGGCTACCATATTTTTATTTTCTCCAGAAACCATCAACAAAGTGAAAGAGTAAAAATTATTTTAGATAAAATGAATTTTGATTGTTCTATCACTAATGATGATGAGTTTTTACTTGATGAATGGAGCTCGCAACAAAATCGAAATTTAAATTTATTTCATGTTTTACCATTATATTTAGATGAAAGCATTCGTTTAGCCGAAGAAAAAATAATATATTTACGTGATGAAGATTTTTTTGGAAAAAAATCAAGACTCAAATCTAATCAAGCAGAAAAAGAATTTCAAAAACAAGTCGAAAAATTAAATTTTGGCGATCTTGTTGTCGGCGACTTCATTGTCCATATCAAACACGGAATTGGTCAATATGAAGGGCTTAAAAAAATGTTGGTAAATGGAGTTGAATCAGAATTTCTTCAACTCTCCTATAAAGATAAAAATAAATTGTATCTCCCTGTGTATCGAGTTGGCCAAATTCAAAAATACGCTTCGGCAGCTGCCGCTCATGTTGGCTTGGATAAACTAGGTGGAACAAGTTGGGAAAAAGCAAAAGTTAAAGTTAAAAGTCATCTAAAAGATGTAGCTTCTGAACTATTAAATTTATATGCACAGAGATCTCAACTTACACGCCCCCCATTTAGTGCTATAGATAATGATTATAAATCTTTTGAGGGCGGGTTTCCATACGATGAAACCGACGATCAGCTTCGAGCTATTAAAGATATTATTAAAGACATGACCGGCCCACGCCCCATGGATCGTTTGGTCTGTGGAGATGTTGGATTTGGAAAAACAGAAGTTGCCATGCGTGCAGCTTTCAAAGCTATTCAAGATCACAAACAAGTTGCACTTTTGGCTCCAACAACAGTTCTTTCATTTCAACACTTAGAAACTTTGCGAAAAAGATTTTCAGGCTGGCCTGTTGAGATTCGTGCTTTAAATCGTTTTTTAACTCCAGCAGAAGTTAAAAAAACATTGCAAGATTTAAAAGATGGTCGTGTTGATATTATTGTTGGCACTCACAGGCTTTTATCAAAAGATGTTTTATATAAAAATTTAGGCTTATTAATTATAGATGAAGAACAGCGATTTGGTGTTGTTCATAAAGAACGACTAAAAAAGATTAAAACTAATGTTGATACCTTAACTCTATCTGCAACGCCAATTCCAAGAACATTAAATATGAGCTTAGTTGGAATTCGTGATTTAAGTTTTATTACTACTCCTCCTGTAGACCGACTGCCTACTCGAACGTTCACCTGTAAGTTTGAAAGTGAAACTATTCGAAAAGCTATACTTGCAGAAATTCAAAGGGGTGGACAAGTTTATTTTATCCATAACCGCGTTCAAAGTATTTATTCTCTTTGTGATGAGCTTCGTCAGCTCGTACCTGAAGCAAGGATAAAAGTAGCCCACGGCCAAATGGAAGAAGATCAACTTGAGGAAACCATGGTTGCATTTTTCAATCACGATATTGATGTATTACTGAGTACAACAATTGTTGAGTCGGGCATGGATGTATCGAGAGCTAATACAATTTTTATTGATCAAGCTCACCAGTTGGGATTATCACAACTGTATCAATTGCGGGGACGAGTTGGGCGCTCAAAACAAAGGGCTTATTGTTATTTATTAATTCCAAAGGGTAAAAGTATTGATAAGGATGCGCAAGAGCGTTTACGTGTCATTCAAGAAAATACGGCCTTGGGTAGTGGCCTGCGAATCGCTCAACATGATTTAGAAATGCGTGGCGCTGGAAACATTTTAGGTGAAGAACAATCAGGCCATATCAACTTAGTTGGTTATGATTTATATATGGATCTGCTAAACGATGCTCTCCGAGATGCTAAAGGCGAAACAAGCTCGAATATGGATTTGGATCCTGAAATTAATTTAAAAATTCCTGCATTAATTCCTGATCAATATATTGCTGATATTCGCTTACGTCTTGGTTATTATAAAGCTCTTTCAAATATCACAAGTCAAAATGATTTAAGTGATATTGAAGACGAATTAAAAGATCAGTTTGGTCCTCTACCAGAACAAGTTTTAAATTTAATGGGTATAATGCTATTGCGATATGAGTGTAAACAGTTGGGTGTTAAAGATTTAAGTACTGGTTTAAAAACTCTCTCTCTTTCTTTTAGTGAGAATACTCCACTTAAACCAGAAACAGCAATTTCATTAGCAATGAGAGAAAACAAAAAATATAGTTTAGCTCCTGATAATCGATTGATTATTCGCATGAACAATCAATCAATTCAAAATATTTATGATGAATTAGATTATCTAAAAAAATTAGCCCATGTTTAATTTAAAATTATTATTCTGATTCTTACTTAGTCCAACTCAAGCCATTTGAATCAAATTTTTTTTCCGCAACAGCTTCTTCACATTTTTCATAAGCTTTTGTATGTAGCTCCACTTGAGAAGCTACGAATTGGGTGCTACAGATTTTTGAATGATAAGTAGGAATTGTTCGAATAGTAACTTCTACCTCACTAATTGCTTCACTAATTGCTTTTGAATATTTTTCCATATTTACAACTTTGCTATTTTTATAAAATATATGATGCTCAACAGGCGATCCTTTTAAATTAAATAAAATATCTGAATTTCCAAGCTTGATTGAAATAAAACCGTCTTCACCAATGATTCGTTCAGCACTTATTTCTAAACATATTGTTTCTGCTTTTATTTTTCCATCAGTATCATATATATACTCTGGCTCACAACTCATTGTAATATTATACTGATCAATTGTGTCGGGAGTTGGTGGTGAAAAACTATTTTCCGCAATGTGTACCCAGTTATTTCCGGTCAGCTTAACATCCGCAAACAAATTTAAACTAAAAACTATAGGAAATAAAAGTTTAATAAATATTTTCATTAACCGCTCCTTATAAATTGAATCAATTTATTTACACATTGTAAAATTTTTTACATTCTAACTTTAGCAAAATGAAATTTCAATTTAGATTTTTAATTTGATTAAATCGTCCAAAAAGTAACACTTATCGTCCCTTTGACTAAAACATTACAGTAGAAACAATCTCTGTTTATCGATATATATTATAAATTATTAAAAATGATTTATACATCTAGGAGTATACTAATGAAACAAAATT
Organism: Bdellovibrionales bacterium; assembly: GCA_005793345.1. Lineage (GTDB taxonomy): Bacteria > Bdellovibrionota > Bdellovibrionia > Bdellovibrionales > Bdellovibrionaceae > SXSU01. The sequence continues at coordinate 26,098 of SXSU01000052.1, forward strand.
TATTTACTAAAAAAGTATCTTCAAATTTTACATTATCTCTAACAACACTTCTATTGTTTTTAAATCAATCGGTGTTCGCTGGAAAAGAGTTTACAAGATTTCAATACGAAAAAACTCATCTTCCTCCATTTCAAATTTTAAGTAATGATAATTCCGGATTAACTATTAAATTGGGTGATATGCCTTTTGCTCTAGGTGATAACTATGATCAGGCTACAGGAGTTGGTAATGACGGAAACATTCCTACATCATTTACGTTATCATTTGTAAGTTCTATTGGTGGTAACGAAGTTGAGGTTACAAACTCTGAAATAAAAACTAAAGATAAAAGGATTATTAAAATTAAACCAGATTTTTTTAATAAAACTGGATCATATCATGTTGCTATATACTGCGCTTCAGGAAAGTTGGATATGGATGATAGCATAACTCCAAAGGAAGATAATACCGGAGAATATTACGAAGAATATAATTGCTGGAACCAAGATGTTTTTGTTTACTCTAAGAATGATAGACAATTGTTATCGTCATTTGATATTAGCTCTCTTGCAAAGCAATTTGCACCTATACTTCACTTTGCACCGGATGAACAATATTTTCCATCTTCATTGAATTATATTTTTAACAAAGTTAATGTGTTGAAAGATCTTGATAAAGAAAAGATGACACTATCAAATAAGCATAGTGACTCTGATTATAAGTTTGATCAAATTTATGATTTTAGCGAAATTTTTAATATGATGAAAAACTTTGGTAGCAGAGATTTATTAATGAGCGCTGGGTATCAGGGGTCTCTTAGTTTAAGTGGACCAGGAGCACTTAGTGTTCGCTATGGTGATGGAGCTGAAAGATCATCAGATTTATCTAAACCAGTAGTATATTATTCCATAATTCCAAGCCATACTTCCAAAGACATATTTTATTTAAATTATCACTTCTTATATCCATATGATTCTAAAGGTGGTGATGATGTAAAAACTCAAGGGCTAACTGGTATTGCCGCTCATGCTTTTGATCGCGAGAGCATAACCGTGAAATTAAAACTGACAAATAAAAATTTTATTCCCCAAAGTGTAATATATGGCGCTCATTTACCAGATCAAACAATGGCTTTTTTAGATTCGTCTGAGTCAGTTAAACTCAAGTGGGAGGGTGGTGCAGTTGAGGTTCCGTGGGATGAAATGTTACAATTTTCCGAAGTAAAAACAGATAATATTAGACCAAGAGCATTTATTGCCCATGGTTCCCATGGCGTATATCCAAAACCTGGAATGTATGCAGTGGTTATAGGCAATGCTAAATTTAGTGAACAGGCCGGTGGAGGAGATGTTGTAGTTCCTGCAAATTCAAATATAGACAGAGTTCAGCTAACTTCTGTTAGCTCAAAAGATCTTTCTGCGCCAAAATCAAATAGTCTATCAGAAGAGACCTATACTTTAAAAGATTTAGATCTGTTAAATTATGACCCAAATAATGAAACTGCTGTTTTAAACTTTAGTGGTAGTTGGGTAACTATTTTCTTAGGAAAACCAGATGCAAAATTTCCACCATTTACCAATAGAGAAGTTGATCCTGATTCTTACTCTAAAAATGCATTCAAACCAGGATTAAATCGAAATCCTAAACTTCAAAATTGGTAAAAACTTTAGAATTATAAATATTAAGATGTTAAAAAATAAAAAACCCAGTTATAAATTATAGCTGGGTTTTTTATTTTAAATTTAATTTTTATTTAGGAAATAAATTTTGATTTTCTATTTTAAGTTTTCAAGTAATTGTCTTGCTTTTTCATGGGCAAGTTTTTCTTGAAGGTGTCTATATGTTTCATCATCAACAGTTTCAGTAGTTAATCTTTTTTCAATATTTTTAACTTCAGCTTTAGACTCTGCAAAATTAATTTCGTCTTGAGTCTCTACCGTTTCTGCTAAAACATTTAGACCTTCTGGAGATACATTTAAATATCCCCAGCTGATTGAAGCTTTAAAATCTTTTCCACCTTTAATTTTGTACTTTATAACTCCAGGTACAAGTGTAGTAATTAATGGTGCATGTCCAGGAAGAATATTTAATTCACCTTTAAATGCAGGAACAGTTGCTTCATCAATTTCTTGAGAAATCACTACTCTTTTTTCTGGAGTTACTAAAGTCAATTTAAACATAAATTTTCACCTTACAAAATTAACATATTAAGCATTCAATTTTTTTGCTTTTTCTACAGCTTCTTCAATTGTTCCTACCATGTAGAATGCCTGTTCCGGTAAAGAATCGTACTTGCCTTCAAGAATTTCTTTAAAACCACGAACAGTATCTTTAACATCTACGTATTTTCCTTGCATACCTGTAAATTGCTCAG
>SXSU01000053.1 GCA_005793345.1 Bdellovibrionales bacterium
TCAAAAATTATTCCAATCGAGATTATTTATAAACCATTTAAAATTGATTTGAGGCTGTAAATTAAAATGAATACTCAGTAAAACATTCAAAATATTTATGAGGTATAAATTAAATTTAACTTAGCTATCTTTTGATTTTATTTAAAGGCTATTTTTTGAATATAAATATTGTTTTTATTCAAGCGACCAAGAACCCAAATAACAATGGAGCAGAGATTTATTTGACCCTGCCCCGACGGTCGAGTTTATTTTAATTCATGTTATGGTTTTTAACGAAGTGATTTTGATAACGCAATTGCGAGATGAATTTTAAAAATCCTAAAGCATTTAAATAGATCTGAGTGGTTTTTTCATTCGAGAATTTTCTAAAAAATTAAAAAAGTTGTAAAGCCTCAATGCTTTCTGAGCCAATGAAAAATCGGTAAAGCTCATTAATTCTGGACAAAACCAATAAACTTTTTTTGTCTCAATAACATCTTTATTTGTTCGACCAACATCATAACGTAAATGAATACTTTTGTTGGGACTTTTTTAAAATGTTGAATCATTCACTCCTTACATAATAATAGCGTAAGGGAAATCAATTTTACTCAAGGTTTTTGATCCCCTATGTCTCTAAGTTTAGTCAATTTATCAATACAAGCGAATCTTTTACAATAATTTTATGGTAACAAATCTTTTTTGGCGATCATTAAAATAAAGAATTGACATGGTACTATAGTACCACCTTTATACCATTTACAAGATGGAAAAACCACTACGATTAAAAGACATTTCAGCGGAACTTCAGATCGGTAGAGAGACTTTACGTTTTTACGAACGTACAGGGTTGATACCTATACCTAAGAGAAGTGAATCGGGCTATCGTGAATATACCTCCGATACACTAAACAGGCTTAAATTTATAAAGATGGCTCAGCAAGCAGGCTTCACCTTGCGTGAAATCAAATCTTGGCTTAATGAGAATAAGAAAAAAAAAGCAACTAAAAGTCAGTTAGTGGAGATTTATAACAGCAAGATAAATACTATTGATGAAAAGATAAATATTCTGCTGTCGATGAAAAAGACTCTTGAAAACCTCAAAAGAAAAGCAAACCAAACAGATTGTGTAAATATTATTTGTCCAATATTTGGAAAAATTAAAATTGAAGATGACAGTATAAATAAACTAAAAAATAAATAAAAACCATATACTTAAGTATGAAAGGACTAGTGTGTTAAATTATAAAATAATATTAATCTCTCTCATTCAGATATTAATTACACTGAATGTTTCTGTTTCTCAGTCAAGCCCAATGAATGGCGTTCTCTTTTACACAAAAGACTATTTTTATGGTCAACCAAACGGAAGCTATTACTTTGACCTTTACCTGCATCGTGGAGATCTTGAAGGTGTCTCAGAGTTTATTGTAGAAAACTCAACTGAAACAGCAGAATTTTACAAGAAATGCGGTGGAAGATATTCTCTTATAGATCTTGTGGAAACAAACAATTCAACTCAAAGTCCGCTATTCCCTTATTATTTTAAAATTCTTTCAATAGATTGCGATTAAAAGTGAAAATTATTGAGGAAATTTTTTCTGACAGAATTTGTCAAACCTTTTAATTTTGAGGATATTATGACCATCATTTCGAACATTTTATTAGGGCTTGTAGCTTTATTACATTTTTTATTCTTCATTTTAGAAACGTTTTTATGGACTACCCCTGTAGGCCTTAAGGTTTTTGGTCATTCGCAAGAAAGTGCATTGAGTTCCAAAGTTCTGGCTGCTAATCAAGGGCTATATAATTTTTTTTTAATGGCTGGAATAATTTGGGGAGCGATACATCCGATAGTGATTTTTGGTAACCAAATTAAATATTTTTTTCTTTTATGCATTGTTGTTGCAGGTGTTTATGGAGGCATTACTGTGGGGAAAAAAATATTTTTCATCCAAGCTGCACCTGCGCTCCTAGGAATTTTATTTTTAATTTTAAGTTAATTCTCTTAGAGTACTTAGTTTGTGTTTTCTTTGCCAATGATGGATTTGAGTCGCACATAAGCATCAGATTAAGACATTAAGCTACAATATCAATGCAGTTGTAGAATCAGTTAGGTGATGAGGTCGTAATGTTAATTAGTAACATGGTAGTCTTTGATCGATTTCTAAAAGAAAAAATTCCTATTGCTCAGACAATGGCAATCTCAATAGTTGATATTAGTCCGTTGGAACTTACAATGTTATTACCATTGGCTCCCAATAGAAATCATAAAGGTACTTTATTTGGGGGTAGTTTATATTCGGGAGCAGCCTTGGCATGTTACGGATTATTTCTTTATGGCCTATCCAACAATGGGTTTAGCACAGATGACATTGTCATTTCAAAAGGTGATATTTCTTATATTAAACCAGTAAAGTCAGACGCATTAATAATTGCAAACTGGTCTGACGCCAATACACCAAATCTATTTTATAGAAGACTTTCAAAAAAAGGCCGTGCTCGAATACCATTATCAGCCAAAATTATGGAGGGCGATAGTTTATGTGCTATATTTCATAGTCAGTTTGTCGCCAAAATTGAATCAGGCAAATTGAAATAACACTTTTATGAGAATAGAATTTTATTTTTTAATGTGCTAAAAGGCGTGTAAACAATAACACGCTTTTTAGGTCACAAATTATCAAATTACGCATTCAAGTTTTAGCTTACAATACGGGCCTTGATTAAACTCTTAGACTAGTGATTTATTTACAAATAGCACCAGCTACAAGTCCGTTCTCACACTGGCCTTTATCCCAACCTTCAAATTTTTTACCATCCTCACACTTTATAAAAGCTAATCTAGGATCGAAACATGCAGGTTCTGTTGCTTTACAACAACCAACCAGCGGTTCCGCAGAATAACCAGTCATTATTACTGAGTAACTGTATTTCTCATCGCTCATACCATCATTACAGGATTCATTACTAACAACAGCAAGTGAAGTGTATTTGCCTTTTGCAACAAAAGCATATTCAACTGAAGTTCCAGCTGCTGGTGAAATTTTAGTTTTAATAGTTGAACCCTTCGCATTAGATGGATCTGATATTTTTACTAGTCCATTTTCAAGATTGATTTTTGCATCCCAAAAGGGCTCTGTACCACCGCAATTCAAGCTCTTGGCATTTACAGAGAGAGTGGCAAACAAAACAAAAAGAATAGTTGTTAATTTCATAATTTTCCTCCAATTATATGGTTTACTTTCTAAGTCTTATACTCAATAATTGAAAAATTTTCGCCTGTAATGATTTTGACATAAAAATATTTCTAATGATTGCCGTAAATTGCTTGCATTAAAATCAAATGATTATAGATTTTTTGATGAGTAGTTTTACGCTGGCTTTAAAAAATTTGAAATTGGAATTGATCAGAAAACAATAAGATAGGTATCCAATTATCATTTTTAGTACTTCCTTTATGCACCAAATAAATCATTCATAGACAAAACTTGGTTTTTCACTTATTTTTTAATTCTTAGGAGGACGACAAATGAAGTTCTTAATTTTTCTAATAATATGGATTTTTACTTTATTTGTTCAGGCAAAAACAACAATTATTGCCCGATATTCAAAGGTATCAAATATTTTTTCAACAATGGATCAGGTTTCGAACTGGTGGCCAGGATTTACTGAAAGTGAATACCAAAGTTATTGGAAAGTTAGATTTGGCCTCTCAGATGAAGATCAAAAACTTTTTAATACATATGAAAAACTTCGTTGGAGATACTATAACGATCCTGACCAAACTGAAAAAGACCCATTAAAAAATAGAAATGGTTTTTTTGCAATGTTAGGCAGTATAGAATCCGATCCGTTAGCTAGCATTTTCTATTCTTCAAATACGTTCGATGAAGCTATGGAAAGGGTAAATAATCTTGTAAGTAAAGAAGATTTTAAATTTTTAAAAGATTTTTATAAGCATTTTGAGTCAAATTATTCCAAGATCATAAAAGAAACTGAAGTATTTGAAGTCACATCAAAAAACGTAAATAAAATCATTTCAAATAACGAAATAAACAACTTTTATGATAAAGTAAGAGCATATTACAATGTGAAAGATGATATAAATTATGAGGTGCTTTTTGTTTGGTGGCCGCCACAAAAGAAAACTTTAGCAACTCCATCTGGTAAATACCTTCTAATGTATTATAATCCAGAATTACATAAAGATTTTACTGAACAAGACGTTGTTTTTCATGAAGTGGTGCATACCATATCAATGAGACAACCTCTTGAACAAAAACAAAAATTTACAAAACTTTTTTTGGATAATTGTTCAGTTGGAGCTAAAATAAAAAAAACAGTAATTCTTGAGGAACCACTTGCAGTTTCAATAGGTCAAATTCTTTTTATGGAAAAGTTTTTTCCCACTAAACTTAACTATAGCGATAGCCTTTATAATAATCCATGGATTAGTTCATTTGGACGTATTATTACGCCATTGGTTCGAAGTGATTTTGAAAAAAATAAAAGTATGGATGAAAAAACAATTCTTTCATTTTCAAAGCTTTGCTCAGAGTTAGTTGGATCTGCAAGGATCGTACTTTAGAAAGAATTTAAATTATTCTAAGATATGTTGACTATTGAATTACAAGTCACGAAATAATTACAACGATCATTTTAAATGTGCATTTTAATTTTTGAAATTTTAGTAATGCGAGCTTTCCTATTCGAAAAACTCTTCTTGTGGAAAATAGTTTGATTCAAAATTCCTTTAAAACTTCCACAATTCAATAGAGTTACAAAAATTTGGATATGCAAAGTGACTCGATAACTAATCTTTTAGATGTGGCCACGGATGCAGTTAATCGCTGAGATCCAATACATTGAATTCGACAGCGATGACCAGGAAGCCAATTGTCATTATTCGAAGTGAACAGCTCATATGTTTTTAGAACACTGAAGCACCTTTGACTATTATCTCAATGGTCATCGATTCAGCTGAAAATTTTAAAAAATATTGTTTTCAGAGTTTTTACAGTGAACTGCATATAAAAGCACTGGCCAAAGTTCATCGCCAATTTCAAGACTTTAAGTCTGCGTTAACTTAGATCAGGTGCCGAGTCATATTTATTTGAATATTTTTCAAATACGTCTGAATCTTTACATCTCCTCAAATATATTATTATTTGGTAGAAATGATAGTATTAATTTTATCATTTCATAGAGGTTATAATCAATGGGGTGAGATACTTGGTGAAGCCAGTGCTGCGATACTCGATCGATTATTACATCATTCAACAACAATTAATATCAAAGGAGAAAGTTATAGAGTAAAAGATAGAAAATCCTATTTATTGAATAATCAAATAAA
>SXSU01000054.1 GCA_005793345.1 Bdellovibrionales bacterium
AAACTTCGTTAACAACTTTTGGAGGTGAGGGGATAACTACATCTCTTTTTAAAAACTTAAGGATTGAATTTAATTTAGCTACAATATCCCTCTTTTTATTTTCATCAAAATCTAGTTCTAAAATACAACTTAATAAATCCTCTTCACTTGATGTATATAAAGACATCTTACCAACTGCTTTGACTGCTCTTTCAAACTTATACCTAGCTGAGTCTTTATCAACTAAGAATCTTTTACGTTTGAAGTAATCCTCTAAAAAAAGTTTAAGTATTTTTTCATTTTCAGAATTAAAAACATCTTCTAAACCATCTTGGATATTTTGACTTACTTTTAATTGTTTTAGGATACTTTTTGCTTGTTTGGTTGATTCAATAAGTGTGACCTTATTTTGAGCATAGGCTTTATTTAAAGAATCTAAGTCAATATTAGGAAGTGTCTCATTTTTAGTTCGACCATCATTTAATTCTATACGATCATAAATAGAAAACGCAGTTGGCCTTTTAGGTCTAATCCTCAAGTAAAGATTTTTTGAATGTTGCCTTGTCTTCATTATAAGCCTTCCAAACATCTGACATTATATAATGTCGTCCTTCTAGTATTCGGCCTATTTCATACACAGCTTTAATATTTTCAAGGTATTTAAAATCAACGGATTCAACTGTTGGGTTAGAAACTAACCCGTTTTGATGAATTTTCCTAACCCGCTTTGTTTTTGATCCCAGATTCGCGGATAATTTTTCAACAGTGTTGATAAACGTATTGATTTTAAATGATTTAGTTTAAAATCAAAAATAAAATCTAATCACCAATTTGGTGAATCCTAAAAAATAACATTTCCTAATAAAAAATTATGAATTAATATCCTTCCACTTACATGAGGGAGCACATCTAATGACTCGACAACTTCGTAGACAAACCGAAAGAAAAATCAAAAGAATTAAAATTGTTGGTTCAGATATTAAGTTAACATCATCAGGTGGTTTGGGCACCATCCTTGAGATTTTTGATAAATCGCCATGGGCTGAAGAGTTTAGAGCATGTTTACCTGAGCGAGTTTCCCATCGTTCAACGGGTAGTTATTTATTGGCCTTAATGGTAATGGCTGGCCATATACATGGAGTTGAATGTCTTTCTGATTTAAGTAGGATTAAAGATGATCCATACGTTGCTGAGCTTTTTGAGGATACTCCAGCAGCAGTCCGTACAGTCGGTGATTTTTTAAAAGATTTTGAAGTTAAGCATATAGACAAACTCAATACTTTTTTAAATAACATGTCGAGAGATATTTTTAAACATTTACAAGATAACCTTCCAGAAAGTTTTCGTCCCAATAAAATGATTTTAGATATGGATTCAACTCACCATGTGCATTATGGAGAAATGATTGAGGGTTTAGCTTGGAATTACAAAAATGAATGGTGTTTAGAATCTCAGGTAGTGTTTAATCAGTTGGGATTGTGCCATGGAGTTCAATTAAGATCTGGAAATACTAAGAGCGGTACAGATGCTGCACTTTTTTTGCGAACAATTATGGACGATGGAAAAACTCAACGTAAAAGGAGATTAGAAGCTAAGGAATATTTTCGAGCAGATTCAGCTTATTGCAATCAAGATATGATTCGAGAATGTTTAAGTAAGGGATTATTATTTACGTTGACGGCTCACAAAGGCACTACTCAATGGGATCGTAAACTTGAAGCGGAAGGATTAAGTTGGCAACCATGGGTGTATTCAGAAGAAGACTTAAAACGAGCTAAGAAATCAGATAGAGAATTACCCAAATGTGAAATGGCAAGGCTGCACTGGGATCCCTCTTGGAGTGAGGGCACATTAAAATTGCCTATAATAATTAAAAGAACTTGGGTTACATATTGTAGTCTAAATGACAAAGCAAAGCACGGACAGCGCAGTCTTTTTGAGTTGAATACAGTTAAAGAAGAGGGCGAATGGGAGTACTACGCTGTAGTCACAAATTTTGATTTAACTCAGTGGATTTATCAACAAGTTTTTGAGCATCATCAAAAGCGTGGCAACAGTGAAAATTTTCATAAAGAAGAAAAATATAATTATAATTTAAAAAATTTCCCCTGCCGAAGATTACTGTCCAATCATGCTTGGCTTCTACTGGCGCAAGTGGCGCATAATATGATTCGTTGGATTGCATTAATAGAAAATCCAGAAAAACCACATTACTCAAAAAAAATCAGAAATCAGTTTATATTTTCACCAGGAAAGCTTGTGAATCATGCGCGACAAATTATTTTAAAAGTTTCACATGAATTTGCAAAGGAGGTTTTAAAATTAAAAGAGGGTTTGCAGTTCCCAGAAAGATTGTCTGCACAGATATATCCACACAAAGGTTGTGGATAAAAAATCTAGAGTTCTTTGAAAATTAAATGATCGGCATATTGATTAGAATATGCAGGTTGAGATTTTCGGAGGATTTGAACTATACGCGTACATACACCACCATAGAAAAGTCTGATCCGACTTAAATGGATACTTGCGCCCAGACGGTGAGCTCGCGCCTGTTAACTCTACTCATCACCAAGGGAAGTGATAAAAAAACGTCAAATTTTTTAGACGTAACAAGATCTCTGACCGTGAAAGTACGGCAGTGGAAATAAAATTTTTTTCTTTTAAAAAAAATTGAATTGCAGGATCACTTAATGCGGCTTATCCGCGAATCTGGGTTTGATATTTGATTTTTCATAATAATTTCAGGCACTTATTTGGAGGTGGCAGACGGATTTGAACCGCCGTACACGCTTTTGCAGAGCGCTGCCTAGCCCCTCGGCCATGCCACCTTATTGGTAAATAAAATAAATAATCAGTTAATAAACACTTATCTTTTAAAAAGATAAATTTAATTATGCTTATATCCAATTATTGTGTCAACAGGAGTCTTAATCCCAACGTTGAATCCTTTGAAAGGGCCGCAGAGTGTAATCCAAGGCTCTCTCTATATCGTCGTCATTGGGTAATTCTCGTTCGTTTAATCTGGCCAGTGAATAAGCAATTTTTAAAGTTGCATTTTTTCTTCTAATCGAACTTCCCCATTGGTTTAATAATCTTTGAGACACAAAAGGGAGCTTGGATTCAAGAGCTAAAAATGCATTGCCTTTTAAACTTTCTCGCTCCCCATTAAAAAAACTATTTTCACTTAACAATTTTGCTAAACTCTGTACCGAATGAACCCGATCGCCCTTCCATTCATTAGAAAATGAAATTAACTCAAACCGATCAAGCAAAGGACCACTTAATTTTTGACTGTACGAACGACACTTCGAAAGTGCGTAACGACAATCAATATTTTTTCCTGGTACAAAATCACCACAGGGACACAAATTTGTAGTTGCAATCCACTGAAATCGGCTCTCAAAAATTGCATAACCAGAAGTTCTTACAATTCTTAATTGTCCAGTCTCTAAGGGCTCTCTCAAGGATTCAACAACAGGTTGTTTAAATTCTAATAATTCATCAAAAATCATTGTGCCGCAATTCGCTCTGGAAAGTTCACCTTCAAATAATTGTAATCCCCCTCCAATTAATCCATGAAGAGATATTGTATGATGTGGTTTTATTAATGGTCGCCAAATTTCTTCTGCACCCATTGAATTATCTTTGTCTCTTTGTTGCTCTGAATTTGTTTTATTTAAATATTTTTTATTTTTTAAATATCGTGAGATAATCAATCCCTCTTCCTGCTCACAGGGTTTTGTTTTTAAAGTGTGAATCACATCGGCCATCAAAGATTTACCCGACCCCGCTGGGCCGGCAAGTAACATATGGTGTCCACCTAAGGCACTAATTAAAGCTAATTCTTTTTGTGGGTTTGTTAAATAAATATGGTCATATAATTTGGGTCGCTCGAAATACCATGGGGGATCTATTGGGTGCACAACTTCAGGATTCATTAGCTCGCTTAAATTATTTACTTTTAAATATCTATTTTGCGAGTAGAAAAAATTATTTTTACTCCGTCTGTAAGATTTTGAATTGCTATTTAAAGAATCAAAATTAATTTCTGTCTTTAGTTCCTTTCTGTTATTTTTTATTTCCTTTATTTCTATTATTTCCTTAGCTTCCTTTCCTTGTTTTTTTTCAAACTTTTCACTATTATTTGAGATTAATTCTTCAGAAACATTGCCCGTAAATAAAAATTCGTTTGCCGGATCATTGGGATAAAATACGCTGAGATCTTCAGGAATACTCACATTTCCTTCAAGATCGAGGGTCCCATAAAAATAATATTTTTCAAGATTTTCGGCGTCCATTGTGATTTGTTCAGTCTCAAGTAATATTGCGGTGGCAACAGCAAACTCTAATCCTTGGCTTGATTTTTTAAGGTGACTTGGTTTTAAACTCACAATGATTTGTTTGGCTTGAGGCCATTCAAAACCGCAAGATTTAATAGCGCTTTTAATTCGCACTGCGCTCTCTTTAATTATCTGATCGGGTAGTCCTACAAATTGGATTAATGGAATACCTTTTTGACTGAGGACCTCAACTTCAACCGGTTGCAATTGCCCTTCCAAATACAGATAGGATTTTATTTTCATTTATGACTCCTTTAGATAAGAAAAATAAAAATATTTAAAATTAAATTTAAATAATACAAAATTTTAATTTTTAAATTTTTAATTTTTTTTGCTTGTGAATTATATTTTCAAAAGCGTAAGAGGGGCTAGAGCAAGGTCAATGCCTCTATAATAGCGAATTATTGTAGCATTTACGCTAAAAGCACCGGATTTCGAATTTTATTTATATTGTTTATAAGAAATTTTAACTTGGAATAAATTGCCCCATTTGATATTGGGACTTCTAACTTATGCAAAATCTGCATAAGCGTTCCAAAAAAAGTAATTTTAAATATTAATTTAAATATGAAATTAACTGAAGTAGCGAATTGTAAATAGGAAAAGGTAAAAGTAAAGTCAAAGGGGAATAAAATGAAATTGATAGAACGAATGAGTATAATAATAGCATCATCAATGTTGATGAACTGCTCTCCTCAAAATAAGTTTAGCGAAAAAGTAAACCAAGTTGTTAAATCAATGTTTACGGACTCAGATCTAATTTCAAATCAGCCCACTCAAGTTTCTCATGGTTTATACCTTATTGAACTACAGACACCTCCTCTTCTTGAAGGAGTTGTGGGTGGAAATATCGATCCAGAAAGAAAAAAAGGTATCCTTGCAGAACAAGCTTACGTTGAAGGTCAATTAAAATCCCTTTCTCCAGAAGTTATCGTAATTTATAAATACAAATTATTAATCAATGCCATGTATGTATTTGCTCCTAAAAGTCTTGAGAGCAGCATTGATAAATTAGCAGTTGTGTCTCGCTTAGAAAAGTCCGCACAATTTACTCGTCCAGAATTTTTAAAACCAAATGAAGAACATGAAATAGGTGCAGAAGAACCACTTGAAGGTCCTAATAGCGTTGATTTTATTGGTGCTCATGTTGCTCACTTAAAAGGTATTACTGGTAAAGGTGTAAAAGTTGGTATCATAGATACTGGTATAGATTACACACATAAAATGTTGGGCGGAGTGGGCGATGCTTTGATATTTAAAAATATGGACCCAGCAAAAAAGTCAGATTTATTTCCGAATGCAAAAGTTCTTGGCGGTATAGATCTTGTTGGAACTAATTATTCAGCGGGCGGTGGAAGCTTAGAAACTATAATCCCTCAACCTGACGAAAACCCTATCGATGAAGGTGGCCATGGGACTCACGTTGCAGGAACAGTTGCTGGTCATGGAGATCAAAAATTAACTTATTCTGGCGTAGCACCAGACGCGGATCTTTATGCAATAAAAGTATTTGGAGCAAATGGTTCCACTTCTGATGGTGTTGTGATTGCAGGGTTAGAATATGCAATGGATCCAAACGGTGACTTAGATATTAGCGATAAATTAGATTTAGTGAATTTATCTCTTGGAAGTGATTATGGTTCACCGCAAATTTTGTATAACAAAGCAATTCGAAATGCTTCACTTTCAAAATTAGTTGTTGTTGCAGCTGCGGGAAATAGCGGTCACACGCAATATATAGTTGGTTCACCGGGTACTACTGATGAAGCGTTATCTGTAGCAGCAAGTATTGATAATATGAATCACAATATTTTATTTGATGCTTTGAAAGTTAATGTGACTTTAGGTGATGATAAAAAAGAACTTATTATTGAGTATTCAGAAGCTGGTATAACTAAAAAATTAAAGGGTTTTCCTACTCTTAAAGGTAAACCAGTATATTTAGGATTAGGACAAAAAGATAAAATTAGCGACGAAGATTTTGCAAAAGCAAAAGGTAATGTGGCATTAATTGATAGGGGTGTTATTCCATTTTCTGAAAAAATAAAGTTAGCTCAAGAAGCGGGTGCAATTGCTGTGGTTGTAGCAAACAATCAACCAGGAGCCCCTTTTATAATGGGTGGTGGTGAGGAAAAATTTGATATTCCAGCAATCATGATTGCAAAAGTTGACGGAGATGAAATCAAAAAAGCAATGGCTCAGTCGGGTAATGAAAGTTCTGTGATTTTTGATTTTAAGTCAGGAATAAAAGTTGAAAAACCAAACCTTGTGGATACGCTTACTGATTTTTCATCCCGTGGACCTCGTTCTTTAGATTCTGCAATTAAACCTGAAATAGCAGCTCCTGGATCACAAATTGTTTCTGCGGCAATGGGTTCCGGTTATTTAGGAGTAAAATTTTCTGGTACATCAATGGCGACTCCTCATATGGCTGGTGTTGTTGCTTTACTTAAACAACAACACAAGGATTTATCTGCTGATGATTTTAAATCATTAGTAATGGGATCTGCTAAAAAAATAAATGATGCTAGTGGTGAAGTGTATCCCATTTCGTTACAAGGTTCAGGACGAGTTCAAATAGAAAATGCTTTAGAACAAAAAATCGTTTCGCAACCGGCATCGATTTCATTGGGCGAATTTCAAGTTGGGCAATCTAAGGTTGTACGCAAAAAATTAACTTTAAAAAATATTTCTAATGAAATATTAAAATTAAAAGTTCAAAGCGAACTTGCAAAAGGATATAAAGTTGCTAATCAATTTTTAACTTTAAATCCAAGTGAAGTTCGAATAATTAATCTTGATATTCAAGTAAATGGTCCAGAAGTAAAAGATAATTTTATGGAACTAGATGGTCGAATCCAAGTTTATGCGAATGATGAATTATCAATACAAATACCTATGATGGCAGTTGTAGTTAAGGCTTCTGATATCAAAGTTCAATCAATGAGTATCGCTGGAGATTCTGCTTCTGTTTCTGAAGGTTCCCTAGTATCTTTACAAGTTATTAACGGATCTAAAGCTAACTCAGGCCAAGCTTTACCTTTTATTTTATTAGGTAAGAGTGATCGTGTTGCAGCTCAAAACTTTCAACAATTACACAAAACTATGATTTGTGATTTAGAGTCTGTTGGATATCGTGTTGTTGAAAAAGATATTGAAGGCGAAGTAAAACAAATTTTGCAAGTTGCAATTAAAACGTATTCTCCTCTAACTTCTTGGTTGTTTTGTGAGCCTAACGTTCAAATAGATATTGATGGCGATGGCAAACCAGAGCAAGAACTTGCTGGAGTATTTTCTTCAAACGTAGCGGGCCTTGGTGCTAAGCCTTTTTATGCGAGTGGATTATTTGATGCCCATTTACTAAAATCAATTCGTCAACAATATGAAAAAGATTTGAATTCAGATAACGAAGAAGTTCGTTCAAAGGCAGAAGAAGACTATGCACCAGCAATTGCTGGGATGATGCCGGTTTTGCAATATACTCATTCAACGTTAACAGTACTTCAAGCCGATGTTAGTTTAATTGCTAAAAATTTGAATAAAACATTTAAAATAAAAGTTGGAATTCAAAGTTATGAAAATGAAGCCATTGCTAATTTTGACTTCTTAGATAAATGGGTTGAATTGGATCTTGAAGGTGGATTGTCATTTATTGGAATGCCTGAGTTGATTGACTTAAAACCACAAGAGCAAAAGATAGTTCAATTTTCTAAAGGTAAAGCCAACGAGTCTTTAATTGTGTACATGCCTAATAACCCTTTTGTAATTTCAAAAACACAAAAGGATTATCAGTCACAAATTATTAAAAAGCCTAAATATAAAGTAGGGCTTTAATAAATCACTACACATGATAAAGTTAGATCGTATTGCGATTATATCAAACATAATCATGTGAAAATAAATTCTTGTTTGTTGGGGGTGATTTTAGAATTACCCCAAAATATGAAAATCAAAACTAAGGATTATGGTTTGTAGTTAAATTGGATGGCCGAATTTTCAAACATTCTATTTAAATACAACTATCACTAAGAATAATTAAATAATTATTCGCAAATCTATGAAGCTAAAACAAAAATATATGATAAAAGTGTACTATAATTAGACGATTAAAAAATATTTATTTATAAAGTCCATGGATTTATTAACTTTCTCAAAAAAAATCATTTTATTTTTAACTTACCCCTAAATTCTCAGAAAGAAACTCCGATAGATTTATTGTTCCAATGATAGAGAACGTCTTAAAGCCCCGGATGGTGTAATTGGAGGTTCTAATGAAGTCAATAGTGTATGTTATTAGCGAAAACAATGAAACCATCGAAAAAGTTAAGTCAACAGTGGGTACTGATGAAAATTGTACTTTAACAGTTTTGACACCGTCTCAATGGGTTCATCTTTTAGATAAACCTGAAGATTTAAAAATACATAACTTATCTGCTCCTACATTAATATCAGGTGCTGTTAAATCTGATTCTTTGGGTGCAAAAGTTTTAAATTTTAAAAATTCAGTGAGTCCAACGCAAGTTGAATCAATTGATAAACTTGAAGCAAGAGCCATTGAAGCTGCAATTTCGCAATTTAAAGGTAATTTGACAGAGGCTGCTAAAGCCCTAGGGATTGGTAGAGCAACTTTGTATCGCAAAGTAAAGCATTATCAAATTGACCCAGCAATGGCGAGAAGAAAAAAAGTTGCTTAATTATAATATTAAGAATTTTAAAGTCAGCGTTTCAGTGTTTCACTTATTCATTGTTTCAATTTGATCCGCTGACATTATTTTTTACAAATATAATTTTATAGTCAATTTATTTAATAATATTTTGCTTCAACTCAAATAAAATTGAAGTAGCTTGGTATGGCTTTAGCATAATCCTAAATCATGGACTTGTTTTTCAAGTCATTTGTTTTAATATAAAATGATAGATGTATCAAAAGTGAGGGGTTATGAAAAAATCAAGATTATATTTTGCAATTGGAATTTTATCTATAACAGTAATCGGTAGTTATTTTGTCACGCAACAACTTTTAAATTCTGGTAAGCAAAATAAATTAAGTTCTACAAACTTACCATCACTGTCTGAGCCAAATGACTCAAATCGCCCGAGGGGTCTAGCCAGTATCAAAAATAATGTTTCTTATGATATGACAAATGCACTAGTTAATCAATTAGCGACAAGTGAAATTGATAAAAATACTGTTAATGTTAAAAATAATAGAGTTTCAGAGTTTGATCGTGTTATTTTTGAAGAACTTCAAAGTAAATATGAAGTTCAACTTGAAAACGGAAAAATTAAATCACTTTTATTTGATAAATTAGCCGAAGGTGAGCCATTAAAATTTTCAAATGGCGAGAATTTTTTAAAATCTCATAATAAATTATTTTTTGTTGCTTTCGATTATGTAAAAGCTGATATTCAAAATTCCACAGAGTTAAATAAAAAATATAATTTGCTCGATAAAAATCAAAATTTTGTAGGAACAGCTCAATTTGAAATTACACCAAAAGGTGAATGGAGCGGATTACAAATTTCAGTAAAATAATTATTAGCAAATTCGTTGATCAAGTGATACTTTATAAGTTCTGAATTATAAAATATATTTTATTATTTTAAAATTATAATACATTATATATTATA
>SXSU01000055.1 GCA_005793345.1 Bdellovibrionales bacterium
ATTTTAATGCTGATCTCACAGTTTTACGATCCATATTAAGTTTTCTGGAAATTTCACTAATTGTTAACCCTTGATTTTTAAGTTGTCGTATCATTGACCATTCCTCCGTGCTTATCATTTGTGCTCCTTACAATCGTAACATAAGTTACTACTCACAAAGTCTAGCACAATAAAATCTGGGGAATTTTCAACTGTAATTTTTGGGGATTATTCAACTGAAATTAACATCATTTTTCAGAATGTTTAGATGAAAAAAATGGTTGTAACCTTAAGATCAAAATACCTGATTCGATGACATATGAAATGAGCCCCTTTGCAATTAAAAAGTAATTAATTCTTATATAACTTAGCACTAGCTCCATTGGCCATTATCTCAATAGTCTTCGATGCACATGCAAATTTCGGAAAAAATTGGATTCTCCAGATTCTCCATCAAATAAGTGAAAAGTTGTCAAAACTTTGGTCGAGTTTTAAATTCATAAGCAAGATGGAGACCCATGATATCGCAAGTAACCATACATCGTAATCTGCGATGAAACATTAAAATATCAACGAAAAAATCATCTCCATCAACTGTTAGGCGGTACTGATTTCCTATAAAAGAAAAGACGCCTCCCATTTCAATTAAAAATGTATTTATTTTTTGGAGTACCCCTTGCTCTAACTGTTTTTCAGAATGAGATTCTTATAAATCTAAAAAATCAAAAACGTACTCATCTTTGAGAGAAGATAATAGCTCGCGGTTTGCAACTTTTGGTAAAGTGCTTTTAAAATTTGATTGAGTTTTTTTGGAACTCTCAAATGTCTTAGCCTCAATTTGATGATTGAGGACTCTATTTTATCCACTCAAGGTATTTCATCAAGTTTATTTTGCATTATTAACTGCATTTTTTAAAGATTCAATAGCACTATTTTTTGAGGCAACTGAAAGATAAACAACAAAACTTCGAGCGTTGTCTTGTTTACTTTGTGAAAGCACTGCATCTTCTCTAACAGCTAAACTCCACTTAGTAGTGGCACCAACTCTAAGGTTAAAATTATACAATACATAACCATCGAAACTTGAATATTCATTCAATTGTGAAGGTGGAAAATAAACTCCCATTGCTAGTGATCCATCAGTTGTATATGCGACAATGGGTCTGTTAAAGTTTTCTGAACTAGATCGCATATGATAAGATCCACTTGGAAAGCCCTGCCCTACAAGGCTTTCATAATCACTATTTCGAAATTCTCTAAACTGAAGTTGTGAATCTAAATAGCCAAAGTTTTTTAAATCATATTTTAAATATCCAGTTAGAATTTCAAATACAGTTCCTTCATTAAATGTTTTATTTGGTAAAAAAGTAATTTCTAATTTAATAATATTTGGATCACCAAATTGTCCAATTGTAACTTTCTTTAAAAGTTCTACATCAGAAAGTATTGGTAGTGGAGCTGTTGGATAAAGTCCCTTACTACATGCTCCAGTCAAGTTGTTACCACTTGACCAAAAAGCCATTCTCTCAGAAGTTTCTAAAACATTTTTAGATGGTTTTAAGATTTTTAAAACTTCTGAACTTGATTCATTACTTATATATCCATCATCTACACTTCCAGCTTCCGTCGGATTGTAACATTCTCCGTAACCATCACCCTGAAAGGCTGATTGAAGTTGCCGACCATGGTCTGAATTATTGATAAGATTAGAACCTTTATACCATACACCAGTAATAGCACTACCTAAAAAAGGAGGGGCTAAAGTAATCTCTATCGGATTTATTCCGCCACCTATAATGGAGACTGATTCCTCATCAACATTAATATTTTTAATTGAATCTAAATATGTTGAAATAAATTGTGAACTTAAACCTTCGCATCCACCTATCAATCCATTTTTATAACCTACTTTATCCCAATGAGATTGAACTGTATTTTTTTTATTTTTCTTTAACCATTTTGAAATTTCAAAACTATATCGAGCTTCATAACAAACCCTATCAAAAGATGAGTATTCTTTTAATTTTTGACTAACTGAATTCTCTGTATCCCAAGGATCACAAGTTGGGTTTAGATAATTTTTTTTTCCAATTTTGTTCCAATGTTTAGCTAAAGTATTTGTTTTACTTTTTAAAAGATAATTCGCAATACCAGGATACCTTTTAAAATAACAAGAATTTTTACCTTCAAAATTATAAGCATTAGATTTTATTTCTGGATTTGACTTCGCATAACAATCTGGAATTAAACCCATATTTTTTCCGATTTGATTCCAATGCCATTCTAAATTTTTTCCATTTTTCTTTGCTAATTCGTCAGCTCTAGGGTATCGATTTCTGTAACATGTTTCTTCAATACTTCCTGGCTTGATTGTAAAATTTTTTACTGGAGAATTCTTATAAGAAACAAAATTTTGAAACATAAGAAAAATAGTTATTATACTAATTAATATTAAAAATATTTTATTTTGTTTAAATAATTTCATATTCACCTTTTTTAAAATAATTATATTTATATTAGATTATTCAATTATTAAATTAATTTCCACTTTTATTTTTTTTAAATAAGTATATTGATTATAACTTATTCTAATCTCAAATTGTGAATTTTCATGTCGAAAAAATTACTATTATGATACACAAAAGTTATTATTAAAACTTTTTTAAAATAAGTTATCTTATCGAGTTTAAGGTAAATTCAATAAAGATTATTTGTTTAAAATCATTTGGCAAAGTTAATTCAACTTTTCGTGTATTCGCTTATGGATTCCCCACATTAAATAAAGCGTGAAGAGTGTTGTTCCAACAACTATATAACCTACGATTTCAAAATTTTCTAGATGACCATCAATACTTTCCTTAACTATTAATCCAGCAATAATAGAGGCAAGACCGCCTGAGATTTGTTGTATTGAAGAATTGACTGACATAAATGATCCTCTACTTGCAGGAGTGGGAATTGCTGACATGAGAGCTTGTGAGGGAATCATACGCGCGGTTATTCCAACAAACATTAATGCATTAATTAACATTACCCAATAAAGTGGAGTCTCTCCTAAATGAGTATAAATTAAAATTAAAATAATTGTAGTAATTGATCCAAAAAGAAATACATTGAACTTGCCAAAAGCATCACTTGCTCTTCCAATTAATGGTCCAGCAATTATTGAACAAATTCCGGTAGTCATGTAAACCATTGGTAAATGAGCGAGATCCACTTTTAAATTATGAACGCTAAAAGCACTTGCAAATGGCATAATCATAAATCCACCCGTGCTCAAAAGTGCTATTGATGCAAATGCTTGTAAATATTTTTTATTCTTTATCGTTTCGATAAAATGATGAATTGGATGCTTATCAATTTTATTATTCAAATGTTTATCTATTGGTTTTAAATATTTTAAAATAATAAGTAAAGCCATTGTACTAACACCTACAATGGCTAAAAATGGGAAATGCCATCCCCAGTGATTTGCAAGATAGAGACCAATGGGCAATCCTAAAATTTGACTAGCAGCAAATGAAGTTTGAATAAACCCCATTACTCTTCCCCTTGCTTCAAATGGAAATAAATCTGTAGTAATTGCAAATACTATTGAACCAATCACACCACCAAATATCCCAGTAACAAGTCTTGCGCTTAGCAAAAAGATATAATTTGTAGCTAAGGCACAGAAAAGAGTTCCTATTATAAATCCAAAATAAAAAATAAGAAGAATTTTTTTACGATCAAATCGATCTGCAAATCCAGAAACTAAAATTCCAGAAATTCCTGCACTAAAAGCATAAATTGAAACTACACGACCAAATTCGGCAGGTCCTATTTTCATTGCGGGCATAAGAATAGCACCAAGTGGAGATAAAATCATAAAATCTAAAATTATTGTAAATTGCAAAAAAGAAAGTACGCCTACAACAAAAAAGTCATATTTGGAAAATTGAACGGTATTGTTTTTTACTTTATGTGATAAACTTTCTGAAGATGCTTCTGACATAATAAATTTTAGTTTTTTAATAATAAAACTTCAATTTTAATCTTCAAATAAAAATTGAGAACTGAGACAAAAGTATTGAAAATTCCGATTAAACCTAAAGAACAAAATCGCTCATGAGTTTAGCCGCGATTTGATTCTCTATTTTTCGATTAGCAGAAATTAAAAATAATTCTTCATTTACACCTTGTAATTGACCTATTTCTGATAACTCTTCAGAGATAAGTTGTCTTGATACTGTGTGATTAGCAGTTGGGATTATTCCTAATTGATTTATTGCCATTAATTTCTTAGTCGCTATATCCTGGCTTTCGGCAATGATATTTAATTCAATATCATTTAATTTTGCCCAATGATCTAAATCAAACCTAAGTTTACTGTCATATGTAGGCAAAATCATTGGCTGGTTAGAAATTGATTTAGGAAATCCCTTTTTTAAATGTTTAAACTTTTCACCTCCGTAAAATGCAACATTTTGTTTACTGATTGATTTTGGAAACAATCCTTTTGCATCAATACCAGTAGGTAAAAAATTTGAAATTATCAAATCCATTTTATGAGCTGATAATTCTCGAACAAGTCGATCGGAATTCCCTTCTGAAATAGTAATTTGACAAGGAGATATTTTTAAAGCCTGCTTAACCAACTGAAGTACTATTTGTTTTGGAATACTATCTAAAGAACCAATATGGAGTGATGGCTTAAGAGGTTTAATTCGATCATGTAAAACTTCATACATTTCTGAACCAAGATTAAAAATGTTTTTTGAGTAATCTAATGCAACTTTACCTTGTTCTGTTAAAATAAGTTTTTTATGGTGCCGTTCAAAAAGTTGAACACCTATTGAATCTTCAAACTGTTTTAACTGTGCACTTAATGTTGGTTGACCTATTCTTAACTTTATCGCAGCTTTTGAAACCGAAGCCTCCTCTGCAATTGTTTTAAAATAAAATAAGTGATGATAATTAATCCATGGATTCATAAATTCCCTTCAGTTTAGAACAAAAGCTGACATTTGTAGTTATCAAGAAACTTAATCTGAGCAGTCTTAATCATGAGTAGTTATCTCCATTCATAATTAACAAAAACAGCAAGATGATCGCTCAAATGTTTATTTTCATATTGCTCTTTTAGAAATGCATATCCTTGAATATTTTTTATTTTTGATGTCATTTTTGGATCAAACCAAAAACCATCAATTTGTGTATCAAATGACTCAAAAGTTCCAATAAAAGTATTATCAGGAAAAAATGGAAAATATTTTTTATCATGCAATAACTGTTGCTCAAATGATTTAGGCGAAGAATTAAAATCTCCCATTAATACATGGGGCCACCATTCAAATTGGCGAGATAAAAAATCTAACTGATCTCTTCTTATTTGAATATCAATATTTCGATATTCAAGATGCGTATTTATATACCAAGTACCCTCAATTAAAAAACTCAGAAAAGCTCTTTGCAACAATGATTGAGGCAGATATCCTTTATTAATATGTGTTATTTTTTTACTAGTAAAGATCACTAAATACTCATCATATTGTCCCCAAGCTTGATGGGTATATTGCGATTCAATCGCAATGAGAGGATATCCGCGACTTAGCAAATAATTATTTATAAACTCTATTTGATTTTCACCACTTTTTCTATCAATACAAACTTCTTGTAATGAAACAACTTCCGGCTTTAGCTCTATAAACTTATTTAAAATTTCTTCTGTCCTAAATCTCCAATTATCATTTAGACAATGGATATTCATAGAAATTAATCTTGTCGTTGCAGATGCAAAATTGTAGGATACAATTAAAAAAAACAAAATTACGATAAATTTATAAATTATTTTCGATAAATAGTGATTGAACTTAATTAACATTTTCACCTCTAGTAAGTAATCTATTAAAAACTAATTAAATTTCAACTTACATAGAGTGGTCAATTTAAATTTTAAATCAAGATTATTTCTTATATAAACGATAAACTATTAGACTTAATCTTGAGCAGTTATTATGAAAATACAAACGTAAGTTTGGGTTTTCATAATAAGGGGTGATTCAAAAATCACCCCCAACAAACAAGAAAATAACTGCTTATGATTATGTCTGATATAATCGCGAAGCGATCAGACTTAATCATGAGCAGTTATTTATTTAACAATACAAAACGTTGAGTTCTTTTATCTAAATCGGTAGAGTTTGAAAGTGAAGCAATTTGAGCAGTTGCAATATAATTATTTAATTTTTCAACTCTTGACTCAAATGTTGGATGTGTTTTTGAAAATACTGTCTCATGATTTGTTTTTTTATTTAGTCGTTCTAACACATTTATATATTTCTCTGGAGAGTATCCAACTGCCCAAATGTAATTGATTGCATTTTCATCTGCCTCATACTCTAATTCTGGCTTTAAACCTTTTTCAGTAAGTGTATTCATTCCTTCTTCAACAGCTTTTAAAAGAGCTTGGCTAAAATCAGATCGACCCATTAATAAAACTCTTGATATGGTTTCAGAAACACTGACTTCTTTTTTCTTATCCTTGTTCATGTCTTTATACAAATGTTTGAAGTTTATGTGTGCTACTTCGTGTGCGAGCACCCCTGCGAGCTCTTCTTCATTTTGCAATGATTTCAACAATGCATCTGTAACTAGAATATACCCACCTGGCGTAGCAAAAGCATTTGCGTCTTCACCATCAAGAATTCCTACTTTATATTCTAATTCTGGTCGCCCTACCTTTTTAACAATAGTTTGCAAAATTAAATTTAAATATTTTACTCTATCTTTTGAAGCCACTTCTCCATAAGTACCATACAATTTGGAAGCCATTTCGCGACCAACAACTTTTTCATCTTCTAAATCTTTTTTAAATTGCTCAATCGAAATTTCTTCTTTAGATTTGCTTTTCTCATTCTCAATTGCGGCCTGAACCAAGGCCTCTTTTTGTGAAGGTAGTTCAAGCTTGCGCTTTGAATCTTCTATTTTCTTTAATGAAATTTTTTTAGTTGAACTATTTTTTTTATCTGTTGAAGAACATGAAGTAATAAAATTTATTATAGATATCACAACTAAAAAATACACCCAACTTTTAATATTAATTTTCATTTAATGATCCCTCTTTAATAAAACTTTCTAGTTCAGAAGGTTCAGTTTTTGAACTCGTATCCAAGTTTTTTAGAGCTTCGCGATTACTTCTTGATTTATTTAAACTGCTACGGTTTCGTTCTGTAGCTGCTAACCCCCTAGTTGCCGCGGAAACTGCATATTCACTTGTTCTTTTTCTTGCACTTTTTTCCTTCGACATTGAGTTGCCATAATCTTTAAGTAGATCAGCTTCACCAATTGGTTTATTTTTAGAAGTTAAAATTTTTGAAATCCAACCCTGTGATTTGTTTGATTCAACAAATATCCACATGCCTTCTGATTTTAAAACTTTTAATTCATCACCGCGCTTAAGTGAAATTAAATTCTCAGCATCCATTTTTGGTTCTTTTTTAAGTGATGTCGTTTTTGACTGTACAAAAATAATCTCACCTTCTGCAAGGGTAGTATTTGTATAACTAAAACAAAAAATAAAAATCATCATTGTTATTAATTTTTCAAAATCTAAATTATATTTCACAAACACCTCATAATTTTTTAACTTATATTTCAATACTTAATTATTATAGCATATTTTAAAATTTTTTTATTAAATTAAATTATAGATTTAATCATAAATCTATTTTTATTTTTGAGATTTAAAATAAACTCCTCTCACATTGAAACAGTTTTGAGAATTACTTTTTAGTTGCTTTAAAAACACCAGTCCAGTCCTGAGGAGGGTTTGCAATTAAATCTTTACATCGCTCAATATAAACTTCTGTAGGACCATCAAAAGGAAATTCGCTACGTAATGTCTCAAATTGAGTTAAAGACTCTTTAAATTTTCCTTCATTATAAAGCTCCCAACCCAATGTAAATTTTTTTGCTATTGTCTCACTTTGAATAAGCTTTGTCTGGTCTTGTGTTGAAGTATTTAATTCATATAAGGGTTCATATAGCCTAAGAGCTTGTGTCTTACCTTTAGCAACAACATTATCAATTGGTCTAAAAACAAATTTATCTTTTAACAAATTATATGTGGTTTCACTAACAACAAGATCGACTTGATACTCTTTTGTTAATCCTTCTAATCGAGAAGTTGTATTCACATTATCTCCAATAACTGTATAATCTAACCTTTTTGCTCCACCAATATTTCCAACAATAACTTTTCCTGTATGTATACCAATTCCGATTTTCAGCTTTGATAAACCAGCTTGAGTCCAACCTTTATTTAGTTTCTCGAGAGCGTCGATCATGTGTAGTGCTGTTTTAACAGCATTGTATGCATGTTTTTCATCATCAAGTGGCGCTCCCCAAAATGCCATTACCGCATCTCCAATAAATTTATCTAAAGTTCCACTATGTTCAAAAACAATATCAGTCATTTTGCCTAGATACTCATTTAATATGGCAACTAGTTTTTTTGGTTCCATTTTTTCAGACATTGTTGTGAATCCTCTTATATCAGAAAATAATACAGTTAATTCTTTATGTGTTCCAACTTCAGCACTCGGGTCAATTCCGCTATCAATAAGATTTTGAGTTACTGTAGGTGATAAATATTTTGACAAGGCTGATTCCATTTTTTTTCTAGCCTTACCCTCTACAAAAGCTATATAAGTAAATCCATGGATAAAACAAGCAAAGCCAAAAAGTAATGGCGAATTAATAGGTAGATAAAACGAATTATATTTAAATTCAAAAAGTGCTAATGCAAAATATCCACCGATCATTAGAACCGGTATAGAGTTTCGAACGATAATCGATTCACTTAAAAAAATTGTCATTTCTAAAATAAATATTAGCAAAATTACAATTAATATATCTACCCATGGTTTTGATTTTTTTAAGTAATCTCCTTTTAAAATATTTGCAACAGAGGTCGCATGAAGATATGAGCCTGGATATTGATTTGATAAAGGTGTAACTTTTAAATCATTTAAACCCATTGCACTTGCGCCGATAATAACTACTTTATCTTTAAATACTTCGGGATTTATAAATAGTGCTGGGTCTGGATTTTCCCCCTCTAATATTTTCATTCGAGAATCAATAAGTGCAGAAAAATGATATGAATCGGGTCCTTGCTTAGGATTGTAAAAATGCAAACTCAACTCACCTTTTTCATTAATTGGTATTTTATACTTAAGTTTATTATCATCATAAACTAGCATCTGCTCTCTAGTTTTTCTAACAACTTTGGGTTTATTTAAGGTTGATAAAACTCCTCGAAAAGAAAGTGATGGAATATACTCATTTTGATAATATACTAATAAGGGTACTTTTCGTAGTAATCCATCGTTATCTGGCTCAACATTAACGGCATGAACAAAAGGAGTTTTTGAAAATAATGTTGCATTTGGAAGAAGATAATCTTTATAAGACACATATCCTTTAGTAAAACTTTCGGAAGTTTCAAAGTTTAATTTTAACTTTGATTTAATTTCAGAATTTAATGGACGAAACTCTGCATCCTCATTTGTTGACTCTTTTAAAAAGAAATATGAATGTGAGACTAGTCCAGTCATTTCAGAAGCTTCAGCCATTTGCAAATCATCGTCTGTATCTTTTTGTTCTTCGGTAAATAAAAAATCAAAAATAATGGATTTTGGCTCACCAGATGCAATATGCTCAATGACTTCTTTGTAAACTCTTCTTGGCCAAGGCCATCTGCCATATTGCGGTCCTAAGTTTTTAAGTGACTCATCATCCACATCAACAATAACAACATCTTTAGGAAATGGAGTTTCACGATTGAAATATCGATATCTCAAATCTAAACTAAAGGTTTCTATACTTTGATAAAAAGTGAAATTTTGCAATACCAGAAAAAGTAAACTTAAAACAAATGCTCCACTTAACCCAACAATTAATTTATTTTTCTTTTTTTTAGTCATAGCATATAATTCGGCAATTTACACTCAACTCATAACTAGACTAACATCTAAAAACTGCTATAGTATTGCATCTTTTAATCTAAAATATACAATCAATTCTAGAATCATTACCTGGTCATAAATAATTCACCTGGTAAAATAAAACTTACAAAAGAGAACATACTATGAATCCAATTCAACTTGTTAATGTAACCAAAGATTACTTTCTTGGAACTGTTCGAGTTTCAGCTTTAAAAGGTATAAACCTGACAATTGGAGCCGGCGAGTTTACTGTGATAGCTGGCCCTTCTGGTAGTGGCAAAACTACAATTTTAAATTTGATTGGATGTGTAGATACAGCAACCTCTGGAGAGGTGATTATAGCAAATAAAAAAACAAAGACTCTTTCAGATAAGCAACTCACTGATTTACGTCTAGAAACCTTAGGGTTTATCTTTCAAAGTTTTAACTTAATTCCTGTTCTTAATGTATTTGATAATATTGAATTTCCATTACTTTTAAAAAATTCATTATCGGATGAAGAGCGAAAAGCTCGAGTAAATTACT
The DNA here is from genome assembly GCA_005793345.1 of Bdellovibrionales bacterium. GTDB lineage: Bacteria > Bdellovibrionota > Bdellovibrionia > Bdellovibrionales > Bdellovibrionaceae > SXSU01. The sequence continues at coordinate 10,494 of SXSU01000055.1, forward strand.
TCATAGATAAAGTTGGCTTAACTAATCATAAAGATCATCGACCTGCTGAGCTATCTGGAGGTCAAAGGCAACGAGTTGCCATCGCTCGAGCATTAGTTACAAAACCACAAATTATCTTAGCAGATGAACCAACTGCAAATTTAGATTCAAAAACAGGGCAAAGTATTATTGATCTTATGAAAGAAATTAATGAATCTGAAAAAACAACTTTTATTTTTTCGACCCATGATCATAATATTATGAATCAAGCAAAAAGAATAATTCAACTTCATGATGGAGTAATCTCAACATGAATTTGATAGTATTGAAAGTCGCCTTTCGAAATATTTTTCTTCATAAAATGAAAACTTTAATTGTAGGGAGTATTTTAATTTTTGGTTCTTTTTTATCTGTATTAGGAAATTCAATTGTTGATGCTATCTCTCAAGGAATGAAAAATTCAATCACTCAGAGTGTGACTGGCGATATTCAAATTTACTCTGAAGATGCAAAAGAATCGCTATCTGTGTTTGGGAACATGGATGGTTCACCCTCTGATGTTGGTTTTGTAAAAAACTTTAAGAATATCAAAGAAAAACTTTCAAGTATTGAAAACATTCAAGCTATCGTACCAATGGGAAGCAGCTCTGCGCTTCTTAATCCTGGAAATAATATAGATGTACAAGTCGCAAAACTGAGAACTTATTATAAAAAAATTAGCCAATCAAATGAAGTTATCTCAACTCATCCTGAACTATTAAACTTAAAAAATCATCTTAAGATGCTAATCAGCGAACTCAAAAAAGATGTCGAGCAAAATAGAACCAATGCTCTTTTGTTACCGACTGATGAATCCTCCAATTCAAAAGTATATATTGAAAACGCCATGTCAGAAGGGTTTTGGAAGGATTTTGATAGTAACTATGAAGATAAATTAGAATTTATTAGTAACAAAATAGCTCCTCTAATTGCTGATGATAATTTATTATATTTTGGGTATATAGGTACGGATCCAGATCTTTTTAAAGAAAATTTTCCTCAATTTGAAATTGTTAAAGGAGAAATGATTCCAAAGGGTGAAAAGGGATTTTTAGTCCATGATTATATTTATGAAAATTTTGTTAAAAATAGGATAGCCCGTAGATTTGATCACATTCAAAAAGAGTTAGCTGAATATAATAAAAAAATTTCAGATAATAAAGAACTCCAAGATCAAATTAAAGCAAGCAAAGAGCAAATAGCCGAAATTTATTTAACTGTTCCCCCATTAGAAACTTCAAAAATAATAACTAATTTACAAACCTTATTAAATTCTACAATTACAGATTTTCGTGAATTATTAATTTTATTTTTAGATTTGAATGATGAAAATTTTAAGACTCGATATGATTTCTTTTATAAAGAAATTGCACCTTATATTCAACTCTACAAAATTAAAATAGGAGAAGTCGTCCCTCTTTCTGCTTTTACCAAACTTGGAACTTCAAATGCTCAAAATGTAAAGGTATGGGGAACTTTTCGTTTTAAAAGTTTTGAAAACTCACCTTTGGCTGGAAATTTTTCTATAGTTGATATGACTTCATTTAGAGAACTTTATGGTTTTTTAACTGAGTCTCGTAAAAAACAAAGTCTAGAAATCGAAAAAGAAATGGGTATAGTTGATTTAAGCAAAACTGATATGGAATCGATGTTTGGCAATGAAGAACCAAAATTACAAAAAAATGAAGATAATTTAAATGCAACGCCAGAGCAGACTGACATTGACGACTCACTCACTGCCGCAGCAACCACTGTCACAGAATCAGAGACAGCTGATGTGTTTATTAATGCATCAATTATTTTAAAAAATAAAAATTTGCTAGACGAAACTATTTCTAAAATTAAAGATATATCTTCTAACGAGGCTTTGAAAATTAAAGTTGTAAGTTGGCAAGAAGCAAGTGGATTAGTTGGGCAAATGACCTTAGCATTAAAAATGATTTTATTTATTTTCGTATTCATTTTATTTGTAATTGCTTCGGTAATGATTATGAATTCTCTTTTAATGGCGACCATGGATCGCCAACAAGAAATTGGAACTATGCGAGCAATTGGTGCTCCTAAAAGTTTTATTTACCGTGCCTTTTTATTCGAATCGTTACTATCAGGTTTACTCTTTGCTGGTATTGGTTCTGCATTGGCAATTTTAGTTATCTTAACATTTGGAAAACAAGGAATACCGGCCCAAGGTGATGTCGCTAAATTTTTCTTTTCAGGTTCGAGATTATTTTTCCACGTTAATTGGAGTGCAATATTTAGTGTAAATTTATTAATTCTAATTATATCATTTATTGCAACTCAATTTCCCGCATGGAAAGCTATGAAAATTTCTCCCTTACTAGCAATGCAAAAGAAAGATTAATTATTATGAATATATTATTTAGAATAGCTTTTAGAAACTTACTAAAACATCGTTCACGAACTCTTTTTTTAGGTGGAGCAATTACTGGCATCGCCTTTCTGATGACAATTTTAATTTCGCTTGTGAGTGGCATTAAACAAACTATGATTCAAAATGGTACTGCCTTAATGACTGGACATATAAATATTGCTGGATTTTATAAAATAAGTCCAAGTTCTGCCTCACCCCTTATTACTGATTATAAAAAATTATTTGAAATTGCACAAAAAGAAATCCCTGAAGCTACTATTATAATTGATCGTATGAAAGCTTATGGAAAAATAATTTCAGAATCTGATTCTATTCAAGTCCCAATTTGGGGTGCAGATATGCAACAAGAACAAAATATTTTAGGGAAATTAGATTTAGCCGAACCAAGTGAGTATAATTCAAATGGAGAAAAAGGCAATCTTCAAGATCTTCAACAACGAAAGACTATAGTCATTTTTGCTTCTCAAGCAAAAAAATTAAAAGTTCAAGTTGGAGATATGCTAACAGTTTCTGTGCCAACTTATAGAAATATGAGTAATACTCTCGATGTTAAGCTTGTTGGAGTACTAAAAGATCTTGGCTTGATGTCACAATTTAGTACATTTATGAATACTGATGACACAAAGGAAATATATCAGATTACACCTACCACATCTGGACAAGTAATGATCTTTTTAAAAGATATAAATTTAGTTCCAGAAATTGAAGATCGTTTACGAAAAAAAATTGCTGATGCTGGATACACATTAATGGATAAAGATTCACAACCATTCTTTATGAAATTTGATCGAGTTTCTGGGGAATCTTGGACTGGTCAGCGTGTTGATATTACAACTTGGGAAGATGAAACTTCATTTTTGAAATGGATACTTCAACTTCTATCCGCTCTGACTTATGGACTCACATTTATTTTATTAGTGATAGTTGTAATTGGACTTATGAATACTCTATGGATGTCTATTCGTGAACGCACATCTGAAATTGGAACTTTGAGAGCGATTGGGTTACAAAAATCAAAAGTGTTTATTATGTTCTTAATAGAAGCCACTATACTTTCAATTGTTTCCATTGGATTAGGATCAATATTGGGTGGAGTTCTTGCTGTTGGTTTAAATTGGCTACAAATCCCAATTCAATCTGAAGCATTAAAACTCTTCTTGATGTCAAACACTCTTACTTTTCAAATAGGATTTGGTGAATTATTTAGTGTTTTTATAATTATGATTATATTCTTATTAACTGGATCTTTAGTACCTATATGGCAAGCCACAAAATTGAAACCTGTAATTGCAATGCAAAGTTAAATAATGGAGAAATAATGAAAAAAATAATTTCATTTTTATTTTTATTTAGTATACCGCTAACATCGTTTTCGAAATCAGAAAAAATTAAATCACCTGATTCAACCAAAACTTCATCGGATGTTAAAGTAACAACATCGACATTAAGCAATTCCGATTCCTATGAATTACTAAAAACTGTTGATGATCGCCAAAGAAACTATGGAGACTTCAAAGCAAATGGTTTTGTCAAAGAAGTAGAAAAAAATAAAGAACCACGTCTTTTAAATTCTACAATTTATCGAAGAAGTCTAGATAGTAAATTTATGATCTTGTTTAATAAACCAAAAGAAGAAGCTGGAAAAGCTTATTTAAAAATAGATAAAAATTTATGGAATTTTGATCCTGGCACGGGTAAATGGGAACGCCGCACCGAAAGAGAAAAAATTGGTGGAACCAATTCAAGACGAAGCGATTTTGATGAACCTAAATTAAGCGAAGAATACGACGTCATTTCAGAAGGGCCAACTACGCTTGGAAAATTTAAAGCTCAAATTTTAAAACTAACTGTAAAAAAAGATATAGAGGTTTCATATCCAGTGATTAAATTATGGATTGATGATGCAACAAAAAATATTTTGAAGCGAGAAGAATATGCTTTAAGTGGAAAACTAATGCGTACATCCTTTTACCCTAAATGGAATAAAGTTTTTAGCGAATCTAAAAAGGCAGAAATATATGTTCCAGAAGAGATCAGAATTTTTGATGAACTTGAAAAAGGAAACTCCACTATTGTAGTTTTAAAAGAGGTTGATTTAAAAAAACTCGAAGATAATATTTTTACTAAAGCTTGGGTAGAATCCAAATCCAAGTAACTTTACTTCAGGGGTAAATATGAACTTTTTTATTTTACTTTTAATTTCATTTATCTGTTTTAATTCTTCACTTTTAAATGCAGAAGACTTTCCTTTTGATGAAAGTCAATCCGCTGCCGATGAGCTTACTAAGGGATTCTCAAGCGACAAAGGAATTGTTGAAACTGATCTCAATAAAATGAATAGCGACCGATTAAAAATTGGCGGCGGAATGAGACAAGAGTATAAAAACTATCGTTTAAAAAACGCAGCTGTTAATCAACTTATATTCGCGCCAACAACCCTCGATCTTTATTTAGATTCATCATTAAATGAAAACGTAAGGGGTTTGTTTAAAGGACGAATGATTCATGATGCCGCTATAGATGAATCAACGTCCTCTAATAATTTAATGGGCTATTTAACTCCTCCAAAAAAAACAACATCACAACTTGATGAAATGAAGCTTATATTTAATGCCAATCAAAAAGTTTTTTTTACGGTCGGAGTTCAAAAAATAAAATGGGGAACTGGGTTATTTTGGAATCCAACTGACTTTTTAAACTCTACAAAAAAAGATTTATTAAGAACAGAAGATAGCCGCAGTGGTCTCAATTTAATTAAACTTCATATTCCAAAGGATAAATTAAATTTTTATTTAATAGGTGATTTTGAAAATGCAAATCAAACAAAATCCGTAGGTTCGGCGGCACGAATTGAAGTTGCATTTGAACAAAGCGAATGGAGTGTTTCACATTATTCAAAAGAAGGAACTCCCTCTCTAACAGGAGTTGATACTTCGGTTGCCATTGGAGATTTTGATATTACTCTAGAAGGTGCAGAAAACTCCGAACATAAACAAAAAAACCTCGATGGAAGCTTAAGCTACACTTGGCAATACACAGAAAATAAAACGATAGCCTTTACCCTTGAAGGAATTTGGAACCAAGACGGAGCAGCATCAAGCGATGACTATTTGACTTTACTTACACAAAATAAATTTCTTCCATTTAATACAGCAAAGGCTTATCAACTATTATCAATTTATACGGCAAAACCATTTAATTGGATTAATTCAAGTCTTCAATTATTATTTATTCGCAATCAAATGGATAAAAGTATTTATTCAAGACTTGGTTATACTTGGACAGGACAACGTGATCTCAGTCTATCTCTTTATGGTGGCCAACGCCAAGGAGAGAGCAACTCTGAGATGGTCTTCGGCGGACAAAATACAGAATTGATGGCTGAAGCTTCTATTCAATTTTAAACAAGGCTTGCATACATCAGTGGGATATTTCTAAATTGTTGATCTGGACGCAATTCAATTTTTTGAGATGAGCATCTAGTTTTATACTTTACTTCATATTTTTCACTAAAAACATTAAGAGATTTCAGCTTGCCGGACTGGCCTGATTTTACCTCTATAGGAATCAAATTCATTTTTTTATCCAAATACAAAAAATCTACTTCTGAATTTCTACCAACCCAACAATAAAGCTCTTCTCTGCGGGCACTTTTAAATTCTTGGTAAAAATAATTCTCAATAAATGCACCTTTAAATGTCTTGAACAGCATTGTATCACTAGACATAAATGCACCCATTGGCAGATCAGAAAGAGCTCCCAATAAACCCACATCAAAAAAATAAAGTTTAAACATATTTTCTTTAACCCAGGGCTTTAATGGAATTTCTGCATTTTCAATAATAGGTAATTTAAGACAAAGGCCCGCAGAAATGAGCCAATCGACACTCGTTTGAAATTGAGAATATCGCGCTCCAGGAGCTAGACGATTAAACTGAAATCGATGATTTTCTTTTGCGAGTTGCGCAGGAATATTTTCAAATATCTTTAAAATTTTAATAGCATCTGCTGGCCCAGCGTATTTTGCAAAATCCCCTTTATATGTTAAGAGCAAATCATCTTGGATTGTTCGAGCTTTCTGCATATCTTGATCTTCAAAATATTCAGATAAAACTTTTGGTAATCCACCTAACGAGAGATACAATCTCAACTCCGCCTCAAGCTCTTCATGATAAATATTATTTTCAACATTAACTGACTCAAGAACTTTTACAAGTTGATCTCTACCTTTAGCTTTTAAAAATTCTGAAAAATTTAAAGGATACATCTGTAAAAATTGAACTTTACCCACAGGAAAACTGTGAGACGACAAATAAATCCCAAGCAATGAGCCCGCTGCAATTACATACCAATGTGGATAATCTTCACTGAAAAACTTTAAGGAGTTCAAAGCTTCTGGGCAATCTTGAATTTCATCAAAAAAGATAAGATCTGTCATCGGATTAATTTTTTTCTCTAAAATCACTTCTAAAAATTTAATAATTTTTTTTGGATCATTTGTTTTTTGAAAAATTTCTTTGTACTTAGAAGTTTTTTGAAAATTAAAAATATGACAATCACTAAATGTCTTACCAAACTCTTGTATTAAAGAAGTTTTACCAACTTGCCGCGCACCCTTTACAATCAATGGAAGTCTTTGTGATTTATTTTTCCACTTAACTAAACTCAAATAGGCATGGCGTTCAAACATTACTCACCTCTTTAATTTTCACTTCTTATGCATTTTCCATGTAAATTATGTCATATAATGACATTTATTGCATGGAAAATATGTATTTAAATACATTATTTACATAGAATCATATATTTTAGTCCAGCGATTTCAATATTTGATCATTTAAAACCTAATTGATATTATATTTGCAGTAACATCAAATTAATTTTAGAACCGGAGAAATTTACATGTTCCAGACTCAGTATTGTAAAAAAGATTTCCTAAAAAAATATAGTCATACATTAATCTTAATTCTGCTTACCTTATATTTTAACGGGTGTGCAGTAATTGACTTAGTAGGATCTCATGTTGCACACGAAAGACAGATTAATCATAAGCTCATAAGTAATGAATCCATTTCCATAATTAAGGGAAAAAATATAATTGTTATCCGTAATAATAATTTTGTTGGCTCAATGGTTAGATATTTTTTAGAGGTAAATGGTACCGAAATTATTGGTTTAAATAAATCTGAGTATTTAGAGTTTTCTTTAGAGGCTGGATCATATTATTTTTCGACAAATTGTTATCAAGGTATAAATCCTGAACACTCAAATAAAATAAATATTATAGTTAAAAAAGAGCAACAGGAGCCTATATACATTTTACTTTCACCAAATTTCAGTTTTAGTTCAGGCTGTTCAGATATTGAAATCATCTCAAGTTCTGAAGGAACAAAGCTCATCCAAAATTTTAAAAAAGTTGAGCTACCAAACTATAAATAATTTCGGAGCATCTACTTTCAAGTGTGTGGAGTTTTCTATTCTGGTTATCTGGGGGCTCAAAATAGCGAAAGCGCTTTAAAGAATAAATAAGCAAGACCACACTGAACTGAAAAAATAGCGCCAGTTAATTTTGGTTTATTGCTGAAAATGAAATTTCGCATCTTAAATTTTGGTCTTGCTTATTTATTCTTTAAAATTTTGTCGAGGGCAATATGCCCGTCCCCCAGATAATCAGAATAGAAAACTCCACTCCCTTGAAAGTAGACAGTGTTACAAACTGAGCCGAGTTAGAATTACTAACTAATTTCATTTTTTACTTAATTGCCGCAGTTGATTTTTGAAATACAGAAATCAATTCGACATTTTTTGAGCGAGAAAATTGGTCGACGATACTTATGTTTTTAAGATCGTAATTCTTCTCACTTAACTTTTCAAAATCTAATTTCCAAGACTCCAATGAACATGAAACATAAATTATATATTCAAAACTTGGATCAGATTTCCAAATGGGATTTTCTAAAAACTTTCCCAAACCAGATCTTGGAGGATCAACAAATAATATCCCACTGGTAGCAAAAGGGGGCGGCTCATTCTTCAAAAAATTCCAGCCCACAATTTTTAATTGATCTGATAGTTTTAACTTTTCAGTTGTGAATTTATAATAATGATTTTCTAAACTAAATTTTAAAGCATCCAAAGCCTGAGGATCATTTTCAATAGCAATAACTTTATATCCTTCTGATAAAAAACCAAACGTAAAATTACCTATGCCAGCACCCAATTCAACAATTGGGGATTCTGCCAACTCAAAATTATTTTTGAATTTTAATTTTTTAATTAATTTTAGAACTTCAATAACTAAAATTTTATTAATTTCAAATCCAACTTGTGTAAATCCACCAACTAATGAATACAAAGGTAAGTCCTTACCTTGTAAATTTGAAGTCACAAACCAATTATGCCAGTGTGGATTTTTATCTAGTTTATATTTAATTAAATCTGGATTTTTAATGAGCCTTTTTCTTTTTTGCCCAATCTCAACAATACTCTTACTTAGCAATTTATCTAAAATTGGGCTCTGATTTTCTAATAAATCTTTGATGTCGTTATTTGGCAAATCAAGCCAAAGTCCCCATTCATTTTTGGGGCTGACTCGCAATCGAATTGAGGCTTTTTCATATGGTAAATTAATAGTTTTTATAAACTCATAAAATTGACTCAAAGGTTCTGTCATTAACAAGCATTTTAATATTGGAATTAATTTTGAACTAGGACCATGGACATAACCCCATCCAATATTTTTTCGCCACTGCAGATCCACTCGATCTCTAATTTGTGTGGGCCCCGCCAATGAATGGAATTGAATATTTAAACTTTCAGTATTTAAAAATTTATGACTTAAAAAATTTTTTAGATTTTCTATTTTTAGTTTTTTTTCTTCTTGATATGAAATGCCCCAGTAATCACAACCGGGGCATTCTTGATAATGGGAACATAAGTTCATTTATTCTGCTTAAACTTGATCTTAATCTTCATCTTCGTAATCTTCATCCTCATCATCGTCATCGAAATCATCATCTTCTTCGTCATCTTCTTCATCTTCGTCCTCAAAATCAGCTTCTGCAGAAAATTTTAAAATCCATCCTTCACCTGTTGGATCATCAAATAAAATTGCAGGATCTTCAACTACAGCAGAGTTAACTTCAATCACAGTACCTGAAACTGGGCTATAGATATCTAATGGTCCATCACTCGTATCTATTGATCCACATATCTCTTCAAGTTCAACTTGATCTTGTTCGGATGGCAAATCAAATGATAACACTTCATCAAAATCAGCAAGTGCTTCTTCATTTAATCCTAATGTTACAATTCCATCATTATTTTGAACCCAAAAACTTCCCATAAAATTTTTAAAATCACTATTATTACTGCTCATTGAAATTCCTTTACTTATCTAAACTAAACTTATTTTATCTTTACTTATTTTTACTTTTTATATAAACCTAAACATTAACCAAATCAATTAATTCTCTTCTTCAAATTGGGGTACAAATTCATCTTCTTTACCCCTCTGAACTGCGGACTTACCTTTTGGAGTTTCTAAAAAAGCTGGCCATTGCATATCCAAACCAAGATAAACAAAGGTACCTTGAGAATAATTTCTTCCAACCAATGTAGTACCGACTCCCCCTGTAAATGCAAATTGATCTGTTAACTTAAATTTTAAATTAACTTCACCAGTAAACCATTCTGGATTTGTACTGTAATATTTAAAACTTCCCATATTTGTCTTGTTTAACAAGACATGACGTTTTGATGTTGCAGCTTTATACTGATCGTCTTCAATAGAAAGTAATGCACCTTTTAATTCACTACCTAGAATCCAATCATAAATCCCCCATTGCAGACCCAATCCCACAGGGACATAATCAGACATCCCACTATCTCTAAAAACGTATCCCCCGTAGAGATAGCCGATTAAACTTGGCCATTTTTTTTGAACCAATAACTTTCCTTGCAATATATTTGCACCGTCACCAGCAACTGCATCAGTTTGATTAACATCAACTCGATAGGGTGAAATGATAAAATCACCATCTACGATAAACTCCACACTACTTGTTTCAAATCGATGATCAATTCCAAACCATAACGCAGTTAAAGCGCTCCTATTTTTTGTGACCTGTGGACTTTGAGCATTAATTGCAGTACCTTGTGCACCCCATTTCCAACCACTATTTGAGTTAGAAATTAATCGAAACTTTAAATCCATATTATAATTACGTAAAAAAGTACCCGATGGAGTAAGTGTTTTTAACTCAACATTATCATTGTAATTTGCATTTGTATAAAAAGTTTCCCAATGAATTTGAGATTCTAAATTTCCAACTTTATATAATTTATAACTTGGCCCCATTTGAGAGCTAATAGCATATGCAATATTAGTAAAACTTAAAAAAAGAAGAATAAAACTAAAACCTAATAAGTTTATAAAAATTTGCAATCTCAAATGCTGAGAATATTTTTTTATCATAAAAAACATGGACACCTTCGTAAATAAAACTTTTTAAATGGAACCATTATTTGGCACTTTTAATTAAATAGTATACAAGGTATAACATAGAGTCGAGTGTGAATTTTTTGATTTAAAAGTACATATCAAAAATATTCGAATTATTAAAAATTTGATAGGTCGTGTTACATTATGAAAAAAATAATATTCTTTACAGTTTTTTTATATCTTATTGGCTTTGGAATTATAATTCCAATTTTACCCCTCCTTGGTGAAGAACTTGGTGGAAATGCCACTCAAGTTGGATTATTAATGTCTATATTTTCATTGATGCAATTTGTATTTGCTCCAATGTGGGGATTTTTTAGTGATAAACATGGTCGACGACCAATTTTGGTGGGTTGTCTACTTGGTGAAGCATTAACTTATATTTGGTTTGCATTCTCTAGAGATTATTATTCACTATTCTTTGCTCGGCTTCTTGCTGGTTTTTTTGGAGCATCACTTTCCACAGCTTCCGCTTATATTTCTGATATTACCCCTCCAGAAGAACGATCTAAAGGAATGGCAATCATTGGAGCGGCTTTTGGATTAGGTTTTGTCATTGGCCCTGCATTAGGAGGTGCTTTAATCCAGCTTGGTCATGTGTTGTATCCAGATACTCCAATTATGGGTTCAACAATTGCTTCCTTATTTGTTTCAATATTGTGTTTTATCACTTTTATTTTTGCCTATTTTAAATTGCCTGAATCTTTACCCATCGAAAAAAGAAACAACTCTCACGATAACAAATTATTTTCAAAAGACAAAAATAAACCAAATAGAATTTTACTGGTATTTTCAAAATTAAAAATACCAGTTTTAAATACTCTGATAATTTCATTTTTTTGCAATACATTTGCCATGGCATCCATGGAGGCCACATTGGTACTCTATGTTGGTAAAAAATTTGGATGGACTTTTGAAAAAGTAAGTTATGGTTTTGCCTACATTGGGATAATCATGATTATCACTCAAGGGTTTTTAGTTCGAAGGTTCATTTCTAAAATTGGAGAACGATTAATGGCCTCGATGGGACTTTCATTATTTTCACTGGGGATGCTATTAATTGCACTTGCTAACAGTATTGAGTTTTTAGCGGTAGCAATGACTTTTCTAGCTCTTGGGAATGGACTTTCAAATCCATCGTTAATGGGTAGCATAAGTTTAGCAAGTCCATCAACAGAACAAGGTGTAAATTTAGGCGTCACTCAAAGTATTTCTGCTTTAGGTAGAATAGTTGGCCCCATTTTTGGTAGTTTATTATATCAAAATGTTTCCGAACCATCACCATTTTTGTTTGCAGCGATTTTAGGAGGTATTGGGCTAGCAATCATCTTTTTCAACTTTTCAAAGCTCCCAAACTCCGCCTTGAAAAAAAATTATAATACTTAATTTTTTATTAATTCAGAAAATGTTATTACTTTATTAAAATACACATCTAGCTTTTAGCTTTATTATGAAAATACAAACATTAGTTTGGATTTTCATAATTCGGGGTGATTAAAAATCGCCCCAAACAAACAGGAAAATAACTGCTTGTGATTATGTCTGATATAATTGCGAAGCAATCAGACTTAATCATTAGCAGTTATTTTTAATTTCTCATTTTCTATTTCATTAATAATTAATATCGGGCGAATTGATAACCTATTCGGTGCTAGTCCTTTTACCAATGGCACATCGCTCATTAAGCTTCACTTATCAAAAATTGACTAAAAAGATACTTCACAATATGTTAAAAGAGAGCATTTAAAGACATTGCAAATATTAAGATAAATTTGGAGATCCGATGATTTCAGATAGATATAATCCGCAAGATGTTGAAACTAAAACTTATCAATGGTGGGAATCATCTGGTTTTTTTAAATCTCAAGATCAATCAACAAAAGCACCTTTTTCTATAATTTTACCTCCGCCCAATGTCACTGGTTTTTTGCATCTTGGACACGCATTAGACCATACAATACAAGATGTACTGATTCGATGGAAACGAATGAAGGGTTTCAACGTAATGTGGTTACCTGGAACTGATCATGCCGGGATTGCAACTCAAAGTGTTGTCGAACGCGAACTAAAAAAACAAAATATTACTCGAGCCGAACTTGGTCGCGAAAAATTTCTTGAAAAAGTTTGGGATTGGAAACACCAATATGGAGATCGAATTACCAATCAAATGCGTCGCCTTGGAGATTCATGCGATTGGGAACGAAACACTTTCACCTTAGATGAAGGTGTTTCAAAAGCAGTAAAAAAAGTTTTTGTTTCATTATATAAAAAAAATTGGATCTATCGTGGTCAGCGCTTAGTGAATTGGAGCGGCCCCCTAGAGACAGCAATTTCAGATCTTGAAGTGGAACATAAAACAATAAAAGGAACTCTTTATCATATAAAGTATTTTTTAGAAGATGGAGTAACAACTTTAACAGTCGCAACTACACGACCTGAAACTTTACTCGGTGATGCCGCTTTAGCTGTTAATCCCAATGATGAGCGATATAAAAAATTTATTGGCAAAAAAGCAAAGCTTCCACTTACTAACAGACTTATCCCCATTATTGGAGATGATTATGTTGATTTAAATTTTGGTTCTGGAGTTTTAAAAATTACTCCAGCTCATGATTTTAATGATTACAAAGTTGGTAAAAAACATAACTTAGAAATGATCAATATTTTAACTCGAAAGTGTGAGCTTAACGAAAACGCTGGTCCAAAGTACCAAGGTCTGTCAGTTGTTGAAGCTCGTAAAGTTGTACTCGATGAGCTTCGTCAGCTCAATCAACTCGAAAAAGAAGAGCCCCATCAACACGCTGTGGGACATTGTTCTCGCTCTGGAGCAGTTGTCGAACCATTTCTTTCTGAACAATGGTTTGTACGTGCAGAACATCTTGCAACACCTGCCAAAAGAGTCGTTGAAAGCGGGACTATTAAATTTGAACCAGAATCTTGGACAAAAACTTATTTACATTGGATGAACATCATTGAAGATTGGTGTATCTCTCGTCAATTATGGTGGGGACATCGTATCCCGGCTTGGTACTGTGAAAAATGCGGACATATAGAAGTTTCCGAATCAGATCCCACACAATGTGAAAAATGTAATCATACCAAACTCAACCAAGATAATGATGTTTTAGACACTTGGTTTAGCTCTGCTCTTTGGCCTTTTAGTACCATGGGTTGGCCTAACGATACTGAAACTCAAAAAACATTTTACCCGACTAGTGTTTTAGTTACGGGACATGATATTATTTTTTTCTGGGTTTCAAGAATGATCATGATGGGACTTGAGTTCAAAAGAGATGTCCCATTTAGAGATGTTATTATTCACGGTTTAGTTCGTGATTCTCAAGGACGTAAAATGTCTAAGAGTTTAAATAACTCTATCGACCCCATCGAGATGATCGATAAATATGGTGCTGATGCGCTTAGATTTACAATCATGGCCCAAATTGCATCTGGTAAAGACTTAAAATTCAGTGAACAAAGACTCGAAGGCTATCGAAATTTTATGAATAAAATTTGGAATGCAACTCGATTTAGTTTACAAGCACTTTCAGATTTTAATCCTCCATCAGAAGGGTTAAAGGCTTTACCAAGTAAAGCTTCATTATCTCTTTTTGATCAATGGATTATTTATAAAACTGGTGAAGTTATACAAAAAGTAGATCAAGCATTAGAACAATACAGGTTTTCTGATGCTGCCAATACTCTTTATCATTTTGTTTGGAATGATTTTTGTGATTGGTATATAGAATTTATTAAACCAATTATTAATGGAAATAACTCTGACGAGAAACAAGCAACCCAACTTGTACTTTCACAAACACTTTATCGTATGATGAAATTACTCCACCCTTTTGCGCCATTTATTACAGAAGAATTATATCAAAAACTTCCTCTTAAAAATAAAGCATGTATTGTTGATAGTTTTCCAACTTTTATCAAAGATAAAGAATGGCTTTCACTAGCAACACCACAAGCTGCCCATGAAATTGAATTAGTAAAAGAGGTAATAACTGCAATTCGTAATATTCGAGGTGAAAATCGAATTAAGCCCGGTGAAAAGATCAATGTAAGATTAGCACCTGAGGATGAACTATCACAAAAAATTCTTGGTTCAAATAAAGTTGCAATTCAAACACTTGGAAGAATTGAAAACTTAGAAATTGGCCCAGCAGGTAACTTAAGTAAATGCGCAGTCACACCAGTGTCAATTGGCGAACAACAAGTAACAGTCATAATTCCTCTAGAAGGGTTAGTAGATATAGATGAAGAAATAAAGCGCATTCAAAAATCAATTGAGAAAATCAAAAAAGATATCTCAATGCTTTCGGCTCGCTTATCGAATGAAAATTTTGTTAAGAATGCCGCAGAAGATGTCGTTGAAGCAGATAAATTGCTACTTGAGCAATCTAAAACTCAAGTGCAAACACTAGAAGATTCATTAATGCGGCTACAATAATTTATTTAAGCTCTTTATTATACTCTTTCATTATATTTAATATGTATTTATTTTCATTTTCTAAATGTTTTATAACTTCAGGATTAGTTCTCTCTTTTAACCAATAGTAAGGATCTTGGCGAACGTCTCCATGTTTTTCTAATTGTTGAAATTTTTGTGGGGCTTTTGGGGGAAAATTTTGCATTTTTTGAGATCCATTTTCTGCAGATAATTTGCCGCTGCTAATAGCAAATATTATGTTTAATATGATTAGATAAAACAATTTTATACTTTTTAACATTTTTAACATTTTTAAACTCCAATAGATTTATATTTTTTAAAGAGCTCTCTACTTCTTCAATAAAAATTAGTTAATAAATTGCTTATTATTTTACTCATAGAGCATCTTGTCATTACTTTAAATTCTTAAATAAACTGTTGAATCACATAGTTATTTATTTTAAAACGGTCGACGGAGAGATGGTTGAGCGGTTGAAAACACCAGTCTTGAAAACTGGCGACCCTTCGCGGGGTCCGTGGGTTCGAATCACACTCTCTCCGCCATTTTATTTTATCATACTTAAATTTTAATCCACAATTTTAGATGCATTAAAGGATATTTACTCTATAGGTAAGTATAATTCTTCAAGATGTTTAAACACAATTTCTGTAGTTTAACCTCAATTGAATTTGACCAAATTTGACTATTAGAACATTTCAAAAAAAATTTAATACAATTTTTAAAAATTCTACAGGAGAACTTTTATGTATCGAGTGTTCAGAATGGGGAATTTGAATAATTTTCGCAAGTGGAAGATTTAATTGGATTTGTTTTAAACCTCCTGAAGTCATAATTGGTTTTTCATTCTCAGAATCAGCTCTGAGAAAAAGTATGGGAATAGGAACTAGAGCAAACCAACTAAAAAGTGAATATGCGAAATTTTCCTTATTTAAAGTAAATTATTCATAAATGTCTAACTTTTAATTAGAATTTCTTTAATTAAAAATTTTAACTTATATTTCGGTACGGACTATATGTTGATGGCACATAAAACAATAAAACATTTATGAAGATTAAATTTTATTTTTATAGATATCAAATCTAACTAATTTACTTTCTAAAGTAAAACTAGGGTTATTTACAACTAAAGGAGCTAGAATCGGGCGTTTAACTACAGTAAGTAGTTTAGAAAATCTTTGTGCTAACTTCACAACATCAGCATTAGCTTCATCTTGTCCTACGATCGAACGTAAAAATTGCATTTCTTTAGAGGGAAGGGCTGTTTTTGATTTATGTGGATACATTGGATCATAATAAACAACATCGAACTGTTTATTATAATTAATATCATTCAACGATTTTAAAATAAAATTACTTCCATCGTCATACTGAAACTTCAGCCTCTTCCATAAATCATTATCCGGTTGGGTTTGTTTTGCATGATCTAAAGCTTGATTTAACATGATAAACAAAATTGGATTACGCTCTAAAGACAGAACATCAAACCCAAGCTGAGCTAAAAATATGGCATCAACTCCAAAGCCTGCTGTAAGATCTAAAAGTTTTCGGCAACCCAATTTCCATCCACAGGCTCTTGAAATTAATTCTTTAGATCGTGACGAAGTTTTACGATGATACTTTAAATCTTCTATAAAATTAATTTGAATTTCAAAAGTTATATTATTTTTAGATTTAACGACTGTAGATTGATCTTGTTGAAACCTAATTTTAGGTAGCATATTATCATTATCATCAAGAGCCCAGCTTAATTTTGAGTTCAATAATGCTTTGCTATCAACTTGAAATTCATTTTCATAAAATTCAAATAAGTTTTCAATACTGCTGAATTTTTTAATATTTTTTAACATTATAACATGCCTAACATTATAATTTAAAAAAAATAAAAGCAATTGTTTGAGAAATTGCTAATACATAATGATGTTTCATTGAAACTTCAGATAACTCTTCAGATGCAGAGGCAAAGGTAGATTGAATTTTATTTAATAAATTAATTTCCTTAATCATAAAGTTACTATGTACGACTGAACTTACTAAACATAATAACCAACCATTTGGTATTAATGCCAATAATGCTGTAGACACCAATGGAAAAATGATAATAGATTTCTGTAAAATTTGAAGGGACCTATCAAAACCTATTACTGAAGAAAATCGATATATTTTTGATTTTGAAAATAAAAATATTTTACGAAAAGAACGGAGCTGTCTCAATAATAAGACCCACAGCCCCCAACTAGTACCGTACACCAAACAAGTAGTTAATAATTTAATATCAAAATGCACTGAATCTACAAAAACCAAAAAAACACCTAAAGTTAATAAAGGACCAGAAACTAAAAAATGTGATAAAGCTGAAAATAATAATGAAAAAATATTCTCTCCGTACTTTGATTTTCTGTTTATTAAATTCAAAAATAAAAAGGATAACCCGATTACAGTTAATACTGGAATTGTATTTTTTAAAATTAAGGGAATACTTAATAAAAAGCTAATTAATAGAAAAAATTTTGAGATTATTTTGAGTTGGCTTGCGGTTACTAAACCTTTTTTTAAAATATTCGAAGTTGGTGCTGTTGCAAAAAGTGTAGTATTTGAAAAATGCTCTACTAATGTTCTTTGTATATTTACAAAAGCACTTACTGAAAAAAGTGAAGACAAAAGTAAAACAACATCAACCCAATTTAAAACTATTTGAAATTTTGCAATTGAAATTAAACAAAAAAGAACTGGTCCCAATAATATTAAAAAATATTGTGGTTTAACAATCTCGTAAAATAATCTAATGTACGATTCCTTAATAATATTCACAACCGGTATTAACTCAAAAGTAGTAAAGGCAAACTCGGCGTTTGGATTAGGATTAAATGCTTCAAGTGGTATAGATCGAAATTTACTTGAATACGTCCCATTCATTAGTTTTATATAATCGGGGTGTTCTTTCCTTACGGTTATAAATTTATTATAATCAATTTCTACATCACTATTTTTAATATTAAAATCCCCTAAGCTCAATTTAGTAGTTAGTTTTTTATCAGTCTTAAATTTATCACTCAAGATATTTTCAATCATGAAAATCGCCCCCAACAATCAGGAAAATAACGGCGCATGATTTTGTCTCGCATATAATTGCGAAGCAAACAGACTTAATCATGAGCAGTTATTTTGTTTTTCTCCAGTAAAGTAATTCAGGCAACTTCGCCAGCTGTGTAATAATATTTTGCTCTCTCTCTTCCAACATTGATGAAAAAAAACTAAGCAAATGATGATATCTTTCAATGAGTGTTTTATTTTGACCATCAAATTCGCTAAGTTTTGCCTCAAATACACTTTCACCAATTACTGATTTTAATTCTCCCAATGATTGACTCACAATAAATTTTCGTTTTTCATCATCACTTAAATCTTTAGTTAAAAAATATCCAAATGAGTTTAAGTAACCTGATTTAAGGTCACCCAACAGGGCTTTTCCTTCGTAATTTCTAATATCGTAGTCAAGCAAGTCATCGCTTCTCTGAAATAATACCCCAAGCAATGTCCCCATCTCTTCTAAAGTCTGATGAAGATCTTTTTGATTACGTCCAAGTGCTATGAATGGTGCGCGTAAACACCATTTAAAGAGGGATGCAGTTTTTAAATTATGAACTTGATCTAATTGTTGAATTTGAACATTAAAATCTTTTACAAGGGAATCTTGAATCCATTCCCCTTCAAGTAAGTCCGAAATTACTTCTGCAGTATAATGAACTAATTCTATATTACCAAAACTTGAGAGGTTTACCATTACTCTTGCCAATAAATAATCCCCAGCCAAAACTGCATACTCAGGAGTATACTTTAACCACGCTGTGGTTTTACCTCGACGAAGAGATGATCTATCAATCAAATCATCATGTAATAATGAGGCATTATGAATAAATTCTACTGTCTGTGCGAGCAATTGTTCAGTTTTTGTAGGTAAACTTAAACTCAATGCAAAAAAATGAATAAGTTTAGCCCGAAACCCTTTTCCTCCATGAAATAAATCATCATAAAGGGCATTAAGTTTGGGTAAATAACTAGGAAAATCTTTTGAATCGTAAATCTTAATATCCATATGAATTTGTTTCTGATATTTCTCAAAGGTTTTATCAATCAATAATTTTGCATGCTTAGCGTTATCGTCAAGTTTAAAAACTGATACAAGACCGCAACAAGTATAGACAAACAGTTAAATTTTAACTCTCATGTAGTTATGACAAAAAATCAAACTTATAAAACATCGATCTTTATGAATTTCAGACATGGCGATCCTGCGGGCGTAATGTTTAATGGTAATCTTTTGGATATATCGCATGATTTACTCGAAGAGTTTTTAATTCATATTGGAATATCTTGGAAGGATTGGTTTCGCTCCTCAGAATTAGCTTGTCCAATTAGAAATTGTAATATTGATTTTTTGGCTCCCTTTATTGTTGGAGAAACTTATGATGTAGAAATTAATCTCAATAAAATTGGACATACTTCTTTTACGATAGGTTACAAGTTCTTTTCTCTTGAAAAAACAGCTCAATTTGAATTTAATTCGAGAACCCAAGCATCAGAAAATAATGGTCGAAAAAAAATGGCCGTGGTTTCTGTCACACATGTCTTTATTGATTTAAATAAAAAAACAATTACTGCCATTCCAGAAGAATTTAAAAATAAACTTGCAATATACTTGTCTTAATTTTTATTTTTATTAACAACTGATTATGAAAATACAAACTTTAGTTTGGATTTTCATAATACGGGGTGAATCAAAATCACCCCCAACAAACAGGAAAATAACTGCTTATGATTATGTCTGATATAATTGCGGAGCAATCAGACTTAATCATGAGCAGTTATTTTGATTCAATATAATAATTGATTTTTAATAGATTCAAACCTTAAACTTAATGACAAGAATTAAAATAAGAAATGTTTTTGAGGTGAGTTATGTTTCCAATTATAGATTTCCATGTTCATGTGTATCCTGCGCTTCCCCTCTCTTCCGAATTAAAAAAAGTTCGAAGCTCATTAAAATCTGTACTTGAACCTGTTAGTCAGCTCCAACATAATGCACAATCATTGATTCGAAAATTTCCTCAATTTTCTCGAAAATTTTTAGAAGAAATTACGACACCTTCTGTGATTCCCCATCTGTTAATTGAATCCCAATTTGATGATTTAATAACAGAAATGAATACCCATAATGTTGAAAAAGCAGTTGTTATCCCACACCCTCCTATAATTTCTAATGACTTTGTATATTATGAATGTAGAAAAGCACCAAATCGCCTAATTACAAGCACCTTTATTGATCCTCAAACGATGACTAAAAAAGAAGATTTAGTTGCCTTTTATAATCAAGGTGTTCGAATCTTTAAAATTAATCCCATTCAAAGCGGTGTGCCGGCAGAAGCACCTTATTACAATGATTTTTTAGAATACCTTAATTCAAAAAAAGCCATTGTTATTTTGCATACTGGAAATATTTATTCACACTTATTTAAAGCTCCTGATAAGGGAGATGTTAAAAACTTTATTCCTTGGTTTACTCGCTACCCAGATATAAAATTTTTGTTAGCACATATGAATTTTAATGAACCTCATAGAGCAATAGAGCAGGCTTCCTTATACGAAAATGTGTTCCTATTAACATCTTGGCAACCTACTGATGTTATTGAAAAAGCTATTAATAAAGTAGGCGTTTCAAAAATTCTTTTTGCTTCAGATTGGCCTTTATTAGGTGGCAATATTCTTACTCAAAAAAATAGAATTTTACAGTTATTTAAGAATAAAAAAATTTCTGAACAGGATTTAAAAAATATTTTTGCTGAAAATGCAAAGCACTTGTTGGCATAGTATTTTGGAATCCTGCATCTTTACTAAAATTACTCTAGGCATAGTGAAACTTATAGTATAAATCTGTGTGCGACTGGGTCCCATACAATGAAGTTTTAGTGAACTCCGCTAGGTCCGGAAGGAAGCAACGGCAATTAAAAGTTCATGTGCTATGGGTCGCCCAGTCACTTAATTATTTATGTGTTTTCATAATACAAACTTAGATTTACTTACCATTTTTGCGAGAACCCCACAATGTCATATCAAGTCATAGCACGAAAATGGAGACCCCAAAGTTTTACTGATCTAGTGGGACAAGATCCAATCGCACAAACTTTATTAAACTCATTAAAATCAAACAGACTTCCCCATGCATTGTTATTTACTGGACCTCGAGGAACAGGCAAAACTTCAACAGCAAGAATTTTGGCAAAAAGTTTAAAATGCCCAGTAGCCCAAGAGAAAGGTGATTTTACACCATGTCAGGCATGTGATGTATGCACTGAGATTGCTCAAAGTCGACATATTGATGTTATCGAAATTGATGGAGCTAGTAATAATGGTGTTGAGTCCATTCGTGAGCTCAGAGAAACAGTTGGCTATCTTCCTTCATTTGGAAAATATAAAGTCTATATTATTGATGAAGTCCATATGTTGTCTACAAGTGCCTTCAATGCACTTCTAAAGACTTTAGAAGAACCTCCAGGGCATGTGGTTTTTATTTTAGCTACAACCGAAGTTCATAAAATTCCACAAACAATTCTTTCACGATGTCAAAGATTTGATTTTCGCCGAATCACAACCAAACAAATTCAAGAACATCTTCAGAAAATTTGTATACAAGATAATATTCCAGCCGAGCCTCAATCTTTGTGGCTCATCGCTAAACAGGGCGATGGATCAATGAGAGATAGCCAAAGTCTATTAGAACAAGTCATTACTTTTTCACAAAAAAACCTTACTTATGATAAGGTCATGGAGATTTTAGGTTTAACTGATCGTCAATTGATATATGACACTCTTGAAGCCATTTTAAATCGTGATGTGACTAATGCCCTTACAATTTTAGAACGCTACCACTTAACTTCCCTTGAACCACACTTACTCGCTCAAGATTTGATGGAATCAATTCGCCACTTAACAATTGTAAAAGTCTCTGGAGCGACCACTTCACGAATTCTCGACCTTCCTGATTCTGAATTAAGTTGGCTAATGACAAAGGCAAGCGAGCATTCCACAGAAGATCTTCACGCGCTTTTTGATATGACTCTTAGGGGTGTCGAAGACATTATGCGATCGAATGATCCAAGGTTAGTTTTAGACATGGTAATTTTAAGATTAGCCTCTGCTCCAAAATTAGAATCATTATTAAGCTTATTGGCCAATGCAGGAGGCAACCAGTCTTCAAGTTTAACCCCAAGCCCATCTCAAGTTATTACTGCAGTCACTAAACCTAACAATAGCCCTAACCAAAATCGTTCCAATATTACCGAATCAAGTTCAAGTTCTTCACCTACATTTATGAGTGCTACAAATACATCTGCACCATCTCTAGTTCCTGCTGCCAGCACTCCTGAGGGCAAATGGCTTAGCACTATCGAGTTTGTTAAAAAAAGTGATATTTTGCTAGGTTCAAAACTTGAGGGTTTAATTTTTCTTGGCCTAAAAGATAAAACTTTACAACTTGGCATTCCTTTTAAATTACAATTTATCAAACAACAGATGCAGGATGCTACTCTGGTCAAAAAATTTAAAACTTTTATTGAACAGTTTTGGGGAACTGAGTATTCTTTTGAAGTTCAGGTTGTTAAAGATAAGACTCAGACCGAAATTGTACCTCAACAGAACGGTAATTCAGAAACAGAATCTTACTTAGACAACCCGGTAATAAAAGCCACCCAAGATATTTTTAAAACACAAATTCTCAGTGTTAAAGATATCACTGAACCTAAGGGTTCACAAAAGAAGGAGTAAACATGAAGGGTCTTCCTGGAAGCATGCAAGCGTTAATGAAACAAGCAAACCAAATGCAACTCAAAATGAAAAAAACTCAAGAGGAGCTTGCAACACGTGAATTCGAAGGCACTGCTGGCGGCGGCGGGGTTACAGTAAAAGTAACTGGTGATAATAAAATTTGTAAAGTAACTATCAATCCTGATGTTGTTAAATCTGGTGATGTTGAAATGCTTCAAGATCTTATCTTAGCAGCAACCAATGACGCTCTTAAAGTGGCTAAAGAAACATCTCAAAAAGAGATGGAAAAAATCACAGGCGGCATGAATATCCCTGGTTTAACTTAAAAGATTTAATGTTAAAAATCCAAGCCCTTGAAAAACTCATTCAAGAACTTAGTAAGCTTCCAAGCATTGGGCCCAAAACTGCTCAGCGCTTGGCTTATCATATTTTAAAATCTCCGGTCTCTTACAGTGAATCACTTACTCATGCCCTAACTGAGCTTAAACAAAAAGTCCAGTTTTGTACGGAATGTTTTAACTACACCGATAAAGAGGTGTGTTTTTATTGCACTGATATTTACAGAGCTACTGATATAATTTGCATTGTTGAAGAGCCGGTGGATATAACTCCAATAGAGTCTTCACAAGCCTTCAAAGGAAGATATCATGTCCTTCATGGAGCGATCTCTCCCCTTGATGGTGTTCGCCCACAGGACTTGAAAATAGACGAACTCTTAAAAAGAATCGAACGCCTAAAAGATACCGCTAATCCTATTAAAGAAATTATTTTTGCAGTCGATTCAGACCTTGAAGGTGACACAACTGTTTTGTATATGAGTCGACAACTTCAACCCTACGGAATTAAATTAAGCAGAATAGCCCAAGGTATACCAATAGGTAGTGACATTGATTATATTGATGATAAAACTATAAGTAAGGCCTTAATTTATCGGGTGGAAGTTTAATGTCATTTATAAATTCAAATGCTAAAGAAATTCATTGTAAGATTGTTTATTACGGTCCTTCATTGGGCGGCAAAACTACAAATATTCAATGGGTCTATCAACAAACCTCAACAGATGCTAAAAATAAATTAGTAGAAATTGGGGCTGATGTTGAAAGAACATTATTTTTTGATTTTCTCCCATTAAATATTGGTGACATTAAAGGATACAAAACTCGCTTCCACCTCTACACAGTCCCAGGGCAAGTCGTTTATGACGCCAGCCGAAAATTAATTCTCAAGGGATTAGATGGGGTCGTATTTGTCGCGGACTCTCAAGAAGAACGAATGGATGAAAATATTCAAGCCTTTAGAAATCTTGAGAAAAATCTTGAACAACATGGTTATGATATTCGTCAAATTCCAATGGTTGTTCAATACAACAAACGTGATCTAAACAATGTACTTAAAATTAATGAGCTTAGATCCTCCTTAAATCCCAATGGTGTGCCAGATTTTGAAGCTGTAGCAGCCGAAGGTAAAGGGGTCATGGAAACTTTAAATTCTATTTCTAGATCTATAATTAATGTTCTCAAAGGCGGACAGATATAGTACAATCCCTCACATTATGTACTTAAATCAAAACTCCCTTAAAGAAGATATCTTAAGCCTTAAAAAAGAAAAAAATGTTACTTTCTTAGCTCACTATTATGAGGATGGCGAGATTCAAGATCTCGCTGATAAAGTTGGAGATAGTTTTTTTCTAGCAAAAGAAGGGCAAAAATCAGAGTCACAAATTATTTTATTAGCTGGCGTTGTATTTATGGCAGAATCCGTAAAAATATTAAATCCCACAAAAAAAGTAATTGTACCTGATTTAGATGCTGGATGTTCTTTAGTAAAAGAATCTCCATATGAAGACTATCTAAAATGGAGAAGGCAACACCCAACAGGAATAGCTGTTACATATATTAATTCAAGCGCAGAAGTGAAAGCTATTTCTGATGTTATCGTAACCTCAAGTAATGCGGCAGCCATCATTGATTCAATACCCAAAGATCGACCAATTCTTTTTGGACCTGATAAAAACCTAGGAAGTTTTTTATCAAAAAAATTAAATCGAGAAATGATTTTATGGCCCGGCTCTTGCGAAGTTCATATTTTGTTTTCTGCTAAAAAATTATATGAGCTTTCATTACAATATCCAAAAGCTGTTGTTCTAGCACATCCCGAGTGTGATCCTGCAGTCTTGCAATATGCACATGTGATTGGATCGACTTCACGTTTACTTGAAGAGGTTGAAAAAAATCCAGCAACGCAATTTATTGTAGCTACAGAGCCAGGAATACTTCACCAAATGAAAAAATCCAGACACGATAATGTTGAATTGATTGAAGCTCCTCAAGAGGGAAGTTGCGGTTGCAATAACTGTCCATATATGAAAATGAATACTCTTGAAAAAATAAAAAATGCTCTTTTAACTGAAACTCCAGAAATAAAAATGGATTCTGATTTAATAAATAGAGCTTCAATTTCACTTCAAAGAATGATGGATATTACCAGTGGTAAACCAGTTACCTGGCCAGATCGTTTTACTTAGAATATCTTTATCTAACATAAACTATCTCAAAAAAATACGACCATTAAAAATTAATCGTTTTTATTCGTCTTTAATTGATAAAATTAGAAATAAAATTAAATTAACTAGACCTAGGTATAAAGTTTTTAACTAGTCCACCGATCAGTTTATTGTAAGCTGAGTGGAGTCTGAAATGATAAGGATCTCATTAAAGTGTCCATACTTAAAATTTATTAAAAACTATATGAATGCACGAGAAAGGTCATCTTATGAAATCTGATAGAAGAACAGCCACTAGAAAGCAAGTTTGCCCACTAACAATTTCACATTTTTCAGTTGTTGAAAGCATGGTTAAGCTTGCTAAAAAGGGACACGTTGTGAATGCATCTGCAAAGGGTTTTTTAGTCCATATTAAGAGAGAGGATTTAATTCCAAAATCTTTAAAATCAAATTTAAATCTTGAGGTTTTATTAGGGAATGGTGTTATTGTTAAAATCGAAGAAATGAATTTAGAACTTTTTGGTCGCATTTCAAGAACCAAGCTTTTAGGCAAAGAGGGATTTGAATTGGCAATAGATTATTCTGAAGAAGCCCCTCTATATTGGAGAGAGTGTCTGATGGATCTTTTACCCACTCCCGAAGAATTTTCTGATTTTCAGCCTAATAATAATTTAATTAGTGATGACACAAGTCCTTCAAAAATTCACACCGTAGCAACGAGTAAATCAATCCCACGAAATGTAATTTCAATCAAGGGTGTAAAATCTCGGTAATGCTTTTTCACTAGAAATCATAATCGAATAATGGGGAGGCAAGAACCAAGAAATTGCCTCACAAATACCTTGATGTTCTTTTTGTGGTGGACTACCAAGACTCTCTAAAGAAAATACAAGGTCAAATTTATTTGGTTCACGTGAAATCATCAAAATTCTTGGCGCAATAATTCCTTGTTGTTGAAAAAATTCTTTAATTATTTTTCTAACATATAAAGGCAAATAAGCTTCTGTTGGACATCCATGCATCAAAAGCTCTTTATTTGAAAAATCTAAATATTCAGCTTCAGCCATTGTTTTAGAAACTTCGATATTGTTTAAGTAAAAGAGTCCGGTTTCTTTAAAATGCCAAAGCATACCGTAGGTAAAAATATAATCTGGCATTTTTTTATTGGCATTTATGACAAGCCCAATTCCTCTTTGAACCAACCAATTCAAAACCTTTTGAAAAGATTCTGTTCCCTCACGATCTACTGTTTCTGCAAATAAATAAGGCCACCCATCAGGTCCGTATTGTGGGTCTAAATTTGTCACTTTTAGATCAGACAATGTTAGCTGATTAAAAAAATAGTTTTCCCAGGTAATATTTCTAAGTTTATCTTCAATAAGGGACAATTGATGGAGTGTAAAATTTTTCATAATCCAGTGATCTATTTTATATAATAGGGATTTGGTCAATACTTTTTAAAAAAACTCGCTTTCTCTAATTTTTTTTGGTAAAGCACACGCATGGTTGCATCAATTATTTGGATTCTTTTTGTATTATTTATCATTATCGGGTTTGCGGGTGTTTTATTACCAGGAATCCCAGGTCTGTTTTTATTTTTTCTTGCCTCACTTTTAGTTTACTATTTTATTCCAGGATTAATTTCAGGGTGGACAGTTTCGATAATGCTTAGTGGTTTTCTATTAACTTTTCCATTAGAAATTTTAGGAACATTAGTTGGAGCAAAGTGGGGTAAGGCTACTAAATGGGGGTTATTTGGAGCATCAATAGGGGGCTTTGTTGGAATTTTTTTTGGAATTCCTGGATTAATTGTTGGCCCCCTAATTGGGGCTTTTGTTGCTGAAATTATTTTGAGTCGAAGATCTGTACAAGAATCAGCAAATGCGGGCGTCGGTGCTGGTATGGGACTTATAATTTCAACAGCAGCAAAAACATTACTTGCATTTTTTCTCATTGCTGTATTTGTCATCGATATTTTCTTCATAAATTAAAAAGTTAATTGGTTAAAAATTGAATTGATATATTATATTCTTTAAATTAATTTTAAAAATACATTTTTTGTAACGGAGAGGTGGCCGAGTGGCTGAAGGCGCTCGCTTGGAAAGCGAGTTTACGCCAAAAGCGTAACAAGAGTTCGAATCTCTTCCTCTCCGCCATTTCCGGATGTTTTTTTTATTAAAGTTTTATCTTAGACCTTTCTTTGAATTAAAGAATCGGTTAAACTTTAACTAGTTTATTATTCACACACTTAAAATTAAATGGAGATTGATCTCCACAAAAATATAATAAAAGGACTTTTATGAAATTAGTAATTTTATCAGCTTTATTGTTTTTTAGTTTAAACACTTTTGCCGCAAAAAAAAAGCATGATCATCGTGAGCATGGCGTTCATGTCCACGGTTCTGGAAATTTAGCAATTGCCTTTGATGAAACTAAAGGAAAAGTGGAATTCAAAAGCGCAGCTGAAGGAATTTTAGGATTTGAACATAAACCAAAAAATAAAAATGACGAAAAGGTTGTTGCAGACGCAATTGCCAACTTTGAAAAAAATATTTCTAAAATGATTCAATTCGATGCTTCACTTGATTGTCTATTCACTAAGGAGATAATTGGACAAGTTTCAGAAAAAGATGACGAAGGTTCAGGCGAACATTCTGAATGGGCAGCTAATTTCACAGTAGTTTGTGCAAAATCGCCGATTGGAACAACCTTAATTATTGATTTTAGTAGTTTCAAATTTTTAAATGATTTAGATATTACTGTTTTAGCTGGCTCAATTCAAAAAAGTGCTGAGTTTAAGAAAAAACCAGTCTCAATTGAACTTAAATAACTGCTAATGATTAAGTCTGATCGCTTCGCGATTATATCAGACATAATCTTTAGCAGTTATTTTCCTGCTTGCTGGGGGTGATTTTCAATCACCCCATATTAACTGCTTATGATTAAGTCTGATCGCTTCGCGATTATATCAG
>SXSU01000006.1 GCA_005793345.1 Bdellovibrionales bacterium
GATAGGTGAATTTGATTTAGCAAATAATAGAACATTTGTTATTGCTGAAATAGGAAATAATCATAATGGGAGTATAGAAAGGGCAATTGAAATGGTCGATTTAGCAATTGAAATGAAAGTTGATTGTGTGAAATTTCAAATGCGACATCTTGATCAATTATATAGAAAACGAAGTCTGAAAAAATCTGGAGAAGATTTAGGAACTGAATATATTATTGATTTATTAAACCGGTTTGAATTAACAAAAGACGAACATCAAAGAATAGCAAAATATTGTGAATCTAAAGGAATTTTATATATGTGCACACCTTGGGATAACAATAGTATCGAAGTTCTTGAAACTTTTGGGGTAAAAGCTTACAAAGTTGCATCGGCAGATTTAACAAATTTACCATTGATTGACAAATTAATTGATACTAATAAACCATTAATTTTATCAACAGGAATGAATACAGTAGAAGAGGTTCAAATAACTGTAAACTTCCTAAATAAAAGAAAAGCAAATTTTGTTTTACTTCATTGTAATAGTACTTACCCAGCTCCATTCCAAGACATTAATTTAAAATGGATTGAACAACTGAGGAAAATCCACAACTTAGTTGGTTATTCTGGTCATGAAAGAGGAATTGCAGTTTCATTGGCTGCAGTTTCAATAGGTGCATGTGTAATTGAACGACATTTTACTTTAGATAGAACTATGGAAGGCCCTGACCATGCCGCAAGTTTAGAATTTGCAGAATTCAAAGCATTGATTTCAGGTATTCGAGAGATTGAAGAGGCTATGGGTAACAGTAATAAAAGAGAGTTAAGTCAAGGAGAAATGATAAATAGGGAAAACCTTGGCAAAAGTTTGGTTTCAAGTAAACTATTAAAAAGTGGTACAATTATATCGTCAAGTGATATAAAAGTACTAAGCCCAGGTCAAGGTTTATCGCCTCATAATTATGAAAAATTGCTTGGTGTTAAATTAGGAAGAGATATGGAGGAAGAGGACTTTTTTTTCGAAAGTGATTTAGAAGGTTATATTAATAAGCCCAAAGCATATAATTTTCTACATCCTTGGGGTATACCAGTTAGATATCATGATTTTGAAAAGTATGAAAAAATGGTTAAGCCAGATTTTTTTGAATTTCATCTATCATATTCAGATATGGAATTAACTCCCTCAGATTTCTTAAAAAATACATATGCATGCGGTTTTGTTGTACATGCCCCTGAGTTATTCAAAGACAGCAATTTAATGGATTTAACTTCATTTGATGAAAAATATAGAAAATTTTCGATAGAAGAAACTCAAAAAGTAATAAATATAACGAGAGAACTAAACAAGTTTTTTCCAAATGAAAAAAAACCAATGATTGTTGCAAATATCGGTGGCTTTAGCATGGACGGTCCGATACTTAAGGAGAAGAGGGCTGAATTATATGATCAATTTATTAAGAGTTTAGGAGAGTTAGACATGGAGGGTGTTGAAATTATACCACAAACAATGGCACCGTTTCCATGGCATTTTGGTGGACAGAGATATCAAAATTTATTTCTTGAAATTGACGAAATTGAATACTACTGTAATAAATTTAATTTAAGAATGTGCTTTGATGTTTCTCATAGTATGTTAGCATGCAATTATTTAAACTTTGATTTTTATGATTTTGCCAAACGTGTTGCAAAATTTACAGGACATTTGCATCTAGGCGATGCAAAAGGGTTAAATGGAGAGGGTTTACAAATTGGCGAAGGAGAAATTGATTTTAATAAACTTGGTGAAATTTTAAATATTGAATGTCCAAATGCATATTTTATTCCCGAAATTTGGCAAGGACATAAAAATGAAGGTTCTGGATTTTGGGAAGCATTAGAAAAACTTAATGGTAAATTGTAATTTTTTTTTTGAACATAATTAGTAACATTGAAATATGAAACACATAATTGATGGTCTTATTACAGTAAGGACATCTTCGACGCGCCTCCCTGGAAAATGTTTACTACCATTTGGAGAAGGCAATGTGATTAATCATTTAATTGCCAGAGCAAAGTCATTCAGCATTGATCCTATTATTTGTACAAGTACAGACAAAAGCGATGATATTTTAGAAGAAATGGCTAAAAGTTTAGGCATTAGATTTTTTCGTGGTTCTTTAAATAACAAGTTAAAGAGGTGGTCAGATTGTGCGAATCATTTTGGTTTGGAAAATTTTCATACGGTAGATGCTGACGATCCATTTTTTGATGGTGAGGAAATGCATAGGAGTATGCAGGTACTTATAGATGGTGGCTTTGATATCGTTTGTCCAACACCTTCTTCCTCTTCCGGAGGTGCAAGTGTGGGATATTCTCTTACTACTGCTATCGTTAACCGAGCAGTTGAAGGTTTAGCAGAAGAAGACGATACAGAAATGATGTGGTATTATCTTGAAAGAATTGCTGATCGTAAAACAACAACATTAACTGAAAAAACGGCAGACCCTCTTCTAATTCGATTAACCCTTGATTATAAGGAAGACTATTGGCTTTTAAGAACCATTCAAAGATTGGTTGGAAGTACATCACCAAGATCTGAAATTGACGAACTTTTTTACAGGAACCCGGATCTATATAAGATAAACTGGTTTCATAACGAAGAATGGAAAGCAGCGCAGGAAGCAAAGAAAATTTAATTGATCAAAAAATAACATATATGGACCTCAACAAACTTATCGAAAGTGTAAAGAACCCTCACGGCAAATTCAATGGCAATGAGATTGAATATGTTCTGAGAGCATTAGATTCTGAAAACCCGGAAAATAAAAAGTTCCCATGGGTTCAAAAATTTGAAGAAGTTTTCGCGGAAAAAGTAGGATCAAAATATGCGATCGCTGTTAATTCAGGCACATCAGGTTTGCATGCTGCTTTGTATGCTGCCGGAGTTGGTCCAGGCGATGAGGTAATTCAACCCAGTGTTACCGTAGTAATGGATGCATATGTAACAATACACATGGGTGCGACACCTGTTTTTGTAGATATTGATCCTGAATCATGGAATATTGATGCGAAAAAAATCGAAGAAAAGATCACTCCAAAAACAAAGGCGATCATAGTAGTATCATTATATGGCTTGCCTGTTGATATTGATCCTATCTTGGAAATTGCGAAGAAGCACAATATCATAGTAATTGATGATTCGGCTGAAACAACGATGTCACTATATAAAGGTGAAGTTGCTGCAACAAAAGCACATATTGGTGTTTTTAGTTTTGAAAAATCAAAGCACATGACATCAGGTAGTGAAGGTGGAATGATGATCACTAATGATGAAAAGTTGGCTACGCTATCGAGAAAATTTGCCGGTATCGGATATAAAGGACTAACTGCTTCAGCTGGTAGAACAAGTTTGGCTGCATCCATTTATCAAGACCCGGATTATGAAAGATTTGATACTATTGGTTTGAATTACAGAATGAATGCAATCACTGCTGCAGTTGGGTTGGCTCAATTTGAAAGGATAGATTTCTTAGTAGAAAGAAGGAAAAAAGTAGGTGAAATGTTTTTAGATGCGATCAAAGGATGTTCTTGGATCAAAAGTCAGGTTGTTCCGGATCATTCAGTTCATACCTACTTCACTTTTGGGCTGCTTTATTTAGGCTTACAAGAAAAAGGTATATCATGGAAGGAATTCTATGACAGGTATAAAGCTAAAGGTGGTGATGGATTTTATGCCTGTTGGGCTAATCCATATTTAGAACCTTCTTTAAAAGGAAAGAAAATGGGTGACCAGGTTTTCGCAAAGGGATTATGTCCAATTGCAGAGGATTACCAAAAAAAGATCATGGCCTTCAAAAGCAATTATAGAGATCTTGATGAAGCAAGAGAAAAAACAAGAATACTTAAAGAATTAATAGATGAGATTGGCAGATAAAGTTTCAAAAGAAATTATTAATCGTACCCTTCGTTTTGGTATGGTTCAAGGGCGTTTGATCAAATCACCAGAGAATAAGTTGCAATGGTTCCCACAACCATATTGGGAAGATGAATTCTTTGTGGCAGGTGCTTTGGGATTTGATTATATAGAATTACTTGCTGAAAGAGAGCATAATCCTGAAAATCCAATTTGGACAAATGATGGTGTAGATCGAATCAAGACAGTTGTAGAATTAGCAGGTCTTTCCTTACCTGTATTTTGTAACGACTATATCATCGATCACCCGTTGAATAGTGACAAGGAATGTTTAGAACAGAATTTAAAGCTTGTTGAGCGGGGAGCATATATTGGCTGTGAGAAATATCTATTACCACTTTTTGAAAGATCGGAACTTACGTTAGTAAACTTGAAGTCATATATAGAGCCTATCCAAATAATTGCTGATGCATGTACGAGTGCCGGGGTAGAACTTTGTTTAGAAACAATTTTAAAAGGGGATGAGCTTATCAATGCTCTTGATTTGATTAACAGACCTGAAATTAGTGTTGTGTTTGATACTGGCAATCGAGTGGCGTTTGGTCATGATCTTGGTGCTGACATAAGATTACTTGGAAGCCGGATCAGCCATATGCATATTAAAGATAAGAATGCAACAAATCAAAATGTAGTCTTAGGAACAGGTAAAGTGAATTTTCAAGAAGTGTTTGAAGCATTAGCTGACATCTCATATTCCGGGCTGTATACTTTTGAAACCAATCGTGGTAAAAACCCTGCACGTACTGCAGCGTATAATAAACAATTGATAACTTATTTTCATTCTGAAAGCTTTTTAACCAAGTGAATATAACTAAGGTCCTATTTATTGGTTTGGGAGGAGCTGGTCAAAGGCATTTGCGGATCCTTAAACAACTTTTGCCTCCAACAGTTAAATTTTCTGCATTTAGAAGAACCGCAAAAACACCTTTGCTGCGTTCTGATTTTTCAGTTGATGAGAATAGTAGTATTACTGATACTTATGGACTGAAAGTATTTAATGACATAGAATCTGCATTCGAAGATAAACCATCATTGACCGTAATTTCAACTCCTACATCCTGTCATAAAGAGCCCTTATTATTAGCATTGAAAGTGGGAAGTGCGGTAATCGTAGAGAAACCATGGGCAGAAGATCTGACCGATTTCGAATTTTTTAGAAGCGGCATGCTTGAAAAACAATTACCCTTTCTTATTTCTTTCCAACGTAGATATCATCCATTGATCTCCAAAACGAATGAACTGCTTAAATCAGGAAAGATAGGTAAGCCTATGGTTGCTTCTTTTACCGTTTTTTCAGATGTAACTACTTGGCATGGTTATGAAGATTGGAGAACGCTTTATGCAGTGAGAAAAGATTTAGGTGGTGGTGTATTGCTTACTGAGATCCATGAAATTGATCTGGCATACTGGTTTTTTGGACTGCCAATGGCTGTGTATTGTACTGGTGGAAACAGAGGAGCAGAGAGAATAGAAGTAGAAGACACAGTTCAGATGACTTTGATGTATGATAATTTTTCTGTTCAGATAACCCTTTGTTTTGTTCAAAGAAAAAGAATGCGCAATTTTCATATTGCGGGAACAGAGGGCTCACTTTTATGGAACGAAGAAAGCAACAATTTATCATATTATCCGCATGACGGTACAGTTGAAGAATTTGATGCACCCGGATTTATGAATGATTCAATGTTTATATCTCAAGCAAAACATTTTTTATCAAACTGGGAAATGAAAGATACAAAAGCATCTTTATCCGCTGCAGGAGCTTCACTTTCAATTGTAGAAGCTGCACATAATTCAATTCAGAGTGGTCAAGTAGAAAATATTAATCAAACTATTCTTTCGCACTAAATCAATTTCAAAAAAGATGAAAACTATTATAGAAAAGTTTAACCTTGAGGGTAAAACCGCATTGATCACTGGTGGTGCAGGATTGTTAGGTGTGGAACATGCAAAGGCATTATT
Organism: Bdellovibrionales bacterium; assembly: GCA_005793345.1. Classification (GTDB taxonomy): domain Bacteria; phylum Bdellovibrionota; class Bdellovibrionia; order Bdellovibrionales; family Bdellovibrionaceae; genus SXSU01. The sequence goes on from SXSU01000006.1 coordinate 5,897, forward strand.
GGAAATTAACTCCAATGTTGTATTAACTGATGTAAATGATTATGCATTGCAATCTGCAAAAAAAACGTTGTCTTTGTTGGCAGATTCTTCAAAGATTATAACAAAGGTAATGGATGTTACAAATGTTGACTCTATACGTGCAGTTTTATCTTCTTTAGAAAATATAGGCTTGCGAGTTGATATATTAGTAAATAATGCAGCTATTGATCCGAAGGTTAATGATACAGGATTATTTGAAACATCAAGGCTAGAAAATTTTTCAATAAATCAATGGGACCTACAAATTGCAGTTGGTTTAACAGGTGCATTTCTTTGCAGTCAAGTTTTTGGAGCAGTAATGGCTCAAGATGGTAAAGGTGGAGTCATATTAAATATCGCATCTGACCTTTCGGTTATCTCTCCTGATCAACGATTATATACTCAAATAGGCTTGCCTGAAAGTCAGCAACCAGTTAAGCCAGTAACTTATTCTGTTATAAAAGCAGGTCTTGTTGGATTGACAAAGTATCTTTCAACTTACTGGTCAGATAAAGGAGTGCGCTCAAATGCTTTATCCCCTGGGGGAATATTTAATGGCCAAAATAGTGAATTCGTCCAAAAGATTACTAGTCTTATACCAATGGGTCGAATGGCTGAGAAAAACGAATATCATGGTGTGATTCAATTCCTTTGTTCAGACGCATCTGCTTATTTAAATGGACAAAATATAGTAATGGATGGTGGTCGTAGTGTTTGGTAAAAAAAATATAATATTATGAATGAAGAGTTTTTTTTTGATTTATTAGAGAATGTTGTTCCTGGATATGATATCAATGGGAAAGAAATTTTCAAAATCAGTAATGATATTTATTTTGAAAAATTATCTATATCTGGACTTGAAGAAATGCACAGGTATTCAACTGACTCAAGATTATATGACTATTTTGAGTTTGACGCGTTCACCTCAATGGATCAAACTCGAAGTTACTTAGAAAAATTGTTGAATAGAATGTCCTCAAAGGAAAATAAAAGTGCAATTTATTGGTTTGTAAGAAGAAAACATGACAGTTATCTATTAGGTACTGCTGGGTTAGTAAATATTAATTTTTCTAGAAAATCAGTAGAATGGGGATATGGAGTAGATCCTGAGTTATGGGGGAATGGTTATATATTACAAATTCAAGAATCTTTAAAACATTATGTATTTGAAACATTATGCTTAAATAGATTAGAAGGAATTACAATGATTAATAATGAAAGAACAAAATCTTCTTTAATTGCTTCTGGAATGAAAAATGAAGGAATTCTAAGACAATTTTACTGCAAAAATGGAATATTTATAGATGGTTGGAAATATTCAATGCTAAAGGAGGAGTATCAATTAAATGCGAAGTCTAAGATTTCATTTAATTCAAATAGCTGCTCAAAAGAAGAAATTATTAATATTTTAAGGGAAGTTCTTTGTGAGGATGTAGACGAAAATACAACCATGTATTCCTCTGCATCATGGGATTCTATTAGTCATATGAATATTATGATAAAAATCTATGAGGAGTATAAAATAAAACTATCACCAATTCAAATTTCAAATGCCACATCCGTAGAGTCTCTCTATATTTTATTAAATAACTTACCCAAAGATGCTTAGTAGTCAAAAATCATTAGCAAACTTTATTTATAAAGCTGTAGAAGAATTCACTTCTTTAATTGCGATAAAGATTGGTGACAGGCTTATCTCATATAAAGAGCTAAATGAAAATGCCCTACATGTAGCAAATATGCTTTTTGAAAATGGGGCTAACGATGAAACTATAGGTATTGTTGGTCAAAGGAAAGCGTCCTCTTATTTTGGAATCTTAGGGATTTTATATTCGGGGTGTAATTATACACCATTAAATCCAAATTATAGCAAAGCAAGACTTTTAAGCATAATGAAATCTTCAAATGTTAAATTCATTGTCGGAGATAAACAGGATTTAATAAATTTTTTTCAAATAATTGGGGATGATTATAGGCTGCATGGTGTTATCCTGCCAGAAGGTGTTCCCCCTGATGGAAAACCTTGGATCTCCAAGTCAAATCACTTTAAAATAAATAAACCATTAATCAAATTAAGTCATGACATTGCATATATATTATTTACGTCAGGCTCTACAGGTTTTCCAAAGGGAGTTCAAGTTATGAACTCAAATGTAGTCTCTTTTATTAAAGGCATGAATAGTATTTATAAATTAGATCCCGGATTTAATGCTTCTCAGATTTTTGATTTAAGTTTTGATCCGTCTGTTTCAGACATGTTTTTTACCTGGTGTAATGGAGGTGTATTGTGTGTACTTCCTGAAGAAGAGAAAATGTCACCAAATGAATATATAGTTAGAGAAGATATTCATTTTTGGAATTCCGTACCATCGCTAGCATCATTTATGTTGAAAATGGGATCTTTAAAACCAGGTTCTTTTCCTAGTATAAGGAATAGTATGTTTTGTGGCGAACAATTTCCAAAAAATACTGCAGATGCATGGAGAATTTCAGCACCCAATAGTACAATTGAAAATCTATATGGACCAACTGAAGCAACAATCTACATAACAAGATACAAATATGAAGTAACGGATCAAATAAAGAAATTTAGAAACAACATTATTCCAATCGGGAATCCGCTTTCTAATCAAAAAGTAGAAATAGTCAATGAAAATAATATACCTGTAAAAAAAGGAGATATTGGAGAAATATGCTTTAAAGGGAGTCAAGTTACAAAAGGTTATTTAAATGATGACGCGAAAACTAATGAAGTTTTTGTAGAATTTAATTGGGATAAGGAAGACAAGGCAAATAAGTGGTATAAAACCGGAGATTTAGGATTTGTAAATTCCTATGGTTCTATAGAGTGTATTGGCAGGAAAGATTCACAAATAAAAATAGCTGGAAGAAGAATTGAAATAGGAGAAATAGAATCAATCTTTCAAAAATTTGAACCACTTTCTGATATTATAATAGTACCAATAAGAGATCAATCTGAAATTGTAGTTGGTTGCGTTGGGTTTTCAACTGTACAAATTACAAAAGAAATTGAGTTCAATATTCGAAAAAAAAGTGAGATTTTTTTAGAAAAGGTTTTTTTTCCTAAAAAAATAATTTTCATAGAAAACTTCCCATTATCACATAGTGGTAAAATAAATCGAAAGGAGTTGGAACAAATCGCCAAAAATTATATTTAGATAAAATCATGATAAAAAAACCATCACTATTACAAATGATAATTAGACGAATAGAAATATTTTATGAATTTTTATTTGGTCTTGATTTTAAGTCCGTTAATTCTTTAGAATACTTAGGATTAGATAGCAATGTAGTTTCAAAGTGTTCTCCTTCTGGAAATAAGTATTTGAAGAAAGCTTTTTCAAATTTGAATATAACAAATCAAGACTCGATCTTAGATATAGGTTGCGGAAAGGGCAGTGCAATAAGGGTTTTACTTAAATTCAATTTTAATAAAGTAGATGGGATTGAACTTTCTGAATATTTAGCTAAAAAAGCAGTAAATAATTTTAATAAGTTAAATAATTTTAAGCCAAAAATATTTCAACAAAACGTATTAGAATTCAAGGATTATAACAACTATAATTATTTTTATTTATATAATCCTTTCCCTGGTTCAGTATTTAGTGAGTTTCTAACACTTATTAATAAACAAGTTAGAGAAAAAGATATATATATTGTTTACAATAATCCTGTTTGCCATGATTTATTAATTCATGATGGATTTATATTAAAATATACATATCCTGATATGTGGGGGAATGGTATAAATGTATATACAAAAAAAATTGATTAGGCTTGAAAATTTACAATCGTAAAATACTTTTTAAAATTAAACAAGGAGTTGACTTTTTAATTTTCGATGAGATAAATTCAGAATATATACTAGAGCTTCTTGGTCAAACTTATACTACTGAAATTGCATGCGTAAGGCCAAAGCCAATATATTTGAATTTAAAGTTTTTATTTTTATTTTGTGAATCTTTTTTTTCTATCTTAAGTAGTATCGAACACGAAAATACTAAATCTACTATTAATAAAGCATATACAAAGTCCATGCTTTTGATTTATAAATCAAAAGCGGTAATAACTATGATAGATAATAATAAAGATTTTCACTGGGCATCAAAAAATGTTAAAGGATTGCATTTTATTGCTATACAAAATGGATTTAGATTGGCATATGTAAATAAGAATTTATTTTTAAATCATTATTTTTGTTTTGGACAACATGAAATTGATTCACTTCCAAAACAAGGACATCAGATAAATAATTTTTACCCTTGTGGTTCTTTAATTGCTGGCATTAATTTTTCTAGATACGGCGATGTTTCAATAGACTATGACTTGTTGATCATTTCTTGTTGGAGAGGAAATATTGGATTTGCAAAGGAAGTTAGTGATACTATGTTGTCTATGAGAAAGATGGATTTGTTAATAGCAAAATATCTATCTGAAAGAACCAATATTAAAGCAGCAATAATACTTAGGTCCGAAAAAAATAGTGAACATTGGTTTATGCCAGAGCTTAGTATGGACGAGGAAACATACTATAAAAATATTTATAATGACTCGGCTACTATAATTCAGAATGATTTTAAAAATAAAAATATCTATAAAGTCATTTTACAAAGTGATTTATTAATTTCTACACTCTCGACTGCTTTGATTGAAGGCTTTGGTATTGGGAAGAAAAGTTTGCTTTGCAATTTTACAGGTGTACAAGACTATCATATTGATTTTCCTGGTGAGATTACTACAAATTTGGATGATTTCTCTTCTTTTTCAAACCTTCTTGACAACATATTTAAAATACCTTATTCTGAGTACCTAGATAGATATAATAAACTACAAGCTTATTATATGAACTTTGATCCTGCTAAACCTATAAAAGAAAGGATTAGAGAAAAAATAACAGAAATATTAATTTAAAACTCTTAATTGGCAACACTTTTTTTAACAACTCCTGTAGAAAAAATAAACAGTTTTGAAAAAAACATTTTGTTTTTAGGAGAGTGGTGTAAATTGTACCCGGATCATAATAAATCCCAGAATATAGAAATACATAAGTATCATTGGGATGATCGATTGAAATTTATTCAAGATTATAAATATCTTACTGATTTATATGAAAAATATTTGTTTGAATTTTCCAATAAATTAAATGAAATACATAAAAGAAATGAAGATTCTAGATATTGGAGAATTATAATTGGCCCTTGGTTAAGGTTTTTTATTGATGTGACTTTTGATCGATTTGAATGTATAAGAACACTAGAGGAGAAAAAAATTGACAATTCACATATCTACAAATATAATATTGAAGACTTTATTCCTCAAGATTTTACTGAATTTTATGATCAAATTAGAAATGATAGTTGGAATCATGCAATATTTTCGGAATGTATTTTATTTTTCGGAATTAAACATACATTCATTGATTATCCTCCACATGAGATTCATCTCTCCAAAAAAGTAGTAAAAAATAAACTAAAAAGTAAGCTGTTAAACTTATATAATTCCTTATTTCCTAGAAGATTTAATTCAATTGCAATTGTAGAGCCCTACATAAATATATATAAAACCTTTAAATTAAATTTAGCATTAGGTCAGTTTCCAATTTTCGGCACTTTCACAAAAGAAATAGATAATACTTTTATACATAAATCAAGAAAAGAAATCACTTTCAATACCTTAAAAAAGACAAAATTTGAATTTTTTTTAGAAAATATTATTTTTAAATTAATTCCTAATTCATATTTAGAAAATTTATCTAATTATGAAAAATTAGGATTATCAAAATACCCATTAAATCCAAAATTAATTTTCACATCTAATGCCTATCAGGCAAATGATACATTTAAAATATGGACCGCATTTTACGTTGCTAAAGGAGTTCCTTTAATAATTGAGCAACATGGAGGCCATTTTGGAATTGGTTTAATTAATCAAACTGAAACTCATCAAATTAAAATTGCTACTATTTTCGCGAGTTGGGGATGGGGAAGTAGTGAAAATGTATGTTCAATGCCTTCTTTGAAATTAAACAAATCGTTTTTGTTTAAATATAATAAAACAGGTAAAATATTAATAACTACTCCTTCTTATCCTCGCTATTTCTATTGCTCTTTTAGCGTACCCTTTTCTGGTCAATTTCTTTCTTATTTAGATGGCTTATTTATTTTCTTAAATGGATTAAATTTAAATACTACAAAAAATTTACTAATTAGAACAGACGCAGATATTTTTGGGTGGAATATTAATAAAAGGATTGAGGATAGAGGTTTCGGTTGGGCAATTGATAAAAAAAACATCAATTTATTTGATAGTCTTAAAGAAGCTAAAATTTCAATTTCAACTTATAATGCAACTATTTTTTTAGAAACATTAGCGATGAATTTCCCAACTCTGGTTTATTTTGATTTTTCTTATTACGAAATAAGAGAAGATGCTTTAGAAATGATTACTATTTTATTGGAAGCAAATATATTACATAAATCTCCTGAGGATGCCTATCAATTTCTTAATAATATACATGACGAAATCGAAAATTGGTGGTTTTCTAAAATTGTGCAAGATGCAAGACTGATTTTTTGTAACAAATATGCTCGTACTTCTAGTAAATGTATTAATGATTGGAAAATATTTTTAAATACTTATAAGAATGACTAAAATTTCATATAAAGATGTAAAATCGAAGTGCACAAAAGATAGGTTTTTTCCATATGACGACTGGAGAGATAGGTTATTTGTACCACCATCTATTTTTTTAGTTTGGATTTTTGTTAGATTTAAAGTAAGTGGAAATGCTGTATCTTTTCTCTCTGGCTTTGTAGCAATATTAGGCGGTATATTAATTTCTATGGAAAATAAGGTTTTCATCTTTATCGGATCTTTTGCATACATTTTGTATTATTTATTAGATTATGTTGATGGTGGAGTTGCAAGGTTTAATGGGTCATCCGGAATAGGAGGTCAATATATTGACTGGTTAATGCATACAGTCTCTTCGCTTGGTATTTTTATTGGTATTTTTATTGGAGCATTGAATTCAAATGGTACATGGGTTATGCCATTTGGAGTTCTTACTACAATTGCTTGTACACTTAATTTAGAGAGATATTCATTTGGATGGTTTTCAATTTGCATGCATCGTCAACAGCAAGTAGTTAAAAATATTAATACAACTCTATTGCCAATTAAAAATATTAGTAATCAAACTAAAGAGAATATTATTGTTAAGGGGATGAAATATATTTCTACATTGCTTTTTCACGAAAATTATTCAATTTTTTTGATTCCAATATTAGCTTTTTTAAATTTATTCATTAATAAAAATTATATAGATTTTAGATTGATAATTCTTTTTGCAGGTTCATTTATTTACTTTCCAACGATTTTGATTGATATTTTAAGAATTTCAAATAATAATGTAATTGACAAATCATACAATGATCTTTTTTTTGGAAATAAAAAACCTAATTTACCTAAAGATCATTTTTTCGGGAATTAACAATAAAAATAATATTTAAATGAAAGCACTTATTTTAGCTGCCGGTTTTGGAAATAGAATGAGTCCATTAACAAATAACAAGCACAAAACATTGTTAGAAATTGATGGAGAGCCTATTATGGATCGCATCATCAACTCATTATTAATTAATAGTGTTAATGAAATTTTAGTAGTAACTGGTTATAGATCCGAAGAACTGATTTCGCATTTAGAAAATACATTTCCAAATGTAATGTTTGAATTTGTTCATAATGAACGTTTTAGAGAGACAAACAATATATTTTCATTATCATTGGCATTTGAACAAAAAATTATTGATGATGATATCTTATTAATTGAATCTGATTTAATTTATACAACTGAGGTTATTTCAAAAGCTATTAATTCTAGCTATGATAATGTTGCATTGGTGAGCCCATATGCTATAGGACTTGATGGAACAGTAGTTCAAGTGCAAAACAACCAAATTACCAATATTTTCCCACCGCATTTACAAGATGAAAATTTCAATCTTTTTGATAAATTTAAAACATTAAATATTTATAAATTTTCAAAAGAATTTTGCAACAATGAGTTTAAAAAATTATTAACATATTATGCAAATGTTATAGATGACAATTGTTATTACGAGCTGATACTTGGAATTTTAATTTATATGCAAAAACGAACAATTTATTGCGAAATAATTGAAAATGATAAATGGGTAGAAGTTGACGATCCAAATGACATGATGGGAGCAGAGTTTGTTTTTAATAAAAAAAATAGATTAAACATTTTAGAAGATAGTTTCGGAGGATTTTGGAATTTTGATGTATTAGATTTCTGTTTTATTAGAAATATGTATTTCCCAACTACATCATTAATGGCAGAAATTCGAAATAATTTAACTTGGCTTCTTAATAATTATGGATCTAAGCAAAAAATATTAAACAGAAAACTTTCTTATGTACTTCAATACAAAGAAGACAATCTGATTGTTTTAAACGGTGCTGCACAAATTTTCCCAATATTAAGAATTATTTTAAAAAATAGACAAGTTTTAATTCCAACACCTACATTCGGAGAGTATAATAGAATTTTTAATAACCCAAATACTTATACTGATTCCATTGGGTTTAATGAAGAAGAAATATCTCAAAAACTAAGATTATCAGACTCAATAGTATTTGTTAATCCAAATAATCCGACAGGAAGTATTTTGTCAACTGAATGGATATTCGATCTTTCAAATAAAAACCCGGATAAATTATTTATCATCGATGAGTCGTTTATTGAATTTTCTGAACAAAAATCAATAATTTCTTACTTAGAAAATTCCAGAAATAACAACATATTAGTTATCAGAAGCATGAGTAAGAGTTATGGAATGCCTGGGGTACGTTTGGGGTTTGTATATACTAATAATGAAATAATTAAAGAGCAAATAATTCAGAATCTACCAATATGGAATTTGAATTCTGTTGCAGAATTTTTTTTAGAGATAATATTAAAAAATAAAAGAGCACTTATAAATTCTTTTGCTCAAACCAAATTAGATCGTAATGATTTCAGAAATAAGTTACAACAACAAAATTATATTAAAAAAGCATATGAGAGTGAGGCAAATTTTTTGCTTATTAGTATTGACAATTCAAAATATGACTCAAGTAATTTAGTACTTTATTTGTTAAATGAATGTAATATTTATATAAAAGAAGTTTCTGAAAAACTGAATAAAAATGGCTTTAGATTTTATAGAATTGCAGTTCGTTTGCCGCATGAAAATGATTTATTAATCACTTCATTAAATTCTTTCTTTAATAAGTAAAATTCTAAAATGGATAATAAATTAAAAGTACTTGCAGTAATTCCTGCTAGAGGAGGGTCTAAAGGGATACCCAATAAAAATATAAAAAACCTACTAGGTCAGCCATTAATAAGTTATTCTATTACTGAGGCACATAAATCTATTTATATTGATAGGGTAGTTGTATCTACAGATAGCTTATTAATTTCCGAAGTATCGAAAAATTTTGGTGCAGATGTGGTAATTAGACCAGAAAATATAAGTGGTGATAAATCTTCATCTGAGGAAGCCCTCCTTCACACTTTAAATGAACTTAAGATGCTTGAAAATTATATACCTGATATAATTTTGTTTATTCAATGTACTTCACCATTAACTATAAGCGAAGACATGGATGGTCTATTACAAAAGCTAATTGAGGAAAATGCCGATTCAGCCCTGAGTGTATCTAAATTTTATCATTTTATTTGGAAAAATAATAATGGTAACGCAATCGGAATTAATCATGAAAAGTCAATTAGACCAATGCGACAAGATCGTGAATCACAATTTCTAGAAAACGGCGCAATTTATGCTTTTAAATATAAAGGGTTCATAGAAAACAAATATCGTTTTTTTGGGAAAACGGTTTTTTATGAAATGCCTCAAAGACGTAATCTAGAAATTGACGAACCATTCGATTTTTTGTTAGCAGAATCTATTTTAACCAATATTAGAGTTCAACACGCATCTAAAAAGCTTCCCAATAAAATAGATTTGATAGTCATGGATTTTGACGGAGTATTTACTGACAATAATGTATATGTTTTAGAAGATGGCAGGGAAGCGGTTAAATGCAGTAGAGGTGATGGTATGGGGCTGGGATTATTGAAAAATAAGGGTTTTAATATGTTGGTGTTTTCTACAGAGAAAAATCCAGTAGTAACAGCTCGATGTAAGAAGCTTGGTATTGAAGTAATTCAAGATGTTACAAATAAATTGCCTGCTTTGTCCAAAGTTTTAGTTGAACGAGATGTTTCAATTGAAAATGTAGTTTATATTGGGAATGATATAAATGACTTGGAATGTATTATTGCGGTTGGTTGTGGAATCGCAGTAAATGATGCTGTTATACAAGTTAAAAGAAATGCAGATATCATTTTACAATCAAATGGAGGTAATGGAGCATTAAGAGAGTTGGCTGAACTAATTATAGATAATAAAATTTAATACAAAAAAAATTTAAATGAAAACTGTTATTTTATGTGGAGGACTCGGTACTAGATTAAGCGAGGAAACTCATTTAAAGCCAAAACCAATGGTTGAAATCGGTGGGCGACCAATACTTTGGCATGTAATGAAAGTTTATGAAAAACATGGTAACCATGATTTTGTTTTAGCCTTAGGTTATAAGGGTGAAGTTATAAAAGATTATTTCTTAAATTATCATGCTAGACAAAGTGATATTACCGTGAAATTAAAATCAGGAAACCTTGATTTTTCAAACCCAACTTCTGAAGACTGGAATGTATCTTTAATTGACACAGGTGCTAAAACAATGACCGGTGGACGTTTATTAAGATTAAAAAGTCATTTAGTTAATGAAGAAACTTTTATGTTGACTTATGGCGATGGAGTATCAGATGTGAATATTGAGGATTTGATAAAATTTCATAAAAGTCATGGAAAAATTGCTACTGTAACTGCTGTTAGACCTCCAGTTCGATTTGGAGAACTACTAATCAATAATAATAAGAAAGTAGAACAATTTCAGGAAAAACCACAGGCGGCTGAAGGTTGGATAAATGGTGGTTATTTTGTTTTCGAAAGTAAAATATTTAATTATATAGAAAATGATTCAACTTTATTGGAGCGAGAGCCATTAGAAAATCTTGCAAAATCTGGTGAGCTTATGGCTTTTCAGCACTCTGGATTTTGGCAGTGTATGGATACTATTAGAGATAAAGAATATTTACAAGAATTATTTAATAATGGGAATGCTCCTTGGTTAAAATAAAAAATTAATTATAATGTTTTGGAATATTTATAAAAACAAAAAAGTTTTGATAACCGGTCATACTGGATTTAAAGGTAGTTGGTTGTCAACATGGTTAATAAAGCTTGGCGCGAATGTTGTTGGAGTATCAATTGACATTCCAACAAACCCTTCAATGTTTGTTGATTTAGAATTAGAAAAAAAAATGAAGCATGTAATCGCCGATGTAAGAGATTACTCAACTATTCAAAAAATCCTCATTGAAGAAAAGCCTGATTTTATTTTTCATTTAGCTGCTCAAGCTATAGTTTCAAAGTCATATTCTAATCCCACAGAAACAATGACTACAAATATCATAGGAACAATGAATATTCTTGAATCACTTAGGTCTTACAATGCAAGTTGTGTGGCAATTATGATTACAAGTGACAAGTGTTATGATAATGTTGAGTGGATTTGGGGGTATAAGGAAACAGATCAAATGGGGGGCAAAGATATATATAGTGGTTCAAAGGGAGCTGCTGAACTTGTAATTAAATCTTATATTCATTCTTTTTTTAATAATGAAAATCATCCGGTCAAAATTGGAATTGGTCGTGCTGGTAATGTAATTGGTGGCGGTGATTGGGCAACAGACAGGATTGTTGTTGACTGTATGAAAAACTGGAATTCAGGGAAAATAGTTGAAATCAGAAGTCCAAAGGCAACTAGACCTTGGCAACATGTATTAGAACCCTTAAGCGGATATTTATCACTTGGAGCAAATATTTTTTTAAATAATAAGTTACACGGTGAAGCTTTCAATTTTGGACCAAGAGCTGAGCAAAATCATACAGTAGTTGATTTAATTACGGATTTGTCTAGATATTGGGGTTTTGAAAATAGCAACAAGGCTTATAATATTACAGATGAAATTCCATTTCATGAAGCAGGATTATTGAAATTAAATTGCGACAAGGCTTTATTCTACTTAAAATGGGAATCAAACTTGAAATATAATGAAACTATAAAATTGATAGCTGAGTGGTATTTATCTTATTTTAATAAAGAAAAAGACTTGTTTAGTAAAACAATTGCACAGATTTTAGAATATGAAAATATTGCAATTAAAAGAAATAACTCATGGTCTAAACAATTAAGTAATGAATAATCAAATTGAAGGAGTTCTATTCACAGTTGCAAGACAAATTGAAAATGAAGGAGGAGCAGTTTTACATTTAATGAGGAATGATTCTCCACAATTTGTAAAATTTGGAGAATGTTATATGTCAGAATTATTTCCAGGAGCAATCAAAGCTTGGAAAATGCACAAACTGCAAACACAAAATTTTTCAGTTCCTATTGGTCGAATAAAACTTGTGTTATTTGATGCTAGAGAAGATTCTGAAACAAAAAACAAGTTGATTGAAATTGAACTTGGCAGACCGAACTCTTATTATTTAGTAACAATACCTCCTGGTGTTTGGTATGGTTTCCAATCTATTTCTGCATTACATTCTTTAATAGTAAATTGCACTGATATGCCTCATGATAAAGAAGAAAGCATTGGATTAGATATATCAAATACTTTTATACCATATAAATGGAATTTTTAATTTTACATTAGCATGAAGATTCTTGTAACCGGAGGCAATGGTTTTCTTGGAGGTAATATTACAAATCATTTAAGAAAATATATTAATTATAAAATTTCTATAGGTGTAAGGCATATTGATACATCATTTTTAACTAAAAATGATGTAGAATTAATCGAATTGCCATGGCACTCCAAGGCAAAGCTTAAGAAAATTTGTTCAAATTTCGATATCCTAATTCTATGTGCAGGAATGAATGCTCAAGAGTGTAAAGCTGATCCAATTAAAGCAATCGAGTTTAATTGTTTAGCAACTGCTAGATTAGTTAGTGCAGCAGTAGAATTAGGAATGAAAAAAATTATATATTTTTCAACAGCACATATTTATAGGGCTCCACTTTACGGCGACATTGACGAAATGACCTTACCTGAGTCTCTTCACCCATATGCTACATCTAAAAGAGCCGCTGAAGATGTAGTTTTGGCAGCTCATCGCATAAATCAGTGTCAAGCAATATGTTTGAGATTGTCTAATGTTATTGGAACACCAGCAAATACTGATGTAAAATGTTGGAGTTTGTTTATGAATGATATTTGTAGGCAAGCTGTAATTAAAAAAGAAATTCAATTAACCTCATCTGGAACTCAAAGAAGAAATTTTGTAACGATAAGTGATTTAAATAATTTAGTACAGCATGTAATAGAAAACAATTATTCATATATGGATAGGCCAATATTTAATGTTGGTGGTTCATGGGCTCCTTCAATATCTGAGGCGGCGGAGTATGTATCGAGTATATTTCTAGAAATGTATGGAAGTAAAATAAAGATTATCAAGAAACATCCTCAAATAGGTGATATAAATTTTGAATTGAATTATATCTCTGAAAAAATTAAAAACAATAAATTCGTCTTTGGTAACGATTATGAAGATGCAATAAAAAATCTTATAAGCTATTGCAATAATACTTTCTAATATTGACCCTAATATGAACCAACTTATTTCAGTTATACTTCCAACATATAATCATGCTAGCTTTTTAAAAAACGCTATTTCATCAGTTATTGAACAAGAATACAAAAACTGGGAGCTTATTATAGTTGACAATCATTCAACAGATGATACTGATGAGGTAATAATTAGTTTCAATGACAAAAGAATACGATATTTTAAAATACACAATAATGGTGTTATTGCCGCATCAAGAAATTTAGGCATATTAAATTCTAATGGAGATTGGATTGCCTTTTTGGATTCAGACGACTTATGGTATCCCAATAAATTATCAATTATAGTAAACGAAATTTCTAAAAATACATTTGATGTAATTTGCTCAAATGAATATTTAAATAATAAAATTATCAATAAAAAAAATAAATTATCGTACGGCCCTTTTGTCAAAGATTTTTACAGAGATTTATTAGTTAATGGCAATAAACTATCTCCTTCTTCTACACTAGTGCGTGCTGAATTTATAAAAAAAAAATCAATTTTATTTAATGAGTCAATCGATTTTATAACGGTAGAAGATTATGATTTTTGGTTGAATTTGGCTAATTCAAATGCCCGTTTTTTCTTCATAAAGAATATTCTTGGTGAGTATATTATTCATGGTAATAATAATTCCACAAAACTCAAACTCCATAGAGAAAATCTAGTAAAACTAATTAGATATCATTTGTTTTTTGTACAAAAGTTTACATTAAAACCTGAACAAACCTGGAAAAAAATATTACCTAAAATCCAGTTTATGGAATTCTCTCAAATATTAAGAGAAGAAAATCGCTATAAAGCCATTAAATATTATTTATACGTAATTATAAAATCACCAACATATACGCTTATTTTTTTTAATAAATATTTATTTAAAAAAATACACAATATTAATTTTTAGTTTAAATGGCAATAACTTATTCTTCACTTCCGAAATTAAAATATTTCTTTTCGATATTTGATACCATAAAAGAAAATAAAGAAATCATAAAGCCTTGGCTGAAAAATCAATATGATTTTGAATTGTTTTCATGTTCAGCGATTTCCTTATATTTTATTATAAAAAAAATATCAAATACTACTGAAGAAGAAAACATTTCCATTTGGATTCCGGATTTTTTTTGTAATTCTTCTTTAGAAGCAATTAGGGACCTAAATATTGAAATCATTTTCTATCCTATTAATAATAATCTTACTCCAAATTTAGAATGGTGTGAAATTAATTTAAAACCAGAAAAAACTAATATATTTTTATTTGTTCATTATTTTGGTTATATTTTTAATTTACAATCAGTTTCTGAATTTTGTAGTAAATATAAAATTTGGTTAATTGAAGATGCAGCTCATGTACTTTTGCCAACTCCTGAAATTGGTGTATATGGAGATTTTATAATGTATAGCCCGCATAAGCATTTGCCTATTTATGATGGCGCAATATTGATTGTAACAAATCGCGGAAATGACAAGTTCAAAAAGTCAAGTGCATTAACTATTACAAATAAAAGGATACAGCTTAAGAGTAAATATTCTGAGAAAGTTTCAAAATTTCTTGTTTTTAATTGGATAATAAAAAGAGTTATCCAATTATTAGGGTTTAGGATTTATTTCCCAAATTATGAATTTTGGCCTGATCATAAAAAATATAATATCTCTTTTAATCATATTCGGATGTCAAAAATTTCAAAATTATTTTTACACCGAATAGCTCCAGAGTTAACTAATATTTCAAAAACAAGAATAAAAAATTGCATTTCTTGGTCTGAACATTTAATAAAAAACAAAACTGAGATAAAAAATGTCATGTTGGTAGATTCATTCAGAGTTCCATATCTGGCTTTTTTTGAGATAAGTAATATTGAATTGATGAATAAAGTTTTTTATAAGCTAAAAAAAATGAATTTTCCAATAACATCGTGGCCAGATCTACCTCCAGAGTTGATGAAAGATGAAAATTTACATTCTGTTGCGATTGGCCTTAGAAAAACTAGATTATATTTTCATGTACATCACAGTATTAGCGGTAAAGACATATCTAAAATTACTTCAAAAATAAATTTATAGAATTGAAATTATTTTCTTTTAATTTAAATAGATTATGGTTAGGAATAATATTATCTATAGTGTTAATACTTCCAATACAAGTCTTATTCAATTCTCCAATTCCATTTCTTTTACCTTATTTTCTTTTCTTCATATATATATTCTTTTATAAAACAATTAAATATCAGAGGTATAAAAAAAAATCCGTACAAAAAAATATTGATTACCTGATCTTCATATATACTTTACTTGTATTATTTCATTTTACTTGGCAATTATTACTTTCGGTTTCCAGTATTTCAGATTTGTTATCTTCCTTGGTAATTTATTTTTTTCCTACATTTTTCTACTATTATCTTAAAAAAAATATTACATCTGAAATTCTGTTTTTAATTCTTATTGGCATTTGTTTGTCAGGCATAATTGTTGGCATTTATTTTGTGTATGATAGTTATATGCAACTAATTTTAGGTAAAATATCTAATTATTCAGTTTTAGTAAATGAATATGAACAGTTTAGAAAAAATAGTACTGAGATTAATAATGCTAGACTTAAAATGTTTGAACGCGCATATGGACTTCTAGAAACACACTCTGTGTCTTCTGCTTGGGTTTCTTTTGCTTGCTTTTCAGCTTTAACTCTAATTAGGAGCGAATTTTATGTAAAAAGAATTCTTGTTATTTTTATTACTCTCATAATATTATTTATAGGTTTAAATTTTACAGGTATACTTGCATTTATACTATCAATAATTTTAATTGAATTTAATTTATTTAAATTATTTAAGTTCAAAATCTCTCTTATAGGTTTAAGACATATATTATATATTTGTATCTTATTGTTTACTTCTTTAGTTATTATATATTTAATTTTACCATCTGAGAACCAATCTATGGTTTTGAACTTATTGAATTACTTCCCACAGTTATTATCCGGTGATTTAATAACAAGAGAAGATAATAGGACGTATTTACAAGGCTTGTCTGATAGTTTATTTGGATATCCAAAATTAATGTTTAATTATTTTCCCTTAGGTCTATTGATAGGAGATGGTTTTACTGTTAATTTCGGATTAAATAAAGGAGGAGACTATGGAATTGTCGAAACTTTATATCGATTTGGCATACCTTTTTTTTTACTATTTATAATTGCGATTTTTAGACTAATTTATTTTCTATTTAATTCATTATACATTAATGGTAATAATAAAATTATAAAATTTTGTGCATTAATTTTAGTTTATGTATTGATTTCAGAATTACATTATTCAATTTGGAATAGCAAATCAATTTTAGCATTACTATTTATAGTATTTGCAATCATCTACAAACAAAATCAACCTTTAAAAATTTCCCTAGAAAAATAATTGTGAATCAAAATATAGAAATTACAGTATTTCATGAATTTAATAGTGAATTACAAACTAAATGGAATTCAATTGAAAAAAATATTAGAATGTATGTATATCAAAGATATTCATGGAATTTCCATTGGTATAATAACTTTAAAAATGAGTATCTTTTTAATATCGTATTATTAGAAAATACAACTGGTGTATTGGGGATTTTCCCCTTTTGTATTAATAAAAAAGGCATAATAAAAAAATTACAATTTATTGGAGTTGAACAATCAGATTACCTCACTCCAATTTGTAGTCCCAGTCTAAATTATGATTTATTTACAGAGGTGCTTAAAAATATCAAATTCGATTATGATGTAATTTACCTTAAAAAAATACCTGAAAAAATTAAAGGGATAAAAAATAATTTCTCCCTAAATATAAATGCTAAAGTTTCTGATCAAAGTTCTCAAATAGTTTTCTCTAATAGTTATGATGAATATGAAAAATCTTTAAAGTCAAGTTTCAGGAATGATAACAAACGCAATTTAAAAAGATTAACAGAATTGGGGGATTTAAAATTTATTAATTTTGATTTTGAACAACAAACTCAAAAAGAATTTTTAGACTTCATTTCAATCACACTTGAACAAAAAGAGAGAAGAATAAAAAATCATTTAGGAAAAACCAATATTAAGAATAATAGTGTTAGTTCTTTTTATAAAAAATCATTTTCATTGATTGATCTAAACTATAAAATCCATTATTCAATACTAATGCTTAATAATAAAACGATTTTGGCTAGTCATTGGGGGTTTTATGATGAAGATACATATTATTATACTTTCCCTACAATTGAAGGTAGAGAATGGTATAAATATTCCGCTGGTAAAGTTTTACTTAATTTCTTAATTCATAATGCTTTCGAATTAAATATTAAAAATTTTGACTTTACAATTGGTGATGAAATTTACAAAACAAATTGGATTAATTCAAAAATGAAAATATTTTCACTTCAAATAGGGGTTAGTTATATTGGTAAATTTTATTTATTATTTTATAATGTATTAAATAAAATTAAAGGAAATGAAAAATTAAAATCGATATGGAGAAAATTCAAAAGATTTATTATTTTCAATAAAAAACGTAAATGAAAATAAATTTGAATAACAATACTATCGTTTTATGTTATCATAGAATAATAGATGATACATTTACTGAAATTGATTTTCCCAATGATGGTCAATCTTTAAAATGTGACGATTTTGAAAAGCACCTAATTTATTTAAAAAAACATTACACTTTTGTAAATGATGTAGAAAGCAATATAATTAATAAAAAGAAATATAATCTATTTTTGACTTTTGATGATGGATTTTTGGATATCAAAACAATTGTTCTTCCTTTATTAGAGAAGTATAATATTCCGGCTATGATATTTATTACCTCTGGTTTTATTGATAATAATTATCAATTTGTATGGTGGATTGATTTCTGGAATAATTTAAAAAATAAAAAATCAATTACCATTATTACAAATGGCATAAAAAAGAATTATAAATTTAATACGCTAAAAAGTAAGAATAAAATTTATTCAATTTATATTAAAAAGCTCTTTAAAATGAGCAGAGATGAACAATATAATTTTTTCAAAGAAAATAATTTAGGAACAAACACAAAAAAATATTTTTTATCTAAAACAGATATCGCTTATTTACAAAACCATTATTTAATAAAGATTGGGTTACATTCTCATTTACATATCAATTATGGAATAGAATGCGAAAGAAGTATAAATTATGATTTATTAGAAATGAATAAATATTTTGATGAGAATAACATAAAGACTCACAAAAAATATTTTGCACTTTGTTATGGGTCTCTACCAAATTTGCATGTCCTGAAAAACCTAGAAACTAAATTCGACTTAATCTTTGCATTAGGCATAAAGTCATATTTAATTTCGAATAAAAAAATTATTAGTAGAATAAATGTAAGCTCTAAACAGTCACTGCTTAGATTAAAGATTAATCTAATGTTAATAAAATTTATAATTTTTCTAAAAAATGTAAGAATTGAAAAATAGTGACAAAATTTATGACTTATGCTGCATTACCACTTTTACAAACAGCGATTCGGTTTATAATTTATTAGATAGTTTAAAATATAACAATAATCAATTAAGTATAATTTTTATATTTATAAATCAGACTGAATCTGATATTGTCCTCCCAAACTATCATATTGACTTTTGTATTATTAAAACTAGTAGAACTTCATTGTCTAAAGCTAGAAATAATGCATTACAATATTTGTTTAAAAATAACATTCTATATACTCATTTAATGTTTCCCGATGACGATTCATCGTTTTCTCCGGACTTCTTTTTATGTTATAAAAAACTAATTAAATCTAATTTTAATTATTTGATAGATGTGTATTGTATAGGTTCTACAAATATTTTCAAACCTAATAAATATAAAAATCATCAAAAATTAACTTATATCAACTACGATGCTGCAATGAGTGTTAATATGATTATTTCCCAAAAAAACATTTATAAAACAAATTATTTCGACGAAAATCTTGGTGTAGGATCTAGATTTGGTGGTGGTGAAGATGTAGATTTTTTTATTCGTGTTTGCAAAGATAATATTAGTGAATTCGAATATGTTAAAGATATTTATTATTATCACCCATCTCCAAATTCAACCTACTCTAATTTATCTTTTAAAAAGATTCTTAAACGTTTTATCGCTTATGGTGATGGCACTATTTATGCTCTTTGTAAAAATAAAATGTATTTACCTGCAGCTTACATTTCTATACGTGGATTAGGTGGTTTTTTTATTTCTCTAATTACTTTTAATCTTAAACTTTCTATAGCATATTTAGTTTCTTTTACAACAAGGGTTTTAATGATTTTTAAATTCTTTCTTATTTACGAAAGATTAAATAATAAATATAATGATTGATAATGTTTATATTACAGCCTCTATAGTAATATATAATAATTCCGAAGAAGATCTTAATAATTTAATTAATAATTTAATTACCTCTTGTATTGATAAAATTTACATAATTGACAATTCAATTGAAAAATACAATTATCAATTTAAAAATTATTCGAAAATCGAATATGTTTTTTTAAATCACAATCCAGGTTTCGGAACCTCTCATAATATTGCTTTAAGAAATGCCATATTAAGCGATTCTAAGTATCATTTTATAATAAACCCTGACATATACTTAGAATCTTATGTTATCGACGAGATGTGTCGTTTTATGATTGAAAATAATGAAGTTGGAATGATGATGCCGAAAATATTAAATTTTGATGGCACAATACAGTATTTGCCTAAACTATTGCCAACACCGTCTTTAATTTTTATAAGGAGTATTGGTTTTTTAAAGAAAATGTTTGAAAATAAGTTAATTAATTACGAACTACGGCATTTAGATGAAAGTCAAAGCTTAAATGTACCGGTAATATCAGGTTGTTTTTCAGTTCTTAAAATTGAGTCAATTATCAAAATTGGTGGTTATGATGAAAGGTTTTTCATGTATTTTGAAGACTGGGATTTGTCAAGACGAATTCATAATGAATATAAAACAATTTATTGGCCAAAAGTCTCTGTATTTCATGGTTATGAAGGCGGAGCTAAAAAAAATTTAAAACTGTTTAAAATATTTATAGCCTCATTTATTAAATATTTCAATAAATGGGGTTGGATAATTGATTATAATCGAACTAAAATAAATAATACAATATTTAATAAAGTAGTTAAATGAAAATTTTCATGACAGGTTCTTCTGGTTTTGTTGGAACAAATATTGCAAAATATTTAAATCCATTGGAATATTCGTTTGTAAACTATATTAGTAATTCGATCTTCCCTAAATCAATTGATGCATATCTGCATTTTGCTGGCAAAGCACATGATGTAAAGAAATTAGATTCTTTTGAAGATTATTATAAGGTTAATACTGAATTTTCAAAAAAAGTGTATGATGCTTTTATTTCTTCTGAAGCCAAAGTTTTTATAACGCTTAGTTCAGTTAAAGCAGTTCGTGATGAAATTGATTGTGAATTGTCTGAGGAAATTATCCCAAATCCAATAACACATTATGGCAAAAGTAAATTATTGGCCGAGACCTACATTTTTTCAAAACCAATTCCTTCTGGAAAAAGAGTATATATATTACGACCTTGCATGATTCATGGTCCTGGAAACAAAGGCAACCTTAATATCCTTTACAATTTTATTTCAAAAGGTTTGCCATGGCCCTTAGGATCATTTGAAAATAAAAGGTCATATTTGTCAATACAGAATTTATGCTTTGTAATTAAGGAGTTACTAAATAGACATGATATTGCTTCTGGAATCTACAACGTTTCCGATGACCAACCTTTGTCTACAAATCATATTATTAAATTGATTGCAAGCTCAAGAAATACCCCGCCCCTAATTATAAATTTCAGTAAACCAGTTATTTTTATTTTTGCAAAAATTGGTGATTTTATAAAACTACCATTAAATACAGATCGTTTGCAAAAATTAACTCAAAGTTATATTGTAAATAATAATAAAATAAAAAAAGCTATAGGCAAGGAATTACCAATTGATTCTTCAGAAGGGCTCATAAATACTTTTAAATCTTTTTCAAAAAATGCTTAATAGATTATTTGCACTTTTTCTTTTTTTAATACTTTTCCCTTTATTTATTTTTATTTCCTTCGCTATTTTTCTTGAGGATGGTTTCCCATTTTATTTTATACAAAAAAGAATTGGAGTTAACTGTAGTTTTTTTAATATCTACAAGTTTCGTAGCATGAAAAGAAACACTCCAAATGTTCCTACGCATTTACTTATTAATCCTGATCAGTATTTATTAAAAATCGGAAAATTTTTACGGAAATTTAGTTTGGATGAATTGCCTAATCTTATTAACATTATTAAAGGTGAGATGGTTTTTGTTGGTCCAAGGCCGGCACTATACAATCAAGAGGATTTAATGGCATTTCGCGTAGCTACTGGTGTATCTAAATTAATACCGGGAATAACTGGTTGGGCTCAAATAAATGGCAGAGATGAAATTTCTATTGCTAAAAAAGTTCAACTAGAGCAAGAATATTTAGTTAAAAAATCTTTCTTCTTCGATATCGAAATTTTAATTAGAACATTTTTTAAAGTTTTAGCAACTAAAAATGTTACTCATTAAAATATTATCTCATTTCTTAACTTGTATTTAATATAAATTGTGATAAAAATAAGTAGTAGAGCAATAAATATGCCATCTTCTCCAATTAGGAAGCTGGCATCTTATGCAGATACTGCAAAGAAAGAAGGTGTTAAAGTTTATCATTTAAATATTGGACAGCCCGATATTGAAACACCTTCAGTGATGATGGATGCAGTGAGTAATACACATTTAAAAGTATTAGAATATACCGACAGTGCGGGCATTTTAAGTTTTAGAAAAAAATTAGCAGCATATTATCAATCAAAAGAAATTAATATAGACTATAGTGATATATTAATTACAATTGGAGGAAGCGAAGGAATTTTATTTGCATTTATGGCATGCTTAGATGCAGGTGATGAAATTATTGTTCCAGAACCTTTTTATGCAAACTATATTGGTTTTGCAATGGCTGCTGGAATTAAAATTATTCCAATTACTTCAACAATAGAATCCGGATTTGCATTACCACCTATTGAATCATTCAGAGAAAAAATCACTTCAAAGACCAAGGGAATATTTATTTGCAATCCCAACAATCCAACTGGATATGTATATAGTGAATCTGAGTTATTGCAAATACGAGATTTGATCAAGGAAAAAGATTTATACTTATTTTCTGACGAAGCTTATACCGAGTTTTGTTACGATGGAAATGTAAAAAGCACATTGACATTAGAAGGGGTTGAAGACCGTGTTATAATGATTGATACTTTTTCTAAAAAGTACTCGGCATGTGGTGCGCGTATTGGGGCTTTAGTGACCAAAAACAAGGCAGTAATCGAGGCAGTTATGAAATTCTCACAAGCAAGATTAAGTCCACCTACCTTAGAGCAAATTGCCGCTGAAGCTGCATTAGGATTGCCTGCTAATTACATTGAAGCTACAAGGGCCGAATATAAGAACCGACGAGATACTTTAATTGGAAGACTATCTAAAATGGATGGCGTTTATTGCCAAAGCCCACAAGGTGCTTTTTATGCAATGGCTAAATTACCCGTTGCCGATACCGATGCATTTTGCCAATGGCTTTTAACTAGCTTTAGAAAAGACAATGCAACAATTATGCTTGCACCTGCAAGCGGATTTTATACCACGCCAGGCCTTGGGAAAAACGAGGTAAGATTGGCCTACGTATTAAATGAGCAAGATATAAATGCAGCAATGGATTGTTTGGAAGCGGCACTTCAAGTTTATTTAAATAAAGTGTAGTAAATTTTTCCAATAGTCTCTCTTATACCAGTTTCACTTAATTCTAAATTTTCAGAACTTGGTAAAAAGTCTATAAAAGTTATAATTGAATTACGACTTGTTTTAAAATCTACTTTATAAGGAATTACATCTAATCCCTGTTTCTCAAAGAGCTTCTTTGCTCTATACATATGATAAGCCGATGTCACAAGTATTATTCTTTTACTTGGGCTTATTAGTTCTTTTACAGCCACTGCCTCGTCTGCTGTATTCTGCACATCTTTTGTTACAAATATCTTTTCGGATGGTATGCCATTTGAAATTGCATATTCTTTTAACACAT
Source organism: Bdellovibrionales bacterium (assembly GCA_005793345.1). Taxonomy (GTDB): domain Bacteria; phylum Bdellovibrionota; class Bdellovibrionia; order Bdellovibrionales; family Bdellovibrionaceae; genus SXSU01. The sequence goes on from SXSU01000006.1 coordinate 29,914, forward strand.
CTCCCTCCGTTTTCTTTGCCTTATCCCACGGCATTTTGCCTCCTGTAAACACTAACTTTTGAGCCTTACCTGCTTTAAATAAAGCTATCCCTCCAAAAAACCTATCTGGGTCTCCCCATTCTATGTAGGTTGAATCTCCCACTTCATTTATCTCCAACATTCCACTTAGCACTACTATTGCGTCTGCACTATCTATGGAGCTTATTGGCTTTCTGTATTCACTGCCTTCAACTAGTTTAAAGAAGTTATTAGAGAATATAGGGGTTGATAGGATATATAGTACCCCTATTGCTATATAGATTAGCTTTTTCTTATTCTTGATTAATCCTATTAGTATCACTATTATGACTAGCATGATAGGTAAGACGAATGTTGGTAGTATTTTGTGTAGGTAGATCATGATTAATTTGGAGTAGTTAAAATTAATACATTCTCTGCGAAAATATGCTAGTGAGGTTTCATGGCGCTTTTAGGGTGAAAACTCCTGCACTTGTCAATTTTTAATGTTTTAATACGGTTTAATCCCGATTCGGTTAAATCTCTCTTTTTGTTGCTTTGAACAGCCCATTTTTAATAGAATGGGCTGTTTTTATTATTGGGATTAGGTATAAATACTGAATAAACTTATTAGATTATTTTCTAATTTTATTACAATTAATTATGATTTTATGAAACAACTCTTATCTGTTGTATTAATTGCTTCTTATTCAATTTTTGCTATAGCAAATACAACAATCACAACCCCCAAGCATAGTGCGACTTGCACAGGATCAAAAAATTGTAATGCTTGCAAAAATTGTAAATACTGTAAGCACTGTTCTAAGGATGGAGGAAAGTGTGGGGTTTGTAAATGATGAATTCCTAACAAATAAATTATATATTATGCAATCAGCATTTATTGAGTATCGACCAAAACAATCAAATGAGCATGCACCAATTACTCATTTTGTAATTGTAGTTAATGGCGCTGAAGTACATGGTAATTTTTCAACACAAATTCAAGCTAAAGAGTTTGCATGTGCGAAAGGTTATAGACCAGTTCATGTTGCAAGAGTTAGGCACTTACAAGATCGAGATCAGCCTGCACACTGGAGAAAAGATCCATGTTAGTATTTTCGAATTCATTCACATTAGTAAAACGCCACTTTGAAATTAAAGGGCGTTTTAAATTATATATTTTAGAAAATTATTTTTTCTTCTCTTTATTTTCTTCTGAATTTGGATTTGGATTAAAATTCACTTTCTTGCCATTTGTTAATCTCGCAATTCCATTCAAATATTTTTTAGTGCCCATAAGGAGTTTACTCTCTTTAATTGCAATTATATTATCCTCATTGTTATTTACAAACTTGAATGTTAAAGGTTTAGAATTGATGTCATCATTTAATGTGAAAGACAACTCATTTACTTCAAGATCCTTTATTAATTTGAATAATTCTCTTTCGCTTTTTTCTAATGCCTGTATATTGAATGCATTTGGGGAAAGGTTACAATCATAGAATGTGTCACGAACAATATAACTAGCAGGAATTAATACATGTGGTCTTTCGCTGTATTCAAATTTAACCCATACTTTTTCTCCATTATTATTTTGTTCAACCATTCCATTTTTGATAATATCAAACACTGGAATTTCATTTTCTTTACCATTTTCATGATCAACTTCCTTTACATAGTAGTATACGAAATTTACATCATCATCATTTACAACATAATCTAATATACCCATATTGAAATAATTAATATCTCTGTCTAGTGAGTACATCAGTAATTTGTCATTGATTATCGATTGATATGCATCTAATACTTCTAAGTCTTCTTTAGTTGGGTTACTAATTTTTTTTAATTCTTTTTCTCTTAGAAGCAGATTATTATATCCTAGTCTTTGTTCATATGCACGTTTAATTAAAAAGTCATGTGCCTTTTCCATAATTAATGTTGAAGGGCTCACTTTCCTTAATTCAGAAAGGAACCTTAACCACATTAGTTGAGCTAAGCTTATCCTGGCATGTTTCTTCTCCTCAAAAAACGGCAACAGTTTTTTTATGCGCCAGAATCTAATTGTTTCGGTTTCAAATTTATTGGGAGATGCTTGATCGATTGTAAGCATTTCCCTATCAGTCAGTTTAACTGCTTTCTTATCAGTTAGCTCAGACAGTTTAAGTTGGTTAATATGTATAGCAGCAGCGAACCTACTTACATACTTATCTAAAACATTGATATTCATTTACTTATAAATATTTTATCGCATAGCAGCAAATAATGCAAAAAATATTATCCAACAAATGCATTTTGAATCGAAATAATTTATAATTTCGAGTTAAACCCATTGTTTGACAATTACGTAGCTTACAATGTAAATATACAAAACATGGGCCAATTATAAACCTTAAAATTAGAAAACAATGAGGAATTGTATTTATTGTGGCGCTCCAATACCAGAAGATCGTCATAAAAACGCTTGGACCTGTACAAAGGAACATGCACTACTATTAAAAAAAGAACGCGAAGCAGCAAACTATCAAAAAGTACGTAACACAGCTGATCCGATTATAAGGTTGCGAGAGCACTTTAATGGTCTAGCCAATGAATTTGGTTTTGAAGTACCATTCGATCTTATTTATGCTACACCCTTAAAAATTGACTGGTCACTCAAAACAGGAACTTTCTTTAAAGATGGTGCCATGGGTGTAGCACTTGGTGACATCGGGTATATTATTTATCAACCTCAATCTATTAAAATCTTTAAACTATAAAATATGTTAGAACAATTATTAAAAGATCCTGCTTTTGCAGCGTTATACAAAAATGCACCTCAATTAAATAATATTGAAGTGCCCAAACTTGAATCAGGTGCATTTGTCCCTCCAATGCCAGTTATTCCACCTGTTGTACAAACACCAACAATTTTACCAACTGTAACTAATAGTCCTGTAGCAAAAAAAGGAAAGGTACATTGGATAGTACCAGTAGTAATATTGGTTGGTGGACTTTATGCATTTTATAAAATCACCAGATGGATTGAAGAAGAAAATGAAAAATCTAAAAACAATAAAAATTAAAAACTATGAGTTCCTTATTCCCCCAAGGCTTATTCCCTGAGCTTGATATCTATATAAAAGATATCATCTATAATGAAGTTAGAAAATTAACTTCTAATCTTCCACCACCTGATATTGAAGAGGATGAAATTTGGTCGTTAGAAAAAGCAGCATCCGTTATTGGAGTGTGCACTCAAACTCTTTCTAAAATGATTTTACGTGGAGAGATTGTTGCAGTCAAACCAGGTCGTAAGTGGAAGCTTACCAAGAACAATGTCACTCTTTACATGAATCGTAAATTAAATTAAAATGGGTGTTTCTTTTTTCATAAATAATAAACATGCATCTAAGTCATCAATCGTTATTGATGTTACCGTAGATGGCACAAGGATTCGATTAAGAACTGGTATCCAAATTGAAACCGTAGACTGGGATGCAAAAAAAGGTTTCGTTAAATCTTATCAAGGGAAAAGTGTTACAACGAATATTATTCGTACGCTTAGAGAGAAGGAGGTTTCAATATTGGAGCTCGTTGAGCAATACAAATACGGCAAGCCTAGGCTTAGTTACATTGAATTGGAAGAGAAACTGAATGAGTTAAATGACAACCCAAAAACCAAGTTTAATAAATTAAAGAAGAGTGGGGTGCGTCCAAGTGGTGATTCCTTACTTGCTTTCATCGACCTGTTTATTAAAGACTGTGAAGCAGGTGTGCGACTTTCTCCTAAGAAAAAGAAGCTCAAACCTCAAACGATAAGTAGTTTTAAGACTACACGTAAAATGCTTGCTAGTTTTTTCAATAAAAAAAATTGGGACTTGAAACTAGGGGAGTTGACTCAGGAACATATTGATTTGATTAGTGATCATTTGATCATGGATTTAGATTGGAGCATGAATACACATGCAAAGTTGATGATGGACTTGAAACAAGTATATAATTATGCTGTTAAGTTAAAGAGGCTACCTCCTGCTATATTGTATGAATTAAAATTTGATACCAGCC
>SXSU01000056.1 GCA_005793345.1 Bdellovibrionales bacterium
ACGAGCAGATATTTTCCTGTTTGTTTGGGGCGATTTTCAATCACCCCGTATTATGAAAATCCAAACTAAAGTTTGTATTTTCATAATAACTTAATTTAGATTAATTATGGAGATAAATTTGAAATTGAATAATATGGTTTACAATTTTTTTAAAAGATTAATTTTGATAGTATTAATATTTATTCAAATATTTTTTACAAATCAATCGTATGCAATTACCCCTGCAAGTCAAATTCAAACCTTAATAGAAGTTTGGAATCAACAAAATAAATGGGAAGATTTAAAATCTGATCATTTTATAAATTCTGCTTTTGCAAAAAACATATTATCTGAGTCTGATAAAAATTTATGGAAATCAATAATTGCAGATTCATTAATTGAACCTTCTCGAACTTTACCAAAGATAGAATTTAATTTTACAAAAAGATATGCAGCAATTCATTTTTCAAAAGAGGTTAAAAAATTAGAGATTTTAACCTATCAGCCACTGGTTTTTAAAACAGGGAACTTTGAAGTTGAAAAAATTAATGGTAACACGGCTCCAGCAATACTGGCTGATCTCAAGCATAAATTAAAATCAATAAAAGAAGGGACTTTAGAATTAAAAGAGTTAAATAAAAAAAAGTATAATTATTTTTTTGAAAATAAATTTAATTCTGTAAAATTTGTTCAAATATTTTTTACTACTATACCAAATTCTTTTGCTCAATATGCATATACAGTTGACGAGGAAGCCGCTAAGAAACAGCAGAAGCAAACCATGATCATCATTGCTGCAGGAGTGGCCTTAGCAATGGGAACAGTGGGTGTAATGAATTGGCAAGCGGGAGTAGAAAAATCTGAGAAAAAACAAAAAAAAGAATTACCTCTTTATGAAGATACAGTAGATTTTATTAAAAGTAGTGAAACTCAAAATAAAATTAAATATCAAGCTCTTACTTGTGACAAAAAAGGAGTTTCAGAACTGAATGTTTATACAGAAAATCCAAAAGGTAAATTAGAAATAAGTTATGATAAAAAAAAGACTACTCAACCAAAAACAATTTCTTTCTATGGAGTTGAGGGTTCAAATTCAGGTGATTTATTATGTAAATGTGAGTACAATTTAAAGACTTTTAGTTATGATGGTTGTGAAAGTAAAAGTGCCTGTATGGAATATGTACGTCGAAATTATTGGGAAGGTGTGTTAGGAGTAGAAGAGCTCCATAAATGCTGTAGCAAGGATCACTGTAATGATTGGCTCACTTCTGATTTTGATAGTGATACTCCCCAGCCAGGAAGTTCAGGACCTGAAGACTTAAAAAAGGAAAATAAATAAGGTAAAAAGTAACTTTCGAATTAAAATTTTTCGATCAATTGAACTTGATGAGTTTCAAGATGTGTTTTAAAAGTTAGTTTTTTATCGCCAGTATTGACTTCAAAAAAAACAACATAGTTAAATTTTTTTGGGATATGAATTTTTGTTATTTGTAATTGTTCGGGCGTTTTTTCAAGTTCTCTTTGTGCAAATTCTGTGACTTTATCCCACCTGATGTAGGGGTTAAAAGTTTTTCCTTTGTCTTTTGAATATTTATCTCCAATAAAAAGCGATTCATTATTACTTACAGCTACAGGATAATTTTTTTCACCAAACTCTGGTAAAAACTTCCAAGTGTCTTTTTCTTCACTAATAAATATACCATTTGCTGCAGCAATTGAGATTTTTTTTGCATCAGTATCCCAATCATAAACTCCACGATTCTTAAGATCTTCGCTTGAAATAATCAATTGATTTTCTTTTTCAGCGGATTGAAAAATGTTTGTATTGTCATTGAGATTTAAGTTCCACCATACTTTTCCATGTTGGGGAATAAAACTTTCAACCCAATGGTGAATTTGTTCTTTTTTAATTTTAATTTTTTCAAATGGAACGAGTGTTCCTTTTATTTTGGATTTACTTTCAGGATGTATAAATGCAATTTCATTTTCGGTTTCATTGGGTTGAGAATAGTGCCATTGTTTGACTGTATTCCAATTTATTTTTTCACCGGTAGTTGTTGTTACTTGATCTTGAGATCTCTCCAAGACGTTGACCCAGGTGTCTTGATTTGGTGCTTTTGCAATTAGAGCTTTTAAAGCAAAATCTGTTTTAATAATTAAATCTTGATTGCCAACACATAAGTACTCTTCGTTGATATATCCACATGCCCAAGCACCAATTAGTTTTTTGACTTCAAAAAATTGTCCTCGTTTAATCTTTTTATAGGCTACCCAATTAAACTGATTATTTTTTTTATATGAAATTACCGTATTTTTCAAAAAAGATATTTCGCCACGCAAATTTTCTTTTTTAAGGTCAAAGACTTTTATTTTGATTACTTCATTTGATGGAATCCATTCTTGAAGAGATCCCACTTCAACTAGACTCATTGAGATTGTTTGACTTTTAATTCTATTTGCAGACAGTAAATCTTGATTGGCTTGACCGGATTTAAAAGGGTGTAATGGGAATTTATAAAAATCCTTTGCAGGTAATGCCACAGAATGGGCAACCTGAAGCAAAAATACTAAAACCAATCCAAGCAAAAACTTGCAGAGTTGAGTTTGATACAAATTTCCCTCCATGGAAAAAACCTTTAAATTACAAATTTTAGTTTGTATTTTAATAATACGGGGTGATAAAAACACTTCAACAAAGTCTTACAGATGTGAATAAAAATAGTCTTGAGTCTACTTAGCTTAGATTAATACCGCTGGAATTATAAAAATTAACAAGCTAAAAGCAAAATTTATTGTCGAACTCGTGTTAATAGAATGGTCAGCGTCAAACCTAAGTCTGTGATTGAATCTTTTAAACTGAGAGAGTTAAATTATCCGGTAAAAACATAGCGGTTGCCATAGTTCTAAGGCGACTATTAATAAAAGGAGATTGTAAATGGAAATCAAAACAGTAGGTATAATTGGGGCTGGTCAAATGGGTAATGGTATTGCACAAGTTGCAGCAGCTTCAGGTTACCATGTTATAATGCAAGATATTTCAACTCAAGCCCTTGAAAAAGGAATGACAACAATTAAAACAAGCCTAGATCGTCTGATAAAAAAAGCCACAATTACTGAAGCTCAAAAAAATGATGTTCTATCAAAAATCCAAACAACAACCGACATAACGACTTTTAAAACTTGCGATATCGTTATTGAAGCTGCAACTGAAAATATTGATTTAAAATTAAAAATATTTAAACAAATTGATGAAGTGGCACCTGCTCACGCATTATTGGTTTCAAATACATCTTCAATTTCAATTACTAAAATTGCAGCATCGACTCGACGTCCAGAAAAAGTAGCAGGAATGCATTTTATGAATCCTGTACCCTTAATGAAATTAGTTGAAGGGATCCGTGGGTTACAAACATCCGATGAAACTTTTAATACTGTAAAATCCATGGCCGAAAAAATGGGTAAAGTCTTTGTACCTGCAGTAAAAGATATGCCAGGTTTTATTGTTAATCGAATATTAGTGCCTATGTTAAATGAAGCTTTTTATACTTTGTATGAAGGTATTGGAACCGTTGAGGCAATTGATCAAGCAATGGTACTTGGTACTAATCAACCAATGGGTCCTTTAACACTTGCTGATTTTGTTGGGCTAGATACTTGTCTTGCTATTTTAAATGTTCTCTATGATGGTCTAGGTGACCCTAAATATCGTCCATGCCCACTATTAATAAAATATGTTGAAGCTGGTTGGTTGGGTCGCAAATCTGGCCGTGGATTTTACAATTACAATGAAACAAAAAAGTAAAGGTCAGCCATATGGAATTTAAAAATTTACTATTTGAAAAAAAAGAAAATGGCATAGGGTTATTAACTCTTAATCGTCCCCAAGCATTGAATGCTTTAAATAAAGAATTAATTGAAGAGCTTGAGTTGTTTACCCAGCAGTTACATGAAATGCCATGGTCTGAAGTAAAAGCTTTGGTGATCACTGGTGCTGGCGAAAAATCTTTTGTTGCTGGTGCAGATATAAAAGAGATGTCTGTCTACACACAAGAGCAGGCACAATTTTTTTCTAAAAAAGGGCAAAAAGTTTTTAGAAATTTAGAGTCCCTTAAGATACCTGTAGTGGCAGCTGTAAATGGTTTTGCCTTAGGTGGTGGTTTAGAGTTAGCTCTCAGTTGCGATTTTATTTATGCCTCATCCAATGCCAAATTGGGTTTACCAGAAGTGAGTCTTGGATTAATTCCTGGGTTTGGTGGAACAGTAAGACTATCGCGTGTTGTAGGATTAAATAAAGCCCGTGAGATGGTTTATTCTGCAGAGATGATCACAGCAGATGAGGCATTCCAATGTGGCTTGGTAAATAAAGTTGTTGCTCAAGTTGAATTAATGCCTACTGTGATGAAAACAGTTGAAACAATGATATCCCGGGGACCCATTGCTGTTGCTAAGGCAAAGTTAATGGTACTTGAATCTTATGATATGTCTATTGATGCAGGTCTTGAACTAGAAGCAATAAACTTTGGTCAACTTTTTAAATATCAAGATACTAAAGAGGGAACAACAGCGTTTTCAGAAAAACGTAAACCTCAATTTAAAAATGTTTAGATGATAATTAAACGAAACTCAGAGGAAAGAATGACATACACTCCAAAAAATCACATTCGAATGGTAACAGCAGCATCTTTATTTGATGGTCATGACGCTTCAATAAATATGATTCGAAGACTATTGCAGGATTCAGGAGTGGAAGTTATTCACCTTGGACATAATCAATCTGTATTTGATATTGTTAAATCTGCATTACAAGAAGGCGTTCAAGGAATTTGCATTAGCTCTTACCAGGGCGGCCACATGGAATTCTTTAAATACATGAAGGATCTTCTTGTTGAAAGTGGAGCACCCTATGTAAAAATTTATGGTGGTGGGGGGGGCGTGATTATTCATGACGAAAAGAAAGCGCTCGAAGAGTACGGCATTGATTATATTTTTCATCCTGATGATGGACGTAAATTAGGTTTGCAAGGAATGATCGATTTAATAGTGCAAGGTTGTGATTTTAATTTGCTTGAAGCGCAAGCGGCATCAACTGTAATGGCACTTAAAAAAAATACTTTAGATAAACCACTAAATCAAACGGATGTGATTCCTCACCGTCAACTTGGTATTGCATTAACTGCAATTGAAGAAGGTAAAAAAAATCTAGCTCCTCAAATTGAACCATTTAAAAAAACTAATTCACATAAAACTATTGTTCTTGGAATTACAGGGACAGGTGGAGCAGGTAAATCTTCTTTGATTGATGAGTTGATTTTACGATTTTTACATTTTTTTCCAAATAAAAATTTTGGCGTGATTTGCGTAGATCCTTCAAAACGTAAAACGGGTGGAGGATTACTTGGCGATCGCATCCGAATGAATAGTTTGAGTCGAGATCACGTATTCATGCGTTCCCTAGCCTCGCGGGGTTCTGGTAAAGAAATTTCACAAAGCTTACCTGATATTTTGAATTACTGTAAAAATTTAAATTTCGATTTATTAATTGCTGAGACCTCAGGAATAGGACAAGGCAATGTTGCTATTACAGAGGTGAGTGACTTAAGCCTATATGTGATGACCTCAGAATTTGGAGCTCAAAGCCAACTCGAAAAAATTGATATGATTGATTTTGCAGATTTAATTGCAATTAATAAATCAGATCGTCGAGGTTCACAAGATGCACTTCGTGATGTGAGCAAACAATACCGTCGTTCTCGTAAAATATTTGATCAAGAGCAAGCTGTGCCAGTGTATCTGACTCAGGCTTCACGATTTAGTGATGGTGGTGTCAATCAATTATTTATTTCGTTAGTACACCATCTACATCAAAAAAATGAAGGGCTCATCGGTACAGGAGGAGGAGAATTATGGACTTTAACTCCAGAGCAGTTAAAAACTATGAATACTGCAGATGAACATGTGATCATTCCTACAGAGCGCCAAAATTATTTATCAGAAATTGTTTCAACAGTTCACAAATATAAATCACATACAACGCAACTTGCAGAAAAGGCAAGTGTGATTGGTTCAATTTATAAATCGAAAAAAATATTAAATTTAAAGCAAGATCAAGTTGATTTAACCGTAGAGTCACTTAAAAAAGAATTTACTGAAGAAGAATGGTTAAGCTTACAAAACTGGGACGCGCTACAAAATAAATATCAAAAAGATGAATTTATTTTTAGTGTTCGAGGGCAAGAGATTCGACAAAAATTATTTAATACATCACTTAGTGGATTACGAATTCCAAGAGTTGCTTTTCCAAAAATAACTGATTGGGGCGATCGATTTAAATTCTTGCGATTAGAAAATGTACCAGGTGAGTTTCCATACGCAGCAGGTGTGTTTCCCCTTCGTCGTGAAGACGAAGATCCAAAAAGAATGTTTGCAGGAGAGGTCGGGCCAAGTCGTACTAATAAACGATTTCATTATTTATGTAAGGGTGAAAAAGCTCACCGTTTATCAACAGCTTTTGACAGTGTAACATTATATGGCCAAGATCCAGATTTGCGTCCTGATATTTTTGGTAAAGTCGGTGAGAGTGGTGTGAGTATTTGCACTCTGGAAGATATGAAAAAACTGTACGCAGGATTTGATTTATGTGCAACAAGCACAAGCGTCAGCATGACGATCAATGGACCAGCTCCGATGATTTTGGCTTTTTATTTTAACACAGCTATCGATCAACAAGTTGAGAAAAAGCAAAAAGAATTAGGGCGTTTGTTAACTGAATCTGAACATAAAGAAGTAAAAGCTTGGACGATTCAACAAGTGCGCGGAACAGTTCAAGCAGATATTTTAAAAGAAGATCAAGGGCAAAATACTTGTATTTTTTCAATTCAATTTGCTCTTAAAATGATGGGTGATATTCAAGAGTATTTTGTTAAAAACAAAGTACGAAATTTTTATTCAGTGAGTATTTCTGGTTATCATATTGCTGAAGCGGGTGCGAATCCAATCAGCCAGTTGGCGTTTACACTTTCTAATGGTTTTACCTTTGTTGAATATTATTTATCACGGGGATTAAAAATAGATGACTTTGCTCCAAATTTATCTTTTTTCTTTTCCAATGGTTTAGATCCAGAGTACACAGTTTTAGGGCGAGTGGCCCGTCGAATTTGGTCGATAGTGATTCGTGACCTCTATAATGGTAACGATCGTTCGCAAAAATTAAAATATCATATTCAAACCAGTGGGCGTTCACTTCATGCTCAAGAAATTGATTTTAACGATATTAGAACCACTTTACAGGCTTTAATTGCTTTGTATGATAATTGTAATAGCTTGCACACAAATGCATATGATGAAGCGATTACAACTCCAACCGAAGAGAGCGTTCGCCGTGCCATGGCCATACAAATGATTATCAATCGTGAGTTTGGTATGATGAAAAATGAAAATCCACTTCAGGGATCATATTTACTTGAAGAGTTAACGGAGTTAGTAGAAGAAGCAGTTCTTAAAGAATTTAGTCGCATCAACGAACGTGGTGGAGTGTTAGGTGCAATGGAAACTCAATATCAACGTTCAAAAATTCAAGAAGAATCTTTATATTATGAACATCTCAAGCACACAGGTGAACTTCCAATTATTGGAGTGAATACTTTTATAAATCCAAAAACATTAGATCCTAATTATGTGCCACCGAAAATAGAAATGGCACGAGCAAGTTATGACGAGAAAAAAGCTCAACTCGATGACTGTGTAAATTATAAATTAGCAAATAAAGATCAAAGTGCAAAAGCGATAGTCCATTTGCAAGCAGTAGCTCTAAAAGGGGGAAATATTTTTGAAGCGTTATTGGAGGCTTCAAAGTATTGCTCCCTCTATCAGATGTCACAAGCATTATATCAAGTGGGCGGGCAGTACCGACGTAACATTTGATTAAATTTATTTTAAATTAAATTAAAAATAATGGCCGATCCCATATACGATTGAATTTTATTGATTGATCAATATTTGTAGCTGCTAATTTTTGACTAAACCTAATGCCTTTTGCTTTTGGATGTTTTTCTAGAAATAATTTTAAGCTTTTTGCTTTAGTATTTTTTCCTGCTTTAATTTCGATTGCAGTTAATTGTCCTTCATTTTCATATATAAATTCAATTTCACTCTCACCACTTTGAAAACAATAAAATTTTTGCTGATGAAAGTTAAAATTTTTTGTCTGTATTTCTTGGTAAAAATAATTTTCGACGATAAACCCTTTATGACTAAAATCGTAATTATTGAGTTCATGGGCTGAAATACCTTTAAGGTGATTTAAAATACCAATATCAAAATTAAAAATTTTAAATGCATTTTCTTTTTTAGCAAGTGATAGTGGATATTGAATTTGATCCACAATTGGTATGATATGAATAAGGCCAGCTTTAGTAAGCCAATCAATGGGACCCGCAAAATCCTTATATGTTTTTTTTCCTGGAAAAACTCCTTTAAATTTAAACTTTTCAGAACAGTTTTGACCTATTTTTTCTGCTGATGTTTGCCAGAGTCTTTGTAAAAACATAGCGTTTTCTTTTCCACAGTGTTTAGCCATATCAGAAATATATCCATTAATTAAGTTTTCTTGGATTTGAGAAATAAGGGACAGATCTTTGGTGTCTTTATAAGATTTTACAGCTTCAGGTAAACCACCAATAAAAAGGTACAATTTAAAATTCTGCCATAGTAATTCATGCAGGTACGAAGACGGCATACTCATGTATTCGTCAAGCAGGTGTTGCTGAGATAAAGCCATAAGAAACTCTTTAAAGTTCATTGGGTACAAATTTAAAAATTCAACTTTACCAACTGGAAAGCTGGGTTCTTCAGAGTAAAGTCCAAGAAGTGATCCTGCTGAACAAATATAACTATGTGGTAAATCTTCACAAAAATATTTTAAAGAGGTTAAAGCTAAAGGGCAGGTTTGAATTTCATCAAAAATAATTAAATCCTTTTTTGTATCAATATTTATATTTTTAAAAATGGAGAGAGCCTTAATAATTTTTTCTGGATCTAAAGACTTTTCAAAAATAGCTCTTAGAGAGGGGTCTTTTTCAAAATTAAAATAATGATATTTTTCAAAGTGATGAGTTCCAAACTCTTTCAATAAATATGTTTTTCCAACTTGTCTGGCACCTTTAAAGATTAAAGGTTTACGATTTTTCTTATTTTTCCATTGAATGAGTGAATCAAAATAAAGTCTTTCCATCATCTTTGATAATAGACTTATTATCCATAAAAGTTCAACATTTTAATTCTTTTCATATGAATAAGTTCTAAATTTTGAATTATTCTGGATGAAAGTATAATAAGTGTATAATTTCATATGGATAACTAATATATTTTAAGTCCAAGGCCACTTGATCATGTCTTCATGGGATTACGTCATAGGGGTTGGTGATTCTATACATTATGTAAATAGTTGCCAGTGTCTTATTATTATAAAAAGGATTATTTCGTTTGAGCAGAGCTATTGGGAATTGGGATGGACTATAATCTTTCATCAGATTTATCCGTGATTCTAAGATTAGTTTATTAAACTTTAATTCAGAGTTGCTCAACTCTTTAGTTTTAGACTTATTATTATTATCCTTAATATTAATAAACAACTCTCTTAATTCTTTAATTTCCTGATTAAAAGCTTTAACTTCTGTATAGTTTAAATGGGATGTTAAATCTAAGGAATTAAATTTAACAGCAAATGAACTTTGAATGCCAGAAGAGTCTTGAGAAGTAGGATCTAAGTTATATAGTGATAAAATGTTATTAATTAAATTATTTCTATAAAGAAGAGATAAGATTTCTAGATCACTTGTATTCGTTTGATTTAGTTTATTATATAAAAAATAAACTAAATCAACGATATCAGTTTTATTATCAAGAGCATTTACGTTTTGAGTCAGTTCAAAAAAATTATTAATATAATCTATTAATTGAATATCTAAAGAAGTTCTACTTTCAATTGTATCTTCAAGTCTTGATAAGGTTAATACTTTTTGACTCATTGCTTGTCTCTGTGAATTTAGGTCATTATATAAAGCGTTTCTTTTTTGTTCAGCACTATAAATTCGAGAGCGAATAAAATTAGAAAACTGAATATAAGTATTACCCGAATGGAAAAGCGGTTGTTTTTTTTCTATTGTATCCATTGGAGATCCCCAATTATAAATTAATATTCTTTCATCCTTAGAAGAATAACTGTTTTGTATGTATTGAGTTATGCCATGTTCTTCAATAAAATATGATGCATTTTTATCTTTTAAAAAAGATAAATTAGTTACAGTTAAACTTGTATTTTCCAGAGCTGTCAAATCACTCTCTTTAAACTCAAAAAACCACCACCTACTATTTTTGAATATAGTTCGAAGATATTTCAAATCCCTACTTTTTGAGGCCTCAAGTCCGTCACGAATTATTTGTAAATCTTTGAGTTCATCCTTAAGCTTTTTAAGCTTATTTTTTTTAATATTTGGAAACATAAATATTTTTTTTTCTATTTTATGTATAGAATTTAGATTTGTATCAATTAAAGTTTTGATATGAGCTAAAGATCTTGATATATCATCAATATTATCCATTTTAAATATAAGCTGAGTGGCAAGATCAATTGTGATTTTAATGGGGCTGTTTATAGTATTAAATGGTAAATTATTTTCAACGATTTCCTCTAATTCTTTTTCCATTTTTTCAGTTGAACTAGTAGATAAGGATATTTCATGCTTTGTCGCTTGTACTTTTTCTTCCAATGAATGTATTTTATCCTCAGCCATTTTTTTAATTTTTTCTAAAATTTGATTAATTAATTCACGCCCAACGTCTGTGAATTTTAATTGTTTTTCTGTAACTTGAATATTTTGGTTAAGATATGAGTTTTGAAGTTTCTCTTGAGTTTCTGTTTTGCTACCATTCACTTTAGCAATTTGTTTTGGATCTAATAAGTGTGGATTAATCGGGGGAAATTCTTTTATAGAAGAAAACAACTCATCACAAGTATTAATTGAATTTACTTTAGAATATGCATTAACAGAGTTAAATATAAGGACCATCAGTATTAAAAAATATTTACTCATAAAATTAAACATAAACAAATCCCTTCTTCCATATAAAAAAATAACCAGATTTAGATCAGTTTAATTTTTTGAAGACTTAAATTCAACTGTCAATATTCTTACATTAATGGGGGGCTTTAAATTGGCATTTTGTAAAATGAAAATACAAAATTATTATTTATAAAACCCTAATAATAGAATTTTATTTAGCCTGATAACCATTTATTAGATTACTTGTATTTTGATTTGTTATTGATTCAATACAAATTACCTTTTTTAATTTAGCTTCGTTAAGTAACCAACGTGGGTTAGAATGTAAAGGACAAACAGGTTATGAGCCAGGGCCAGACTTATAAAGTTTTGTAGTACAACTAGAATAACCACATCCAAGTTCTCGATAATTTACACATGTTGTAGAGTTATAAATATAGCCGTGCGTTTCAAGGTTGTAGTATTTATTATGACTTGCACATAACAGATTCAGTTTTTCTACATCATCATGAGTACCACCATGACTTACTGGTATTATATGATTTACTTCAAGTTGAGTTTTACACTCACAACGTTTTCCTTGCGGACTCACATATTGACATTGAAAATGAGCTTTTTAAAAAACCTCTCGTTTTATTTTTAAAGGGTGTGTGTGACCTTACCCCTTTTTATGATCCACTTTTATTTGGAGTTTCTATAGCTTTTTTTGAAAGGAAATGCTATGAAACTTGATGATCATATGAAAAAGATTCGAGAAGAACTATATATTAATGCATGTAAAGATCTTGATTTAGGCATGAAAGTTTCAGAAATATGTAAGAAGCATGGAATAAGTGAAGGTGCTTTTTATGCATGGAAGAAAAGATTTTATGGTGTAAGTCGTGATAAAATTGATTTAATTCGTACTGATACAAATAATGTTAAAAACCTTAAACGAAAAATCAAACAGCAACAAGAAGAAATCAATGTACTGAAAGCTGCTTTAAAAAAAAAGTTTTAGGTACAATTAGTAACCCCAAAATATTAATCAATTACATAATGTTAAATTTCAATTTATCTCAACGTAGAGCTTGTAAAGTTTTATCTTTTTCTCGTTCAACAATACGTTATGAACCTAGAAAAAGTAACGAATTATTAATAAAAAAACTTAGAGAGTTAGCAGTTAAATATCCACGTTATGGTAGCCCTAGACTTGCTATTTTAATTAGAAAAAACGGATTTTATGCTAATCATAAAAAAATTGAAAGATTATGTCGTATAGAAGGATTGACGTTAAAACGCCGAAAGAAAAACCGTATCAAAATTGTAAGAATACCTACTCCAATGATTCATTCAACTGTGGCCAATTATGTTTGGGGTATGGATTTTGTTCACGATAAGTTTATTGATGGTAACAAATTTCGTTGTTTCACAATTGTTGATCATCTTTCAAAAGAATGCCCAGGAATATTAGTACAGAAAATGATAAAATCAGAAGACTTAATTTCTTTTTTGGAAAAAATAAAATTAACTAAAGGTTTACCAAATAACTTTAATTTGGACAATGGTAGCGAATTTACTTCGAATATTTTTTCATCTTGGTGCTCAGCAAATAGAATAAATATACGTTATATTCAACCTGGGAAACCTATTGAAAATCCATTCATCGAAAGTTTTAATGGGAAGTTCAGAGATGAATGTTTAAATCTAAATAATTTTAAAAATTTAAGACACGCAACAACAGAGATTGAAAAATGGAGGAATTACTATAACCATGAAAGACCACACAGTTCATTGAACTACAGTTCTCCATTAGAAGCAACTGGGCCAATTTTAACTGGAGACTCCTTATAATTTTGGTACTAAATTTGGGGGAAACGTCAG
>SXSU01000057.1 GCA_005793345.1 Bdellovibrionales bacterium
ATGATTAAGTCTGATCGCTTCGCGATTATATCAGACATAACCAGAAGCAGTTATTTTCCTGTTGTTTGGGGTGATTTTTGAATCACCCCGTATTATGAAAATCCAAACTTACGTTTGTGTTTTCATAATAAAATATAATTATAAATATTAATTTTTAAATCTCTTGAAGCAAAAAAAAGAGCTAGAATAGTCTAGCTCTTTTTTTATTTTATAACTATTTACTAAATTTAAAAATTAGTGAGTAGCTTTTTTATCAGTAGCAGGTGCAGTTGTAGCTGTTGTAGCAGTAGTTGTTGTTCCAGTTTTTGCAGCTTCATCAGCAACACATTTAGCTTGAGCTTCGCCAGCTAATTTTGCGCAAGCAGCAGGAACTGCAGCAGCTTTAGTGTCGTGTTTAGTTCCAGTTGCAAATGCAACGCCTGATACTAATACAGCAGCAAGAATTAAAGAATTTTTCATAGTTACTCCCTTTATTTATGGTTCAATCATCGAACCTATTTTTGTTGTTTGTTAATAATCCTTTTGTCGAGTTAGAGTATTCCTAATCTTAAACATTAAAATTACTAACTAATTCTTATTTTGAATTAATACTGATAAACATCATACTAATTGGCAAGAATTTTTTTTAATATCACGAATTAATTTTTTTTAATCTTAAAGAAAAAAAATTAAAGTGTTTCTTAAAAACTACAAATGCTTCCATGAAAATACTTTATTACTAACATTTGCTCTATCAGCATGACATTGCATACAGGCTTGTGTGATTCCAACTGCCCGTTGAAAAGCTGTTGCATCTTTTTGTTCAGCAAGTTCTGCAACTGCGCCAGCTTCAGCTTCTACTCTGGCCATAATAATCTCACTGCCATGAAACATTTGTTTTACTTTTAAATCCTGAGCAATACGTGAAATTTCTTTTGCATTTAATTTTACCAGATCAAAGTCTTCTCGACCCAACTGTGATGCCGTAAACAATGAAGAATAAGCACTCAACATTCCATACATACTTTTACATCGGTAAGGATTACGATCAAACTCATTACAAGTATTGTAAAATTGTGACCAATCTTTTTTAAAGACTTCATTCCATTTTTTGCCACTTGATGGATTTTCTTTGTTATGACAATTCATACATTGAGCTTGAATTTTATTAGCAGTAATAAATGTATCTGAATTATTTTCGGCAGCAGTAGTTGCCATTTCTGTCGCAAGAAACTGAATTCCAATTATTCCACCCACGTGATTCGGATCTTCAACTTTTAGCTTTTCTAAAACTCGACCTGTCACCCCTTGAATTTCCGAAGAAATTTTTGCCATTAAAGGATAATTAATTTGCATTAAATCCCTCTGAGCTCCCAGTCCTAAGATTTGACTCCTCATATGTCGCATTTCATGACATAGATCACTTTGTCTAAGTGGATCGTTACAGATATCTGCTTTTGCAACAACCGCACTACTTAATAATGCCACCATTAATATTTTAATAAACCCCATGTTCACTCCCCTTTATTTATTTGTTTACAGTTCAAAGCTACTTCTATTATTTTAACTTTAAAATACTTACTTATTTGTTGAGACAAATTTGCAAATTACTCAATGAGGTATAATAAATTTATCCCAATAATTGATGGATTAGTCGCATTATCAGTAATTTTACTAAGTGGTTTATCCATATAAATTTCAGCCCCAAAGGAATCCATAAATGTGACAACAGCTCCTAGTGTTAAAGCCACATCTGCAGCATTAACTCCTTTGACAGTACAAGGTGCTGAAGGGCTTACGCTGCAACTTTTACCTGCGTTTAAATTCAATTGACCACCGGCGAAAATTCCAAATTGCTCAGTAAAATTAAAAGTTAAAGAAAGTGGTACTTGCAAGTAACTCATTTTCACAGTTGTTTTAGATTCAGAAGGACCTGATGTTGAAAGCGAAAAACTTCGATCAGCATAAAGAACTCCAACTCGACTTCCAATGGACTCTGTTAATGAGCCATAAAACAAAGTTCCTAGTTGATAACCCCCTTCAGAAGCACTTGTCATTCCATTCGGTGCTTCAACACTTAGCTGGCTTAAGCCAAGAGTTGCACCCATTTTTTGAGCCCACAAGTTACTTGCAAAAAAAACAATTGAAATTAAACAGAAAATCTTTTTCATATTATTTACTCCTTTTAAAAAACTCTTTACGGTCAAAAATTTTAGTTTTAAACACTGGCATTAAATTTAATGAGAAACAAGCCTCCAAAATGGCCTGCCGTATAAAGAAGAAGAAATTTTAAAAAAAAACAAGACATAAAATAATTTTATTGCTTACAATTTTTATAACTCGATTTTACAGGCTAGTTTTCGCGATTATATCAGCATAATCATGAACATTTATTTTTTGTTCGTCTGGACTTAAGGATATTTTTTTAACTTTTTTAAAAAATTATTCGAAAGTCCTTTAGTTATTTTATTTTGCCACCGATGAACAAGTTAGACTGTATAATTTTCTAAATAACCATTGAAGGATATTTTAAATGAATAACACAAATAATAATATTTTCGTAAATACTTTAGTGATAATAACAATTTTGATTTTTACTTTTAAAGTACTAGCCGCAGCTGTATCTTAATTTAATCATTAGCAGTTATTGTTTTTAAGCGTTCCCAAGCAAAACGTTTCCAATATATATTTTTTTGCATTAACTCTAGACTCGGAATAATTAAAATATTTTTATCTGCAATATTTAATTTAATTTTATTTACCTGGTTAAGCAATTCTTGGTCATTGGTTAGTAAGATGTATTCTGTTAAGGAATCTGTCGACCCAATAAATTTTTTTAAAGTTTCGTCGTCCCACTGAGGGGCTACCACACCAGGAGTCATTAATTTTTTATTTAACTTCAAGGCCGCTCTCATTTTTAAAAACAGTTCCTTATTTTCTGGTTGAAGCGCTGCCCAATTTTTACCTTCTAATAAAAAAATAAAATCATAGGTTTTAGTTTTATCATATCCAAGCTCCCACGAAATCGTTGACAACGTGTCTCGAACTCCCTTTGCAACAGCAATACTCCCAGACTCCATACTTGCATGCACAGAAGTAATACCTCGTAATCCAAGTACATTAGTGACATATGAAAAATAATTATTCACATTTATTATAAAATGCTTTTTAAAATTTTGTGTGTCTTGGTTTTGATTCATACTTACTCTCTGGCTAAAAATTGTTGAACTGTTTTTTGCACAACTTCATAGTTTAATGAGTCCACCCAAATAATTTCTTTATCCCTTTGAAACCATGTTCTTTGCTTTTTTGCAAGCTGTCGTGTAGAAATTAAAATATCTAACTTTAACTGATCAAGTTTCAAATCTTTTGATTGTATATACTGAATCATTTCTCGGTAACCTACGCTCTGAAAAGGAGGCCAATGTGGGTCAACACCTTGATCTAATAAATCTCTAACTTCCTTTTCAAAACCTGAGGCAATCATCACTTCAATGCGATTTTTGATCCGCTCCTCAAGAATAGCTTTGTCTACGCTGACCCCAACCTTGAGTATTGAATACCCCTGGGATTTTAAACCTGAATGCGCCTCTTGTTTTTTTAAATCAGAAACTTTTTTCTTTTCAGTGCGCCAAATTCCAAGGGACCTTTCGATTCGATATTTATCATTTTGATGTATCCATGTAGCACATTCAGGATCAGCACTGATTAATTCATTATATAATGCAAGAGCACCTTCGCGAGTTGCTCCTTGTTTTTTTATCTCTTCTAAAATTTTAGGATCAACCACTCCGGCATCCAACATTCCTTTTTCAAGGGCTTGAAAATAAAAACCAGTTCCACCAACAACAATTAAAAATTTAATGTCTATATTTTTTAGTTCCAATATGGTTTTTTCAAAAAACCGTAAATACTCACCTGCAGTAATTTGTGTTGGATAATTTGCTATATTAAATAAAAAATGTGGGACTTTTAAAAAATCATTTTGAGAAGGCTTTGCCGAACCTATATTTAACTCTTTATACATTTGAATACTATCGCAATTTATAATGGCACCATTAAATTCTTGAGCTAGGCGCAAAGCAAGGTCTGACTTACCTGAAGCTGTTGGACCCACCACAAAAACAATAGGTAATTTCATTAAACAATCCTACCAAAATCTTTTTCAATTTTAGTCCAACTCCACTCTATAGAAACAGGTCGGCCATGGGGACAATAACAAGATAAAGGAAATTCATCCATTTCTACTAATAGTTTTTTCATTTCATACACACTTAAACTTTGCCCCGCTCGAACAACAGAATGACAAGCCATACTTGCACACATATCTGTAATTACTTTTTCAAACTGCGATCCTACCCCATAATCTATCACTTGTTGTGCAAATCGATCTAATTCTCGAACCAAGACAACATCTTTTAAATAAGCAGGTGCGCAATTCACAGCTAAAGTTGTGGGTCCCAATTCTTCAATTTCAATACCTAAATCTTTAAGTGCAGATTGATTTTGCTTTAAAACTTCGATTTTTTCTTCAGATACATCTAAAGTCAGAGGTATTAAAAATCTCTGAACCTCAATTTGTTTGTTTTTCATTTGCTTCATTATTTTTTCAAAAACTACACGCTCATGGGCTGCATGTTGATCTACTAGCAATATTCCCTTATCGGTTTGACAGACTATATATGTTAAACCAGCTTGCCCAATCACATCAAGTTGACTCCAATATTTTTTTTCAGTTGCAAAATTTGATTTCTCAAAATCTGATATTTCTAAAATTTTATCATTTGCTGAGAAATTTAGAGAGCCGATTGCAGGATCTATTTTTTTCTTATATTGATTTCGATTTAAATCAGGATCATTCATTATTCGATTTTGAGCCTGACTGAGTTGAAGGCCATGTTCAAAATCACTGACAATGGAATGTATTTTAGAATGTGTTTCGTTACTTTTTAATTTTAAATCATTTGTTGCAGACTCATTTGAATATAAATAAGAACTCACAACTGGATTACTGTTTTTTTCAAAAAGAGAAGTCGGAGCCTGAGTTACAACCGTGGGTGAAGGTGTTGACGTCAACGTAGATGATAATATTTGAGCCGATTGAGATTTGTGAAATACTTTATTCTCTAACCATGGAGCGGTTTCTAATACAGTTCGAATTGAAGCTTGGACCGCTCTAAAAACATCCTGTGGATTTAAAAATTTTACTTGTGATTTTGTAGGATGAATATTGACATCCACTTGATCGGCAGGAACATCAATAAACACACATGCAACTGGAAACTCACCATGCATAAGTAAATTTCGATAAGCCTCCATCACAGCGGCTTGTACAGATTTATCTTGAATTGGTCTACCTTGAGCATATATCCAAATCATCTTAGAAGTCTTTTGCACCTCATCTGGACTTGCAAAAAAACTATGGGCTTTAACAGAGCCACGCACAGCTGTTCCTTCAAATAAATGTTTAACACCCAAAACCTCTTCAAGTCGTTCGATTATATTTTGCTTCTGCGCATAGAGCATAAATAACTTATTATCTTGCATCAGGCGAAAATTCACAAATGGATGGGCAATGGCAATTGATTTAAATATTTGTTTTATTTGTATTGCTTCTGCAGATTCGCTTTTCATAAACTTTAAGCGAGCCGGTACATTTTGAAAAAGTTCTTCAACAATTACGGTGGTCCCACGGGATCGACTCACTTCTTCAATTGCTCCTAGCTTGCCAAACTGAGAAACCAACCTATAACCAACTCCAGAATCATTATCCGAAGAAAATAAAGTCATTTGACTTACACTTGAAATCGACGCTAATGCCTCTCCTCGAAACCCAAATGAACTTAATCGCCAAATATCTTCTGAAGTTTTAATTTTACTAGTAGCAAATCTTAAAAAAGCTTTAGGTAAATCGGCTTTACTAATACCGGAACCATTATCAATTATTTTAACAAATCTCCCACCCAAGCTAAAATCAACAATAACTTCAGTGGCTCCTGCATCAATGGAGTTTTCAACTAATTCTTTAATCAAATGACAAGGTCGTTCAACAACCTCACCTGCCGCGATCTGATCAATAACTTCTGGAGGTAATACATTAATTTTCATAAAAACCGAATCATCCACACTTTATAAAATGCTTCTAATACAATTTTAAGTGACATTTTGCTTTGACCAACACGGCGATCTTCAAAAACAATAGGGACTTCTACGCCCTTAAAACCATCACGTTGAGCTTTATATTTTAATTCAATCTGAAAACTATATCCGTTGGAACGGATTTGATCTAAACCTATTGTATTTAAAACTTTAACTTTCCAAGCATTAAAACCACCAGTCCAATCATTGAGCGGAAACCCTAAAATAAGTCTCGCATAAATGGAACCACCGCGGGAAATAATTTTGCGCATTAGTCCCCAGTTAACGGTTCGCCCGCCTGATACATAGCGCGATCCAACTGCAAAGTCGTTTTTCTTTACCGCCTCTAATAGAGCTAATAAGTCCAGTGGACGATGGGAAAAATCGGCATCCATTTCAATTAAAACTTCATAGCCGTGTTCAATACCCCATTTAAATCCTGCAATATAGGCTCGACCTAAACCTTCTTTTTTTGTTCGCAATAACAAATGAACTTTTGAATTTGATTTAGAAATTTCGCGAACGATTTCATGGGTTCCATCTGGTGAATTATCATCAACAACTAATATTTCAAGACCCAAAGGAATTTTCTCAAAGATGTCTTTAATTAACGGGGTTATATTATCTTTTTCATTATATGTTGGAATTATTAAAAGTGACTTCATTACTTCATTTATTAAAGATTTTAAACCTTAAAGCAACTAAGAACGCAAGCGAGCATTTAAGAATTTTTACTTTTCTCTTTTTTTTGCATTTCCCAAAGCTTTGCGTATTTTAAAAATTGCGAAAAAGCAGCGCTACTTGCAATAATATAACCAGCAATTCCATCTTGAAATCCTCTTTTAAAATAATAACATTCAATAAATTTAACTATAGGTTTTAAAAAAAGATGATGAATAATTTGAACTTTTTTAGCTTCAAAATATAGCTTCTCAGCTAATAAAGAAGAATATGCATTATTTTTCTGAATTTGTGCTTTCAAATTTTCAAAAGGATAGTGAATGAGATCATTTTTAAAAGTATGTGGATTTTTCATCATTACTTTTTCATGAATCAAATCATCACTCCAATTACATTTATCTTTATTAAAAAAACGATATTGAAAATCTGGATACCATCCACCATGGGTTATCCAAGTAAATAAATGGTATGACTTTCGCGGAAAACACCCGCCATCTACCTGTGAAGCTAAGGTTTGTTTTGAACTCAATTTCTCTGTAAAAAATTGATAAATCTCAGTTGACAACTCGCGGCTTAATTCTTCATCCGCATCAAGACACAAAACCCAATTATTTTTTGCCAATTCAACTGCTCTTCTTTTTTGAGGTCCAAATCCTCTCCATGACTCTTTAAAAACACGGGCGCCACATGATTCTGCTAAAGCAATTGTATTATCAGTACTACCACTGTCCAATACAACAATATCATCCACCCAATGAACGGACTTGATACAATTCTGAATATGTTTTTCTTCATTGAGGCTGATTATTACCAAGGATACATTTATTTTTTCCATATTATATTCTCTCGTTACAAATAACTGCTCATGATTAAGTCTGATTGCTTCGCAATTATATCAGACATAATCATAAGCAGTTATTTTCTTGTTTGTTGGGGGTGATTTTTGAATCACCCCGTATTATGAAAATCCAAACTAAAGTTTGTATTTTCATAATAACTACTCATGACTAAGTCTGATCGCTTATGCGATTATGTGAGACATAATCAAGAACCGTTAATTACTTGTATTATGTATCTCAAAAAAAATATTAAATCACGAGAAGGTATCATTAAACATGAAGTCAATTTTTTATCTAAACAAATATAAAAAAGTTTTATTTGCCTTTAATAAAATTGAATTACTATGATTAAATAGTAATGATTATACTTCTATTCGGGATGAACAAAAAATCACCCCATTAAACAGTAAAACAAGGGCCCATGATTTTCTATGATTGAATCGCGAAGAAGTGATCAAGCTTAATCATGAGTAATTGTAATTTGAATGAAAGACAATATTGAACATGAGATTATCTTTAATTTTATATGTATTATTTTTCTTAACAAATATTGCCTATGGTTATCTCACAACCAGCGAGTCTGGTGATATCGTACCCGAAGGTCAGTATCGTATTACAGTTGAACCTCAATTAAATTACTTTGGAGTTACGACTCATTTTGATTCAGGTATAAAAGAAGATTCTCAAGTTAGATTATCAATTGGAGCTGGTCAGGGGGGTTATCATTTTGATTTTAACTTCAAACAGGTTCCATTCCCTGATTATGATGATCAACCTGCAATTGGATATAAAATTGGCGCTTCATTTGCAAAAATGGACGGAAAGTCTGTAATCACACCTCGTTTTTATCCCATTGTTAGTAAAAGTATGATGATTGAAAATAATCGTTGGACTCCATATTTATCGATCCCAATTGGAATCAGTGTATCTCAAAGTAAATCCACAATCCCAACCCATTTTGTGGTTGGATGTGAGGTCACTCCTTCTTCTCTTGATAATATTCAATTTGGTGCAGAAATGGGATTTAATATTCGAGATACTTTCTCATATGTATCTGGCTATATCTCATTTTTCTTTGAACCTACAGAACAAATTTCGGATGCGCGACTTTAAAAATTTTTAAGGATAAAAATAATATGTTTCAAAATTTATTTAAGAGCTATGGAATGCCAGATATTTATATTGATCTTGGAACAGCAAATACCTTAGTTGTTCTTCGCGAAAAGGGATTAGCAATTAATGAACCCACAGTAATTGCTTTCACAAGTGCTCGTCATGGTAAAAAAAACATCGTGGCTGTAGGAAACGATGCTATTGACCGTACACTTAAAACTCCTGGAAATTTGTTTCTCAGTCGCCCTCTAAAAGAAGGTGTAATTGCTGATTTTGATACAACTGAAGCTATGTTGCGATTATTTATTTCTCGTCCGGGGATTTCACATTGGCTGGCTCGTCCTAAAATGGTTATATCACTCCCCTACGGTGTCACAGATATCGAAAAAGATGCGGTGATCCAGTCTGGAAAATCAGCTGGTGCAAGAGATGTTATACTCGTTGAAGAACCTATGGTTGCAGCTATTGGTGCTGGTCTACCTGTTCAAGAACCCACTGGCAGTTTACTCATAGATTTTGGTGGTGGTACCACTGAAGTTGCAGTCATTGCATTATCGGATATTGTGTACTGCACATCTTTAAGAGTCGGTGGTCACAAACTTAATGAATCTATTGTTGATTGGGTAAAGAAAAATAAAAATGCCATCATTAATGAGACAACTGCCGAAGAGTTAAAAATTGAAATTGGTTCGGCCCTACCTGAACGGCAAATTCTAACTAAAAAAGTAACTGCAAGAAATGCTAACTCTGGCTTAGCTATGGAAATTGAACTTACATCTAAAGACATGGCAAACGCCATAAAAGATGATCTTGAAGAATTAATTCGTGGAATCAAGAATGCCCTTGAAAATACTCCACCAGAACTCCTTAGCGATATAATTGATCGCGGAATTACACTTGCAGGAGGCGGATGTTTACTTCGTGATTTAGATATCCGAATCCAAAATGAAATCAAAATACCAGTGAAACGAGCAGATAATCCTTTAACAACAATGGCCTCTGGAGGAGAAAAAATTTTACAAGATAAAGAACTTTTAGAACGAATTCAACTAGCCATTGAAGAAGATTAATACATGCCCAAGTTGAACTTTAAAAATTTAATAAAGGTGATTTAAAATGAAACCAATTCTCAAAAATTTAGTTACAAAAACAAAAGAACAATTTGCTCTTACAACTCAAACAACTTGGTTTCTTCGAAGCTTGGGAATCTACAAAATTCCATTATTAGCCATGACTTGGCCAAAAGTTTTACATCTTGATAACCATAAATCTGAACTTAAAATACCACTTTTTTATAACACAAAAAATCATCTCAATGTCATGTATTTTGGCGCCCTAAGCATCGGAGCTGAGGCCGTAATCGCAACCCATGTTGTCCATGAAATTAATCTTTCAGGACAAAGAATTGATTTTTTATTTAAATCATTTAAAGCCGAGTTTTTAAAGCGAGCTGAAGCAGATGTTCATTTTAATTGTGACCAAGGTGAAGCCATACGAGCCATGATTCAAGAGAGTGCTAAATCATCAGAACGTTTTACTCAAACATTTCAAAGCTATGCCACAACTCCAAGTAAAACTGGAGACGAAAAAATTGCACTTTTTGAACTGACTTTGTCGGTAAAAAATAAATCTATTAAAAAATAACTGCTCATGATTAAGTCTGATTGCTTCGCTATTATATCAGACATAATCATAAGCAGTTATTTTCCTGTTTGTTGGGGGCGATTTTCAATCACCCCTTATTATGAAAACTCAAACTTTCGTTTGTATTTTCATAATAACTGCTCATGATTAAGTCTGATTGCTTCGCTATTATATCAGACATAATCATAAGCAGTTATTTTCTTGTTTATTTGGGGTGATTTTTGAATCACCCCTTATTATGAAAACCCAAACTTACGTTTGTATTTTCATAATAACTTAACTGCTCATGATTAAGTCTGATCTTTTAAACGAATAAAACTGACATTATCAAGATTAGAACACAAATTAAAACTTGTTACGTTGAATATCACAACAGAGTTTTTTATTATGTAATAATTTATAAAGCTCACCATCTGTAGTAGGATACATCAAAAAACCTGTGAATAAAAATCTTTCTTTTGAATGTGTTGGCAAACAAGTGTTATCTTCGACTAAATTTAAAGTAACATAGTCATGCTTATTAGATTTATTTTTTAATTGAATTATCTCTACACCATTACTTAAGTTGAAAGTTCCATCGATTCCATCGCCAATGAGTTCAAGTACTCTAACTTTGTTTTTTGCATTGCAAACCTCACCAGTAAAGGAACCCTGCCGATTTAAAGTTACCTTAATTTCAAAATCTTCATTCTGCTCAATACAATATAAACTGCCATAAGGAAACTTACTTATACTTTCATCATCATAAAAATATGGTTCTAATTTTTGCTGCATATCCAAAACTAATAATTTTTCCTCCATGGTGCGAGGACTATAACCATGGTTATGAACATAGCCATAACCCCAGCGCCATGATGTTGGCAAACTTGGTGATCCTCCGAGACTTACACCAGAATAGAATAAACTACCAAATAATGGAAAGGTACTTGCTCCAACACATTTTTCTAATTCTTTATCAGCCAAATCTTTATCATTTTCTGAGCCACCAACCCAATATTCAATGTCATGTTTAATACAACAATTAACCCAATTCTTATTTAAAAATGCATCAGCTACAGCAGAGCACCCATCTGAACTAAACGGTTTTAATCTATTTACACTATTTGCATAAGACAATCCCATTGGGGACAGAATTGTAATTAGAAAAGTGCTAATTAATATTGATTTAGATATATAAAAAATTAAATTTAAATTCATAAAAAAACAAATGTATATTGTATTCAAATTTTTTAAACTTAATTTTCAAATAATTGAAATATGTATTGCAATGTCAATAATACATACACAAATAATTGTCACCAACAGTAAAACATTTACATCACTTTTAAAAAAACATTGTGGAATAAGAAGTGCATCACTAATTCTAAGAAGCATAAATTAAACATTAATTTTTTCGGAGGAATTGAAGTGAAATCTCATTTTAAAACAAAATTCAAAAGATTCTTCAATTCATTAATTGAAAGAAAACAAAATCTTTCACGAGAAGCTAAAATTAGAATTTTTCAAGTTTTAGTAATAATTGGTATTTCACTCTTTCTTCAAAACTCATTATATATTCCGAAGTATCTAGAACCAATGACCGATTCAATTGATCAAACTGCTTTAAAAATAGATCACACATCAGTGTCCCCAATTGAGACTGAAGAAGCCAACTATGAGCAAATAGAGTCACCTGAACAGCCACTTAAGGTTACAGTAAAGTCTACATTTAAAGTGCCAGAAAATTTACGTCGAAAAGTTGATTTTTGGAAACAAATATATGGTGTTTATTCTTCTGAATATGGAATAATCCATGATTCAAAAGAAGTAGATTTAATTTATGCAATTGTTGACTTCACGCCTATTACTCGATCTAAGTTACATCCATTCACTAAAGAACATCGAGTAAATGCCTTGATTAAACGTGAAAAAGAAAAAGTTATTACATTTCTTAAAAATTTAAAAAAAGGTAATAAAAAAGTAAATCCTAAATTGTTAAGTGCAAATGATAAAAGAATTTATGACTATTTTAAAACTTTAAAATCAAAACATAAATATGATGATGCAATAGAAAACATGCGCTTTCAATTAGGGCAAAAAGATTTTATAGAAAAAGCATTTTATTATTCTGGTTTTTATTTAGAAGAAATGGAGAAGATTTTTCTATCTGCAAATTTACCAATTGAATTAACAAGAATACCATTTGTTGAAAGTTCATTTAACATCATGGCTCGATCTCGAGTAGGCGCTAGTGGAATATGGCAAATCATGCCAAGTACCGGAAAAAAACTTATGCCTAACCGATTTGTGGATTATAGAAATGATCCCATTAAAGCAACTGAGTTTGCTGCAACCTTTTTAAAGTTTAACCATAAAGTATTAAAAAATTGGCCTTTAGCAATAACGGCTTATAATCATGGTCCTACAAGTATGTTAAAAATTTCTAGAAAATATCAAACTAATGATCTTTCGGAACTTATTAGAAAAGCATTTGGAACTAAAGCATTTGGATTTGCATCTACAAATTTTTACACTTGTTTTTTAGCAATTCTCGAAGTCGAAAAAAATCAAAAAGAATATTTTCCAAATTTATCTAAGGGTTCTCCAAAAATGATAACTAAAGTTAATTTAAAAAAACCAATGACTTTCAAAAATCTTGTAAAAGTTTTTGATTTTGATGTTAAAAAATTAGAATCCTATAATCCACATTTAACAACTGTAGCTAAAAATTCGAATATTCCTATTCCTAAAGGTACTATTTTATATTTTCCATCTTCTGCTAATTCACCTGAAATGGCCTCAGCAGCTTTAGAAGCAAAAAGTCCTTTGTAATGAAAGTATATTTTTAAGATATAATTTAAATTAAAAATTACAATATTTGTCACTTCACTAAAAATTAAATCCATAAATTTCATAATTCTTTTTATTAATTGAAATCCCCACTCTCTTTTATTAATTATATACTCTGTTTAAAAACTATAATTTATGAATTGAGAGGATTAACTATGTTGAAGCGAATTTTTATATTCTTTATTATATTCATTTATTTTCATGATTTATTCGCGAAAACAAAATATAATTTACAAACACCATTTCCAGTTGTTGATTTAGAACTTATTGATAACAATATTTCTGCTTGCGACGATTTTTATAAATTCAGCTGCGGAAAGTGGATTAATAAAACTAAAATACCAGATGATGAAACTAGCTGGTATCGTTTTTCTGAAATCGATTTAAAAACAGAAAAACTATTAACTCAAATTTTAACTAATTATAAAAACGGAAATTATACTCCCAAGATCAAGTATGCAAAAAAGCTCGGAGATTTGTATAATTCATGCATGGACACAGATCAGATTTATAAAGATGGATTTAAAAATTTAAATTTTTTAATATCAAAAATAGAATCAATAAACTCATCAAAAGATTTTGCTAATGCAACTGCCGAACTTCAAAGATTGGGCGTTGATGTATTGTTTGCATTCTTTACTGAGCAAGATAATACAGACGCTACTAAAATCCAACCCTATTTAACAGCAAGTGGAATTGGAATGCCTGAGAAAAAGTATTATGAGGATACAACACCATCGGGAGTAGAACTTATTCAAAAATATAAATTACATATGTTAAATTCTCTAAAACTTTCAAAACTATTTACTGATAATGAAGCCGAAAAAGCCGCAGACTTTATTTTTGAATTTGAAACTAAACTAGCAAGTTATTCATTGTCATTGGAAGATCAAATAGACCCAAATGCATTAAATAATCAAAGAACATTTTCTGAACTTGTAAATCTTAGTCCAACTTTTCAATGGGACGCTTTTTTTAATAAATTAGGATTGAATTCTTTTACAAAAAGTAAAACTAAAAAGTTAAATATAATGGACCTTCATTTTTTTGAAGGTTTAAATATAATACTGAAAAATACTAGCCTTAATGATTTAAAATATTATTTAGTATGGAAAGTCATTTCAACTAATGCAACTTTTATTTCTAAAGAATTATATAATGAACATTTTAATTTTTTTAATAAAATCCTTTACGGTCAAAAAAGTGAGCCAGAAAGAAGTAAAAAATGTTTAATGAATGTAAATTTACTTTTAGGTGATGCACTAGGAGAGGCTTTTATTAAAGTAGCTTTTGGGGAAGAACAAAAAAAATATGTTAGTGATTTATCACAACAAATTATAAAAGAGATGAGAGAAGTAGTTGCAAACTCTGATTGGATAGATTCAGAAACTCAATTAGGAGCCGAAAAAAAATTAATTACTTTAAGTAAAAAAATTGGTTACCCTAATAAATTTACAAATTATGACAACTTACAAATTAAAAGTACTTCATTCTTTGAAAACTATATTAATGGACATGCATTTTCTTATGATCAAATGGTACAAAGAATTGCTCGCCCTGTTGATAGAAGCAGATGGGATATGAATCCTCATGAAAATAACGCTTATTATAACCCATCTTTAAATGAAATAGTATTTCCTGCAGGAACCTTACAATCGCCCCTTTTTAATTTGCTTTCAAGTGATGCTGCAAATATTGGTGCTACAGGTTCAGTTATAGGACATGAATTAACCCACGGATTTGATAATCAAGGTCGAGAGTATGATGAAAACGGAAATCTTCAAAACTGGTGGTCTCCTACTGTTGAATTTGAATTCAAGAAAAAATCACAATGTTTAATTGATCAATACAACAAATATACCATTGTTGATAACCAAGACCCAAATGTACCCAAACAAGAGGACAATCCAAAATTTCATATTAACGGAGAAGTTACCCTCGGTGAAAATATCGCTGATTTAGGTGGATTAAAATTAGCATTGAATACTTATTTAAAAAGTAATCCAAATGCATTTGATGATATTTCAGAAATAAATCATGGCTACAGCAATGCTCAAATTCTTTTTATTTCATATGCTCAATCTTGGTGTAGTAAGTCCACTTTTGAAAGTTTGTTAAATCAAGTAATTATTGACGAGCATTCTCCATCCGAGTTTAGAGTGAATGGTGTTGTAAGTAATATGCCCGAATTTGCGAAAGCATTTAATTGCAAAAGCGGCCAAAAAATGAACCCCGAAAATAAGTGCTCAGTATGGTGATTTTAATTAATTAAACCATTAACTCTTCACTTTAATATCACCACCAACATACAAAAAGGATTCTGCTGACAGCTCATCAAACTCTCCAGAAATAATTTTCTGACAGATTATGATAGTATCACGCAAATTTACAGAGACTCCTTTGACCTTGGTATATTCTTCTGTGATAAAAAAGGGCTGAGTCAAAAAGTTTTTAATTTTTCGAGCACGCATAACTAAATTTTGATTGCTCTTTGATAATTCATTGAAGCGATCAATCTCAAATTTTTTAAATCTATCATTTGCTTTTTGTTTTGATCCCATTGCTAGATATTCATAAAAAATTGGATCTTTCATGAGTTCATCTTCTTTTACTAATAACTCTTTTACTTGATTTGCTGTCTTAAAATGTTCAGTTTCTACAAACAATGGATCTAGCACTTTAGAAGTTGAGCGAATAGGATCAATTGCTGGCCATCTTCCAGTGAGAGCCATCACTGGACTAAAGTACAAACAAGCATCTAAATAATTTGAATGCTCTGCAAATTCTGGATCTGCTGCATTTGGAGTAATCAACCAAGCTGTTTTTAATGGACCACTTTCGTCGGATAATAATATTGGCTCTTGCTCTATAAGTGAACGCACATTAATTGCATCTTGTGGTGACACAAAAAAGAAAATTGAAAGTTGACCAGATTCTTTTAAAAATTTTTTATATAATTCGGTAATAACAACAAACTTTCCAACACCTGTACTACCTATCATCCCAATATTTCCATTCTTAGGAAATGGACAAAGTAAATCAATAACTTTTATTCCCGTTTCAAAGATTTCTAATCTTTCGTGAGTATTTGTACCTATTGATTTTATAGCATCATTAATAGAATCTTCATTCCAGCTTGGAAAAGAACTTTCTTTTTCATTTTTAATTTTTGAATTTGTATTGAGTTCACCAAATTCACCACTCACTATACATCGTATTCGTCCATCTTTAAGTCTTTGCACTACTGTTATTTTAGAATCACTCTTATTTTGTAATTTATAATCATCGAAAATATTTGGACTCAATGAAGAGTTAACTTCTATATCAATAACTCGTCCTTGAACTTTTATTATTTTACCAATATCAGTGGCAAAATCTTTTGGTAGCATTTTTGATTTATTTTTTTGTTCAAACATATAATTTATTCTCCCTTTTAAAGTCTTCCTAGCTGCATAAAGACAGTTATTAACTTCATTAACACTCATTTCAAGAAAGGCGGCGACATCTTGCTGCGAATTTTCTTCAAGATAGAATAACGAAATCACTTCTCGTTG
Source organism: Bdellovibrionales bacterium (assembly GCA_005793345.1). Lineage (GTDB taxonomy): Bacteria > Bdellovibrionota > Bdellovibrionia > Bdellovibrionales > Bdellovibrionaceae > SXSU01. Next base: position 16,778 of record SXSU01000057.1, read on the forward strand.
CCGACCAGGTAAAGAATCAATGGCTTCTTGGAGTGCAAAAGTTTGAAGTAGACTTTGTAGTCGCAGAAGAAAACCATGTTTTGAAGATTACATATAGCAATGGCCAAACTAAAATGGTTGATCTTTCTTCTTTGTTAAAAAATCCACCCCCTGTTTTTTCTAAACTTAAGGATGATAAAGAATTCAAAAAAGTTTCAGTAAATGCTGTTGGTGGTATTCAATGGGATTGTGGAGCTGATTTAAGTGCTGATTATTTACTTGATGCATAAGTTATACGATTGAAGACTATAAATTAGATCTGAAAAACAATTAATCAATACTTCAATTTAATCTATTCAACATTACCCACAACATACAAAAAAGACGTAGCTGGTAAACTATCCAACTCTCAATAAATAATTTTCTGACAAATATTAATACCTAACCTAACATTTTTGAAAAAGGAATCAATTCTAAAAAAAATTCTTCTAACACTTCGTAATGAGAAGGGTATATTTCACCTTCATAAATAAGAACAGGCTTTATCGATGACCGCTTTGGAAGCTGCAATATTTGCATTTTTTTTTGAACTTCTTTGATAACTGCCATGTCTATTTGTTTTTTACATTTAAATTCACACAAATAAAAAACATCCAGTTGCGTATGAATTAATAAATCAATTTGACAACCACCTTTATTCTTTGTTGTTTTACGTTGGATATATGGAGCTGCGCTTACAATATCTCGATCTTGCAAATTGAGAAACTTATAGAGCAAATTTCTATTAGCTAATATTAGATTTTCAAATTGATATCCCATTACACTTGCAAAAGATTTGATGTCAGACCATCTTGTAATTTTTTTCCCGCCAGTTTCTATAGCTGGCTTGAGTGGCTCAATAATGTTCAGATAAAATCTTAAATAGTTATCTTTAACTCGTAAATAACTATATTTTGAAGGCTTACCATCGAATAAAAATGAATAATCTCTTGATAAAAAACCCGCTGACTCTAATATTTTAATATTTTCTGAGAGGTCACTATTTATTGTGGTTTTTAATTCTTTAGCGAGATCAGTAATACTTAATTTTCTATTTAAACATTTTCTAATAATTTTCTTTAAAGTCATTGATTTATTTTGAAAAATTTCATTAAAAATCTTTTCAAATTCATTATAGAGAAATCCACTTTCAGTAAAGCACAATCGAATAAGGTTAGATTCTGAATTATCCTTTGTCAAAAACTCTTCAAGATATTTTGGGATTCCACCAGTTACAGATAAAATCATCATTTTTTCAAAAGTACCCATCTGTTTTTTTGTTACATCAGTCCAAAATTCACTAATTTCTGGAAGAGATAACTCTTTGAGCTTAAGATCAACTGACACTCGTCCTTCAAAAGACTTATTCATTATGATTTCATTTTCAATCCATGTTGAAACAGAACCACATAAACACAAAATTAGTTTTGGATTTTTTTTAAACCCTGTATCCCAAGAGTCTTTCAACTTTTCTGAGAACATTGGATCAAACCGCCCCAACCAAGAAATTTCATCTAAGAGTATAGTCCATTCTCCAATTTTGGTTATTTCTATTAAATAAGAAAAAGCTTCTGTCCAATCAGAAAAAACTTGTTGACGTTTATTTGTCTGTAAACTCACTTTTGTGGAAAAGTGCCTCAGTTGCAATTCATTAGTTGTACCTTCCTTAGGGCCTAGACCTGATATTTCAATATAATTTTTGGACTTCATCCCAAACTCTTCAATTAATCGACTCTTACCTATTCGTCTTCTCCCCCGAACTACCACTAAACTTGCAGTTGATTTTTTACGTAGTGAGTTTAAGACACCTAGTTCTTCTTCACGACCTATAAATTTCATTCGTAATACCTCTACAAATAGAATAAATGCTAGTTACAGAGGTATTATCTCATACTCACAACACCTCTGCAACTGGAATTTATTCCAGTTGCAGAGGTATCCTATAAAAACTTAATTCAGTTAGTGTTTTACATTTTATTTAAATGAAAAGGCTTCAGAGAAAACAATTTTAATAATTTAATCAGACTTCATTCCAAACCTAATAAATTACATCATCGTTAACTTACTAACACAAACCCTCTGGGTTTTCTTTTATCCTCAGTAGCCATAGCTTTACAAAGTGAGCTCAAGGCAATCCAAGACCAGCCCAGCTCAGGGTTAACATCAATTATCAGTACAGAATCAGTTGTTTCATCATAAGCAGCAACTGGAGCAATATGACCTCCTCCATCTAACTGGCCTAAAGCTCTTTGATCATAATTCAATATAATATACTGAGAGTCTGAGCTTAAAGATTTTTTAAAAATATTTCGATAAAAATTTATATCCAAAGAAGGAACCGCATGAAATCGTTGAGCCTTATAAGAGAGTGCATTTATTATTTTTTCAATCTCCTCTAAGCAAAGACCAAAAGGGGGTGAATAAAGCTCCTTAAGTTTTTTTACCTTAGAACAATTTTGATTAAATATATTTTTTTGTGTAAACCTCTTAAATGAAGCATTAAAGTTCTTTTCAAGACCTCTATTTTGTAAGCGAGCAAATTTCTCTGCAAATTTATCAATTGGAAGATCTGAAGTAGTAATAGCTTTAGCACGAGTGAATAACTTTGATTTCTCAATAGAATTTAAAATCATTGCAATAGTAGATGGGCCACACATAAACTTATCTTGCTGAGGTTCAAAGCAAGAAACTAAATTTTGAAAACAACGAAGTTGTTCTGATTTTTGCCGTAACAGCCTAACCATACTCTCGTGCGTAGCCCAAGGTACAATTGACTCTTCTAGATTTATAAAGTCATTTAAAATTTTAAGCTCAGCAACTTTTTGGTTGTTAAATTGATTTGTATTTGTCATGTCTCAAATTGATGCACAAAATATGCCTCAAAATTAAATGCATCATTTGATTGTATTTTATTTATATCAAACCTAAATATAAAATAATCTGTTTAACTTATTTTATATGATGACCAAAATGCGCTTACTTGATTTTCTCGGTAAATCTAAGGCATAGAAAAAAGATATTATATCACTGATGATTTTGTAAAGTTGCCATTTGCAAATTTTCTTTTCTCACTGGAGTCACCTTTGGTCCGCTTGATTTTTTTTGACGACTCTCACTCCAATAATTTTTAAAATCTAAAGCCGATAAAGGTTTGCAATCAAGAACAATTCTTTTAATTTCTAATCTTTTTTGATTACGATTTGCCTTAGAAATTGAATAAGCAAAGTTATCACATTTATCCAAATGATGTAAATCCCCTGAACCTAGAAATTCAGGAACCACAAATTTTATCCCATTTTGAATTTTAGTGGAACTTGACTCAAATTCAGTTACAGAATAAGGTTTTATCTCAGGATCAATATCTTTAACAAGATTAATAATTTCCTCAAAACAAACTGTTGGATTTTTATTTTTGACACTAGATTTACATTCAGTTTGTGGAATTGAATCCTGCTCAATTCCATTACCGGAATCACCTTTTGACTCACGATTAACTGTATAAGTTATATAGGAAATTGTATCTTGAATTTCTTTTTCCCAATCTTGTAGAGATTTGGTTTCACACTCACTAGAATCTACTTTACCATTAGAATTAGGAAAGCCACTAGAGCAAATCGACATATTTTTTGATGAATTAATTTTTGTATTCAAAAATATCAATACTTTTCTTTGCTTACTAATTTCCTCAAGTAATCTACGGCTTGACTCTCCACCGATATTTAGTAGAGGACTTTTTTTATTCGATATTATTTGATTAGCAATAAGTGAATATAAAAGCTCATAACCATTTTCTGGAACTTCTTGTACTTTCGGTTCAATTTTTATTATAGTATCTGGTAATTGATAATGTAACTTCTGATTAAAAGCTCCTGGTATATAAGTAACCTTAGAATAGATTTTATCTCGAATTAAATTTTGAGTATCAATATTAAAATTTTTACTTAAATCAATATTTTTAACACTCAATCCTTCAATATTATTTATTGCAGCGTCAGACGAATTTAAATTTTGGATTTCAGCAGAATTATAGATTTCATATAAATTTGATTGTTCACTATTTTGTTCACAAATTTGGTCACAAAAAATAGGCCCTGGAGAGAATGGTTCTCTTACTACAGCTACTGAATTAACCCTATCTACAGCCCCGTACAATGGACTATATTTTAATACAAATAATGAAACTAAAAATATAAAATTATTTTTAAATTTCAAATTAGTTTTTTGTGTCATTTTGAGCCTCCAAAAATTACTTTATTACTTCATATCAAAGCAAATAATGAGCCATTTATAATTTTACTGGTAAAAAATTATTATAAAAAAATAAGTCAATTCAAGATGAATCAATTATGTCTTAAAATGGGATTTGAGAAAAGTGACTAACAACTTGATATACGACAATTTCTAAAATGAAAATTAATTCTCTATATTTTGTACGGGGTATCTTCTTACTGGTTTATAGAGTTCGGATTATTGCAAAAAGAGGGGTCTGAATAGCGTAGCGGTTGATTTTTAAAAAAGTATTAAGGCCCAAAGCACCAAAGCACTTATGAACTTAAAATATTTTTTGGAAGCTAAAAAAACAAACTCGAACTGCAAATACTTTTGCCTTAATACTTTTTTAAAAATCAAATTCAGCAAGGCCAAAAGGCCGCCCCTCTGTTGCAATAATTCGAACTCTATAAAGCAGTAAGAAGACAGGAAGTGACGAGACTCCTCTCCTCTACGACTTTGTTTTTAATCTTCCATTTCGAATAATAGCAACAGTCACTACATAAACTATATGAATCAGTATAAAAGCAGAAACGTATTCTACACCACCTGCCCCAAAGCCATAAGAGTGTAATCCCGCTCCTAAAACATAGTTCACACCATACCAAGCCATGATTACTAAAGAAAAAGAAATCACACTACTTACTACCATACCAAATTGTTTTATTAAACCAACTAGTCGACCATGAAGAATTGCTAAGTAACCAAGTAAAGCAATTAAAGCCCAAGTTTCTTTTGGGTCCCATCCCCAAAATCGTCCCCAGGAATAATCTGCCCAAACTCCCCCAAGGATTATGCCCGCAGCTAACAAGACTACACCAATTTGAATTGAGCGATAAATACCTTGGGTGATTATATTTAATCGGTCTTTCCAATGCTGTTCACCCCTGAGGTGATAATATAAGCCCACATCCCCCAAACAAAATGCTAAAAAGAAAGCTGAATAACTTATGGTGATTGTTAACACGTGTATCGTTAACCAAAAATTACTTCGCAAAACTGGCTCGAGCGGTCGCAATGTTGGATCTAATATTGAAGGTGCCATATCTGATAACATTAAACAAAATGTTGCAACAATTGGTCCCGCAAGCAAAGTGATTTTTAACTTATAAATCCGTTCAATGATCAAAGAAAAAATAATTGCACCCCAACTCACCCACACCACAGTTTCAAACATGTTTGAAACTGGAGGGCGCTCAGTAAGATACATTCTTAAACCAAACCCATAACTGTGAAATAAAAATCCAAGAATTGTAAAAATCCAAACCGCTTTTATTAATTTTTCTTTTTTAAGTGAAAGAACAACGATCATTAATACAAAAGCAAAAAAATAAAATATCCAAGCCCATCTAAAAGGGTGCAGTGAATTGTAATGAACTTCTAATTTTATATCTCCCATTTTGGGGTATAAATTTTGATTTTGATTTTTTGCATGATCCACAAACATGATCATTGATTTTTCAAGATCTGCTTTTGCATTTAATGCAGCTTCTGAATTGTTTTGTGGATTAACTTCAGCGCCCAGTCCTGCAATAAAAGCTTTGGTCACTTCTAAAAATAAAGTCTTTGATTCTCCTTCTAATTCAGGTACACTCAACCATTTGGAATCTTGCCCATCTTGCTGAGGTGGAACGACAGATAACATATGGCCTGTGGCAAATTCACGAAAAGTTGAAATTTGATTTTCAATTCTTTGAAGGGCTTGAAAGTAAGCATCTAATTTTTCTTTAGACTCTCGCTTAGAATTTAAATCTTGCATGAGCAACGAGAGACGATCACTTTGAAAAATTTCTTTTACAGTGAAATATCTTTTCATTTTATCAAGTTTAAGAGCTTCTTTAACTCCACTATGATTTATTTCTACAATATTTTTACTTTCCCATTCTTCTGGGGTAAGTAACCAAGTCATCACAACTTCGTATGCGGGCTTTCCTTCGTATGAAGATTTTCCATAAATTAAAGAAAGTATTTCACGAGCCAAAGTATCAAAGGGTTTTATTCGCCCCCCCTCTTGAACTGGTAATTCTCGAATGGACTCTGTAGGTGAAGCACTTGCTATTGCTTTAACGTTCAAAAATAAATTTGAAGTCAGCAATAATATAAAAAAGAAAAATCTATAAATCAGTAAGCTGTTATCTTTAATTCTCAATTGATATTTCATTTTTTTACCCAATTCCTTGTTTGTTCAATTTAGTTTGTTTCGTTTTTTCCACCAAAACAAATGCATAATTCCAAAAACCATAATTAATGAACCCAAATATTTTAAAAACCGACCTGGATCATAATTTACAGATAAAATCGAAGCCGTCGGACGCCCGTCCTCTGGGGAGCTCTCAAAACTTGATTGATAAAAAGTAAAGTTTTTATATTTAAGTGGCTCGTTCATAGAAATTAATCTCTCACCCAATTGAGGCACTTCAACAAGGCTTTCATAACTCATGGCCCGCCTTGTTCCTTGGTAAGTCCCCATATTAAATTTTTTAAGAAGTATTTCTTCACCAATGTCGACTGATTGATTTCCAAATTTTAATATATAAGCCGCTTTATCTGTAAAGAATCTTACTATATCTCCCAACTGAACCCATTGTTCTTGATTTTGAAATTGAACTTTTATTGCCGCCGTCGTCATTTGGGTTGGTTTATTTGCAGGTTTAAAATCCCATTCTCGTTTTGCATGGGGGATAAATCTTAAAATCTTAACTTTAAACCCCATCCAAGGGGTTTGAAAACTTTCACTTTCACGGACAACACCTGTGCCCCGAGGATATTTATTATCTTTTGAAACCATTGTGTATTTTACTTTATTAAAATCTAAAGCTGCAGATTTTAAATTTTCAACTTTTTGAAAATAAAGAGCATTAAATTCTGACGGCACTGATTCATGTGGAGGTTCTGAGCCCCAAAAAATTCTCAATGGGCCAAACTGTTGAGAAACTGGTTTTTCTTTACTGCTTGCATACAGCCATTCGGCAATTGATGTTCTATCATTTTGAATTTGAAAACGAATAGCCAACCCTGCGCCATTTCCATTTACTGCATCAACGACATCCACAGGAACAAAGCGTTCAGATGCATTCACGTAATTCATAGAATCTAGAATTTTTATTTTACCTTCCATAACAGAAAAATCTAAGGGGTATTGATTTGCAGGCTTCGTTAAAAAATCAACTGGTTTTCGATATAATTCTGCAAAAGATTGTCCATTAAATGATGAATAAACGACAATCTCTTTTTCTCGTAGATTTACTGTCTGGCTTTTTCCATTTATGGGAAGATACATTGATCCATCAATACCCATCTTTTGAGTTATTAATCCACCCGAGAGTAAAATTAAAATTCCAATATGAGCACAAACAAATCCTGTATGTTTTTTTTGCCAGGGCCAACGGTCAATCATCACTGATATTAAATTCACCGACAACATTCCCATCACTAGATACATCCAAACACTACGATAAACTAAGGCGGCTGCTGCATCGGCATCATATTTTGACTCTATAATTGTACCAACTGCTGCAATCACTGCTAAAGATAAAATAGTGAACACAGCAAGTTTAAGTGAAGCTAATAATCGAAGGAATTTTTTGGTCATAGACTTTCCCTTTCAAAAACTTTGAAATTAAAACATAATTTTTTAAAAAAGAAAATTGAATTTAATAATTTTTAACATGATAATTAAGATAATATGGCTGATAAAGTTGTTTATATCTTAGAAAGCGATCCTCGACTACTTGTTCAATTGACTGATGCAATCAAACAAGTTGATTCCAAACTCAATGTACTTTCTTCAAAAAATCTCGAAGGGTTTTATTTGTGGGTTAAAACAAATTTCTTTGATTCTAAATTAAAAACTAGCTCCAACTCTAGCTCTACTCCCAACGCCAGTCCAAAACCAACTGAACAAGCCCCTCCCCAATTAGTCTTGATTATTAGTCAAATTGAATTTTTGGGCCCAAGATATTTTACTCTTCTTGAAAAAGCAAAAAAGATGTTTCGCCGAAAGGGAATTAGCCCTAAAGATCAAACTTTAGAAATTGTATTAACAACTTTTGATTCCCCGCAATTTAAACAGGGTGATATAGAGTCTCGCGTTATTAATAACTTAATTTATAAACCCTTTGATCAATCTATTTTAGAACAGCATCTCCGCTTTGCCCTATCGTCGCATAAACCTGTTCGAGAGACGACAGTTTTCAAACAAGAACTTGGTGGATTAAAATTAGAAGTTGAAATGCTAAAGGAAGTTCCATTATTAAATATAAGCGAATTGGGATTTACAACTCATAGCGACAGACCCATACCCCTTCAATCTGTATCAAAATATTATGGTCAGTTTTTTCAAGTCGGTATTTCATTAAGTGTGATAGCTAAATGTGTTGAATGCCACAAAGTAAATAACGATTACTTGTCGAAATTTAGTTTTTTTGGTTTAAGCAATCCACAATCTGATAATATAAGAAGATTTCTGGCAAAAAATAAAAGTAAATTAAAGCTAAATCCAATTGTACCACAATCAAATACAGAAATTAAGAATTTAAAAACCGATTTAACTTCATTTATAATTTTAAAAACTGATCAAGACAACTACCAAGAGTTATCTCATTTTATAAAAGAAAAATTTATACATAATGATGTTCATATATTGTCCTTCTCATATGAGGAACTCAACGATCCCAAAGGGTACAAAACGCATCTAGAAAATAAATTATCTCTACTAAAAAATACTCAATTTGATGGCGTGTTCATTTCAATTAATTTATTTTATAAGGACCCAATGCTATGCCAAGCATGGTTTACTCATTTAGAATCACATAATAAAAGTGTAGTTGCAAAAACTTCTAAAAATTTAAAAACTTTTATTCTAGCCCAGCAACCTATTTTTGAGAATTTAAAACGAACTCTTGCAACAATCCTTACCGATATTATTTTTACACCAATAGATAGGGCTTATACTTCTAAACGTCTTAAGTTTTATTTTCCAAATCTGCAGGAAAAATCTGAGCATCCTACTCTCTCTATTCAGGAGTTAACATTACCTGAGGTAATTCAAGCTGCTAATCCAATTCAAATTTTACAGATTTCTGAAGCTGGACTAGTCATGCGATATCAAAGAGAAATTGAATTAGGATCTTTTCGAAGGTTTTCTCTTCCTCGTCCCAATGAGACTGAAAATATAAATTTACTTGGAGTTTGCCATAGCTACATTTCAGTAAAACCAACAATTGACACACAATTTGTTTTTTTTGGAGTTACAGATAAAAATTTGAAGCAAATTCGGAAATGGATTTTAGATAATCATATTTTGAGTAAAAAATCGTTGTAACTACAAATGGCTATGTCTAACTTTTTTGCGACTTTAAATAGATTTTTTAAAAAGTGTTTCAATTTGATATAAAAAAATATAAATATAGCATTATTTCTGCAAAATTTGCATACTGAAGAAATTTGTTATAATATTAAATAAAGTATTTAAAATATACTTTATAAATATAAATTTTTAAGGGGAATATTATGAAATTAAGAACTGCATATTTAGCTATATTTTTATTAGTTGGTTACTCACAATTTTCGTTGGCTGGCGCAAATGAACGAATTGCAAAACGAAATGCAACAATTGAAAAGTTACAGAATAAGAACACTGAGGATCAGTTACGTTTAGCAAATTTAGCTGAAGTAGAAAAACAAGTCTCAAAACTAGAGGGAATGAGTATCTCAGACTCTAAATCTGCAAACATTGCATGTAAAGAAATTTCATCAATTACAACTTTGATTAAATCTTTAAAAAATCCAAAAGCTTCACCTTTAGATGGAAATGGAAATAAATTAAAAAAGAGAATTCAAAAAGTTTCAAGTAATATTAAAAAAGCTTCAAAAGGTGCCTCGTGTGAAATGATAGATTTTTTTGTTGATGATACTAATCCTGAAGAGTAATTTTTATTTTCTTGTTTGTTTGGGGTGATTTTTAATCACCCCTTATTTTCTTCATAATTTTTAATTAAAATATTTATTTTATTACTTAATTCTTGAAGCTCATCACTAGGACGCAACTTTATGCGTGAATTTAGTTTTCCAATTAATACATCATCAATAACTTTCGAAATATTAAAAATTGGACCTGTTAATTTGTGAGAGAAAAATCCCCCCCAAACAAAACTCAAAAAAGAAAATAACAAAGATGTAAAAATCATATAAATCCATGTTTTTCTTAGTTCATTATTTAAAATTGATTTTACACTTTCATCCATTGGACTTAAAACAACTAGTATCTCATAATTTTCCTTCATATAAAAATACATTATTAAAGAATATAAAATACAAACTACAAGCGCAGTTCCTCCAATCATTATACTAAATCTAAACTGAAGTTTAGAGAGATTAAAAAAACCAAGTATAGTTCTATTATTTTCTGATTTTGAGGTCATTACATTCTCCACATTTTGAAATTTGCATTTGTAGATGCTCAATTTCTGTTTCTAATGCTTCACGAGTAAGTGAAGCCAATAATATATTTGAATTAATTTTTATTATAACTGATGTCTCATTATGATTTTTAATATACTCTTGGTTTTTTTGTATTAGAGTTTGAATTCTAATGAGTTCATTTCTTTTTTTATCCTTAGTCTGGATATCTTTTTGACATTGCTCACAATTATTTTCGGCTTTAATTTTAATGGTGTAAATCGAAAAAATTAAAATAATTGAGATTAAACCTACATAAGAACTTTTTCGATTCAATTTTAACTCCTTATAAATAAATCTCAATAACTAGTGGCTGGCGGGAAATGGCGATTTTGATTTTAAAGTATAAATTTTTCTTATCTCAGCGTTGCACTTTCTTGCGTTAGCGCCTCTGGCTAGCGCTGCGAAAGTGCGCCTTGATACAAGTAAAATTTATACATTAAAACACAAAAGCCCATTTCCCGCCAGTCACTAACTATTAAATTTAAACTGATAATATTAAAAATGCCAAGTATAAAAAGTTATTGCAAAACTTAAACAATAATTAAATTATAAATTATGGGTTTATTTTTTTTTCATTTTATTTGCTTAAGAAAACATATTTTCCTTCGATATAAAAAAACAGTATATTTCTGCTTTTTATTAATTTTAAAATCGAATTTATTTCTATATGCAGTTGAAAAAACGACAGAAGATCAAGAAGTCATCCAAATTTCACTAAATGAATCAATATCAAAAGCCAATCAGGTTGGTACAATAATTAAACAAGCCCAATATGATTGGGAAATTGCTAAACTCCAATATGATACCAGTAATTATAGTTTAAATTACCCTAATTTTGGTTTTGCATTAAATGTTATGACCCCTTCTACTGTTTATCAGGTTCCAGGCAGTGAAGCATGGGATTCACGTCACGAATACAATTCATTTGAACGTGGAAAATTCTATGGCGATATAGGAATTGGAATTACTGAGTATAGACTTTTTAACTCTTGGATAGATACTATTGACCTAAAAATAGCAGAGATAACAAAAGAGAAAGCTGCAATTAATTTTAATTTAACAAAAAAAGAAATAAAATATGATGTTATTTCTGCATACTTTTCTCTGTTTCAAGTTCTAAAAAATGAAGAAATTTTACAAAGAGAGGTCACTCTTTCAAAAGCCATTTTGCGATTAGTAAGAGCAAAATTAAAAATCAGCGGAATGGAAAACTCAGATGTTATTAGTTCTGAAATCGCAGTAGCAAACGCCGAACGGCGTTTATTATCAGCTAAAACTGCGAGTTATGAAGCACGATTTAAATTTTTAAAAATTTTGGGATGGAATACTAATACCATTTTTGTTTTAACTACTGAACCAAAATATTACGAAATCTCAGATACTTTAGAAAATTTAAAAAAAATATTTGAAACTAATAATCTTGAACTTCAACTTGCTCAATTATCAGTTGAAGATTCAATTTTAAATGAAGAAAAAGAAGTTCGCCAAAGATTTCCATTGAAGGTTTCACTTTCAGCAGTAAATTGGCTCCATCATTTTGGATATTATAAGAGTTATAATTCAATAGAAACTGGGTCTATACCTGATGGTAATATGTCAGTCGGAGTAAAATTATCAATAGACATTCCAATAATTGGATCTGAGGGGTTTGCAAATCAATCCCTAATAAAGGAAAAAATAATAAATAGAAAAAAAAATGAAGAGAAATTACGGAATACTTTTCTAAATGGAGTTTTAGAAGTTGAATCAGTTTATGGCCAAATAAAAAGAGCAAATGAAGAAATTTCTAGCTCGCAACAAAATTTAATAAAATCCACAGATTTGTTAACTAAAAAAATGTTAGATTCTAAGCCGAACCAAGTTTTCAGATTAGAACTAAAGGATTTATTGTCCGAAACTAGAGATCTCGAAATTGATTATTATGATAAGGTTATTGCATACAATGAGTTAGTAATAAAGTTAAGTAGACTTGTTGGAAAGGATTTAACAGAGGGGCTTACACAGTGATACTTAAAATAAATATTATTTTCATCATATTAATAATTAGCTTTGTAAACAAAAGCAACTCAACTCCGAAGTCAATTGAAATTGCAGACAGAACTTATAAAACTCCAAATAAAATATTTAATGACCCCTCTTCAGAACAAAAAATTTTTAGTTTAAATTACAATCCTATTTCTAATAATTTATCATCGAGTGGTGTTGGACTATCTTTTGGTTTACAAAGAGGAGTTTTTGGATATTTTATGGGATTAAATTATATAAAACCAACATGGTCAGAAATAAGAATTTTATCATGCTCCAATTGTGACTATTCAGATCCTATAAACGAAATGTCATCAGACTCAGAAATATTAAAATTTAGAAGTCACAACTCTAAATTTACTTTAACATATTATGATGTTGGAATTAATTTAAGTTCTAAATTACAACGCAATAATAGTATATATAATATGAATTTAAGAATTAGTATTTTTGATGGTATTGCTAATGAAGATGAGTATAATACAAACTATAAATTAAGAGGGCTTTCTCTAGGGCCTCAAATTTCAATTTTACAAAGCAAGTATTCTAACTATAACTTTAATATTGGTTTTACGCAAAAAATTGCGATCTTGGATTCTGATAAAAATTTAAAAATAAATGAAAGAAGTCTATACATACATTGGTTACAACTGGAGTTAGGTATTTTATTTTTATTGTAAACAACATATATTTAAAGTTTTGTTAATTAAATGATAAATATAAATTTTGGCATTTTTATTTATAATTAAATCAAAACAAAGTACCAGTTAATTTTTTAAAACTCTAGCAATTGAATATACAAATTTTAGTTTGTATTTTCATAATAACTGCTCATGATTAAGTCTGATCAGCTTGCGCTGATTATATCAGACATAATCACAAGCAGTTATTTTCTTGTTTGTTGGGGGTGATTTTTG
>SXSU01000058.1 GCA_005793345.1 Bdellovibrionales bacterium
GTGGCTATCCCTGAAAATTATGAAGTACAGGTAAGACCAAGATCTGGCCTTGCTGCAAAAAATGGTATTAGCGTTCTAAACACGCCTGGAACAATAGATGCTGATTATCGAGGTGAAATCAAAGTTATATTAATAAATTTAAGTTTAGAGAATTTTAAAATTCAACCGGGACAAAGAATTGCACAAATGGTTCTATGCCCAGTTATAAAAGCTGAACTTCTTGAAGTTGATGAACTTCCTGACTCAGTTCGTGGAAGCAGTGGATTTGGTTCAACGGGCCGATAGATATTCATGAAACTTAGCTATGACAATGTGAAGAGGTACATTGCCCATATTAATTTAAAAAAAGTTGGCAGCTTTGGTCAAAAGAAAATTATCGATACAAAAGTTCTTATTATTGGTGTTGGTGGACTAGGTTCCCCTGTTGCACTCTATCTTGCGTCATCAGGAATTAATAATATCGGTATCGTTGATCATGACAAAATCGATATTTCAAATTTACATCGACAAATTTTATTTAATGAAGAAGATGTAAATAAATTTAAAGTTGATACCGCTGAAAAAAGACTAAAAAAAATTAATTCTAAAATAAAAATTAAAAAATTTAAAATTAAAATAAATAATAATAATATAAATAAAATCGCAAAAGGATATGATCTCATAATTGATGGAACTGATAATTTTAAAACAAAATTATTAATTAACGATTATTCTTATAAAAATAAAAAAATCTTGATTTGTGGTGCCATCAGTAAGTTTGATGGTCATGTTTTTATTTTTAATTTTAAAAAGAAAAACTCCCCTTGTCTTAGATGTTTTATGCCAGAAATTCCAGATGCTGACATGTTAGATTGTCAAAGCGAAGGTATTCTATCTACACTTGCGGGAATGGTTGGAACAATTATGGCCAACGAGGCAATCCGTGAAATATTAAATTTTGAAAACTCTATATGTGGAAATATTCTAATTATTAATGCTGAAAACCTTTTAATTAAAAAAATTAAATTAAATAAGAACAAAAATTGCATTAAAAAGATTAAATGAAGTTTAAGGTAATAGTTGTAATTTTGTCTTTTATTATTTTTACAAGTGCAGATTTATTAGCACAAAAAATTATTACAAAAAAATATCTTAGTATTAGAACTACTGTTGCAAATCTTAGGATTGGTCCTTCTTCAACTCATCCTATTGCATTCGTATATGAAAAAAAGAATATGCCCGTTGAAGTGATCGATGAATTCGAGGTTTGGAGAAAAGTTAAAGATTATCAAGGCGACATTGGCTGGATTCATTTAAGTCAGCTATCTAGAAAAAGAACTTTATTAACTACAAAGGATGGAATTGTTCTTTTTAAAAATTCAACAATCTATTCAAAGCCAATCATAAAAATTGGAAATTTAGAAGCAGCTGTTATTAAAAAATGTATTCCGAATTGGTGTTTAATTGAAATTCAAAAATATAAAGGATGGATACAAACCGATCATGTTTGGGGCTTAGATAATAAAGAAATTATCAATTAAATTTGTCAAATCCCTTATTAAACTGTAAATTAATATCTAATAATCATTAACTTATATTCTCAAGTCATTTCATGGAACAAAAAAATAAATATATCTACCAAGATTTAATTGATTGCTCTGAGGGAAAATTGTTTGGACCTGGTAATGCTAAATTGCCTACACCGCCCATGTTAATGTTTGATAGGATCACATCCATCACTGCTGAGGGCGGTTTATTTAATAAAGGTGAAATCATAGCAGAATTAGATATCAAAGATAATTTGTGGTTTTTTGACTGTCATTTTAAAGGGGACCCAGTGATGCCTGGATGTTTGGGATTAGATGCAATGTGGCAATTATTAGGATTTTACCTTGGTTGGTTAGGTAATCCCGGTCATGGTCGAGCGCTTGGGGTAAATGAAGTAAAATTTACCGGTGAGGTCATAAAAAAAGTAAAACTTATAAAATATGTAATTAACATCAAAAGGTTATTAAAAAAAGGCGAAACTTGTGTTGGTTTGGCCGATGGTTTAGTCTTTGCGGATAATAAAGAAATATACAACGCTAAAAATCTTAAAGTCGGTTTATTTAAAAGTTAAGGAGAATTGATGCGAAGAGTTGTAATAACAGGTTCTGGAATTGTATCCTGTATAGGAAATAATAAAAAGGAAGTATTAGACTCATTATTAAATACTAAATCAGGCATCTCTTTTTCTGAAGAATATAAAAAATATAATTTTAAAAGTCAGGTATGTGGCATTCCCAAAATTAATTATGAAGAATTAATTGATAGAAAAGTTTTAAGATTTATGGGCGATGGCTCTGCCTACGCTTATCTTTCAATGAAAGAGGCAATTGAAGAATCGGGCCTTACCGAAAAAGAAATTAGTAACGAAAAAACTGGCATTATTATTGGATCAGGTGGTCCTTCAATTAAAAATGTAATGGTCGCAATTGACTCAACTAGAGAAGGTGGTCCTAAAAAAATGGGCCCATTTATTGTACCAAGAACGATGGCAAGTACATGTTCGGCAACTTTAGCAACGCCATTTAAAATTAAAGGAGTTAATTATTCAATTAGTTCTGCTTGTGCAACGAGTGCACATTGTATTGGTAATGCAATGGAACTTATTCAATTTGGAAAACAAGATATTATTTTTGCAGGTGGTGGAGAAGAAATAGAATGGAGTCTTTCTGCAATGTTTGATGCTATGACAGCCCTATCTTCAAAATATAACGAGACCCCACAAACGGCCTCTAGACCATATGACTCGAGCAGAGATGGTTTTGTAATAGCAGGCGGTGGCGGTGTGCTTGTATTAGAGGAATATGAACACGCAAAAGCAAGAGGTATTAAAATTTTAGCTGAAATAACAGGTTACGGCGCAACATCCGATGGTTACGATATGGTAGCCCCATCTGGTGAGGGCGCTGTAAGGTGTATAAGAATGTCCATGAAGAATTTGAGAAATTCAAAGGTAGATTATATTAACACTCATGGAACATCTACACCGATTGGCGATGCAAAGGAAATTGAGGCTATGAAGGAGGTATTTAAAGATAAAATCCCAGCTTTTAGCTCAACAAAATCACTAACTGGACACTCGCTTGGTGCAACTTCTGTTCAAGAGGCGATTTATTGTCTAATCATGATGAAAAATAAATTTATAGCGGCCTCAGCAAATATTACTAACTTAGATGAAAAAATAAAAGGGTTACCAATTGTAACTGAGGTTAAAAAAAACGTAGATTTGAATTGTATCATGTCAAATAGTTTTGGATTTGGCGGAACTAATGCAACTCTAGTATTTGAAAGTATCTAATATGAAATTAATGCAAGGTAAAAGAGGATTGATCATGGGTGTTGCTAATGATCGTTCAATTGCATGGGGAATTGCAAAAAAATTAAGTGAGCACGGATCTGAGCTTGCATTCACATATGTGGGTGATGCTTTAAAAAAAAGAGTTATTCCTCTTGCAGATTCTTTAGGCTCTAAATTTACATTAGATTGTAATGTGGAAAAGAAAGAAGAAATTATTAAAACATTTTCAGATATCAAAGATAAATGGGGTAATTTAGATTTTGTAGTACACGCAATTGCTTTTTCAGATAAGTCAGAATTATCAGGACAATATTTAAATACATCTAGAGAAAATTTTTCAAACAGTATGTTAATTTCTTGTTTTTCTTTTACAGAAGTTTGTAAAGAAGCTTGTAAAATAATGAAACCAGGTTCAAGCTTTATCACTTTAACCTATTGTGCTGACAAAGTTATTCCAAATTATAATGTCATGGGAGTTTGTAAAGCAGCTCTTGAAACAAGTGTTAAATATTTATCTGTTGATCTTGGATCTAATGGAATTAGAGTAAATGCAATTAGTGCAGGTCCTATTAAAACATTGGCGGCCTCAGCAATTGGTGATGCTAAATTTTTATATAAATGGAATGAAAACCATTCTCCACTAAAGAGAAATATCGATATTAATGATGTAGGTGGCGCTGCAGTTTATTTATTAAGTGATCTTGCGGCAGGTGTCACAGGGGAAATTCATTATGTAGATGGGGGGTATAATATCGTTGGAATGCCTAATCCTAAAAATATGCAGGTTTAATTATTTAATTGCCATTAAACTTAGCATAAAAACTGCCACCTTGTTTCTCCTTAAATTAATTAATATAATTTTTTTTACTTAAACTTCAAAAAAACTATATCAGAAATATTTCTGCCGGAATCGTTCATTAATCCTTTATAAGTTTCTATTTTTACTAAATTTTTGTGGAAAAATTTTTGGTTACTTTTAGTCAATATTGCAGAGCTAAATAAAATTTTGTTTTTTAATTTTTTTATAATCTTATCAAATAATAATTCTTTATTAGTGTTATTTAAAAAATCGAAATATTTTGGATGATTATAATCCTCAACAATATAATACCCTCCTTTTTCTAAAAATTTTGTAAAGTATTTAAAGTTGCTGATAATATCACTCAATAAATGTGACCCATCATCTATAATTATTTTAAACTTTAGGTTTTTAGCGAATTCTTTAAATTTGTTTAAATCATTACTATTTGTAGTGTCGCAATTTAAAAATTTTATTTTTTGTGACTTATATTTTAATTTAAAATTTCTATCTAAACCATATATTTGGGCATTTCTAAAATATTTTGCAAAAGTGGCTAATGATGCCCCTTCCCAAGTTCCTATTTCTAAAAAATTAAATTTTTTTTCTTGAAGATGCTTAAAATTTTTTTCGTAGTACCTAGAAAATCCATGGCCGAAAAATTTTTTTGAATTTTTATTATATGGATTTCTTACTCTTGTGCCTTTATCGGAGCCGAAATAATTAAGTAAATTATCTAAATTCTTATAATCAAAAAAATCTTCGTCAATATTTATTTTTCTTCTTAATTTAAAAATTAAATATTTATAAAACCAACTTATATTTTTCACTAATTTAGCAAGTAAAACTTAATTTTTATATCAATATTAAAAAATTATGTACTGGCTTGTTTAATTGAAAGTTTAACTTTACCTTTATCAAACCCTAAAACTTTAACTTTAACTTCATCACCCTCTTTTACAACATCACTTACTTTTTCTACTCTTTTAGCCGCAAGTTCAGAGATGTGAACTAGACCGTCTTGTTTTCCTAAGAAATTTACAAAAGCTCCAAATTCCATAATTTTAACAACTTTTCCTGTATAAATTTTTCCAACTTCCGCTTTTGCAATAATACTTTTTACCATTTCTAAAGCCTTATTTCTTGAAACTTCATCGGGTGCTGCAATAGTTACAATTCCATCGTCACTAATATCAACTTTAGCACCTGATAATTCAACGATCTCTCTTATTGTCACTCCCCCTTTTCCGATAATGGCTGCGATATCTTTTTTATCGACGGTTACTTTTTCCATTTTTGGAGTATGTTTCGATAAATCTTTTCTTGAAACTTTAAGGGCTTTATTCATTTCACCTAAAATATGAATTATGCCATCTTTTGCTTGCGATAATGCTTTTTCCATAATTTCAAATGTAATTCCTATAATTTTTATATCCATTTGTAATGAGGTGATTCCATCTTCTGTTCCCGCAACTTTAAAATCCATGTCTCCTAAATGATCTTCATCTCCCAAGATATCTGATAGCACTGAATAATCAGCTCCCTCTTTAATTAAACCCATTGCAATTCCTGCAACCGGCTTTTTAATTGGAACTCCAGCATCCATTAAAGCAAGCGACGATCCGCAAACAGTCGCCATTGATGATGAACCATTTGACTCAGTAATTTCTGAAACTAATCTAAAGATATAAGGAAATTCTTCTTTTTTTGGTAAAATCGAATTAACTGCTCGCCAAGCTAATTTACCATGACCAATTTCACGTCTTCCTGTTCCAATTCTGCCTACTTCACCAACTGAAAATGGAGGAAAATTATAGTGCAACATAAATCTAGATCTTTGTAATCCATCTAAACTTTCAATTCTTTGTTCATCTTCTGAAGTTCCAAGTGTTGTAACAACAATTGCTTGTGTTTCCCCTCTTGTAAATAAAGCAGAACCATGAGCTCTTGGTAAAATACCTACTTCACACTTAATTGGTCTAATATCCGCAAGTCCTCTTCCATCAATCCTTTTCTTTTCTTTAAGAATTTTTGTTCTAACAATTTCTTTTTCAATATTTTTAAACTGAGACTCAACATCCATCTCAGTAAATTGTTGTGAATCTTTATATAACGCCAATGATTTTTCTTTTGCTAGATTAATTAGTTCGCCCCTTTTCTTTTTATCGGCCTCTGAGAACGCCGCTACTAAATCATTTTTAACATTTTTTAGTAGATTATTTTTTACTTCTTTTAAATCTTTCTCTTCTACAATCCATTTTTCTTTTGAACACTCAGCAGAAAATTCATTAATCATTTTGATCACCGGGCCAAATTGTTCATGACCAAATTTAACTGCATCTAACATTATTTTTTCAGTTAATCCTGAAGCTTCTGACTCAACCATTAAAACTGCATCTTTGGTTCCTGCAACTATAAGTTCCAATTGAGAGTCTTTTAATTGTTCTTTAGTTGGATTTAAAACAAAACTGCCATTGATGTAACCAACTTTAGAAGCTGCTACAGGTCCCATAAATGGGATACCTGAAATAGCTAATGCTGCTGAAGCTGCAATTAAGGATAATATTTCTGGATCATTATCTTTCTCATATGACAATACCGTTGGCAGAAGTTGAACTTCATTTCTAAAACCTTGTGGAAATAAAGGTCTAA
>SXSU01000059.1 GCA_005793345.1 Bdellovibrionales bacterium
ATTAAAATCTATAGCTCAAAAATATATGCCAACGAAGACTGCTCCTAATATTCAATCTGCCTTAAAACAATTATCTTCTAAAGAGAAGAAAACGATAGTCGTTTTTGGTTATTTATATTTAATGGGAGATATTTTAAGTAAAAATTAAATATTTTCTTTTATCCAAGCGACAATATTTGATTTAGTCGTAGCGCCTACCTTAGTTGCTTTCAGTTGACCGTCTTTAAATAATAGCATCGTGGGAATTCCTCGAATTCCATATCTTGTTGCGGCGTTTGGTTCTTCATCGATGTTGTGTTTTCCGATAACAACTTGATCTTTCATTTCGTCAGAAATTTCTTCAAGCACAGGTCCAACCTGCTGACATGGTTGGCACCATCCAGCCCAAAAATAACAGATCGTTGGCTTTAATGCTTTTAAAACATCTTTTTCAAAATTTTCGTCTGTAATTTTTTTTGTTGCCATAGATCAAATGATAAATAGTTATTATTTTTTTAAAGTCAATGAATAAAAATTAATTATAAATAGCTACTTGTTTGTAAAATTGAGGTTTTGACTTTGATTTTCCTATCTCAATTCTTTCACCGTTATCTTTTACGCAGTAAATATAAAAATAAAATTCATTATTCACATAGTCTTTAACTTCTTCAATTCTTATTTCAGTTATGCTGTCCATAATTATCTTTGAATCCTTACTAATTTTTTTTCGTCAAAGAAAAAACTGTGCATGTAACAATGTTGCTGTTTTTTGATGTCTTTACATTTTTCTGGTATTATTGGCACATTGTCTTGTTCTAAATTATCAATGTATTGTGTAATAAGTTTCATAAATTTATCAGGGTTATGTTCAACTTGTTGAAATGAGTGGGAAAATTCAACGTTAAGTCTATTACCCTCGATGATTTCCTCAGGGTAAACAAATACAACTCCTAACAAAGATGTTTTAGATATCTCAATTTCCTTAATTTTATTGATTTTTTCTTTTACCCTTGTTTCAATTGTTATTTTTTTCCAGCCCATCTTTGTGCCTTTATCATTTTCTTTTAAAGTGTTTTCGTCTTTCTCAAGATTTGAATACATCAAACTATAAGCATGCAATTGAGGTTCGTATTCATTAACTTTAATTTTTAAGTCTAAACTATAATCCTCACCATTCTTATCCTTGAATTTTGAAGTTTTATAATCGATTACTCCAAAAGTCTTGTCTTTGAACTTTATGAGTGCATCTCCTTTACCTTTAATGCGAAAGGATCTTTGCTTGTTATCCTTAAGTTCTTTAGATATGAAGGACTCATTTTTAAAATCAGGATCGATAACTTCACCATCAGGAATGATATGATCAATTTTTTTTACATCACCTAAAAAATATATTTTCTGCATAGAATCTAATTGCCCTGTAATTCCCGCTGAAATACCACGATTTTCAAGGGCATAGTTGTGCTTTAAATATGAACAATGATAACAAATGTAACTTAATTCACTAGGTCTAATCACATAAGTTTTCTTCTTCATTAAGCTACCTCGTATCGTTTTTCAATGTCTTGAGCAAAAGCATCGTATTCATCAAGTAGTTTTAATTTTTCCACATTGCTTTCATTTTTTGACCTCATATCATCAATTTGTTTATAAAATTCTGGCAGGGTCGTCCAACTTTCTTTTTTGGTAGAAAATATTCTTTCTGCGATATTCATCTTTACTTTCTTTAATATGCTTTGAGGTAATACATCTGGCCTTTCTTCAAAAATGAATTTCTCTGCCAAATAGGAATAACGATCATCCTTGAATTTACCAATTAACTCAATTCTATCCTCCCATTTAAATTTATGGAATTTATCCATTAAATTTTTATCTTCATCACTTGGAAAACCAGAATATAATTGTTCTTCGGGTTGAAGGTTTTCCTTTTGTGTTTGTTGTTTAATATTTTCATCGTGGTTTTCCTGTAAAATCTTACTAATTCTATCTCTAAACTCACTATTGCTTTCTAAGTCCTTGATTCTTTTCTTCAGCTCCTCAACACTAATTAAGTTATAATGTTCATCATTCATT
Organism: Bdellovibrionales bacterium; assembly: GCA_005793345.1. Classification (GTDB taxonomy): domain Bacteria; phylum Bdellovibrionota; class Bdellovibrionia; order Bdellovibrionales; family Bdellovibrionaceae; genus SXSU01. The sequence goes on from SXSU01000059.1 coordinate 2,050, forward strand.
GCAAATTTATAATTCAGAACAATTTCACTTTTATTAGTTTTAAGTGTTCTTAAGATTTTTGGTGACTTGGATAAAGCTGATTTTAAATTTTCATGATCTAACTTAAAATAATCATTTGGATTCCACCTTAAATCCCAACATAAACTCCAAGCAGTATAAACGGGATGAAAAAGATAATGATGCACTAAGAAACTTCTTAGTCTTCCATAAAACCATTGTAATTGACAAAACATCGGCTCTTTTTTTATCAACATTTCTGTATCTGCCTTACTTAAGGTAAGTAACGAAGATCTCCATACTGAGTTAGCCTTTTCATAAATGATTTTTGCAACGTCAAGCATAGCTATCGAATCTTGTAACGCTCCATGAGCTCCTTGATGTTTCATTAACTTGTCTAATTTAAAAACAGGATTTCCTTTCTCAGATATTGGAGTCTCAATTGAATTTGGATTAACGAGTTTGGCTGCGCGAACGACGTTTAAAATATCACCGTGCTTCTTGCCATTCGTATTGGTTATGTAAGCAGGCTTTAAACACTTATATAAGGTTTTTTGAATTAGTGGATAATCAAAATTATGACCATTGTAAGCGAACACGTGAGCCGTGCCCCAACGATTCAATACGTTTTCCATCGCTTCGACCATTTCAAAGTGTGAATGATTGGATTGAGTAAGATCCTTAACGGTAAAGCCAGTGACGTTTAAAGCTCCTAGATTAGGAATGATGCCTTCTTTAATTCTTGATCGCATTGACCATCTTTCTTTTTCTTGAAGCATGTCGTCAGTCAATATTATTCCAATCTCTAAAACTTGATCAAATGCTGTTGAGCTTCCCGTGGTTTCTGTGTCTAAAAAAATATAATTCATTTATTAAGTACCTTTTAATTTGAGTTTATTTTAATTAATTTTTTACTGTATTAGGTAAAAAAAGAAAGTCTTTGAAAACACTTTTAGGGTTTGTTTTAATTTGCATCCGGATCTTTTTCTATGTCAATGATGACATCAATTTTATCTTCTTCGCTAGAGGTGATCTCTATTGGCTTCGTTCCTTGAATACCCATTTTCTTTAAATCTTCGATTTGCTTTTCTAAGTTGCCCCTACCTATCCATCCAGTAATTATGACTTCCCTTAAGTGATTTCCATGAGAGTTAAACGTTGTAATCACTTTTTTTAATGCGGACTTTAAGACTGCATACTTATCGTAGATCGAACTTGCTTTTTTCGTGATTTCGTCAAGATTTTCAATTTGTTTTTCTTTGGCCTTTAATGTGTCTATAATTTTTATGACTGCCATGATGTTGCTTGGATTGGTCAAAATAATATTATTACTGTAAGCAAATTCGTTAAGATCCGGTTCCATTTCCAATGCCGCTAAGTATCCGGTCTCTAGGGGAATAAACATAATGGTAGCAGGAAAAAGCTTCCTGCCAATTGACTTGAAATAATTTTTTGGACTTAATTTAGTGATGTGTTTTTTTACTGATTCTGCATGCTTTTTTAAATGATCTTTTTTTTTAGTCTCATCTTTTTCCCTCGTCCATTCTCTCCAGCTGTCTAAGCTTACCTTTGAGTCTACGGCTATGAAATAATTATCAACCATTTTAATAAATGCATCGGGTTTGACCTGTTTAACTGATTCGTCTCCTTGAACTACCTTATCTGTTGCTTGCAGTTCGTAATCTCGTCCTTCTAAATATCCACAAGAATTTAAAATCTTTTGCAATATCTTTTCACCAACTTCACCTTGATATCGTGATGAGCCCATTAATTTTTCAAAGAAAATTTTCATTTCATTAATATTTCTTTGATCGATCTTGTTTCTTTCTTCAGTAATTTGCGTGTAGTTAGTGATTGTATTTTTGTGTTGATCAATTTTATTGATCGTATCAAGTTGCTCCTGGGTACGTTTTCTTTCTTCCTTTAAGGAATCTTTCATGTCTTCTATCCTTTGTAACAGGCTCGTCTTCTCCGTTGCTAGAATTCCAATTTCCTTATCTTTCTTATAAAAAACTGATTCATCAATGCTTGAATTTTTTTTTAATTTTATCAAGTACCAAACGATTGAAGCAAGACCTGCTCCAACAAAAATTCCAATTATAAGTATTTTATTAATCATATTAAGCTACCTTGTAATTTCTATCACTATCGAAAGAGTGTTTTAAATCATCTTTAACAAATGCTGAGCAGTGCACAACTTCATTATCCTCATAAAGCACATTACCCACAACATAAGTTCCATTTAGTAATATTTTCTTTCCCACGTTTCCTTTTAAATTAGTTAATGGTTTTTGTCCTGCTTCCTGAACCCATCTTAAAAAAGTATAAACTTCTTTGTCAGTTAAATTTGTCTTTTTGTTAATATTTTTCAAGTTGCTAGTTGCATAACCCCTTAAAATTTTACTAAAATAACTTTTAAATATCTTTGGATCAGAAAAAATGTCCACGCTAGCAATCTCATAAGAATTACCTAAGGCAACTCCAATAGCGCCATCATCAGGGGCAAAGAAACTCACAACATCATCAACCTCTTTTTTTCTTTTTTTATAAACTTCATCAGCTGACATCGTAAAAGACTTTATGTTATGTTTATCCAATTTATCTCCAATTTTTTCCCATACCCTTCTTTGATTGGATAAATTTTCTCTAGAAAAAAACATCGTATCAGATGTTTGAATTTCTTCGTTGATCACTCGAGACCATCTCTTTTGCTCTCCACAATGTACCTCCAGATGAGCTGGTTTGTAGGCTTCAATAATAGTTGTACTAGCAACGATTCTATTCTGTCTTAATTTATTTCCAACTAGTTGTTCGCCATTTAAGATTAATACTTTGTTAACTCCATGGTTCACGACTTCAATAAGTTGAATATGAGCTTTATCGCCATCGCCATTTTCACTAATGCTAATTGTTTGATCAAGTAAAGCTTGAGCAAAGTTTACATACGATTGTTTCAAATGTTGTTCAGCATACAGATAGAACGCAACAATATTATTTTTTTGCGATGCCCTAGAAATTTTAAATTTAAAGTTCATTATTTATATTTCTGCCAATTTCTAGAATATTTTGAGATAATTGAGTTTCTTTCAACTGCTTGTTCCAGCAAGTGGGTTAGCACGTCGCTAAATTCGCGCTCTCCATCTCTGCCAAATACATGACTCATCTCATGAGTCAGGATGCTAAAAAATTTACCAAAACTAGATTTAAACAACTCTTTGTTTAAATAGATAGTTTTGTCAGAGTACTCTCGGTTATCCTTAAGTTCTCCAAAAATATCTTTAGACGAACAAATCTTGAAGCTCAATTCGTAGATACCTTCTTCCTTCGTCAAATTTTTATATAACTTCGAAAACGAAGGAGCGACCTGCTTCACACAATCTAATGTATAGTTAACTGCTTTTTTTTGTTTTGGAGATAACGGACCACTTTGAGTCTTTTTAATTCTTTCTTCAGCAGCCAATTTTTTCTTAACAAATAAATTTAGTGAGCTAGGCACTCCAAAATTGGAAAAGTAAGAAGGAAGTTTAATTTTTCCAGATTTTTTGTTTTTAACATCATTATTGATGACATACATTTGAGTTTTCTTGTCATACCAATCACTCCAACTTAAATGAGAAGTATAATAATACTTTGACTCAGAATAATATTTGTTCTTATCAAACATAGATTGGATAACTTTATTCTCTTCAAGGTTTCTCGAATAATCTCCTAAGGCTGCTAGGAGTAGATGACCTTTATGCCAAATTGGTTTTGAAGTTTTGATGATATATTGAATGGCTGGATTATTTTTACTACATCCCCAATAAAATCCTGATCGTACGAAGATAGAATAAAAGTTTTGAATGATCTTAGCTGAAAAACTGTGTCGATCACGATCATTCTTGATCTTATTTTCTATTGTTGAATATTTCTTATTAATGTTAATGATGACAGGTATCGAGTCTATCTTGGCTCTCATGATTCCTCGATAAAACAAATAACCTCCCTTGCTTTCGTTGCTTTTAAAAACGGAAATGTCGTTATACTCATGTAACTTTTCGCCAACCAAACTATTAGTCTCATACCAAAAATGATTCATCCCAAACTTGAATGCCTTTTTTAACTTTTCATCATAAGTTCTGACAGCAAAAATTGTTTGATTCTGTTTGTTAACCTTGAAGTAATGATAAAGTAATGGCCTCATCCCATCGACCACAGCTGCTCCAACAGAAATTATAATTGCAAGTTCTCCGCTAATGGATATTATCTCAATGATACCTAGCTTGATCATCGATACGCAAGCTGCTTTGAAACCTTCGCCATATTCACCAATCGTTTCGTCATCACCTGCTTTGTTGGAGCCAACGTAGAATAATTTTCTTACGTCGAAGGAATTTTTAGCAGAAACAATGATCTTATCATCTTCTATGTTGATTTTTATTTTGTCTATTTCCTTTAGGTTGGCATCCCTAAAATTTTGCAGGACGTCTCGAGCTATGCAGTCGTGGTCCCAATTAACTCCCCAAGAAGTCGTTACAGAACTTTCTACAGTTTGCTGAAACTCTGTATTGATAACTCCAGGTATGCTTAAAAGTAAGTTTTTATATATTTCTAATTTTTTATTATCTAATTTATTCATTTTATCCTCCATTTAAAAATTTTATAAAAGTTTAAAGTCTCATTTTCTTGGGAAAGATTGATTGTGTTTTTGGACAAAATAATCTCTGATTTTTCCTCATTTATTCTGCTGTTTTTTAACATATTCATTAGTGGTTTAAGAAGCTCGGGTAGTCGTTTTCAATAGCGATTATTTTATGAGATGCAACATAACCTCTTCCATCACAAATATGACAAAACTTTTTTTTGGTTAACAAGAGATTCCAATTAAAAAAATTAAATAAATTTCTTGGTTTTGAATAAAAGCCCGTACAATCACAATAATAGCAGGCATAAAATTTAGAAATTCTTTTAGTCACACAAAACTCCTCTAGTTTTTAAGTAACTTTGCAATGTTAGAAAAAAATTATTTCGAAAGGTTTAAAAACAAATCTAGCTAACATTACAAGGTTTACTTAATTGTTTTTATTAAAATCACTGTATATCAAGAAAAAATGAATGTCAAATAAAAAAACTTGCACCTTTCATTATATTAGAAGGTGCAAGTTGTTGAGTTTTCTCAATTTTATCTACTTAATTTAGAAATGGATTTAACCTGTTTAATTTTTTTACTGTATTTTTTTACTTAATTTTAGTATGCTATTTTGTAGGGATTGTTAAGGATTGATTAATTTAATTTGGTTAATATTTCCTAATTATCATAACTTAATATATTGTAAAAAATATATGAAAAAGTATTTAGAGTTTAAAGACGGGAAATCAAACAAATTTTGGGAAATCAACCTAAAAGATAAACAAGTTGTCACTACTTACGGAAGAATAGGTATAAAAAATCCTGCCAGTAAAATAAATGATTTTTCTTCAATTGATGAGGCTAAAAAGTATGCGGAGTCTAAAATCAGAGAAAAAACTAATAAAGGATATATATAATACTTATCCATTTAGGGAACACTCTAAATACATACACTAAACAAAATTAGAACCCTCGTAAATCATTAGTTTCTCAAATTGAGTTATTAAATGTTTTCCAAGACCATGATCTCAAACTAAAATAATCCTTTGTAATGTTTAATTAAATTAAAAAGTGTAATATTGAATCATGCTTCCTATTATAAATCATCGTGATTATGTGGCACAAATTGGTGACGATCATAAATTCCCAATAAAAAAATTCGGCGAACTATTTAAGTTATTAAATAATGAAGGCATAGTGAGTGATAAAAATTTACATATTCCAAGTCCTGCAACTTTAAAAGATTTATCAAGAGTGCATACCCGTGAATACATTCAAAAAATAACTCATTTAACTTTAAGCCATGAAGAAGAGAGAAAATTAGGTTTTCCAATGGTTCCAAGTGTTAGACAACGATCTTTTGTTGCAACTGGAGGAACCGTATTAGCAGCACAACTTGCATTAAGCGAAGGACTTGCTTGTAATACCGCAGGCGGATCACATCATGCATTTGCAAACTCTGGCAATGGTTACTGCGTATTTAATGATGTGGCGGTGGCTGCAAAAAAATTAATTGCTGAACATCATATTAAAAATATTTTAATTTTTGATCTAGATGTTCATCAAGGGGATGGTACGGCTAAAATTTTTGAAAATGATGAAAATGTTTTTACTTTAAGTATTCATTCTAAAAAAAATTACCCACTCAAAAAACAATTAAGTAATTTAGATATTGAATTGGATGAGGGGATTAAGGATGATGAATATTTGAAAATCGTATTTAAGGCTCTTGAAGAAATGAATAAAAAAAAATTTGATTATGTATTTTATATTGCTGGAGTTGATGTGCATGAAGATGATCGAATTGGTAAATTTAAAATTAGCACTGAAGGAATTAAAAAAAGAGAAGAATTAGTTATCCATAACTTTTATAAAAAAAGAATTCCTCTTTGTGGGGTATTGGGAGGGGGATATAATAAAGACTTTAATCAATTAGTTTATTTACACTCTTTACTGCATCGAACTTGTCATAATTTATTACATTATGAATATTAGAGCTGAAGCCCTTAACCAGCTTAATCATTTTTGTGAGAATTTTTTAAGTCAATATTCAAAGGATCGAAATTTTGATTTTGGTAAAGATCAAAGAGATAATACCAGTTGTTTATCTAAATACATCACCCACCGAGTGATTGATGAATTAGAAGTTATAAAATCAGCTCATTCAAAATATCCTTACCTTACTATTGAAAAATTTATCCAAGAAGTATTTTGGCGAACTTATTGGAAAGGTTGGTTAGAACTACGTCCTAGAGTTTGGCAAGTTTACAGACAAGATTTAATAAAATTAGAGGGAGAGAAAAATATAAATTATCAAAATGCAATTCATGCAACCACAATGGTTGAATGTTTTAATGATTGGGTACATGAGTTAAAAGAAACAGGATATTTACATAATCACGCAAGAATGTGGTTTGCAAGTATTTGGATTTTTACTTTAAAACTTCCTTGGCAACTTGGGGCTGATTTTTTTTTAAAACATTTACTCGATGGCGATGCTGCATCCAATACATTAAGTTGGCGTTGGGTTGCGGGGCTGCAGACTAAAGGCAAACATTATCTAGCAACCACTTGGAATATTAATAAATTTTCAGCAAAAAAATATGAAAATTTAAAATTAAATGAGAAAGCAGTTTCTTTATTTGAAAGTGAAAATTTTACACAAACACCTCTCCGCTTTGACAAAATAGATAGTGAAAACTCATTATTTCTCATCCATAATTTAGACAGCTGCTACTTATTAAAACATAATGAGAAAAAATTTAATCATTATGGTGTGTTTGATTTTAACTCTTTACTAGAGAAAGAGGGTTATTCAAAAAATGTAATCAATTTTAAGAGTCATATAAATCTTGAAATTTTTGAGCAAATAAAAAGTGAATTTAATTCTAATATCATTTTAAAAAATTTAGATGATCTTTTAAAAGTCATAAGTGAGAATAATATCAAAGATGTGATTATGCCTTATCTGACCTGCGGCTATGAAAATGATTTTATAAGCAAACTAAAGAAAAAAATAAAAATTTATTATTTAGCAAGGGATTATGATCAATTTTGTTTTCCTTTTTCAAACAAAGGTTTTTTTGGCTTTAAAGAACAAATTCCTAAAATTTTAAACAAGATTTTATAAAAAATATTTTGAATAAGAATTTAAGGACAAGCACGGCGGATCTAATCGTTTTTGAAGTGTATACTCATTCATCATTAATATAGTGTTGTTTGGTGCCCCCAAGAAAGACGGATAACAGCGTAATATGAACAGTTTGATAGAATAAATTTTATTTTATATGCGTGAAATACGCAGATTGAAAATATAAATATACCTATTATTCATTACATATGAATGACTTTTTTACTAAAACAGATTTAACAAGAAAAAATGCAGAAAATATTATTTCTGAGACTTTAAATAATTGCGATGATGGTGAGCTGTATCTAGAAGATTCAAAGAGTGAATCAATTATGCTCGATGATAATAAGATTAAAAGCTCAAGCTATAGTTCTGATTTAGGATATGGTTTAAGAGCAGTTACAGGTGAGGTGATTGCCTATTCTCATTCAAATGAGATTTCTAAAAATTCGTTAAAGCAGGCCGCTAATAACTTAAGTTCAACTCTTAAATCTAAAAAAGGGATTTATAATCATAAAATTCCAAAGACCAATCAAAAACTTTATAAAGATATTAATCCCATAGATGAAAAATCACTTCAATCGAAGTTAGAGCTTTTAAAAAAAGTTAATAGTTACACTCGAGCAAAAGGTGGAATTGTTCAGCAGGTTACGGCAAGTTTTGCAGGAGAATATAAATCTATAGAAATTATAAGATCAGGAGGAGAGGTGTTAACTGACGTAAGACCATTAATTCGTTTTAATGTTTCAGTTATGCTTGAGAAAAACGGAAAAAAAGAAAATGGTGTTTACGGAATTGGAGGAAGGCAATCTTATGATGAATATTTAAAAGATGATAATTGGAAGAATGTATGTGATGAAGCCTTTAGAATTGCATCAGTAAATCTTGATAGTAAACCAGCTCCTGCAGGAGAGATGAAAGTTGTTTTAGGATCTGGTTGGCCAGCAATATTGATACATGAAGCCATAGGACACGGATTAGAAGGTGACTTTAATAGAAAAAAAACATCAGCCTTTCATAATTTAATGGGTCAAAGAGTGGCTAGTGAAGGAGTAACAATTATTGATGATGGAACACTTCATAACAGAAGAGGTAGTCTAACAATTGATGATGAAGGTACACCAACTGAAAAAACTGTTTTAATTGAAAATGGAATATTAAAAAATTTTATGCAGGATCGATTAAATGCAAGATTAATGAATACAAGATCTACAGGTAGCGGCAGAAGAGAAAGTTACAAGCACGTTGTCCTTCCAAGAATGAGAAATACCATGATGCTTAATGGAAAATATTCTCAAGAAGAAATGATTCAATCTGTTGATAAAGGAATATTTGCCGTAAGTTTTGGTGGTGGACAAGTTGATATTACTTCAGGAAAATTTGTATTCAATTGCACTGAAGCTTACGAAATTATAAATGGAAAAATAGGTTCTCCTATTAAGGGTGCAACTTTAATTGGCGATGGACCTTCAATTTTAAAAGAAGTTTCATTAATTGGAAATAATATGATGCTTGATCCAGGTATTGGAACATGTGGTAAAGCTGGTCAGGGAGTTCCCGTTGGTGTTGCTCAACCCTCAATTTTAATTGATAAAATGACTGTTGGTGGAACTCAATTATAATTTAAATGGTAAAAGACCAGGAATATTTAAAAAAAAAAGCTTCATTTTGTATCGATCTAGCTAAGAAATTAGGTGCAACAGACAGCAGTGCTACTGTTATGCATTCCATATCAGAGACAGTTAGTTATAGAAATAAAAAATTAGATACGTCTGATAGGTCAGATAGCCTAGCTCTAAGATTAACAACTTATATTGGGGAAAAAAAATCCAGTATTTCATCATCAAATCTTAATGATGATAATATAAAAACTTTAATTGAACGTTGTATAGAAACAACAAAAATTACACTTGAGGATGAGCATAATTCATTACCAGATAAAGAATTACTGGCAGATAAAATTAATGACTTAAACTTATATGATGATGATCATATTGAAAATGATGAAAAAATTGAATATTTAAAAGAGGCTGAAGAAGCAGCGCTTCAAAAAAAAGAAATTATTAATACTGAGACTGATTTTACAGAGTCGAAATCAAATCTTATATTAGCAAATAGTAATGGTTTTATAAATGGCTATAAATCTTCATCTTTTTCAGCATCATTTGTTGCTGTTGCCAAAGACACAAATGATAAAATGGAAAGAGATTATGAATTTACAAGCACTCGTCATCTTCATGATATGATTAAACCTCAACAAATTGGATCAATTGCAGCAAAAAAAACAATACAAAAATTAAATCCAAAGAAAATAGAAAGTGAAAAGATTAGCATTATATTTGATAGAAGAATTTCAAGAGGGGTATTGAGTGTTTTAGCAAATGCAATATCAGCATCATCTATTGCAAGAGGCACATCTTTTTTAAAAGATAAAATTAATGAGGAAATATTTTCATCCTCAATTAATATTTATGACAAACCAGATATTGTTAAAGGATTAGGCTCAAAATATTTTGATTCTGAGGGTGTTAAAACTGAAGAATTAAAGTTAGTCGATCATGGTGTTTTAAAACATTATTTAGTCGATACTTATAATGGAAAAAAATTAAACCTAAAATCTAATGGTAGATGTGGAGGAACAAGTAATTTGTTTTTTGAAAAAGGTTCAGTTTCGTATAAGGAACTTTTGAAACTTAATAAAAGAGCATTGTATATTACTGAAACCATGGGTCAGGGAAGCAACTTAGTTACGGGAGATTATTCAGTGGGTGCAACTGGTTTTATGATTAAAGATGGAATATTTCAATATCCCGTTAGTGAAATTACGATTGCTGGAAATTTCAAAGATATATTTAAAAATGTTACTTTAGCAGACGATCTTGAATTTAAATATTCAACAAATGCACCAACAATATTGATTGAAGGCATGGTAGTTGGTGGTAAATGAAAGATTTTTGGCAAACATTTAGTTTCTCGCATAACTAATTTGAGTATTTATATTTATTTTTTTTCTATTAAAAATAATCCTATCAGAAATAAAAATGTCCAACCAATTCCAATTAGTGCTTTTGGACTTGTTTCAGCACTCCATAAATCTAGAATTAAAGCTCCAAAAATTAACCCAATGATATATACAATAATTAAAATATTTAATTTATTCATTTTTTAAACTTTCTTTTTTTAAAGTTAAATTAAAAAATATGGTATTTAAATCATGTATTTGAGTTTTTTGGGATGCTTGTTTTTTTAGCAACTAAAGTCATTTTTTTAGCCAGTTACTCAACTGGCATGCTTAGGTTTTTGCTTTTCCCACATCTCAAAGTATTTACCTTTTTTTAATAATAAACTTTCATGGTTTCCTTGCTCAATAATAACACCTTTATCAAGAACAATGATTTGATCAGCATTTGCAGCGGTGGAGAGACGGTGCGCAATGATAAGTGTTGTTTTGTTTTTAGAAATATTTTCTAAGTTTTTTTGAATTTCTTTTTCAGTGCTTGTATCAAGAGCGGAGGTTGCCTCATCAAAGAAGAATATTTTAGGATTTTTTAAAATAGTTCTTGCAATAGCCACTCTTTGTTTTTCTCCACCCGATAATTTTAATCCTCTCTCTCCAACAATTGTTTGATACCCATCTGGTAAAATTGATATGAAATCATGTATATCTGCATTTTTAGCAGCACTAATGACCTCCTCTTTACTCGCCCCAGTTTTTCCAAAAGCTATGTTGTAATAAATTGTATCGTTAAATAAGACCGTATCTTGAGGAACCACACCAATTATTTCTCGTAAAGATTCTTGAGAGATCTTATTGATATTAATATTATTAATATAAATCACTCCTGCTTTGGGTTCATAAAATTTAAAAAGTAATCTGCTGATTGTTGATTTTCCAGCTCCTGTGGGTCCGACAATCGCAACTTTTTTGCCGTTAGGAACTACAAATGAAATATTTTTGATGATAGTTCGTCGGATGTTATAATCAAAGCTAACATTATCAAATTTAATTTCAGTAATATCACTTTGTGGCATCTTACCAAAAACATCTTGTGTTGTGGGTGATATTTCTAACAAGCTAAACATATTTTCCATATCAGTTAATGATTGCCTAATTTCTCTGTAGACTGAACCTAACCAATTGAGCGGCTGGTATAACTGCAGCATATAAGAATTTATAACTATAAATCCGCCAACATCAATGTCTCCAGTTTTAATGCCGTAAGCAGACATGACCAACATCAAAGTAATTCCAGTCGTTATGATAAATGTTTGTGCTATATTTAATAATGAAAGTGAATGACGACTTTGGTTAGCAGCCAATTCATAGTCCCCTAAAGATTTATCAAGCCTATCAAATTCAAATTTTTCATTATTAAAATATTTAACAGTTTCAAAGTTTAATAAACTATCAATCATTTTTGTACTGACCTCATTGTCAGCTTTATTCATTCTTTTTCTAAATTCATTTCTCCATTCCGTGATCTGAAAAGTTAAATAGAAATAAAAACTAATGGTTGTGAGCGTTATCACGGCATACCATGGTCCATAAAGATAAAATAAAATTCCTGAAACTAAAAAAATTTCAAAAAAAGTAGGAACAGTGCTAAACAATACATATCGTAAGAGAAAATCTATTCCTTTCGTTCCCCTATCTATAAATTTTGCAAGTGCTCCTGTTTGCCGGTTTAAATGAAATTCCAATGAAAGGTTATGCAAGTGCTTAAACATATTTAAGGATATTTGTCTGATAGAATTTTGCGAAACTTTTGAAAATAAAGCATCCCTAACTTCAGAAAATGTAAAAGAAATTATTCTTGCAATACC
>SXSU01000060.1 GCA_005793345.1 Bdellovibrionales bacterium
CGAAAGGTAACATTTTCTACTTATCATTTGCGTTTTAGTCCATGCTTGTTTTGTAATTTCATTATCTTTATGAATGGTAGCAATTCCTTCAGCACGAACCTGTATTTTTCTTTTTTTGCTATAGAATACGAAATAGATTTTTTTATTTTTTTTTAGATAATCGATCTTTGGTGAACGATAATCGGTATGGAATCTTAAGATATTTTTATCTTTAAAAGCACCTCGTAAAACAACGATTCTACCATCTGCACCTTCATCAGAATTAACAATTACAACGGGTAATCTAAAATCTTCATTTCTATCGACCACACCTCTTTGTAAGAGAGTCCAGATTTCATCTAATATTAAATTAATATTATTATAATAATTAGGAATATCCTTAACCACTCTTACTAATTTATTTTTTTTTAAGTCGAGTAATCAAACTTGATGTATCAAATCGATTGCCACCATTTTTCTGTACATCAGCATAATAACCATCGATGATTTTAGTTATTGGAAGGTCAGAACCATTATTTTTTGCTTCTTCCATGGCAATTCCCAAATCTTTTCTCATCCAATCAACTGCAAAACCAAAATCAAACTTATCTTGAATCATAGTTTTATATCTATTTTCCATTTGCCAAGATTGAGCAGCACCTTTGGATATAACCTCAATTACATCTTCCATATTTAATCCTGCGTTTTGACCAAACCGAATCCCTTCGGACAAACCCTGAACTAGTCCTACGATACATATTTGATTAACCATTTTAGCAAGTTGACCGCTACCTGCAGGACCTAATACTTTCATTTTTTTACTATAGCATTTAATGGTATCTTGCGCTTTTTCAAAATCTTTATTTTCTCCACCAATCATTACTGTTAACTGACCATTTTCTGCCCCAGCTTGACCACCAGAAACTGGTGCATCTAAAAATCCAAAACCTTTTTCTTTTGCAACCTTAAATAATTCTCGCGCAATTTTTGCAGATGCAGTTGTGTTATCAATAAACACAGCACCTTTTTTTACCGAATGAAATGCTCCCTCAGAACCTAAGGTTACTTCTTTTAAATCATTGTCATTTCCAACACAGCAAAATATAAAATCAGAATCTTTACTTGCATCCTTTGGAGTTTTTTCAAATTTTCCGCCAAATTCTTTAACCCACTTTTCAGCTTTTGCAGTTGTTCGGTTATAAACCGTGACATCATGACCTGCCTTTGCTATGTGGCGTGCCATTGGATAGCCCATCACGCCAAGACCTAAAAAAGTAACTTTAGCCATTTACACTCCTATTAATCGTTTTTTTAAATTGATCACTTAATATAACGCTCTCAAATCTTTATAAAACTTGATTTATTTAAGCTTTAAGATTAAAAGGGTCAATTCAAATTATGGCCAGAGTAACCGTTGAGGACTGTTTGCAGCAAGTTGATAATCAATACGATTTAGTTATTTTAGCTAAAGAGAGAACCTTGCAATTAGGAGTTGGTGATGCTCCGCAGGTTCCAGTGGATAATGACAAGCGTACAGTTTTAGCTTTAAGAGAAATTGCCGAAAAAAAAGTTTCAGTAAAAGAACTCGAAGAGTCAACAATTGATCGAATGAGAGAAAATCCAGATGATGCCGTTGAACAAGAAGATTTTGACAGTCCAGATGGAGATTCTTTTGAAGATTTATATCAAGGTGAAGTTTCAAAATCAGGACAAGCAATCCTTCCATCTAAAAGATCTAGAAAAATTCCAGAACCTAAAGCTGGGGTAGAAAATGAAGCTATCGATGCAGATGACGATGATCTTGATGATGATATAGCTCTAGAAGCCACTCCTGAAAAAGAAGCTACAAAAGACAAAGCTTAATTAAATCTTAATTTTAAAATCTTTTAAAATTTTTTTTCTGTGCTGATCAAGCTCAGGAATTTCACCGCGCGTTTTTGGATCTTTATAATTAGACATTTTGATTGGATTACCAGCCATTTTAAATTTTCCAACTTTTTTATGATCTGAACTTACAATCATATTTCTAAATGCAATTTGTGGATTTTCTACTGCTTGTTTAATATTATAAATAGGACCGCAAGGGATACTCATTTTAGTGAATAATTTAATCCAGTAATCAGTTACTTCATTAATTAAATATTTTTCTAAAATTACTTTTAAATCTTCAGCATTTGCATTTCTTAATTTATTACTTATAAACCTTTTATCTTTTGCATACTCTTTACAGTCTAAAGCATTACAAAGATTTTCAAACAATTTATCATTACCTGCGGCGATGATTATAAAACTGTCTTTTGTTTTATAAGCTTCGAAGGGACTTATAGAAGGATGACGGGAACCCATTGGTTTTGGAATTTCACCATTACTAAAATATCTTGCAATTGCGTTTTCTAAGATTGCGATTTGACAATCAAGCATTGAAACATCTATTTTTGTACCTTTGCCTGTTTTTTCCCTATCAAATAAAGCTGCATTAATTCCAATTGTTGTAAAAAGTCCTGCTGTAATATCACCTATAGATGTTCCAACTCTTGTTGGTTTTCCATCAGGCTGTCCTGTTACACTCATGAGTCCACCCATTCCTTGAACGACCATGTCGTAAGCAGGTAAACTTTTTAGAGGACCTGTTTGTCCAAATCCTGAAGCTGAAGCATAAATTAATCTTGGATATTTTTTTTTTAAAATATCCCAGGAGTATCCCCATTTATCTAATGTACCGGGTCTAAAATTTTCAACTAATATATCTGCTTTAGCTAATATCTTCCCAAATATTTTTTTATCTTCTTTATTTTTTAAATTTAGAGCAATACTTTCTTTACCTCTGTTGAGGGACATAAAATAAGCTGAGTAATTTTTAATAAATGGACCAAAACTTCTACTATCATCTCCAGTTTCAGGGGCCTCTACTTTTATTACTCGAGCGCCAAGGTCGGAAAGAACCATGGTGCAGTAGGGGCCAACTAAAACTCTAGTTAAATCAAGCACAATAATGCCTTTTAATGGTCCTGAGTTATTATTCATTAATTTAATCTTATATTGACCTTAGTTAATTTTCAAATCACAATAGAAAATATTAAAAACTAATTAATAAGGGGGTACACGTGAAAATTAAGAGTATATTTACAACGCTGTTTAGTATTTTTTTTATACTTACAGCCAGCAATTCACTTGCACAAATCACTTTAAAAGCTTCTCATCAATTTCCAGGTGGAAAAGGTGATGCAAGAGATGAAATGATGAACCTGCTTGCAAAAGAAGTTGAAAAAGCAAATGTTGGAGTAAAAATTCAAGTTTATCCTGGTCAGTCACTTTATAAAGCGATGGAGCAATACAAGCCTTTAGTTGAAGGTCAGCTTGATCTTGTTTCTTTGCCATTAGATTATGCTGCTGGTTTCGTACCAGAGTTTAGTATTACATTAATGCCAGGTTTAGTAAAAAATCATGAGCATGCACAAAGAATTAATGTTTCTCCATTCATGAAGGACATTAAAAAAATGATTAATGATCAGGGTGCAATAGTTTTGGCTGATGCTTGGTTTGCAGGTGGATTTGCATCAAAAAATAAATGCATAACAAATCCAGAGTCTGCTAAAGGCCAAGTAACTAGAGCAGCTGGTCCTATGTTTGAAGAAATGTTAGTAGGAGCAGGCGCTTCAATTTCTTCCATGGCTAGCTCTGAAGTTTATCAGGGTTTACAAACAGGAGTATTAAATGCTGTGAACACAAGTTCACAAAGTTTTGTATCATTTAAATTATTTGAACAAGTTAAATGTATTACACCTCCAGGAAAGTATGCGCTTTGGTTTATGTATCAACCGGTTCTTATGTCAAAGAAATCATTTGATAAATTAAATCCAAAACAAAAAGAAGCAATTTTGGCTGCTGGAAAAAAAGCTGAGCAATATATAACAAAAGAGTCAGCAAAATTAGACAGTGAAATGGAAAAAGTATTTAAAGAAAAGGGTGTTCAGATTCATCAAATGACTGAAGCCGACTTTAATGCTTGGATAGCACTAGCTAAAAAAACCTCTTACAAGAAGTTTGCTGAAAAAGTAAAAGGTGGTGATAAATTAATCGCTAAAGCATTAGCAGTTAAATAAATTTAAATTAACCAGTAGACCAAAATGGTCTACTGGTTAATAAAGTTTAATGTTTGCATTCATAAAATTCGTTCATTTTCTTTCAAAAATTTGTGGAATTATTTCCACAGTTCTAATTGCATCTGCAGTCTTGGTTACAACTCAGATGGTGTTAGTAAGATATTTCTTTAAAATGAACACTGTTTGGCAGACTGAATATGTTATTTTTTCTCTTGCAGCTGCAACGTTTATAGGCGCCCCTTATGTTTTATTAAAAA
>SXSU01000061.1 GCA_005793345.1 Bdellovibrionales bacterium
ATGTGTCAACTCCATACTTTTTTTTGCATATGAATGATCGCTTCCACCGGGTGGACATTCGTCAAAAGCCATCATAATATCAGCACCAATACTTCGTTGAATATCCATTACCGATTCCGGTGAAAAAATCTATCTAGGTAATTAATTGAAGTCAATAAATGAAACTAAATTATTGTAAATAAATATGATGCATTCACCCTCTTATTATATTTCAATATTACTATTGACGGTCGATCTTTATGAAAAACAGTTTTAAAATTAAACTGGAAGACACTAAAGTATCAGACTTTAATTTGACCCAAATCAATTAAAATAAAGTTAAGTTAAGTTTCAATTTATTTTAAGGAGTAATTTATGAAGATTTCTTTAAATTTTACCAAATTACAAAAACAAGTAGTTTTTTGTCTTCTTTCATTAATTTCTGGGAGTTTATATGCCCATGAACCGCAAACTATTGAAGGCAAATTTGTATGGGCTAATTCATTAAAAGTCGTTGAAATTCATAATTGGGAGACAGGTGAATGGAATTCTGTTGATGGACAAAATCGCAAAAAAGAATTAACTCAAAATGGATTTTCTTGTTATAGAAAAAACCCTAAAATATTTTCGTGTCATCAGCTCGTAGCTGGAAATGATGATGATTTAACAGAAGATTTAAAGGTATCAATTGATAAATTTATTAGAAATTATAAAATTACTTTTGAAGGGCCATTTGCAAAGCCTAAAGAAATGATTCGCACATCGACAGAGCACGAGTGGTGGATTCAAGGTATAGTAAAAATCAATAATGTTAAAGTTGAGGGTTTTAAATGGACTTATCAATTTGAACCACATGCAGATTTAGTAGTGCTTCCTGTAAATGAAGAACAGCCCATACCTTGGTTCGTTTTTACAAATGAAAATACATTACAATTACCTCTTCAAGTTGAGCAGAAAAGTGGACCTAATAAGCAAAAGCTATTTCTTCTTGAAGCACAATTTAGTAAAGTATTGTTGTAAGAAATAGTAATTAAATTTGCCATCTTAAAGTAAAAGTACAAATATGCTTTAAATTTAAATTATTTCTTATTTAATAATTTCGAGTAATCGAAATATGATTATAAACTCCAAGTGAAGACCCAAATGAGTTAGGGTCATAATGCTCTAGTGGTGATTCAAACAGCTCTTTACCAAATAGGTTTATTTCAGATCCTAAAATGAGTAAACTTATCGAGAAATCAAGAGTAGGGACATCAATGCTTTTTGTTTCACCTATCTTTAGATTTTTGACATCAGAATATTTGAACCATATCATTTTCCATTTTTCTTCTAATCCAAACGCAATACCATTTAGATCAATAGTATATTTGCCTCTTAGAATTTCTCCACTTGCCGTTCGGTAGAGTAAAAAAGTCTTAGCATGTATATACCCAAAAAATTGTTCCTCATCATTCATTTCTGACTCGTTATTAAATTGAAAACTTTCTCTGACTTGAGTAGGGTTTAATGGTGTTACTTCCTTTATACCAAATAAAAAGTAACTTATAATTGGGGTTGGGGTCAAAATAGATTTAATATTTAATTCTTTTAATTTTTTTTCTAAATTATATCTTTCAAATATTTTATGAGGTTCACATACGACCCATCTTATTTGCCTTAAAGGAAAATTAGTAGATTTATTTGAAAGGGCAATTTTTAAAAATTCATTAAACATATTTTCTGTGAATGGATAATTTCCATATTTCGTATAATAAACTAAGTTGATCCATTCTGAGTTAAGTTCATTTGGAGAAGAGTGGGCTACAATCGTAATTTCAGAAACATTTTGTTTTGCACACCAAGCTAAATCTTTTGGCTGTGCTTCAGTTTTAAAAATAATATTTTCTGAATTATTAGAAGTTAATTCTTGTTGAAGTGATTCTTTTATTTTTAAGTTGAATAAGTCATCATCAGGTAAAAAACTTAAAACACATGTTGATTGCTTGGTATAATTAATATCTGCATTGGCATTTGAAATAACAAATGTGGATATTACTAAAATAAAAAAAAATATAGTAAAAAAAGATAATTTCGATATTTTGGAAATCATTAAAAGTAAGCCCTTTTGAAGTTTCTCAAAAGGGCTACTTAGGCTATTAATAAAATTAAATTTTATTTTTTTTAATTGAGATATATTAGTAATATTACTTTTATTGAATCCAATTAATGTAGTCATAAAATGTAGTTCCACAAGTTGTTAATATTAATAAATATAATTTTTATTTATTCATACCCAATAAATCAGCAAAAGCAGCAGTAGTTATATTACCGTCAGCTGCTAGTTGAGGGTTTATAGCTACTAAACCTTTTGCTAAAGTTTGTTTTGTATCAATTGATTCTAGAACTAATACTTGCTCAGATGCCTTTAGAGCTTCTATATCACTAAGAATTTGTTCGCTTTTTGTACTATAGTTTGGATCATTAAGAAGCCAGTCTCTAATTGCTTCACTATTTAATGCTTTAAAATTTAGCGCATAAGCTGTTCCTATATTACCTTCAGTGCTCAAAACTACGTATGGTAGGCAAAACATAAAAAACATAGCACAGGTTTTTTTATCATGTTCAGAATATCTGGGAACTAATTTATCACTAAATGTCAAAATTGAAACCACCAAATAAGCTTGTGATTGGCTTATTAAAGCTGTACTAAGTAGAGCAACTAACATTAACTTTTTAAATATTTTTATCATAAAAAACTCCTTATAGTTTTTGTTTGTAATTTGTTAACTCACATGTACAAAACTAATAGAATTAAAAAAAACAAACACAAATATATTCTAACAAGTTTGGCTCGATAGTTTTAAATTCAGGAAAATTAAATACTTAAATAATTTAAATTAAATTTAAGGTGATAAGAAAATATCTGCATTGGTTAATGAGCCAATCTAATTAATCGTATTTTAAATTCGATTTAGTCTTAAGTTGAGAGGTAATTTAATGTTATCGATAAGCAGGAATTCCCGTAATGTATTCGCCTAATATTAAACGGTGAATATCTTCAGTTCCTTCATAAGTATTTACAGATTCAAGGTTCATCATATGGCGGCCACATTGATATTCATGAGTGATACCAGAAGCACCTAATATATCACGAGTTACGCGAGCGGCTTTTAATGCATTAGATACGTTATTCATTTTTGCCATAGAAATATGTTGTGGAGTTGCTTGTCCTGCATCCTTTAGTCGTCCCAATTGTAAGGATAGTAATTGATCTTTTGTTATGTTCGTAAACATTTCGACAAGTTTTGCTTGAACCAATTGAAAACCTGCGATGGGTTTGTCGAATTGAATTCTAGTTTTTGAATAATTAAGTGCTTCATCATAGCAAGCCATTGCTGCCCCTACAGCGCCCCAAGAAATGCCATATCGTGCATGATTTAAACAAGAGAATGGACCTTTGAGTCCTGTGACATTCAATTTTTGTGATGCAGGTATTTTACAGTCTTCAAAAATTAATTCAGATGTAATACTTGCACGTAGTGAGAATTTTTTATGAATATCTCTTGTTGTAAAACCTTTGGTGCCTTTGTCTACAATAAAGCCGTGTATCTTATTATTTTCTTCTGGTACTTTTGCCCAAACAATTGCAAGATCAGCAATTCCGCCATTTGTGATCCACATTTTATTACCATTTATTATATATTCATTTCCTACTTTATTTGCTTTAGTGATCATACCTCCTGGGTTTGATCCAAAATCAGGTTCTGTTAATCCAAAGCAACCTATTTTTTCTCCTCTGGCCATTGGAGGGAGATATTTTTTCTTTTGTTCTTCGGTGCCAAAAGTTGCAATGGGGTGCATACATAGAGCTCCTTGGACGCTCACAAATGATCTTAGTCCGCTATCTCCACGCTCTAGTTCTTGCATGATTAAACCATAGCTTGTGTAACTTAGTCCTGCACATTCATAACCTTGAATAGTTGAACCAAACATGCCAAGTTTTGCAATTTCCGGAATTAAATGTTTTGGAAATTCATCTTTCATAAAACATTCATCAATTATTGGAATTATTTCTTTTGAGACAAAATCACGAACAGTATCTCGTATCATTTTTTCTTCAGAAGATAATAAAGAATCTATTTGCATAAAATCAGGAGCGTTGTAAGGTTTCATATTAAAGTCCTCTAGTCGTATAAAATACATCAGGGTAAATCACTTTGCTGATGACCTAATGTATAACTTATTTATAAATATCTATGGTTGATTATAAAAACCAATTCATATGAACTCAAATATTAATTATTTATTGACTAGCTCTTGAATAAGAAAAAAACTAAAGCAAGGAGGATTAAATGACCCATTCTAAAACTTCTAAGGATGTTAAATATCTTCATGGCTTTACTCCCCAAGAACAACAACGTCTAAGAGAGCAGGCAGAGTTTGCAGAGCAAACAGTATATCGTGATGTTAATTTTAATGATGCGAAAAATATTTTAGAAGTTGGATGTGGAGTAGGTGCTCAATCTGAAATTTTACTTCGTAGATTTCCTAAAATCCATCTTACGGGTATTGATTTAAATGAAACTCAATTGGATGCTGCAAAAAAACATTTAGCACAACAGCCTCATCTCAATGAGAGGTATGAATTAAAAAAAATGAATGCCCAACAAATGGAGTTTGGTTCTAACCAATTTGATGGAGCTTTTTTATGTTTTGTGCTTGAGCATGTCCCAAATCCAACTCAGGTCTTATCTGAGGTGAGACGAGTCTTAAAACCTGGAGCGGTTGTTTATGTTACAGAAGTCATGAATCATAGTTTCTTTTTAGATCCCTATTCGCCAAATTTATGGAAATACTGGATGGCTTTTAATGATTATCAATATGATCATGGGGGTGACCCTTTTATTGGAGCAAAACTTGGTAATTTACTGACACAAGTTGGGTTCAAAAGTATTCAAACTACAATTTTACCGTGGTTTTTAGATAACCGCCAACCTGAAAAACGTAGAGAGGTAATTGAATTTTGGAACAACTTACTTTTGAGTGCGCGAGAAAACTTGATAGAGTCAAAATATATTACTGAAGAAATTGCCGATGGAGCAGTCAAAGAATTATTAGCTGTAAGAACAGATCCAAACGCCGTTTTCTTTTTTACTTTTATGCAAGCAAAAGCAATTGTTATGAATTATTAATTTTAAAAAGCGTTAAAAATTTGTTTGCAACTGAAGTTAAATTATCTTTAGAACGAAAATAGGCATTTAGTTCATAATTTGGTAGTTTTATATTCGGATATCTAATAATTAATTTTGACTTTTTATCTTCTAAAAAAAAATCAGGTATTAAGGCTACTCCTAATCCTTCCTCAGCTAATTTGCTCATAATTAACCAACTTTGAATTTCATAAAATTTAGCATTAGGGATTTGTTTTTTTAAATATTTTCGTAAAGTATGTACCTCACTACCTTTATCACCAACTAAAAAGGTTTCTTTATTTTTGAAAGGTTGGGAAGAAGCTAATATGAAGTTGCCTTTATAAATACATTGACGTTCGAACTTTGCAAAACTTCCATCTTCGATTCCAAATCCAATTTCAATTTTGCGAGAGTCAATTAATGATTCTAGTGAATTCGAGTTACCAATAGATATTTGAGGATGTACATTGGAATTCTGATTGCAAAAATTTACTATTTTACTCATAAGTAAAGCATGAGCAATACTTTGTGAAAAACCAATTTTTAATGTTCCGAATAAGGATTCTAAATTTTTTTTAGAATTTATAGACTCTGTTAAATTTTCAAAAGCTTCAAAAATTTTAATCGCTTCTTGAAACAATAATTCACCTTCTGAAGTGAGAACAAAGCGTCTTTTACTGTGTTGTAATAAAGAAACCCCCATACTTATTTCTATGGCTTTAATTGATTGGCTAACTGCTGAGTGCGAAACTCTATTTAGTTCTGCAGCCCTACTTATGCTGGAGAATTGGCATGAATCATAAAAATATTTAAGATGAAATGGATTAATCATATGTAAGTTATTCTAACATATAAATTAATTTTTTTGAAGTTTTAATTTAAATAAAATATTGCTACTAGGTTTGCACATTCAATTGTGGATGTAATAAAAATAAAATGAGGAATTTAAATGAAAAAAGTAATTTTTATAAAAATATTTATCAGTATTTTTTTTGGGTTTATAGCAAACGCACAATACGTTGAAAAACTAGTTTTAAGTTGTGATGGTGGGGCATTCACAGCTACAGAATTTAAATACGAAAAACACAGTACATACTTAATGCTTATATCGAATAAAGAAATAGTAAAATATATAAACAAATTATTAGATTTTGAATATATCTTACAGGGATTAGACAGAAACAAATATGTGGGTGAAAAAAATATGAGATATTTTAATCCAACGATAGGTCCAGATCGAATTTATATAGTTTTTGATGCCCCTCAAGCTTCTGAAAATCAAAAAGTACCTGAGCTTAAAGTTGAAGGAGATTCATATGTGATTTACCCAAATCGATCTATACCTGATTATATGGTCGGAAAAATCAATATTAAACCAGGTTATTATTTACGACGTGAAGGAACGGGTTTAAAAATTTCATTTTTTAGAAACGAAAATTTAAATTTAGGTATATCGGGATTATATTTAGGAGACTGGTACTTTCAAAATTGTGAAAATATAAACTAATTTTTATATTATTTTATTATCTAATAAATTTAATTTTATAAATTAAAGGAAACGTTATTTTTTGGTTAATTGATTTGAATAGGATTAAATTACAATTCTTTAAATTGCTCACCATATAAATCTAAATTTGAGGTTGAACCATTTTTATGAACAAGCCAATTTGTAAAAGCTTTATTTGCATTTCTTATTTGCTGCTTTTTCTTTTCAGCTTTATCTAGCTCTCGTGTTCTATTGCGATTTTTGTATTTTTTGTGAGAGGAATTTAATGATTTATCTTCTGTTTTTAAATTATTATCAGAAATTGAAGAATTCTCTAAAGTATCTGATAAAATAGGTTTTATTTTTTCTTCTTCAAGAATTGGGAACGAACCCATATTAATATTTGTTGGTTGAAAATGATTTATCTTGTGTTCATCGGTAATTGAGTTCAACAAGGAACCAATTGCCGATTCGCGTGGAGGATATTTAAGATTTGTTTCAAACAGAAAATTATTCAAATCAATATTATTCAATGCTAATTTTTTATTTTTTGTTTTGTGACCAAATTTAAATTGAATAAAATGTGCAACCAACAAACCCATTGTTGTTGATTCAAAATATCCTTCAACGCCAGTAATTTGTCCTGCAAAATAAAGTTCATCATCATTCTTTGAACTGAGATCTTTATTTAGTAATAATGGAGTATTAATAAATAAATTTCTATGCATGCTTCCTAGTTTTAAAAACTCGGCATTTTCTAAACCAGGAATCATTTTAAAAACTTCTTTTTGATCTCCGTAGGCCATTCGTGTTTGAAAGCCAACGATATTATATGCTGTACCTTCTTTGTTTTCTTGTCGTAATTGAACAATAGCGTAGGGTGGTTTACCAGTTCTTGGGTCAGTTAATCCTACTGGTTTCATCGGTCCAAATCTTAAAGTTTGATCACCTCGTGCAAGCATTGCTTCTATAGGCATGCAACCTTCAAAAAAAGGTGTGATCTCAAAATCTTTAGGTTCAATTTTGCGTGCATTTTTAATTGCAGTGATAAATTTAAAATATTGTTCCTTACTCATAGGGCAATTAAGATAATCTGCATCACCTTTATCATAACGATCAGCCCGCCAAGCAATACTCGTATCAATTGAGTCAGCAGAAATGATTGGTGCAATGGCATCAAAGAAATATAAAAAGTCATGATGATAAATATTTTTGAAATGATTTTGAATTGAATATGCTAACTTGTCGTGTGTTAGTGGACCAGTGGCTATGACCAAGGGTCGAGGTAAATCTTCAATGTCTTCAACAAGTTCTTTGTGAATAGTAATATTTGGATGTTGTGTGATCCAATTGGTAATTTTTTGAGACAATAGAATTCGGTCAACACCTAATGCTTGACCTGCTGGAACTTGGCTTAATTGAGCCGCTTTAAGTATATATGAGTTCATCATTTGAGCTTCTATTTTAAGCTCACCTGCAGGAGAAAATTCTGAAGTTGAGCCCAAAGAGTTAGAGCAAATCAACTCAGCAAAATCAGGTATTTTATGAGCTGGTGAAAATATATTTGCAAGTTTCATTTCATAGAGATGAACTGAAAATCCATATTGAGCAAGTTGTAGGGCACATTCACTTCCTGCTAACCCTGCACCAACGACATAAACATCCATTTTTGACACTCCATTTTATATTTTCATGCAATGCTGCTTGTATTATTAATTCACAACCTTGGAAAGTAGTTTTTTGACTTGCATGTATTAATTAACGGTGCATCTGGTTAGACGTTTTTCTCTAGATGTAATTTAATTTAAATTGTTTTAACATAGTTTTTGTTCATTTCAACGAGAAGGCAA
This sequence comes from Bdellovibrionales bacterium, assembly GCA_005793345.1. Classification (GTDB taxonomy): domain Bacteria; phylum Bdellovibrionota; class Bdellovibrionia; order Bdellovibrionales; family Bdellovibrionaceae; genus SXSU01. The sequence continues at coordinate 8,487 of SXSU01000061.1, forward strand.
AATGATTATGAGTGCAAAATTTCATAAAAAGAGATCTGGAAAGTTAACCAACCTGTCTTCAATTTTGCATAAAATTTTAGAAAAACAAGATAATCCACTTTCAGATCAGTTTTTACGGTGGAAGCTTTGGTATCACTGGCGAGAAATTGTGGGTGATGCTATTGCTCAAAAGACTTTACCGGTGGGCTATGATAATGGTGTTCTTTATGTCTGGACACAAAATTCAACTTGGATGCATCATTTACTATTTATGAGAGAAGACATAATCCATGCAGTAAATTCAAAATTAGGTAAAAAATTTGTTAGAATGATTCGGTTTACATTAGATCGACATGAAGTGCCTAAGGTTGATGATAATGAATGGCAACAGCAAATTGATTCTTTTGTAAAAGAATTTGAAAATGATTAATATATTTCCCGCCTGCTACTATTTATATTTAAAATGAACTCAAATTATAAAAAGTATAATACTGTCAAAGAAGTAACAGTTTAAATTTTTGTATTTTAATATATATTATAATAATGAAATTATTTATATATACACTATTATTAATATTTAGTTTAAATTTTAATGTCTATGGTAAACTTCTGAGCGATAGCGAAAGAAAAATTATTTATCATAAACTAAATGAACTGCCTAAAACACGCGATTACCTTTGGGAAATTTTATTTCCTATTGGTACTAATTTAAAAATTGATTATAAGATGCAAAATTTACTTCATAATATTTTAAGAGTTTCGTTGCTACAAGCAGATACTAAAGTACTAAATTTAAATTCTCAATATAAAAAAATTTTTCAATTAAATTCTGGTGTTGCCGCTTTTAATAAACAAGGGCATTTAGATTTTGAAATTGTAAGAAGTGAAACTTCTGATTTAAAAAAATTAAATGATACAGTTCGAAACTTAAATGAGAACCCACTGTTTGATAGAGATCACAATATTTTTTTAATGGATACTCCCCATTCAATTGAGAGTAATTCAATAGTACTATTATTTCATGAGTTAAGTCATGCTGCTTTTGATCAGGGACTTTCATTTGATAGAAAGGCTATTTTAAAAGAAATAAAAAAGCGATATACCCATAATAAAATCGAGAATTATTTTTTATTCAAAAATGACAAACTTCATATTGAGGCAGATCTATATGATCTAATCTCAGAGAGGTATGCTTTTGAATTAGAATATTATATTGATTCACAATTTAAAAAAAATGTTCCTGATTGGCCGGGATTTTTTAGATTTATTGGTGTGGAGGATAGTGAAGCAGTTGAGGTTATTGATGGCTTTACTAGACGTGTATATGGAATTGATCTCTTGGTTCTGGAAGAACAAAATTTAATTCCAGTTTTAAATTTTTTAGATTCATATTATGGAAAATAATTCAAAAAACACTTAATTTGTTGTGTCTGATCAAATCCTGTAAGCGATCAGACTTAATCATGTTTCTTATATAACTTAGATATGTACAATGGCCCAAAATTACATTTGTCGGGGAGAAATTGAATTCCATATTTAGTAAACTCAACCCAGTCTGAAATTTGAGATTGAGTTAAAAAATTTTGAAGTATTTTGTAAAGGTCATCTTTGTTTGCAGTATCAAATTGATCAGCTTTTTTCTTTTTTAATTTTTCAATCACAAGATCATTCTCTAAATTTGAAATAGAACATGTGGAATATATCATTTCACCGCCTTGCTTAAGTGCAAGAAGAGCTCCTGATAAAAGTGAATATTGTTGTTGAGCCAGTTTTTCTGACCGTTTAGGTAACCAGTTTTCGAGTTCTTTTTTATTGGCGAGGAGGTGTTTTTCGCCTGAACAAGGGGCGTCTAATAAAATACAGTCAAATTTATTTTGATTTTTAAAGCAAAACAATGCCCCTTCTTGTCCTTTTACCCATAGATTACTTCGTACTTCTTTAGGAATGTATTGCTGGATGACTTTTATAAGTCGTTCTCTTCTTGGTTTACTGAGTTCATTTAAGATAATTTCTGAATCTGAATTCTCAGATGACAATAGCCTTTGGATTAATATTAGAGATTTACCACCAGGAGCGGCGCACACATCTAAGACCTTATGGCCAGGCTTTACCATTAGCATTTCTGCACATATAACTGAAGCAGGGTCTAAAATATAATAATCAAGTAGTCCATTTGGTGATCTTGGAATTTCTTCTTGAGGTTTACTTAATATACAATTTGGTAATAAATCATTAATTTGGTCAGTATGATTTAAATATTTTTGAGAATCAGCAAAATTATTTATATAGGAAATTTGCACATGTGTATTTGATAATAGAGCATCTTTTAACTGATTCCAACGCTCTTGATATATGTTGTAATAAAATTCATCAAAACTTAATTTATTCTTCATGCATTTTGAGCTTTAATTTATATAGTCTATTCTGTAAAGAAAAATCTAAAACGCTAACTAAAGTTTGCATTTTAAAAAAAATAATGGCTTCATATAAAACTTTAATTTAATAGTAAAATATTGCAATATTCTGGAGAAAAAAAGTGATTCAAGCAAGTCAGCGCCAAAAAGTCTATTTAAAAGATTATTTAAAACCTTTGTTTAATATTCTAACTACAGATTTGGTTTTTAATATTTATGAAAATCAAACCCAAGTTGAAAACACAATGCAAATAGAATGTCTTGGAACATCAGATTTAATATTAAATGGTGTGAACCTTCGACTTTTAAATCTTAAAATTAACAATCAAGTTTTATTCCCTAATGAATACAAACTTAATGACGAATACTTAACTATAAAATCTGAGTTTATTAATAAATTTAAAAATTCAGAAAATCAAATTTCTCTAGAAATAATTACCGAAATTCATCCAAATGAGAATACCTCTCTTGAAGGATTATATAAATCAGGGACTGGGTTTTGCACTCAATGTGAGCCTGAGGGTTTTCGAAAAATTACTTATTTTATTGATCGACCTGATGTAATGAGTATTTTTAAATGTACAATAAATGCTGATAAATCTAAATTTCCAATTCTATTGTCAAATGGAAATCAAGTTACGAAAAAAGACCTCGGAGATGGTCGCCACCAAGTTATTTGGGAAGATCCGTTTAGAAAACCTTGTTATTTGTTTGCACTTGTTGCTGGAGATTATGGCTGTATCCGTGATGAATTTACAACTCATACAAATCGTAAAATTTTATTGGAACTTTACAGCCCCCATGGAACTCAAGATCGTGCTCGTTTTGCTCTTAATTGCCTTAAAAAATCTATGCGTTGGGACGAGGAACATTACGGACGAGAATATGATTTAGATCGTTATATGATTTTATCTGTAGATGATTTTAATGCCGGAGCTATGGAAAACAAAGGGTTAAATATTTTTAATTCTAAATTTATTATGGCAAGCCCAGAAACTGCTACTGATGATGATTACGAAGATGTAGACTCTGTTATAGCCCATGAATATTTTCATAATTGGACTGGAAATCGAATTACTCTTAGAGATTGGTTTCATTTAAGTCTCAAAGAGGGTCTCACTGTATTTCGTGATCAGCAGTACACTGAAGATCAAACCTCGGCTTCGGTAAAAAGAATTGATGATATCCAGCGGTTGCGAAGCGCTCAGTTTGCAGAAGATGCTGGACCAAATGCACATCCTGTCCGTCCTGAATCATGTTATTCTGTTGATAATTTTTTTTCGACTACAATATATGAAAAAGGTGCTGAAGTTATTCGTATGATCAGTATCTTGCTTGGTAAAGAGCAATTTCGTAAAGGTATGGATTATTATTTCGAACATTTTGATGGACAAGCCGTTACTATAGAAAACTTTGTCTCTTCATTTGAAAAAACCTCAAATGTTGACTTAACTCATTTTCGAAAATGGTATTCTCAATCAGGAACCCCTGAAATTGTAGTTGATGAAGAGTTTAATGAAGATTCTAAAACATATAAAATGAAACTCACTCAACATACAAACACAACTCATGATCAAGATATTAAGGAACCATTACTGATTCCCATTCGATGTGCTTTTTATGATAATCAGGGGCATAAACTAGACATGAGTGCCTTAAAGTTCACTTTCAATGAAAATAATTTCAAATCTTCATTTTCAAATTTTCATTTAAAATCAAACCATGAAGGAATAATTGTATTACAATCAAAAGAGCAAGCTTTAGAAATTACAAGTATTAGTTCAAAACCAATACCCTCTTTATTGCGTCATTTTTCTGCACCAGTAAATTTAAAAGGAGTAGAAAATACAGATGAGTTATTGCTCTTATCTCAGTACGATGATGATGGATTCAATAGGTGGGAAGCTTTTCAAAAAATAATATTAAATAGTATTTTAGATTCTTATAAAAAACTAGTCCTCAACCCAAGCAATAAATCAAAATTAGATTTTTCTGTTATTGGAAAAGTTTATAAAACTATTTTTGCACAAGTTTTAAAAACATTAGATTCTAATAAACATTACCTAACAAAAAATAACTTTGCCTATAAATCAAAGCTATTATCTTTTCCAAATATTAAGTATGTTCTGCAATCCATTGATGTAGTTAGTCCATTGGTACTTATTGATGTTTATAATGAATTAAGTTTGTACATCATAAAAGAATTTAAATCAGAGATATACAAGATATATAATTTATTGCCTGATATTGAAGATCTAACTTATGCTTCCATATCTATTCGTAAATTAAAAAGAAATTTATTAAACATAATTGGATATGATCCTGATTCAACTGCTTTTATTTTTGATATTTTTAAAAATGCAAAAAATATGTCTCAACAATGGGGAGCTTTTGAGGCTTTAAACTCAAATGAATCTAAGGAGCGCACTCTTGCTGGACAATTGTTTAAAGAGAAGTGGAAGAATGATGCTTTGGTTTTAAATAAATATTATATTTGGGAGTCATCTTTTAGTGAGTTTACAAATTTTATAAATTATATTGAGTCACTGGATTTCTTAATGAAAGAAGAATATTTTAATTTAACAAATCCTAATAATGTACGATCGATTATTGGTGGTTTTGCATCTTATAATTATAGGGCGTTTCACTATGTAGATGAGAAAGGTGAGGCTGTTGGATATAAGTGGTTTTCAAATCAATTGATTGAAGTTGATAAATTAAATCCACAAACTGCTGCACGCTTATCGAGTTATTTTGATATCTACCCCCGTTTAGAACCCAAACGTAAAATATTGATGAAGACAGAATTGGACAGAATACTCAATTTGCCAGGTTTATCCAAAAATACTTATGAAATAATAAATAATACAATTAGATAGAGAGGGATTCTCTAACTTTTCACAGGGTCGAATAAGGTATCAAAAGATAATAATATTAAAATAAAGTAATCTTATGCAGTTTTTATTCCTTATGGTTATAGCAAAAAATTTACTTTAGCTTGGTTTGAGAATTTACTTAGAAAATCAGGATTGCAAAATGCTGATAAAATACAAACTTTACTGATAGGTACCCATGGCCGAACAAATTTAATAAATAACAAAACTATTCTGGCAGAAGTAGGAGGTTTTGATAAAAATGGCGCTTTTGGAAAATTAAAAGAAATGATATCTGTATTAAAATTTAGAACTTCAGATAACCTTCATATTTAATTACAAGCCTGCAGTACATTTTGTGGAACTCAAGAACAAGTATCACAAAGAGCTGCGGGTTTATCAGCTGAGTTTTCCGAAGGCACAGCTAAGTCAATTACAGTGTGGGGCGCTACTTCTAATTTACCAATAAAGTTTTTGGGAACAACAGAAAGTAAAATAGAAATTAAAAATGAAAATGAGAATTTTAAAAAAAGAATATCCTGGCTAAAAATAACAATGACACCAGTTATCCTTTCATATTTTTACACATCTGGATATGTTATGGATCATTTTAATTGGTTCGAGAATTATGATATGACACAAATTATGAGTGTTTATACCGGCATCCCAACAGCACTTTTTTTGCAAGTAGTAACTATCTTATTTGCAAAACAAACTGTTGGGTTTAAGGGGCTACTTATATCAATGAAAGAAAATAAAATCGAAGTGGTTAGTTCTCAACACTTTTCAAAAAAAAGTATATATGGTCTATCAAATAGTAGCTGCGACCAACTCTTTTTGGAATCGAAAATAAATTAAAACTAGAAGAATTATTCTTATCCGTTGTATTTTTATAAAAACTTATCAATCTCTTCTTGAGAACAAATGTGTTCCAAATTATCTACTATCCCATTAAGGTGATTTATTCCAACAAAGTGGATTCCACTTTGATGTTGATTGGCTAGATTGATAGCTGTAGCGTTTTCTCTTTTATTATTATTTATTATATGTTTTTCCAGTGCTCTAAATAAATTATTTTCCTCATTAGTATAATTGAATTGAACTTTTGGTAAATTTTGAATTCTCAATTTTAACCCATCTATCGTTGAAATTTTCATTGTAACTACATCGAGCCATAAAAATGCTAATTCAATATAAAACTTTTTAGATACATGGTCTAAATTGGAAATCTTTGAAGAGACCTGTGCTTTACTTTCACCAGTTATTAGGAAATTTAATAATTGATCAGCACCTAATGCGATCAGTAAGGGTTCATTGATTGGATTTATATTTTGTTCTTCAATTATTTCCTTTGACTCCATTCCTAGAATGGGAATTTCTGATTGCATGTCTTTTTTTTCATAATAATAAAATAAGCTAGCATTGGTAGCTGACAGAATAGTATCTTTGAATTCTTTATCAGTCATTGATAAATGACCCTGTTTTTTTCTTTTCCTAAACTCTTTTTCTAGGACTGAAATAGATTTCAAAGTTTTTGTAAATATCAAGGGGGTTTCGTCGGTAATTGATTCATGACCAATAAATTCAATTGGTTTCATAGAGTACTGAATTGAGGAAAATGTTTTTACTAAAAAGGAATAATCTTCTATTGCATGGCTTAGTACAGTGCCACTTTTTTTTGTTATATTAACTGAATTTGGTTTTAGACTCTGAACTGAAGATGTATCAGAATTTATTCGTTTTAGAATAAGTTCATAAACTGGTTCAATATTTGATGATTCATTTTTATTTTGATTAAGAATAAGTCGGAGATATTGATCAAACTCTAAGTCAGACATTTTAGCAAGTTGTCCTGAAAGGATAGTATCCGATTGAGCTAGTATTTGACGAGATCCATGCTGATGACCAACTACAGTGATTTCTCTTCCATTAGGAAAGATGACTACACTGGAACGACCTTGTGTTGGCCCAGAGGTAATAGGTGTTGCTGTACAACTTGTGGATTTCCATGTTATAACTGGCCCCTCTTGAATCGCATAAATTGGTTCAACGAAAAAAAAATGTACACTCGTCAAGAGTAAAACTGCTAACGGTTTTCCTTGAATATGAATTTGCATTTATAGATTCTCCTGATTCCTATTTTTGTTTGCAAAGGATGTACCACATTATTACTTATTTTTTGCCGTCGATACTGAATGTCTACTTGCTGTCTGTGGATTTGAGCCATTTTGGAAAATGCATTCTCAATTGAAAAGTCGTCACTATATAACAAGATGGAGTAATATTATGGAAGTTTCAGACCAAAAGTAAATAAAGTTAAAATGATATTAGACTAAGGAATCTGCTTTTCTATTTATATTTTGTCTATTATTACATTTAAATATTCTTAGGAGTCCTTTGATTACACCTTTTACAGCACAGAAATTTCTATTACTTTATTTTGAGTAAATTTCAAATTTACCTCCTAGCATACTTAATATGATTAATTACAAAAAAAAATTATAATATTAAAATATATTTGAATAAACAAATAATTAAAACATAGACTCACAAAAGTTAAACTCCAAATTTAAATACTAAATTATAAATACAAAATAATATTTAATTCATAGTTAATAAAATATTATCTCACATTTAACATGTGATTTTAATTTCAAAATACAAACTTTTATATGCGTTAATAAAACTTAACTAAGTTTAGAGTTATAAAATAAAAATCTCTTTCCGATCAAATATAGAATTTAATTATCAGAGAATAAAAAATTATGAAAATATATACTGAACTTATTCCCAACCTTATTTGGATAGCTTTAAAAATACATCATACTATACTCTTTCTGCGAAGCGAAACAAATCACTAAAAAAAGAATACTATGTCAATTATTTATCAGATTTAGTGATTGAAACATTCAATTAAAATAAATCGATCGAAGAGTTTGAAATGAGTTAAAAAATATGTAATGGTAGCAAAGAAAATTTAAGTTGGAGATGGAAAATATGATGATACCGTTATTGAAAAATGCACTTATATTCTATTTTGTATTTTTTATTTGTCTTTTTGGTTGTGGTTCGAAGCAAAGTGGCACAAAAGATATTCCTCCACCTTCTCCTGAGAAACCTACAGGTAGTGATAATCCGAATCAACCAACTCCTCAACTTAATCCTAGAGTTCGGTGGAATAGATAATGCTGCTATGTTTGGTGTGTTTTCGAAAATAGGGAAATTGCAAATAGACAAAGTTGTAGGTCCTGCATTTTTAGGACCTTATTGGGTTGGAGAATTGAAGCAATTTATACTTAGCAAATTATTTTTGAATACATCAATTCCTCTGAGCGAAGATGAGAGACAAAAATTGATTTCAGAATTCAATGGAGCAACTGTTATTTATACAGAAGGATATCTCGGCAATCTTTGCAGTCATGATGAGATTAATAATGAAATTAAAGCCACTGGTCGCATTAATGAAACAGACATTGAAGTTATTTTCCGCTTTGAAGCTCTCCCTAACTCCAATGGTAATTGTGATTTTCATACTTTTGGAATAATAACCAAATATATAAACTAGAGTCAGTCTTATATCAAATTCGCAATGAGAAGGCCTCAATAATGAGGTCTTCTATTTTAACAGAATGGTTACATGAGATAATATCTCTGTGATGTTCAAGCAATGTGTTCTGCTTTAACTTATAGTGGCTGATTGCCTTTTTTACTTTTGAACACATAATTTTTCCTAATTTAAAGTTACGATAAGAAAAAAGGGCAATTATATTAATCTACTCAATTAATGTTAACAAAATTTGTCATTTTTTGAGACTAGCAATCAAGAGTTTACATACGTATACAAAAATAGTCTGCTGATAATTGATCTTGCAAAGCAACGTTAACCCAGTAGGCTGGCATATCTCCTAGAATCTTTGCCATTTCTTCGGCTTTTGATGGGCTTGGAATTTTACGCCCCTTCTCAAAGTCACAAATATTTCCTTTTGATAATTTCAATTTCTTTGCCAAATCCACTTGAGATAATCCCTCGGAAATTCTATACGAACCGAGAAGTTTAGCAAAAGTCATTGGTCAATTATCTTTTCGTAAATTTTCAGATGAATACTTTATTTTAATTTTATCTGAATGAGGATTTAAAATTTAACCCTCTGGTAAACCCGCAATCACCACGTTCAGTGAGGCTGAAGAACTCCAGCGAATGCGCAAAGAAAATGAGGAACTTAAAAGATAAATTTTATTCTGAAGACTTAAAAGCTTAGTTTAAAAATCTACTCATTGATGGCAACAAGAAGATCAAATGAACCACCTAGACCCCGCACAGCATCCGTATCGTTTTAAGACGTCTTTACTGTTTATTATCAATGAGTTATAAATTATTACCTGTTAGCCCAAGGTTATGCTTGAATGTTAAAAGTTGTAAATTCTTTCCTTTTTAGTGAGAATTTACAAATGAATGAAAAGTCAGAAAAACATCAAAGATTATCTGAATACCTTGAGATATTAAAGTCTCAAGGTAAGTATTGGTGTACAAAAGCAGAAACCACGAAGTCATTAGAAATGACTTCATCATCTTTTTACAATGCAATCCATAAACTAGTAAAACAAAAAAAAATCATTCGTGTTAGAAATGGTTTTTATATCATCATTCCACCCGAATATCGAAGCTCAGGATTACCGACGTCGCATTTTATAGATGTTCTTTTGAGGCACAAATGAAAGAAATCTATGACGAAAATTTAAGGTTGCGGCCTATTCAATTTGAAACTGATTTGAAATACTCATTAACTTGGTATAGTGACCCTGAGGTATTATACTTTTCAGAAGCAACGGATACACCATATGAACTAAAAACTCTTCACGACATGTATAAATATCTTCAAAATAAAGGTGAAGTTTATATCATAGAAATTTTAGAAAACGACCATTGGCACCCTATTGGCGATGTCACACTTACTCCTGACACTTTACCACTTGTAATTGGTGAAAAAAAATATCGCAACAAAGGTTTAGGAAGAAGAGTTGTAAAGCTAATTATTGAAAGAGCCAGAGAGTTATCTTATTCAGAGCTTAAGATTAAGAACGTTTTTACTTACAATTTACGATCAAAAAAGTTATTTGAATCACTTGGATTCAAAGTCACAAGCATCAAAAATGACTCCAAGAATCGTGAGATTTGGACTATGAATTTAGTTCTATAACTGATATTTCGCATTTTCCAGAGTAAAAATAAAATAATTTTCTTCAAAATTACTTAATTGAGAGTCGTTGAATATTAAATGAGTTATAGTTGGAACGGAAATTTAAAATTTATTAATTTTCAACAATTAACGCTTATTTTAGCAAAAGGAATCCATTCACTCAATTTGTACCTACTTCAGTGTCATCATAAATTCATGAGAATGAATGGATACTAATCAAATCCTTAGTAAACTTTCGCCTCTGGAAAACATTCGATAATAATTCGTTGAGTTTTAGTGAGCTCACTTAAATAACTCCATACTTTATTTTATAGATTAGGTAATAAAACTTTTGCTTATAAATTAAATGAAAACAGCGCTTAAAATTAGCTTACGCCATTATTAACACTTTTAACGCGAGTTCGATACTAAATATTTGTTTTAGCTTGTTAATTTTTATAATTCCATCGTCATAACTCAAAAAATTATCTGCGGCTTATCGCAGAAGATAAGCCTCAATAATTTTATTGAGTTATTCCTTGTTCTTAAAAAAATTCCCTGCGCTAAAAACAAAATTTATTATCGAACTCGCGTTTTTAGGGTAGTGGTTTTTTATTTCTTATAACTTTCTCCTTTTATTTTTTTCGCTTTTTACTTTTGAACACATAATTTTTCCAAATTTAAAATTACGATAAGTAAAAGGGCAATTATATTAATCTACTCAATTAATGTTAACAAATTTTGTCATTTTTTGAGTCAATCAATCAAGAGTTTACATTACTAAATAAAATAAGTCGAATTATATTAAAAAGCTAATTAGATTTGTCCTGAAATTGAGAATTAATTAAGTTTGAATGATTCCAACTTAAGGGTTTCTATATGGATATATCATGTTAGTTAGATTATTAATTTTAGTATTAATTTTAAATCCAAAATTTGTTTGGGCTGTTGCAAATGAATCGAGCGATGTAAATTTGCTGATGGAAGCAAAAAGATACATTGATTTAGCTCTTGATAAAGAAATTGAAAGTCCAGAAAATATAATTTTAGAAAATAAGAATATCGAAAATAAAGGCAGTAATAACTCAAGTGTTTCTCCTGATAGTAAATCAGAAAGAAATAATTCAAAAATAGCAGAAGTTGGAAAATCAATTGAGTATTTTGAACCAATGGGAAATATTACTGATACTGATGCAATAGCTGATAAAAATAAAATAATTAGACAAATGTTTTCATCAGAAAGTAAGGATTTACAGTGGCCAGCTCTTCCTCGTGCTTGGGTTGAAAAATCGATTTTAGAACAGAGGAATTTTAATAAGAGTTTAGGTTTACAATTAAATCCATTTAGGGTGGGTTTTAAAATTAAAGATTCTAAATCAGAATTTTATAGCTTAAAAACTTCAGTTGTTATAGCTTCATCTTTAAAAGTGAATATAAATAAATCAAAAATTAAAATTAACGGTGATTCTTTTGATTATCACTATATTTTAATTAAAGATGATAAAAATAAGCAAATTTATCCTAATGTAACAGAATCACACCCCATGGTTGGATTTTGTACATTTGAAGTAAAGTATTCTACTGAAAATTCAGAGTTTACTGAGACTTCTTTTTTTGGATCGAATATTCAAAGTGATCATATTAAAGCACTACCAATTGTATACTTATTCACTTCAAAAGTATTTCAAGTTGATAAAAAAATTTCTATCAGAACATATATGCATAGTTATTGTGGTACTATTTTCAGAGAACAAATAGAATCTAAAGTATTAGCAGATTTTCAAAAAATTAAATCGGAAATTGATAGTTCTGTTGATTTGCACAATAATTCAAAATTAGTAACTAGAGTTTGTGAACCGCAACCTAAAATAAATGGTATGTGGTCTAATATTAGCGATGACAATTGTGTTCTTTGGCATGAATCTACTTTTAAAAAATCAATAGTAGATAGGACGATTGCTCGTTGTGAAAAAAGCAAAACAAGTACTCAATTTGAATGTAAACTATATTCTAAAGAAGGTGTTCGATGTCCAATTTATTGGGATGTTAAAAATAAAAAGTATACAAGTGAATATGAATTTAGAAAAACTATTCCTTCTACAAACGGACTTTTTGAAAATCCGTGCGATAGCCAAAGCCAATTAAAATGTGTTTTTGAGGAAAAACCCACATTGCTTCTTGGAGTGCCCTTCTTTCTTGGAAAGGGAATCTGTGCTAGAATTTAGTCGAGAAAACCATACTAAAGTTAGATTGTGATAAAAAATTAATACTTTACAATAATTAATTCTAACTAGACAGTTTGATGAATAAAAATTGATAAAAGTTTAATTAGTAATTACGCTAATCTATGAATATTCGTAGTAGAATTCTAGGTGGTTGTATGTTTTATCGCATTTATCGCAAAAAGTTAATTTTTTTTTATATTATTTGTCTAGTGTTTTCAGTCATTACTAAGGCACAAAATGAACCTCGAATTAAATATGATTTAAGTACTTATTTGCAAGAAGTTAATTTGCAAAATAAAATGCTTTTATCACTACAAAAAAGTTCAAATGCTATTAATGAAAAATATCAAAATACAAATGTTGAATTGTCTCCCTATATGCAGATATCGGGTTCATTAATTGATGACAGATCATTAAAGCAAAATAGTCCAACATATATAATTGATCGTCAAAAAATTAAAGACTACTCTCTTATTTTTGGAAAAAAATTTAGGACTGGAACAACTCTCCAACTCATAGCGGAAGCTCAAGATATCAATATGGAAGGTCGTTCACCTGCTAGTTTTCAGGCAACTCAAGGTGTTTCGCATTTGGGTATTATGTTTTCGCAATCATTATGGAAAGATTTTTTTGGTCATTCAAATACACTTAAAGCACAGCGTGAATCTGTACTAGAAAAATTAGAAAAAGTAATGAATTCGATCCAGATTAATCAAGTGCTAATAGATGCAGAAAAACTTTATTGGGATTTTATATACTCAAAAAAAGAATTAGAACTTCATGAGTCAAGTTTGAACCGAGCAAAAAAAATTCAGAGCTGGGTCCAAAGAAGATTAAATGATGGAATAGGTGATCGATCAGAATTATTAAGCAGCCAAGGGTTAGTTTCTCTTCGTGAGCTTCAGTTGGTTTCAGCAAATGATGAATTTCAGAATATAAAAATCAAAATTGCAAATACGTTAGAGCGAGCTTCAGTTTTTGAATTTGAACCCACTGAGAATTTTGAATCAGAGAGAGAACTCACAAAAAATAAAATGATAAGATTAGATGCCTATGCATCACATCTCGAAAGTCAAATTAAAGTAAATATTGTTCATGAAGTTAAAGAAACACAAAAAGCTGAATTGTCACTAGATGGAATGTATAAGACAAATAACTATGATTCAAATTTTAATACAGTAGTTGGGAAAATAGCAGATTCTGAGCGCCCGACAACCTCTATTGGACTAAAATTCAAGTGGTTGTTTGATGATGGAGCTAAATCATCGATAATAAATTCTTCACAACTTGAAATGCAAGCCTCGCATTTAAAAAAAGAAAAAATGATTCAGGAGAGCACAACATCCTGGTCTGAAATAGTTAGGCGACATTCAGAGATGTCAAATAAAATTAAAATTGCCCGGCAAATGAATGCCTTTCAAAAAGAGCGTTTCAAATCAGAGCAAGATAAATTATCTAAAGGTCGAACTATTACCTCTCAGGTGATTACTGCAGAGGGTGATGTTGCCGACTCAGAACTCTCTTTAATGAAATTATTAACTGAACAACGTAAACTTGAAGCTCAAGCAAAAATGTTTATTCAACTTGAGGATGGAATGTTATGAAATTAGCTGAACTTGCAATTAAAAGACCCGTTTTTATTACTTCGATTGTATTATTAATGTTGGTTTTAGGATTCCTTTCTTTAAAACGCATGAGTGTTGATTTATTTCCAGATGTGACTTTTCCTTCAATATTTGTGCAAACTATTTATCCTGGAGCATCACCGCAAGATATTGAAAAGCTTGTTTCTAAACCCCTTGAGGATGAACTTGGAAGTTTAACGGGACTTGACAAAATTTATTCTCAGAACTCTGAAAGTTTATCCAATGTTATTTTATTATTTAAAATTGGTTCAGATGTTAAAGACCTTGAACAGCAAATTCGGCAACGAATTGGAAATATAAAACGTAAATTACCTTTAGATATTAAAGAACCAATAATACGAAGATTTGATCCTGCAGATCAACCCATTGCTCAATTATCTGTTTCGAGTGAGATTCCACAAGATCAACTTTTTGATGTTGCTGATCAAATAATTAAATCGCAATTTGAAACAATTCCAGGTGTTGGTTTAGTAAACATCCTTGGCGGACGAAAAAAAGAAATCCAGGTGATGGTCAACAAAAGTAAATTACAAGATTATAATTTATCACTTATACAAATAATAGATAAAATTGGTAAAACATCAAGTGATGTTCCTGTTGGTAAGTTAAAAAATGAGTCGACAGAAACAATTGTTCGAGCAGCTGGTGAATTTTTAACTGTAAATGAATTAAAGGAAGTTGCGGTTAATTTTTTGGGTTCGGATCAAACAGTAAAACTTAAAGAAATTGCAGATGTGAAAGAAGGACTAGTAGAAGAAGAAACTAAATTTTCATTTCGCTCAAAGCAAAATTCATATAAGAGCGAATCAGGTTTAGCTTTAAATATTTATAAACAGTCTGGTTCAAATACTGTAAAAATAGTAGATTTAGTTCAAGCTAAGCTTAATAAAGTAAATAAATTGTTAAAAGAACGAGGTATTGCAGCAAGTATTCAGCTCATTCGTGAAAATGCTCGACCTATTCGTTTAAATATTGCTGATGTTACTGAATCTATTTTATTAGGAATTTTATTATGTATAGTGGTTGTATTTTTCTTTTTAGGATCAGCAAAATCGACATTTATTACAGGCATGGCCTTACCAAATTCTCTTTTGGGCGGTTTTATCATTATGGCTGCATGTGGTTTTACAATTAATATATTAACATTATTAGCACTTTCATTGGCTGTTGGTTTACTTATCGATGATGCAATTGTGGTTCGAGAAAATATATTTCGTCATATTGAAATGGGTGAAACTCCAAAAAATGCTTCAATAAAAGGAACGAGTGAAGTGGCTCTTGCAGTTATTGCAACAACAATGGTTGTTATAGCAGTGTTTGGACCCATTTCGTTTTTAGATGGAGTTATTGGACAATTCTTCAAACAATTTGGTTTAACAGTAGTCTTTACAATGTTAATTTCACTATTTGATGCATTTACAGTGGCACCAATGCTTTCTACTTTTCTTGCTTCAAAAGCAGTAGCACATCATGAACGGGGTAAGGGACCTGTTGATCGTATGTTAAATTATTTTGATAATTTTCAAAATAAACTTGAGGATAAATTTGTTTTAACTACAAAGTGGGTATTGACTCATCGAAAAACTATTCTGGGTTTAACTTTTGGTTTTTTCTTTTTAAGTTTATTGTTAATTTCAAAGATTCCGAAAAACTTTTTACCTGCAGGTGATAATGGTGAATTTCGTGTGACTTTAGAATTACCTGTTGGTACGTCCTTAGAAAAAACTAAAACTTTTGTGCAAACAATTGAACAAGAGTTGTCGCAGTTTTCATCTGTGGATTTTATTTCCTCAACTGCTGGATTTATTACTCGCCCAGAGGCAAACAAAGCAAATGTCTATGTGCGATTAGTTCCAAGAAAACAAAGAGATTACTCTACCTCTGAAATCAAATCACAGGTTAGAGAGTTATTTAGAAAATATAATACTCAGGCAGTAATTGGTGTAAGTGATGTTGATATTGGTGGTGGTGGTGAAAAAATATTTCAGCTATCATTAAAAGGGGAAAATTTAGATGAGTTAAGTTCTTTTGTAGAAAAACTCAAACCACAAATTGAAAAAATTAAAGGGCTTGTGGATGTTGACACTAATTACAGAACGGGAAGTAAGGAATTTTTAATTTCATTTGATAGAAGTCGCTCAGAAAAGTTAGGGATCTCAACAGTAACTGTGGGTGCAGAGTTAAGAGCGCGTACCGAAGGGCAAGTCGCAGCGATCTATCGAAAAGACGGAAACGAATATGATATTAGAGTTCGCTTACGTCCAGAAGATCGAGAGATCAAATCACAATTTGATACGACCTTAGTTCCAAATATGAATTTTAACATGATACCACTTCAAAAAGTTGCAACCTTAAAAACAGTTTCAACTTATTCGCAAATCAACCGGTTAAATAAAGGTCGATATATCTTAATAGATGGAAATATCGGCCCCGATGGAAATCTTGGTGCGATCTCTCAAGAAGTAGATAAGTTATTACAAACAAATCCTGAATTAAAACTTCCTCCTGGAATTACATATGAGTATGTAGGGCAAGCAGAAGATTTTAAAATTTTAATCCAAAATATGGTTCTAGCAATGGGATTAGGAGTGTTATTAATTTATTTAGTGTTGGGTTCTTTATATGAAAGTTTTATAACCCCTATTACTATTTTACTTGCTTTGCCATTTGGTATGACTGGCGCTTTTGCAGGATTATTTATTACTGGCAAATCATTGGATATGTTTTCGATGATAGGAATGATCATGTTAATGGGTGTTGTTGCAAAAAATTCTATTTTGTTAGTGGATTATGCAAATCAATTAATACAAGATGGAGTTGATAGAAATGAAGCTTTATTAAGAGCTGCTAAGGTTCGTTTGCGACCCATTTTAATGACAAGTTTTGCATTAATAGCAGGAACAATTCCTATTGCAATTGGTTTAAATGAAGCCTCAGCTCAAAGAACATCTATGGGGGTATCAATTATTGGGGGGTTAATAACTTCCACCTTATTAACTTTAATAGTTGTACCAGCTGCATTTGGATATATAGATGACTTTAGATTATTTTTGAATCGATTAATTTCCAAGCTTCAAAATTAAGGTCAATAGTTTTTATTCTTGAGTTTTAGTTCACAATAAATTTAAGGTGGAATCAAATTCATTAAAATTAGAAATAAATTTTATTTTTTTATTTTCATTGTCACTTAAAAATATAGCTGTTTCTCTTGGGTAAGCTAAATTTAAATTTCCTCCAACCCACAATTGAGTCCTGGGATTTAAATTTTTTTTACATTTTTTAATATAATCAAAAAGTTTTAAAGGTGGCATTTTCGAGTTTGCCATACATCCAAGCACAACTACCTTTGCTTTTAATGATTTCGAACATGCTTGAAGTGCTTTTTCAGGCATATTACAACCTAAAAAAAATACATCATAACCTTTAAGGCTTGCTAGACAAGCAGAAATTTGAATACCAAATTCGTGCAAATCCCCCTCTGGAGTAGCAAAAATAAATGATGAAATTTTATTTGTTTCGATATATTCAGGTCTAGGTATAGAAGAATTTGAAATTTGAAAAATTAAATCGCTTAAATAATATTTTAAAATAGCACTTAAACAGTGTTCATGGGAGATATCAATTTTTCCATTCTCGACGGCAAGCCCTACTTGATTAAGTAATGGCGAAATAAAATTTAAAAGAAATTCTTTAATATCAGATTGCCATCTTGCTCTTTGAATAGAATTTAAAATATCTTTAATATTATAATCTTTAAGTTGAATAAGTATAAAATTTATTGAGTCTTGAAAAACGAGGACTGGATTCGAATTTTTATTCTCTAATAATTGCTTACTTTCAGAATTATTTATTTTTTGTTTTTTCAAAAATGATTTTTCAAATTCTATATTTAATGATTCAAGTTCTGAATTCTTTAATTGAGCCAATTGGCTAATTTTAAGTCCATTTAAAGTTAGATTTGCAAGAATTTTGAGTCGATTTACTTCTTCGATAGTATAACTTCTGCGACCACCAATACTTCGATCGGGAATAATCGCTCCATAGCGTTTTTCCCAAGCGCGAAGGGTATGTTCGGATAAGTTTGTCATTTTAGAAACATTTTTTATTGTCAACATTTACATTTTTATTACATATAAAATTATAGTTGTCTAGGTATTGTCTAACTAAATTATAAATATAATTAGACAATATTTAGACATTTGTTTGACAACATAATCTTTTTTTATCATATTGTTTGGTATGAAAGATATAATCATAGTAGGGGCTGGATTGTCAGGATTAAGTTTGGCCTTCAGGCTTCAGCAAGAACAACCCCATTTAAATATACAAGTTTTAGAAAAAAATTTATCCTTCGCTTCTAATAAAACATGGTCCTTTCATGGTGGAGATGTCGAAAATATTAAAAATTGGAAGGAAATCATTTCACATCACTGGAAAACTTATAATGTTAGATTTTCTTATGAGCGAGAAATAAATCAAGATTATTATTCTATATCGTCAGATTCCTTTTTTAAAATCATGAAAAATAAACTTGTTAGTAGTTTAAGTTTTGGCGTTGATGTAATAGAAATTAATAATCAAAGTGTACGAACTAAAGAAAATATAATTTTAAATGCTAAAGTTGTAATAGATGCTAGATCAAATGATCAAATTTCTTTTAAAGATTTAAAGAAAAATGGTTGTGGTTTTCAAAAATTTGTTGGTTTAGAATTTAAAACAAAATTTCCACATAAGATATCAGTTCCAATTTTGATGGACGCAACTGTTGAACAAAAGGATGGATTTCGATTTATGTACGTGTTGCCATACAACGAGAATACATTACTTGTTGAGGACACGAGATATAGTAATACCGAAGATATTAACTTAAAAGAAATTGAGCTTGAAATTTTTAAATATATTCAAAATAAAAATTTGCAAATTGAGGCTATTCTAAGAACAGAACAAGGTGTATTACCAATTCCTATTTCTACACCTTTTTTATCTCAGGGAGAAAAAATAAAAATTGGAGCTGATGCTGGATTTTTTCATCCAGTTACTGGATATTCTTTTCTCTGGGTTGCCAGAATTTCAGATGAGCTTGCTAAAATAAAAAATCCTAATCCTGAGAATTATTTAAATATCATTCGTAAATTGAAAAAGGAATGTAAACAGAATGAACGATTTTATTTATTATTAAACAAAATGATGTTTCATGCATCAGATTCAACAAATCGATATAAAATTTTTGAGAGATTTTATAAATTTTCAGATCATACTATTGATAGATTTTACTCTTCAAAGATTAATATGTTTGATTATTTAAAGATTTTAATTGGACGTCCTCCAATATCTGTTTTTGCTGCCTTAAAGGTTCTTCGAAAAAAAGATAATAATTTGTTATTAAAAGAGGTTGGTGAACCGTGATAAAGTTAACCGGACTTGAGGCAATTCTAGATTCTAATGAAGCAGTTAAAAAAATTTTTAATGATTCATTATTAGTTCCAATTGAGGATTTTTTATCACGACCTAAAAAATCTTTTCGGGAAGATCTTATAAATATTGGATTCGAAATTGGATTGAGTACTTTCAATTTTACCTCCGTTGAAGTTGGAGATGAGGATAAAATATTAATTACACTTTTTGAAAATGTAATTGAATATTTACACTCTGGCTCGCTTATCATTGATGATATTGAAGATCAAAGCCAAGTGCGAAGGGGAAAAGAAAGCTTACATAAATTATTTGGAGTTCCAATTGCGTTAAATGCTGGTAACTGGTTATACTTTTGGCCATTAGTTATGATTCAAAATTCAACTCTCTCTAATGAAGTAAAACAACTTGCTGTTAACGAATGTAATAAAACCTTGATGCATGCTCATTTAGGACAAGCCCTAGATTTAGGGACTTCTTTAGAGGGAGTTACAAAAAAAAATATTTCCGATATAGTATTTAAAACAATGGAACTGAAAACTGGAGCGCTTACATCTTTAGCAATTAAGTTAGGTTTTTTAGTTGCTCAAGAAAAATATAAAAAAACAATAAGTAGTTCAAGCTTATCCAGTTTAAAAAATATTGACTCAAATGATAAATTTCAAAACATTGAAGAGTTTGGGAACAGATTTGGACAACTCCTGCAAATTTATGATGATATCGGAAACCTTAGATCTAATTCTAATCCGCAAAAAAAATATGAGGATTTAAGATTATTGAGACCATCTTTTATATGGATAATTTTAGCTGAAGTGTTAGATGAAATTGAATTTCAAAAATTCATTTATCAAATTAGAAATGAATTTGAAATTCTAAGTATAGAAAATAAAATAAAAGACTTGAACATTGAACAAAGAGCAAAAATAAAATCCTCACAAATTAAAAATGATTGGTGTGAATTATTTTTTAAAGATAATTCTTTAATCACTCTTCAGTTAAAAAATAAAATATTAAATACTCTTGAAAGGCTAACTCATGCTTACTAATAAAAACTCGAAAAAAGATGCTAAATCAGCGATTGTAATTGGAAGTGGTTTTGGTGGACTTGCTTCAGCAATACGTCTTCAGTCTTTAGGATTTGAAGTTACAATTTGTGAAAAAAGAGATTTGCCAGGTGGTCGTGCATATGTTTTTCGACAAGATGGTTTTACTTTTGATGCAGGACCAACTGTAATTACCGCACTTCCTTGCTTAGAAGAAGTATTTTCAAGTGTTGGAAAAAATCTAGAAGATTATTGTGAACTTATGCCAATAACTCCATTTTATCAACTCTGTTGGGAAGATGGGACACGATTTGATTATAGTGGAGATTTCGAAAATACACTTAAGCAAATAAAAGAATTATCTGGTGATAAAGATGTAGAGGGCTATAAGGATTTTTTAAAATATACGGAGCAAGTATTTATCGAGGGATATGAAAAATTATCGGCAGAAGCTTTTCTAGACTGGTGGTCAATGATTAGAGTTTCTCCTCAACTTATAAAACTTCAAGCCTATCAAAGTGTTTACCAAACTGTTTCACAATTTATTAAAAATGAAAAACTTTGTCAGGCATTTAGTTTTCACTCTTTATTAGTAGGAGGAAATCCATTTCAAACTTCATCTATTTATACTTTAATACACTTTTTAGAAAAAAAATGGGGAGTTCATTTTCCTAAAGGTGGAACAGGTTCATTAGTAAATGCATTTGTAAAATTGTTTGAAGAAAATGGTGGGAAATTAATTTTAAATTGCGAATTAGAACAAATTCTAACTAAAAATAATAAAGTTATAGGTGTGAAGGTAAAAGATGGACAGATTTTAAATGCAGATCTTGTTGTAAGTAATGCAGATGTAATGCATACCTATAAAAAACTACTTAATCAAAGTCCCCGTGGAATTGAGATGACTAAGAATTTAGAGAATAAAAGTTTTAGCATGTCTCTTTTCTTAATTTATTTTGGGGCAAAAAAGAAATTTGAAAATATAAAACATCATATGGTTTTATTTGGCCCCCGTTATCGTGAACTTTTAAAAGACATATTTAAAAATGGCCATCTTGCCGATGACTTTTCATTATACTTACACGCCCCAACTGTATCAGATCCATCTCTTGCTCCTGAGGGATGTGAAGGTTTTTATGTCCTTTCTCCAGTTCCTCATTTAGGGTTAGCAGATATTGATTGGAATGTCGAAGGTCCAAAGTATGCTGATAAAATATTAAATTACTTAGATAAGCATTATTTGCCTGGTTTAAAAGAGAATTTAATTACTCAAAAAATTTATACTCCTTTTGATTTTGAGAAAGACTTAAATGCTCATAATGGATCAGCCTTTTCTTTAGAACCAATTTTAACTCAGAGTGCGTATTTTAGATGTCATAATCGGGATAGCTCAATTGAAGGACTTTATTTCGTGGGTGCGGGAACTCATCCTGGGGCCGGAGTGCCAGGTGTAGTTCAATCAGCAAAAGCAACCTGTAAAGTTATTGCTAACGACTACGATAGACAACAATCAATTCCAAGGAATAAAAATTTTAATTCATTGAAGAAAGTTAAAATAGAAGAATCACCTATGGAGTTAAATACAAATCTATGAATGATTTGCAATTCAAACTTAGTGAGGCAGCTATAAAAAATGGTTCGAAAAGTTTTCGAATAGCATCGTTAGTATTAGATAAAAAATCAAGAAATGGTGCTTATTTGCTTTATCGTTGGTGTCGATATTGTGATGACATTATTGATAAAGCTCAATCTCAAAATGAAGCAGAAAGTGCTCTTGAATTTTTATATCAAAATACCAAAATTGCATTATTTGAAAATACAAAACTTGAATCAACAAGCCCATTTTATGGTTTAAGACAAATTGCAAACGATTATAATATACCCCATGAAAATTTTTTAAAACTTCTTGCTGGCTTTAAAATGGATATTTCAAAGTATCCAGTAAGATCGAAACAAGATTTGGATATTTATTGTTTTCATGTAGCAGGTATAGTGGGCTTATTAATGTGTCCAATATTAGATGTAAAAGATGAAAGTGCTTTAAAATACGCAGATTCATTAGGACGAGCTATGCAACTTACAAATATTTCACGTGATGTAATTGAAGATTTTAATATGCAAAGAATTTATATCCCACAAGATTGGCTAGATGAATATTCAATAACTAAAGTCTCTTTTTTGAACTCAGATATTCATGATAAATTGTTTAAAAATGTTTTAAAATTATTAGAATGGTCCGATCAATATTATATTGAAGGAAGAAAAGGAATAAAATATCTTCCCTTTCGTGCAGGTTTAAGTATTTGCATTGCAAGTTTTCTTTATCAAGGAATCGGAAATAAAATAAGAAAAATTGGTATTGAATCATTTAAAAAGAGAACTTATTTAACTGGTTTTGAAAAAATTATTTGTATAATTAAGGCATCTTTTTTTTATTTAAAGTTAGGTATAAAGTATGAATGAAGTTAAATTATTTTTCGATGATTTTAAAACTTATGTTGGAAGAGTTGGATTGTTTAATGGTAAAGATTGGTTAGTTTATATTATTTGGAACGGACTAATGTTTGGATTATTAATTGTAGTATCCAGTTTTTTATATTTAGGCTTTAAAAATGGGGTTCAGTATCCTAATTATGTATGGAATATTCCTATTGGTATATTTTGTTTTGTTATTGCAATTGCAATAGATACCATAGGTCATCGAACAATTTATAAAGAAGTCCTTAAGCAAGGCGAAGCTTTAATTCACCATATGACTATATTTTCAGGAATAACGAGTGTAGTTCTTCTTTGTTTAGCTTATTCACATTCGGAAATTGTAAGAATTCCTGCGTTGGTTTTTATTTTTCTATCAGTTGTGTATAGTTTTTTTGATGAAGCTCTTCACTGGCATAGATATCTTACGGCAAATTCTGACCGTATAGAAATGTGGAGTCATTTTTTTATTTTAGTTGGTCATTTAATTATGATTTTGAGCTGGTGGAAATGGTATGATGGTGGATACATTGGAGTTGCAGATACTTTAATGTGGTTATCTAAATGAGAGAATTGATATTTATATTTGGTTTTTGCATTTTTTTTTACCGTTTGATTCATAAACCAATTATTACTAAAAATAAAAAGAGGCAAGATTCAAAAATTGAAGATGGATCAGATCAAAAAAATTCTCTTGAGGAGTTGGCAATAGTAATTCCTGCTCGTAATGAAGAGAAAAATTTACCAATTATTTTAGAATCTTTATTAGAAGCAAAATCCTATGGTGCTAAAATTATAGTGGTGGATGATCAATCAGATGACAGCACTGTTAGTGTGGCTGAAAAATTTCGAGTCATAATTCATAAAGTTCAAATGAAACCAGAAAATTGGTCTGGAAAAAATTGGGCCTGCCATCAGGGGTATCTTTTTTTAAAAAATAATAATTATAATTTTAATTATATTTTATTTACAGATGCCGATACAAAACATAACTCAAATCAACTTTTAAGAGCATTAAATTGGTTTAAACAAGAAAATGCTTCATTAATGTCAGGTAACCCCTTTCATTTAGCAATTAATTTTTGGGAAAAACTAATTGGGTCATTTTATCTTCTTATAACGATGATTACAGATTCCCATCAAGAAAATCCAAGTAGTTTGCGATATTTTTCGATTGGACAATTCTTGCTTTTCAAAAAAGATTACTATGAATACAGTGGCGGTCATTTTTCTGTAAAATCCGAATTAGCAGAAGATTTAGCTCTCGCTAAAATATGTTTTCAATTAAATAAAAAGTATTTAGTATATACTAAGGCAAATCTCTATTCTACTAATATGTATTCAAGTTTTCGAGAGTTTGTAAATGGATGGCAGAGAAATTTTAGATTAGGCATGAGCAGATCCAGTCTTTTCACTTGGATAGAAACGGTAATAGTAATTGCAGCATTACTTGGTACTGGGACTTGGTGGAGTTATTTAAGTTTTATTTTATTAATTGGAATTTACCAAAAATCACAAGGTGAGTTTTCAATAATTGGTGCTTTATTTTTTCCGATAGGAGTAATTATGTTTATTTTCATTTCATTAGTTTCTTTAGCAAATAAATTTTTTAAACAGCCAATAATTTGGAAATCTAGAAACTATTTCACAAGTTTAATAATTTTTATGTTTTTAATTTTAAATCCTTTTTTTGCAAATTCTAATGAGAATATAAAAAGTTCAAATCTAAATTTAATAGTAAATATTGAAGGTTTAAAATCAGGAAATGGCGGTGTTTCAATTACGTTATTTGATAGTAAAAATCAAAAATATTTTCCAACAAAACCTGAATTTGCAATAAACAAAGAATATAAGGACTTAAATGGTAAAGATAAAATTGAATTTAATTTTAATAATTTACCAGAGGGTGAATATGCTGCATTTGCCTATCACGATGAAGATGGAAATAAAAAGATAAACACAAACTTTGTAGGAATACCTACGGAAGGTTACGGAGCAACTCAGGGGGCAAAAAATAAATTTGGTCCCCCTAAATATATTAATGCAAAATTTAATTTATCAAGTTCTGTAACTTCAGATTCAATAGTAACTTTAAAAATTGAATATTAATAATTGAATATTATTAATTAATAAATAACTGATCAAAACTAGATAACTGAATATCCATGGTAACTCGAATATAGACATCAGATTTAATATCGTGAATTGAATAATTATTTAATGTATGTATACGATTTTTTATAAAATTATTTAGTGATTTATAGCACGAAGATTGTTTGCCATTTTTATTTAAATTCAAGCAACGATTCATCACATTTGCAAAAATTGTGTCAATAGAATTAACAGCAGTTAGTAAGCCTGGATCACCAGCAGGAAAATTTGATCGATCAAAACCTGTGGCTTGTAACAAAAAGTACCCTAAAAAAGAGTATTTATTTCTCATTTCTCGAATTGCAATTTCACCAAAAGTTCGTTCGAGATCTTTACCTCGCTTAACAATTTTATTTTCCATTTTTTCGCGAAATAGATCGAGTAAAACTTCATTGGCTATTAAATTTTCTAAACTTAAAGTATTATCAACATAGCCAATGTACTTAAATCTTTCATCTTCAAAAACATCATTTGGCATTTGAAATTTCTGATAATTTAATTTACCAAATCGTAGAATATTTTTATAAATATTATCACTAATTTTATGTTTAAGTTCTATTTTTGGTTCACCAATTAATTCTAATAAAAATGAAATCATTTCGACACAACTTAACGCTCTTCTATCTTCAGAGCCTGTTAAGTCGTAGGGATGGGGTTTGCTCATTAGGACTTTAACTGCTTTATCTAATTTTTGTTCAAAATTCTCTGGTGGTGATTCATAACGATAAATTTCTCCATAGCCAATAACTTTTGACCCCAAATAATGATGAAGTGGTACTGCACGAATTCCTCGTTCATGGACATCAACAACGATAGGTAATCGTCCCCACTTGCTTTTGTAAAAGATAATCATTGCACCATGTGAGTACACACTTCTGGTATCTGAAATTGCCGTAAAGATACCAACAGGTTTTTCGATTGGATGATTTAAAATAATATCTCCAGATCTGAGTCGTAAACCTCTATATACGACTTCATCATCCTCGTACATATAATTATAAAATTCTTTATCATTGATCCATTTTGAAAGTGACCAATCAGAACCCTTTACTCCAAATATAGGAATTGATTTTTGAGGGGATTTATAGAGTTTTTGGTTTGCTGAATTCAAAATTTGCGCTTCATATTCAATAGATTGCTTTTGTTCAACAGAAATTTGTTTTAAAGTAAGTTTCTGTTGCAATAAAACGTGTAACTTTTGATTTAAAAATCTAATTTGAAATTGAGCATTGTAAAGCCATTCTGGATCTAGAGTTTTACGATTAATTAGTAAGTATTCATTTTTTAGACTTCGGATTGATTCTAAAATTTTTTCATAATCAGATGGAGTTAAAATATTATTCGAGCTTTCATATTCATTGATCTGATCAGAAGCTCTTTGGCGAGCACTCATAAAATTATACAGGGCTTGTGGAGTATGATCTGAACTATAATCATTTGCAGATACGGTTATAGATTGTATTGAAAATAAAATAAAAAAGGAAAAAAATTTCTTTCCCAATCCTATCAGGGTTTTCACGGGTGACCTCCTTTGTGTATCTAGTGATCACCTCATTTTAAGTTTTTTTTGGCAATATATTTACTATATGACAGATAGTTCAATTAACTAAACCAGACCAAAGTACTAGTATGAAATATTTAAAAGACTAAATAAGTTTTGAGTCGACCTTTCCAATATTTTTTCAACAGGAAGATTCTTAATTTCACTAATAGTAGTAGCAATTGACCAAAGATATTTGGGATAATTATTTTCAGTTGGACTTTGAAATATTTTTTGATCAGGAGAATCTGTTTCAATCAGTAAGCTTTCAAGATTTATTTTTTTAATTACGTCATGTAGTTTTTTATTGGTCGGAAAAGTTACGGCACCGCCGACGGATAACTTTAAACCATTTTGCAAATAATAGTGAGCTTGCTCCCAGCCCCCATTGAAAGCATGAACATACCCACTTGTTTGAGAAAACCAATCACTCATAAGTGGGTTATTTTTAATATCTTCAAAGCACCTGACGAGATGCCATACAATCGGTATATTTTTAAATTGTGCAATTTCAATTTGATTAAGAACAGCTTCAATTTGCAGTTCACGGCTATGAATAAATTGAGGTCGAAAATCAAGCCCCACTTCACCAATCGCTTTAGCAAGATGAATTTTCTTTGATAAAAAATCTAATGCTGATTCAATTGTTTGTGAGTTTTGCTCTGCGATCCACATTGGATGAATTCCAAAAACAGGAATAATTTGCTTGTATTGTTCTGCGAGTTTGATTTGTAGCTCCCATTCTTCAGGACAAATACCCCCTTGAACAAAATAATCAATATTAAGATGTTGGGAGTCTTTGATAATGAGATCAACCTGATCAATCAATAAATTACTAGTGAGATGGCAATGGGAGTCTGCAAATTTCATAATAATTTTAGCATCATAATTTTTTAAGTTAATAGCAATTAAATAATATTTTTTATTTGAGCCAAAACAAATCTACTTCAAAAACAGCGAGTTCTTCGGCATCAGTATTTTTTACGGTTTCACTAACTTTTGAAATTAATGAAACAATTTCATCTCGAATGTGTTTAAAATCTTTTTTACTTATTGATAAAGGACCTGAAAACATTAATTCTTCATCAGTAAGATTTTCTGATCGCTGTAGCGCTTTCAATCGCCAATTAGTATGATGTTTAACAATAAATGGCGAAGTTTTTTCTAGGTGAGTACGTTGTGGTCCCATTTTATATAATCCTAGGTCTTCGATTACTAATCCAGTAGAAACTAAAAAATTAAGTATCTCAGTTACCTTTTCTCTTTCTACACTTAGACGTTTACATATTGAATCTATATTTTGAGGCCCTTTGAGAGAACTTGAGAGTCGTATAGCTGAATATATCCAACTTGAATAAAATATTGATTTTTGTTCATCACTCATTACTAATTCGCGAGTTAATCTTTTAGAGAGTTGCAATGATTCCGATTTTAGCTTTTCTTGTTTATTTTTGAGATGATTTTTTAACTTTTGAGTCGATGCTCGTTCTATTTGAACTATTGTATTAAAATATTCTGATTCCAACTCGCCTAAACCGATATATAACTGAAGTTCTAAAGCTTGTTCTGGGGTCAATTCTCTTTTTCCTGATAAGATTTGGCTCATTACTGATGTTTCAATTCTAAGAATATTAGACCAAACAGTTAAAATACCACGACCTCGCTTTGGTTGATGTTTAAGCCAATCTCTTAAAAAATTTCTATAATTATTGTAATTAAAAATCGATTCCATTTTATCAATATTATCGGAATGTTAGTAGTAAAGTTGAGCATTTTTGCTAATAAAAGTACCCAAATTTAATAATTTTTTTAAGGATATTAAAATCAAATCTATTTATATTCATTTCATTGGAGCCATTAAACAATAATTAAGATTGATAAGATCTTAAAATCAAAGGAGTAAAAATGAAAATGCAATTAAATAAAATATTATTCAGTATTGCCATACTAGTATTTAGTATTGGGGCATCAGCGGGTACTAGACTGTGTTATGTGCAGAATCAAGATTCTGAAGGTGTCTACAAGGATGTACTTGCGCCGCCCTTACCAATTGATTCAAATGATTTTCAGAATCATCTACTACTGCAAGAAGGAGAGATGATGTACACCGTAGCACAATCTGAAGCGAATGGAAAAATCACTGTAGCAATGTTCAGTAGAGCAGATAAATCAACTTTGATACTAGCGAGTTCAAATGGGGTAGATGGAATTACTCTAATTAATGAATCAAAAAAAAGACTCATTGGTTGCTCTGCTGTAACTGAAAATAAATAGTTATATAAATCTATGCGAAAGGATAACTTTAAAAAGTTATCCTTTCTTTTTTGCATATAAGGAAGTTTATGTTTACACATTATATTAAATTTATTTTGTTTATATTTTTTAATTTTTCTTCTTTTTCATTAATGGCATTTGAAAAGGGCCAACTCAATATTAATACGGGATTCGGTATTTTCGGTAGTCGAGGTGTCTTAGGTATTTCTGCTGATAAGTTTATATCTGAAAATCATGTCATTTCTTTTTCTACAGCACTAGATGCAATAGGACCTTCGATGTCTATGGGATATAAATATTTTGATAAAGCATTCAATCGACCAGGCACTGGCAC
Organism: Bdellovibrionales bacterium; assembly: GCA_005793345.1. GTDB lineage: Bacteria > Bdellovibrionota > Bdellovibrionia > Bdellovibrionales > Bdellovibrionaceae > SXSU01. The sequence goes on from SXSU01000061.1 coordinate 38,030, forward strand.
TTTTTTAGATAAATGTTTCTTTTTATTTGATTGTGAAAGTCATCCATATGTTGGTTTAAGTTTACAATATGCTAGTGGTACTAAAATCGAATTCACTTCTGAAAATCAAAAAAGAGATTATGCTACAAAAAGTGCTCAACTCGGACTGATGTTAATTGGTTTTCGAGATGTTTTTAAAAACAACATGACTTTAGATTTAGAAATTTCAAATCGAAATCTTTTAACAGGTGGAAAAATTCAACAAACTTCAGGTCCATCTAATTCTAATGATATAAGTAATCTTAAATCTGCTTATAACAGTTTCGGAGTTGGATTAGCAATCGGATATCTTTTTTAAATAACTGCTCATGATAAAGTCTATTTGCATTGCGATTATAAGAGACAAAATCATGCGCCGTGATTCACGCTGCATTTTGAAAATAAAAACAATGTATTGTTTGAGTTTTCACAAAATAATAAAAGATAAATAAAAATGTATTTTGGCATCGCTATTGCTGGTATTGAAGCAAAAAGGATCAATATGATTTCTTCTCTCACTAAATATTTCAAAAAATTAACTACTCCGCTCATAGTTGTCATCCTTACCAAAAGTTGTCACTTAATGGCTGACCCATCTGGAGGTGGAGGCTTGGATGGTGGAGGTGGTAGAAGTGTTGTATGTCGAAATAAAAAAGGAAAAATTAAATCAGCAGAGCTTTTTGATTTTTATGAAGGAAGAGTTCAGCATAAAGTTAAGCCTGTAATTAGCAAGGATTCATTTGAGTCTCAAGTCGAAACAATGATTCAACGAATAGGAAAAGGGCGAGAACCTCAATTTACTGAAAATTTAAGACTTTACGCAAATTTTATTATTGGACTAATTAAAAGTAATCAAATGTTACCTGACGGTACAGGATTAATTCCAGTAGAAGACTCAAAACATGAAATATTGCCACCTAAAAATTGTGAATATGAACAATTGGCGAATTATACAAGTCAGAATCAAGTTTTGATAAATAGGGAAATTTGGAAAAAATTGAATAATACAAATAAAGCAGGTTTGGTTGTACATGAAGCACTCTACAAAGTATTCAGATTTTATGGTGCTACTAATTCAAAACGAGTTAGAAAAGTGGTTGCATTTACTTTTAGTGGTATTGAAACTTACCCACCAGTTTTTCAAACTTTTTCAGAAAAGCCTTTGAAGTGTCATACTTTACTAAATGAAAATGGTAGTCCTTTTCCAGGGACTTCCTTCTATGCATATAATACACCTGATGGTGATTTGCATTTTCAGTTTGATTATATTGATGGGGGGCTCATGCTTTCAAAAACTATAATTGGTATTGATAAAATTCCAATAGAGAAATTACTTGGAGATAATGAAATTCCATTTGTTACATATTGGATACCACTCTCCTCTCTTTATGATTTTGGATCTACAATTGTTATTTCCTTTGAACCTAGAGATTTAAATAATAATGATCATCGCAAAAAAATGAAAATTGGTATACAAAGTATACCAGCAGTTCCTACTCAAGAATTTCTTTGTGGACCAAGTGATAGTGAAAAGACTAACTAATTTTCGTAATAGGCGGTGGAAGTAAAAAATAGCACTAAATGGTTCCTATTTTTTATGATCTATTGCAATTTCTTATAATCTACATGTCTAATTCAAATAATTTTTTTAGTTAATTTTAAACAGTGTGGTTATTTTTGTAAAGTTAGATAAGTATTAATCTTTGTAAAATGAGAATTTGGCGTTAAGTTTGCATAGTATTAAAGAATTATACAGAGGAATAAAAGGTGATCATTTTAAAGAATTTTATAAATTCATTTCAAATAAAGTTAATATTATGTATTATTCTTTTATTTTTTTTCGAAAGTGAATTGTTTGCTAAGGATGATTTTTATAAAATATTAGAAGTTGATAAAAGTGCAAGTGAACAAACTATAAAGAGACAGTATAAAAAATTGGCTTTACGGTATCACCCAGATCGCATTAAAAAATATTTGGGAGAAGACTTTACAAAAGAAGATGTTGAATTATATGAGAAAAAATATAAGCAAATTAATGAAGCTAATAGAGTTTTATCAGATCCACAAAAAAAAGCTGAATACGACCGAGAGATCTTCAATTATTATGCAAATTCAATACGAGAAAATGAGATTGATTTTTACTCAGCACATGAGCCAGAAGCTGAAAGTATCGCTTCAATATTGTCAAAGCTTGTTAAAAATGGTTCAAATGAGCATTCCATAGAATATAAGGAAGCACTTGAGGAATCCTATATTATTTTAGATAAAATTTATTATAAAATTAAATATAATATTGAGTTAACAGAAAATGATTTTAATCTTATATTAAATGAGATTGCAAACCCTAAAAAGGATACTAGCTTTAGGCTTAGGCTAAATGCTATTTTAGTTAAAATTGATCCATGGCCACAAGATATTTGGAATTATATTGAAAAAAATTTTGAATTACTACGTGCAGGAGCACCACTGTTTAGATTGGTTGATGCAATAAATGAGAAAAAATATTGGCCACCAAATTTTGCAGCAAGAGTCGAATCATTAATTGCTAATAATTTTGAGAATAAAAGTATAATTCCAGTAAATGATCTTATTAAATTAAATAATTTACGAATAAGTGCATTTTTATTATTACTAAATAGAGAAAATAGCCCTATAGATCAGATGACTTATGAAGTTGAAAGTTATTTATCCTCTCACTACAGAAGCGATTTATTTAAACATGGTCTTTTTCTTATTGTTAATGATAAAAGATTAAAATCAGATAAAATTGATAATTTATTACTAGAGGCAATTAAAAGTGAACTCGTAATTTATCCTGATAATAAAAATTATGGTATATTTAATTCTAGGAGTATTTTTGATATCTTTTTTGAAAGAGAAAAAATTCCAGAGGAAATATGGGAAATTATTTCTGAAAAATTAACAGATAAAATAAAAAATAAAGAGGTTATTTTACAAATGTTAGATACAATCATATTTCTAACTCAAAAACATGATGCTCCAGAAATTATTACTGAATCATTATTTTCAATTTTAGCTTTAGATTCTGATATATTAATAAGATTTTTGAGTGAGTTTTTAAATTATGACAAAGATAGAAACAATTATAATAAAAGAAGTATTAAAGTTTCAAATGCAGAAAGACTGCAGCACTTGACCTGTTTAGGTTTGAATTGTAATAGAGAGTTGATTAAGATAATACAAGATTTTACATGCGGTTCTATATCGAGGATCAAAGGTTCTAAAGATATTAGACTTGAGTTAGTAAAAAAACTCACATCCTCTTTAGAGACGGATAATGAACTAATGCAGGATTTAGATTTTAAAACTGAATTGCATGAACTATTAGATAATGAACGACGTTTTGGTAATAAAGATATATTAGTAATAAAGGAATTAGAATCTGCGATTAGTCAATTCGAAGAAAAAATTATTACTAGTGAAATTCAAAATGAAGAACCTAAGTTATCCCAAGAGTTAAAATTAAATCCGATAGAATCCCCTGAAATTGCAATTCCGACAAAAGTTAAAAAAACTAATTTTATTAATTATACTCAAGATATTTTTGCAAAGATCAAAAAATCTTTTTCGAAAAATAGTTGCTCAGCTTTGTTTAAAAAGTAATGAGTTTAATGAAAAACATTTAAGTAAATTAAAACTAGTATCCAAGGCGACTTTTTTTTGTCACTTCAATGTTAAAATAACTTCATAACGATTTTACATGTTCGGCGCCGTAAAGACTTTCTACATTCAAGATAAATGTTAGTCTAAAACTCTACAGTTTCAAAATTATTCAATTTGATGTATATTTATATATTAATATGCTTTCCGGTTTATAATATTAAAAATTAATAACACCAAATTTGTAATGTTATCGTATCAATTCTTTGGAGGTTTAATTTGTCAAAAAGTGTTAAATTGATACTACAAATTTTGATTATTTTTTTAAATTTGCATTCTGAAAATAGTTTTGCTGCGAATTTATGTAAAAATATTTTTAACTCCATATCCACACATTTTATTCTTAACCAAAGTGCTGTAGATAAATACCGAGCCCAATTTAGACAATTTTTAACCCAAACTCTACCTCCCGTTTTGTCAGTAAATGAACTGGAAGGTAAACCTCCGTTGGAGGTTATTGCTCACCTTTATTGGGAATATAAGAATTCAGAAAGTGCTTTGTTGAACAATTGGTTAAATACAGTGATTAAAGAATTTCCATTGGTACTCAGCCCCGAAGAAAGAGCAGCAATTCAATTGGAGATAAACCCCTTAGATCCAATTCACAAATTTGACGATTGGCTTATAGATATTATATTTGGACTTTCGCGTAAAGATATTAACCTGAAACTTGCTCCTGTACATAAAAATAGCGATACAGCAGTAGGAACATGGCCGCACTTACTTCCAGATGGCTACAATACTTCTTATCGATTGCTCGATGAAATGCTTTTGCGAGCTAATTTAAAAGACGGTGATATTGTAGTTGATATGGGTAGTGGACTGGGACGACTTGGAATCCTTATCGGGAAGAAGTACCCAAATCTAAAGTATGTGGGTTACGAATTTTGGATGGATCGGATACAACCTGCAATGAATGTTGCTCAGCAAGATGGGTTAAGAAACGTAAATTACGTACATGCTGATTTTTCCACCCCAGATTTTACATTAGTAAGGGGTGACCTCTTTTTCGCTTACCAACCAAATTCTTCGAATGAGATTATGGCTGTAATGACCAAAAAGCTTCGAGAGGTAGCAAAACACAAAGCCATCAGAGTTGTAACCCGAATAGGTAGTAGAGAATTTCTTGATCATTCACAGCAGTTTCTTATTCTCGAAGATATGAATTGGAAAGCAATGCAGTTTTGGAATTCAAATCCTGGTTTTCTTGGGCAGCACCCATCGCGATTTTCAGAGGATATACTTAATAGAAAACTTACAAGTGAAGAAATAGATGAACTCAATAGATTGTTGAATCTAGCCATGAATGAAGATTCCAAAATTGGTTCTTCGTCTGCGATAGAAACTGAGTTAAATTATTTCTCTAACAAAGATTTAGTTATTTTGGCAGAACTCTATATGCAGAATTGGGAATTGGTAGTCAAAAATCCGCAAGAGCTAAATTCAATTATGATCAGTATAAGTAAAAGTATAGAGTATCGTACACTCACGAATGAAGAAGAGCTTAACTTAAGTAGGTGGGCTAAATCATATTGGTTAGATGGAAACAATCCTGGTTTAAAAATCCTGGATATCATTTTCAATGTTCCAAAAAGTGCATCAAAGTCAAAGAACAAAGATCCCTATTCATTGTTTACAAAAATTTTTTCAGAGTTAAGTTTGAGTAAAGTTGGCAAGTTTATTGATTTAATTTCCGGAGATGTGCGGCCGGCAGTAATACATTCGAAAATGCCAGAACTCAATTTTCAGTACTTATTAATTGCGCCTTCGTATTACGATACTTTCCGTATCAAGCGAGAACTTGATGTCTGTTTGGGCTCAAATAATGATGCAATTTTTGCTCCGGAGCAGAAAACAATGATACAAGTTAAGCAAAATGAAAATATGATTCAAGAAATCTATTCTGAAGGTGATGTTGCATTTTTTGATTCCTCGGATCCTATTTATCCCCATTATAATGAGAGCGTAAGAATATTATCCCTATTGAAAAAGTGGTCATTAAATCATAAAGTAAGATTTGTTACGAATGCCAGTGCTGAAGAACTTAGGGAAGGGTTAGGGGAAAAACCAAAAAATATTCGTTCACTTAGTTTTGGCTATAATCTTTTTGAAATAGATCAGAAACTCTAAAAGAGCTTTTGGAGGTATTTTAAAATATGTTAATATTAGAGATATAAACATTAAAATTTATTTACTGCGATTTAAATTAAACTGAATCAACTCTGTAATTGAATCAGATTTGATTTTTGATTTTTCAAGAAGTTGAATAGCTCTATTGCTCACATCATTTAAAATCTCTTGAGTTCGAGTTGCTCCAATTAAATTTATTAAATTGCAGGGCTCAGGATTTTTTTCATCGAAATCTAAAAAATCATCTTTAATTTGAAAAGCAAGTCCAATGAGTTCGCCAGCCTCTGAAATATCATATTGTTTGTCCGGACTTACTTGAGCAATGATTGCTGCTCCCTCGGCACAACATTTTATTAGTGCTGCTGTTTTTAATTTATGAATCATTAAAATATTTTCTGCAGAAAATGACTTTTCGTTAATTTTAAAATCATCATTATTTTTTTTATTTTTATCGTCTAAATTTAATAAATCAAGTTGTTGACCTGCAACCATACCCTGTGGGCCAGCACAGTAAGACAATAGCTGTACTAACTTTAATCCAATGGATGGTTTGTTTGTATAATACTTACCAATTATATGAAAGGCTTCAGTTAATAATCCATCTCCTGCAAGTAAAGCAGTGGTTTCACCGTACTTAATATGGTTTGTGGGTTTTCCACGTCTTTCGGAATCATCATCCATACAAGGCAAATCATCGTGAATGAGCGAATATGTATGTATACATTCGACGGCAGCAGCAAATGGAATGTAATCAGAAGGTTTTATATCAAGGGCTTCGCAGACCAATTGAATAAGTTGCGGTCTAAATCTTTTTCCACCACTAAATAAAGAATACTTCATTGAATCAACTAAAATTGGGCATTCAATTTTAGAGTCAAAACTAAAATGGTTTAATAAGAAATTTTCAAAATTAGATAGAGATTTATTGTTATCAGACGTCACTTTTAAAATCTTTTGTGAGGGGTTTATTGTTTTCGTCAAAACCTGTTAAAACTTTTATTTTATTTTCAGCATCAGTGAGTTGAGTTTGGCACTCGCGAGATAGCTGAACTCCTTCTTCAAATAATTTTAAAGATTGTTCTAAAGTTACATCTCCTTTTTCCATTTTTTGTACGATCTCTTCTAGTCTGGTTAGTTTTTTTTCAAATTCCATAGTTGTATTTTATCCTTCTAGTAATAATAATTATTTATCAATTTTATATTTAATAATCCATTTTAAACTAATTTAGCTCAAAAAAATTTAGTTAAGATTAGTTCAACTAATCTCAACTCAACTCAACTCAGCTCAGTAATAATGGCTTTAGCTTTGCCACTCGCAAATCTCAATTGTATTGAATCATTAACTTTAAGTTGTTCCACTGATTTAATAACATCACCTTTTTCAGTTTGCGCAATGGAGTAACCCCGATCAACTACTTTCAAAGGAGACAGAGAATCAAGCACTGCCATTTTTTGATAAAGTTTTGATTTGTTCAGTTCCATTCTTTTATTTAAAACAGAAGATAATTTAAAAAGTGCTACTTCAAGACTTGTCTTTTTAGTTTGCAATAGTTTTTCAGGGGAGATTAAACGTTTTGAAGTTAGTACTAAAATCTCTTTTCTTCGTGATATAAATCTTTGTCCAGCAAATGTTAGACGATTATAAAAGTCGTCATTTTTTAAAATTAAATCTTGGATCTTACGTTTAGGATCAATCAATCTATGTGATTTATTATTCAAATTTTGTCTATAAATTTTTAAAGTTCGATCAATTGAAATTAAAATCATTTTATAGAGGGAGTTAATTTTTTGAGTTAACTCATCTGCACTTTTTGAAACCAATTCTGCAGCTGCGGAAGGGGTAGGTGCTCTTACATCAGATACAAAATCACAAATCGTAAAATCTATTTCATGTCCCACAGCTGAAATTACTGGAACTTCACTTTTTGCAATTAAGCGAGCTAATTCTTCATCATTAAAACACCACATATCTTCAATTGAGCCACCGCCGCGTCCAATGATTATAACATCAATATTCGGAATCAGTGTTGAAGCTTTAATAAAAGCTTCACGAAGCGCAGGGGCAGCGGCCTCTCCTTGTACAATGCAAGGTACAATTGTGACTTCGATACCTCGGGCGCGTCTGCGCAGAATATTCAACATATCTTGAATTGCTGCTCCTGTTGGAGAGGTAACAATCGCAATATGTCGGGGTAGTGGTGGTAAAGGTTTTTTTCGTGAAGGATCAAATAGTCCTTCGTTTTTTAATTTTACTTTTAATTGTTCGAAAGCTTTTTGAAGAGCCCCTGCGCCAACGGGTTCCATGCTGTCGCAAGTAATTTGATACTCGCCACGAGGTTCGTATAGTGTTACTCGTCCATGAATAACAACTTCAAGACCATCGTGAGGTTTAAAACGGAGGCGACTATTATGTCCTTTAAACATGACTGCTCGTATTTGAGATTGGGAATCTTTTAAGCTAAAATAAAAATGCCCTGAAGAATGAGCTTTGAAGTTTGAAATTTCTCCCTTTACCCACACATCCATGAATTGAGTTTCTATTATGCCACGAATTTTTTTATTAAGTTGTTCTACAGAAAAAAGTGCAACTTGGTTAGTGGTATTGACTTGATCAACACTAATTTGAGAATCAATCGAGTTTTGAGTCATTAAGTTTTTAACCATTTCTTTTAGTTTGTTAGTAATATTTTAATTTAATTAAAGTAGACATAATCTATTAATAAGCAATTATTCTCTTGTTTGTTTACTGATCATATAAATTAAATGATTTTAGAATTTGAATAAAAATCTAAAATCAATCCTATTAAGTTATGTTAACGAAAATTTAAAAATACTCTGTAAGTTAGTTTTAGAAAATAAATTTGGGTATTAATTTTTTCTCAATTTAATTTTTTATTTTTAAGATCGACCTGTTGCGAAAAAATTATTTAGAAATTTTTTGATGACAGCATAGTGTTTTGAATGCAGAAATTAGGTTTAATTTAAAAATACAAGAGGTGCTTTTCTTTATGTCTGATAATAGTCAAGACTACAATCGTGGTGGATTTATCGCTTTTATTTTTACAATGGTTTTTGTTGTAAGCTTTTTTATATATTTAATATTTATTCATCCAGGTGTTGATCTCGGTGAGAATGTTAAATCTGTAGAAAGTGCTATGGCAAAATCTAATGAACCAAAATTTGACATTACAAAAGAAAAGGAGCCTTGGGTTGAAAATGCAAATGTTGCAGCATACGGTGCAACTGTATTTCAAACTAACTGCTCAATGTGTCATGGTGAAAAAGGTTTGGGTGATGGGGCTGCTGGCGCTGCGCTAAATCCAAAACCTAGAAATTTGGTTGAGGGTCAGTGGAAAAATGGAGGTGATTCAATCTCTCTATTTAATACACTTTCAAATGGATTAGCTGGAACTTCAATGCCTGGTTTTGCACAAGTTAAAAAAGAAGATCGTTGGGCCTTGGTTCAATTTATTAGATCTATCACTAACAATAAAACTCAAGATGATGTTGCTAAATTAAAAACTTTTGGTCCTGAATCAAAATAAAATGAAACAACAATTAACTTTTACCAAATGTAAAATTGTATTACTTGGAACTTTGCTGGGGTTTAGTTTGAATTCAATCTCAGCTCCAAATTCTATGACTCGAGCTGGGCTTCCGGCAAATGAGTCTGTGCAGGCTTTACAGGGAGTGGGTCTTGAATCCCATATTGGTAGAAAAGTTACAACTAGTTTATTTTTTAAAAATGAAATGGGTGAAAGTGTAACCCTTGGTCAGTTTTTACAGTCTGGTAAACCCATTATTCTTTCCTTAGTATATTATGGATGTAAAAGTTTATGTAATTACCATCTTAATGGCTTAACAGAAGGTTTGAGAGGATTAGATTGGTCTGTTGGACAAAAATTTGATGTTGTCGCAATAAGTTTTGATCCAAGAGAAGGTTCTGATTTAGCAGCTGGCAAAAAACAGTCCTATATGAAGGAATATAATAGACCAGGCACTCAATCTGGCTGGCATTTTTTAACTGCTGATCAAGAAACTATTGGGCAAATTACATCTGATGTTGGTTTTAAGTATAAATGGAATGAAGAAATGAATGAATGGTCTCACCCATCGGCAGCAATAATTATATCTCCAGATGGTACCATTAATAGATACTTGCCTGGAGTATTTTTTCAACCCAATGATATTAGATTAGCTCTCAATGAATCTATGAATGGGCAATTGGGAACTTTTATTGATAAATTAGTTTTATTTTGTTTTCGATATGATGAACATAAAAGTAAATATTCCCCCTATGTCATAAATATTATGAAAATTGGTGGCGGCATTACTATTATGATTCTTGTATTGTGGTTGGCATCTTTTTGGTGGAAAAATCGTAGAAAACAAAAATTAGTTAAAGTTTAATTAAGTTAAAAAGTATAAGGGGTATTGTACATGTTGTGGTGGTTATCGATAGCTAATGCAGGTTCATCATTTGCACCAGTTCAGGCAACGCAAATTGCGGCAGATTGGGATAATCTGTACAAATTTTTATTAGCAGCAAGTTTTATATCTTGTGTAATTCTACTTGGTGGTATGGTTTATTTTGTCACTAAATATAGAAGAAAAACAGATAAAGATAAAACAGCTTATATTTCTCATAACTCATTTTTAGAATTTTTGTGGAGTTTTATTCCACTAGTAATTTTTCTAGGAGTTTTTGCGTGGGGATGGTCGATTTATCATAACATGCGAAATATGCCTAAAGATGCCTTAGAAGTTCATGTCTATGGTAAACAATGGGATTGGACTTTTGAATATAAAAGTGGAAAAAAAGCTTATTCTTCAAATAACGAACCATTAGTAGTTCCAGTTGGAAAGCCAGTTCGTTTAATAATGACATCATCAGATGTTATTCATAGTTTCTTTGTTCCAAGTTTTAGAATTAAGCAAGACGTGGTTCCTGGCCGTTATACTAATTTGTGGTTTCAAGCAGAAAAAATGGGTGAGTTTCATATTTTTTGTACTGAATATTGTGGTTTTAGTCACTCTGCAATGTTGGGAAAAATTAAAGTCGTTTCAGTTGAAGATTATGAAAAATGGATTGCTGAAACTGATGCTAGTCAATTATCAGGGGTAGAATTAGGTGCAAAATTATACAACCAAAAAGGTTGTGTTGCTTGTCACTCACTTGATGGGTCTCCTAAAGTGGGCCCTACATTTAAAGGGTTATTTTCTAAGGCTGAAAATCTTGAAGATGGTTCAACTGTTAATGTTGATGAAAATTATTTACGTGAATCTGTTGTTAATCCAAATGTTAAAATTGTTAAAGGATTTCCAAAAGGGGTAATGCCTGCATTTCAAGGGCAAGTTTCAGAAGAAGAGTTAACTGGAATAATTGAATTTATTAAAGGTCAAAAATAAAAAGGAAATAAAAATGGCGGCAGCAACAAGCTCAGGAAAAAATTATATTAATGAATTTTCTGGTTTAAAATCATGGTTCTTTTCTCTGGATCATAAAAGAATTGCTATTCTTTACATGTATTCAGTTTGTACTTTCTTTTTAGTTGGAGGACTTTTTGCTCTTTTAGTTCGAACCGAACTGTTTACTCCAGGTAAAACAATTGTTGAAGCTGGGACTTATAATCAGTTCATGACGTATCATGGAGCTATCATGGTATTTATGGTTATTATACCTGGAATTCCTGCAATTTTAGGAAACTTTTTTCTTCCAATACATATTGGAGCAAAAGATGTGGCTTTTCCTAGAATTAATTTATTAAGTTGGTATTTATTTATGTTTGGAGCTTTATTAGCAGTTTCAACATTGTTTACAGGAAGAGTTGATACTGGTTGGACTTTTTATACTCCATACAGTATTAAGACTCAGGCTTCTACAGTTACAATGGTAGTAGCTGCATTTATCATGGGGATGTCATCAGTTGTTACTGGTTTAAATTTTATAGCAACAATTCATACATTAAGAGCCCCTGGGATGACTATGAATAGAATGCCCCTTTTTTGCTGGGCGATCTATGCTACTTCAATATTACAAGTTCTTGCAACTCCAGTTTTAGGTATTACTCTTTTACTTTTAGTTGCAGAAAAAGTTTTAGGAATTGGAATATTTGATGCTTCACTTGGTGGGGACCCAGTGTTGTTTCAACATTTTTTCTGGTTTTATTCCCATCCAGCAGTTTATATTATGATTTTACCGGCAATGGGTATCATTAGCGAAGTTATCACAACTTTTTCAAGAAAAACAATTTTTGGATATACAGCAATTGCTTATTCAAGTTTAGGTATTGCTGCAGTTAGCTTCTTCGTATGGGGTCACCATATGTATGTAAGTGGACAATCAGAAGTGGCTGGAATTTTATTTTCATTTTTGACCATGTTAGTAGGGGTTCCAACTGCAATTAAAATGTTTAACTGGGTTGCGACACTTTATAAAGGTTCAATACAATTTAGAGCTCCAATGTTATATGCATTAGGTTTTTTATTTTTATTTGCAATCGGTGGAGTAACTGGGATCATGCTGGCAACAATCGGTATTGATGTTCACTTTCATGATACTTACTTTGTGGTAGCTCACTTTCACTACGTGATGGTCGGTGGTGTATTAATGGCATTAATGGCAGGTATGTTTTACTGGGTTCCAAAAATGTTTGGAAGAATGTACAATGAAGGATGGGCTCGTCTATCTTTTATATTTACCTTCATTGGATTTAACGTAACATTTTTTCCCCAATTTATTTTAGGCGCAAATGGTATGCCTCGAAGATATTTTGATTATATTCCTGCATTTACATCATTGAATCAAATTTCAACTTTAGGTTCATACATGATTGGAATAGGGATGATCATTGGTATAATAACAATAATTAGAGCCATCAAATGTGGTGAATTAGCTCCTGCAAATCCATGGGGTGCAAAGACATTGGAGTGGACAATTAGTTCTCCACCTCCACATCACAACTTTGATGTAGAACCAACAATTACAGCGGGGCCATATGAGTACAGATAGTCACGGACACGGACATGTAGCAGCTGGTGAACATCATTTTGCTCACCATTTTAAAAGTGCACAGCATGAATATGAAGCAAGTAAACAAGGAATTTGGTTGTTTATGGCAACTGAAATTTTAATGTTTGGTGCAATATTTGTTGCCTATGCAATTTTTCACTCTTTATATCCAGATATGTTTGCAGAAGGTGCTAGTCATTTAAATTGGAAGATGGGTTTTACTAATACTTTAGTTTTAATTTTTAGCTCATTTACAATGGCACTTGGGATTTTTTACTGTCAAAAAAATGATAAAAAGAAAGCTGTTTTAAGTTTAGTAGTAACTTTACTTTGTGGCGCAACTTTTATGGTAATCAAATATTTTGAATACCAACACAAATTTCATTTAGGTATATTTCCAGGTAAATGGTTCGCTTATACAGAAGCAAAACATTCTAATCTAGCTCTGTATTTTTCATTTTATTTTGTTATGTCTGGTTTACATGGTCTTCATGTTTTAATTGGTATGGGATTAATCACTTGGGTATTAATTCGTACAATAAAGGGTGAATTTAGTTCTAGTTTTTATACTCCAGTTGAGGGTGTTGGACTTTTTTGGCACATTGTTGATTTAATTTGGATTTATTTATTTCCAATTCTTTATTTAATTGGATAGTCTTAACAAGGATACGAAAAGGAGAATTTGAAATGTCTCATGGGAATGAACATAATCACGTAACACCATTTAGCACCTACATGAATGTATTTTTAGCTTTAGTTGTTTTAACAATTTTAACAGTTGTTTTTCACGTATTGCATTTAGGTGCTCTAGCAGCTCCCATTGCATTTATTATTGCAACAACAAAAGCCTATTTTGTAATGGCGTATTTTATGCATTTAAAACATGATTCAGCTATTAATAAAGGAATTTTTGCAACTGCATTTTTCTTTGTGGCTCTTCTTTTTGTTATTTGTGCATTAGATATAGCAACTCGAATTAAAGTTATTAGTACTTTATAATTTTTTAATGTATACACTAATACATGTTAAAAGCTTATTTTGATCTCACAAAAATTGGGATCGTTATTTTTGTGATTTTATCAGGGGTAGCAGGTTATGTTACCTCTTTTTCAGTGGAATCTGTATTTGATGGTTTTCATTTGGGCCTAGTCCTTGCTGGGCTATATTTTTTAAGTTCTGGCAGTTTAGCCTTAAATCAGTATCAAGAAATTCAACTTGATAGTAAAATGAAACGAACTTCCAGTCGCCCCATTGCTGCAGGAAAATTAAATCCAATTTTTGCTTTGATAATAAGTATTAATTTTATCTTTTTGGGACTTTTATTTTTAGCATTTATTTCTTTAGAGTCATTTATTTTGGGTGTCTTAACTATAATTCTCTATAACGGTATTTATACATATTATTGGAAACCAAAATGGGTATATGGGGCGATTCCTGGTGCAATCCCAGGTGCTTTACCAGTTACAATTGCATATGCCGCTAACGATTCAAATATTTTTAAGGGCGATTCAGTTTATTTATTTTTAATTTTATTTTTATGGCAAATTCCACATTTTTGGGTTTTAGCTCTAAAATACAAAGATGACTATGCCCAAGGCGGAGTCCCCGTATTACCATCAATGGTGCCCATTGAAAAAACTTTTCAACAAATTATTATATATACGATTTTATATATTGCTGTTGCCATAGCATCACCATGGTTTGTGCATACAAGCTTTTTTTATTTAATTTTTGTATTACCATTTGTCTTTTTTATTATAAAGTCACTCATAACATATGTAAAATCATCAGCTCAACAGTGGATGTCTTTTTTTATGTGGCTTAATTTTAGTATGCTGACATTTTTATTTGTCCCCATTTTTGACCGTTGGAAGTTAATTTTAAGTGCCTTTGAAAAATAGAGGTTTCAATGTTTCGATTTAATTTTACGTTTATTATTTTATTTTTGAATTTGGTTTCTTTTTTGTTTTCATTATCACTATCAGCGGCAAAATCTGATCCAGCCAATCTTGATAAAGTTATGAAAAATTACAAACAAGCAGATACAGTCATTCTTGATGTTCGTAAAACTGTAAAGAGCGAAATCTTAGATAAAGAAACAGTTTATAAGGGAGTCATTCGTTTTTCAAAGGGCAAATTGCATTGGACGAATGAAGAACCAAGTAAAAGTTTAATTATTTATGATGGATCAATATTATGGTCGATTCAATATCCACCGGCTGAGTTCAAATCACCACCACAAGTTGCAAAAACAAAACTCAAAAAAGGAAAATCATCACCATTAGTACTAACTTCATTATTAGGTGATAAACCTCTCAAAAAATATTTTGAAGTTGCCCCAGATAATATTGACGGAATTTATCAAACTTTTAAATTAAAAGAGATAAAAAATACTCTAGGTGTAAAAGACATTTTATTAACCATAGACACCAAGCTTGATAGATTAGTTAAGCTTCAATATATCGATGAAGTAGAAAACTTAACTAAGCTTGAGTTTCGAGGGACACAATTTAATGAGGTAATCAAACCAACTATGTTTTCTTTTAAACCACCTAAAGGAATAACTGTTCAAGAATATTAAAAACAGTTTATGATTTTGATTCAAAATTAAGATTAGGAAGTCATCATGCAAACTAAGCCTTATATTATTGAAGGAAATATTGATATTTCACCATTGTTAATGGCTTATGATCAATTTCATGAAGCCTTAAAAATTGCAAAATCAGATTTAGAAAAGGCTGGAGTTATTCAGTATTTTGAATTTACTTATGAGTTAGCTTGGAAATCTTTAAAAAGGATTCTTGTGTTTAGAGGAAAGGATTTAAATAGTCCAAGGCCTATTTTTCGTGAGGCGGCTCTTGAAAATTTAATTTAGAACCCTGAATTATGGTTTGATTTCACTAGTGACCGCAATAGAACTGATCACACCTATAATAGGTTGGTTGCAAATTCAATTTTTAATGATCTTCATTTATTTGATACCGAAATGGAAAAGTTAATACAAAAACTAAAGGCCTTGAAGTGAGCTTATTCCAATTATCTGAAAAACACTTTGATATAGTTAAAGATATATTAAGGCAATTTGAATTAAATGAATGTACCTTTATTTTTGGATCTCGTGCTAAGGGGACTGCGGAAAAATTTTCAGATCTAGATATTTGCCTGAAGAAGAAAATAGAAAAAACAGAATTTAGAAAAATAGTTGATGCATTTGAAGACTCTGATCTTCCCATTAAGGTTGATGTAATATTATGGGATGAAATTGATGATAATTTTAAAAACCATATTATAAAAGATATGGTACTATTTAAAAGATAACTAATCATGTTTTTGTTATTAATTACAAATACTTAGATAATGGATAGAGTAATTAACTAAGGTCTTCTTTCATGTTTTTCTTAAAAAGACTACATTTATTATAATTTTAATTTCTTTTTTTAAACGATTTTGGTACTGATTTCGTATTATTGGGTGATAAAACTCACCTTCAATCTAAGAAAGTAAGGGTGTATGTCTACTACTGAGAACGAGTCAGTTTCAAATCAAACTAAATTTAATTTTAAACAATTTGATCCCAATGCTCCTAAACATAAAAAAGTGCACTTCATAAGTTTAGGTTGCCCTAAAAATTTAGTAGATAGCGAAATCATGGCTGGCACTTTGATGAAAGACGGTTATGAAGTTGTTTCTGAGGCTGAAGATGCTGATACAGTCGTAATAAATACATGTGGTTTTATAGAAGACTCAAAAAAAGAATCAATACAAAGAATTTTACAAATGTCAGAACTAAAATCCGATGGTGCTATACGAAAAATTGTAGTGGCAGGATGTTTAACTCAAAGATATAAAGATGATTTAGTTTCTGGATTACCTGAGGCAGATTTATTTATTGGATCTGGTGAATTTCAAAATATTTCTAAAATTTTAAAAAGCCATGATGAAGGTAACACTAAAAAAACATTTTTTAATTTACCAACGTACTTGCAAGAAGAAGAAACTCCTCGGGTAAACTCACAACCCAAACACCGTGCATATATTAAAATTTCGGAGGGGTGCTTAAAGAGATGTGCTTTCTGTGCAATACCTCTCATTCGAGGAAATCTTCAATCTCGAAAACTTGAAAGTGTTGTGAGTGAAGCAAAACTTTTAGTTGCTGATGGTGCTAAAGAGTTAATAATTATATCCCATGATTTTACAGATTATGGCTGGGATTTACGACGAAAAAATCCTGCTGCTAAAGAATCTCCAGAAAATCTATTAAAAGCACTGGCAGAAATTGAAGGCGTTGAGTGGGTTAGAGTACTGTATCTTTACCCAGATGGAATCACTCCTGAGATGGTTCAATTGATTAAAAATAATAAAAAATTAGTGAAGTATTTTGATATGCCACTACAACATATCAATAACGAAGTTCTTAAAACAATGAATCGTAAAATGACAAAAGAAGAGATTACTTCGGTTTTAGATATGATTCATAAAGAAATTCCAGATGCTGTGATAAGAACACAATTTATTGTGGGTTACCCAGGTGAAACTGAAGAGCAATTCGAAGAGTTGATGGATTTTGTAAAAGATAATCAATTTGATCGAGTTGGTTGTTTTAAATACTCTCTTGAAGAGAATACGCCTTCGGGAAAAATGGCAAATCAAATTGAAGAAGAAGTTAAACAAGATCGCCACGATAAATTAATGTCTATGCAACAAAAAATAAGTCGAAAAAAACATAAAGCATTTGTTGGTAAAACAGTTCAAGTCTTAGTTGAAGGTTTTAGTGAAGAAACAGATTTATTATTGCAAGGTCGAACATCGCAACAGGCTCCAGAAATTGATGGTGTTGTTTTGATTAATGAAGGCGAAGCTCAGGTTGGTGATATGGTTTACGTTAAAATCACCGATAGTATGGAATATGATTTAATTGGTAAGATTGTTGAGTCTTAACTTAAAGATGAATGTTAAAATAATATTTATTTATTTCATTGGTTTAATATGAGTTCATTCTCTACATTTTTACATCAAAATAAAACATCAGTGACAATCATTGGTACATTTCATGGTGCGCACCGAAGTCTTGAATACTATGCAGTTGAAAAACTAAAACAATTAAATCTGCAAACTAAGCCAGATGTATTGGCAATTCAAGTAAGAGCAGAAGATTATACAAAAGCTGATTTTTCGAATAACCCTTGGGATATATATTTAAGACTGGTTAGTTTCAACAATTCCCAGGTTCCTTCTTTTGTCATATATCTAAATCAAATACATATCGTATAATCAAAAGTACATATAACGGCGAAGGATTTTGTCTCGTACAATTGCGAAGCGAACAGACTTTATCAAGAGCAGGTATTAAATATATGATTTTATTAAATAAAATAATTTTCTTTTAGATTAAAATGCCAATACTAAGAACAACAATTACAACATAAAATTTTATGTTGTTTTTTATGCGAATTTAGTGTATTATTATCAACAGGAGGTTCTGTGTCTAATTTAAATTCGCCTGAAAGGGTGACCGTAACTATTCCAGAGGACGTGAAAGACCTATTTGTATGGATGAAAAAATATGAGCCTAGCTTTGAAGGCAAAGATGCTACTATTGGTGCATTCTTACTTAAGCTTGGAGCTGAAGCATATTATAAACAAGGCTTAGAAAACATTGTACCCCTTGAATCTGAAATAGTTGAGGCATTTGATAAGTCTAGCTTGCAAGCAATATCGGAAATTATGGACGAGCCTGTTTTAACGAAGGTTAAGTAGATGAAACAAGGTCGAATTTATATTCCACCACTAACCTATCCGCCAGGGAAAAAAATACCTCATCGAATTTTGATATTGAGTAATAGTGCAATTATTAACAGATCTAGGCCTGGGTCTTTTTTAGTTTGTGCCATTATCAGAAGCTCTATTAGTCAGCAAACGGGTAAGGCTGTAACATTAGTACCAAATCATTCAATTCCTATTACAGTAAAAGATTGTATATCATTTAATCCTAACTTTACGGTCTTAGACCATGACAGTGTTATTGAAACACATCAATTATTCCACGTAAGTTGTGATTATTTAATTAATCAATCAGTAAAAGCTTTAGGGGATTTGAATTCTGATAAACTCCAAGAAGTATTGAACGGTGCAAGAAAAGTGTTTTAATTTTTTTGGGAAAGTTATTTGCCAAGTATTTGAAGGAGATTGGATGGATAAAGTAATAATGCAATCTCATTTAAACAAAAACTCCTTTAACACTATATCTAAATCAAGATATAAATACTTGCTTCTATCTCTTGTAAAATAAATAATTACGAACATAATCCGAGTTTCAACTCGTTAGAATATTTTTATAAGGGGTAAAACAATGAAGCTTTTTAACGATTATCCAAAAGATCTTATAGCAAATATTGAGACTGAAATCGAAAATTATTTAACTCATAATCCTTCACCTCATTATGCAGCCTTCGATGCAGATGGAACACTTTGGGATATTGACGCTGGAGAAGTTTTTTTTGAGTACCAATTAAATAAATGTAATCTTAAAAATTTACCCGAAAATCCTTGGAAGTTTTATCATGATTGGAAAGCCCATGATCCTAAAGGAGCTTATTTATGGCTCGCGCAAATCAATAAAGGTTTACCAATTGAACAAGTTCGCAAATGGGGTAGAGATTGTTTACGTGAATCTAAAAACTGGCCAATATTTCCTTCGCAACGAAAATTAATACATTGGTTAAAAAATAAAGGTATTCGAGTTTTTATTGTGACGGCTTCTATTAAATGGGCTGTTGAGCCCTTTGCAGAACTTTTGGGGTTGCATTACGATGATGTTCTTGGGGTAGAAACAGAAGTTTTAAATGGTGTTGTGAGCGAACGCCAAAAAGGAACTATTACATATAAAGAAGGTAAGTCACAAAAACTTTTACAATATACAGATCAAGTTACACCTTTACTTTGCTCTGGAAATACGATGGGAGATTTGCAGTTACTAGAGTGTTCAAAATTAATTAAACTAGCAGTATCAAGTGCTCGTCCAAATACAGAATTATATCAAACAGAATCAGAACTTAAAAATATTGCAGTTCAACGGGGATGGAGTCATCATACTTTTTCATAATCACAAACAGATATTTTCTTGTTTGTTGGGAATGATCAAAAAGAGGTTTACATTTACTTGGACATTGATAATGATTAAGTCATATGAATCTGGTTTTTACCTTGATAGAACATAATCATTTTGAGGAACTTCAAGAATTTGAAAACGAAAAGTTAAAACTTATTTTTTCAGATGAAATTGAACAATCACTTCAACGTTGGAACAGTCGATGGCGACCTGAAGCTATGGAACATTATCTCAAGGCGGGATGGAGTTTTATGGCTCGTAATTTACAGAATCAGTTGATGGGTTATTTTCTTGCTCAGCCCCTGCTATTTATTGATGGTCAAACCCAATCATTATGGGTTGAGCATATCTCTTTTGTAGATCATGTGTCTCTAGAGGCTGTGGCAAAAATGGCAGTTCAATTAAGCCGAGATAAACATTTTCAAAAAATATACTTTCCGCAACTTCAAGAGCTTCAACTGATTTTTCAAAATCAAATTAAAATATCGCAATGGAACCCCCAGGTTTTTCAAATTTTAACAACGAAGGCAGGGACATAATGGATAGGCAACTAAGTCTTTCGAATTTTAGAAATAAAACCTATGACCTACTTATTATTGGTGGTGGAATTGTTGGTGCTGGTATTGCCCGAGATGCGGCTTCTCGCGGGATGAGTGTGGCGCTTGTCGAAAAAAATGATTTTGCATATGGTACGAGTTCTCGATCTAGTAAATTAATACATGGAGGAATTCGATATCTTGAAAATAAAGAGTTTGGATTAGTTTTTGAAGCATTAAGTGAACGGGAAAAATTATATGAAATTGCTCCTCATTTAGTTCATCCATTAAGATTTGTCTTGCCCGTTTATAAAGATTCAAGAGTAGGAATGGGATTAATGAGTTTAGGGATGTGGTTGTACGATATCCTTTCATTGTTTCAAAGTCCCTTTCATGAAAGACTTAGTCCTCAGAAAAGTTTAGATCATATGCCTTTACTAAAATCAAATGGGCTTGAGGGAGCCTTTATTTATTCTGATGCCTATATGGATGATGACCGACTAGTCATTGAAACGCTTAGATCTGCCTGTAGTTTTGGTGCGGATGTTGCGAATTATGTTGAAGCCCTTGATTGGTCCCATGAAGTTGATAAAAATGGAACTTTAATTTATCATCAGATTAAAGTTAAAAATTTAGAACCGGCTAATGATTTTGATAAAGCAAAAAGTAATTTCCAAATAAAAGCAAAACATGTGGTGAGTTGTGTAGGAGCTTGGACCGACTCAGTGGCCCCTCATTTTGACCCTCATTGGAAAAAACAATTAAGGCCAACCAAAGGAATCCATATCACCTTAAAAAAAGATCGACTACCACTTAAGGATGCGGTTGTTATGGCGGTTGATAAAGAAAATAGGATTGTTTTTGGTATTCCACGTCATGATATGATAATTATTGGAACTACTGATACTGACTTTAAAGGTGAGCTTGATGGAGTCGTTGCAACAAAAGATGATATTCAATATTTGCTAAAAATTGTTGGAGAGTATTTTCCTGGTGCTCAGCTTACAGAAAAAGATATTATTGCAACTTATGCAGGTATTCGTCCACTAGTTGATGATGGTTCGAAAACTGAAGGTAAAACCAGTCGCGAACATAAAATTATTTCAAACACAAAATTAGGAATCACTTTTGTAATGGGTGGCAAATACACGACGTATCGCAAGATGTCGCAAGATGTAGTGGAAACAATTTTAAAATGTTTTGATATCGAATCAAAAGTAAAATTTTGTAATTCTAAAACAAATGAGGCTTTAAACCCTTTATGCACAGTGGATCAATTAGACAAAGCAAAATATTTAGCTCAATCTTGGAGTCAAATTTTTCATCTGCAATTGAATGAAGTTTCATTTCTAGTTGAAAGACATGGTATGGAAGCCGAAGAAATTTTAAAATTTGGAAAATTGAATAAACTTTCAATGTGGGAAGTGGAGCTTCATCATGCTGTGAGAAATACAATGTGTTTACATTTAGTAGATTTTTTTACGAGGAGAACACCTTTGTTTTTGGCAGAAAAAAATCATGGAATTGAGCTTGCTGAAATATTAGCTCTTCATATGCAAAACGAATTGAATTGGAGTGAATCTCAACGAAATGATGAAAAAAATAAATTAGTTGACCATATTCGGCACGAATTAGCTTGGCAACAGCAAACATTTTAGTAAGAATATACACGTTGTAGATGACGTTTATAAAAAAGTTGTTTCAGTAAAAACTTTCTTGTCTTGAAATAACTTCTCATGATTAAGTCTGATCGCTTCGCGATTATATCAGACATAATCATAAGCAGTTATTTTTTGTTTGTTTGGGGTGATTTTCAATCACCCCGAATTATGAAAATACAATCTAAAGTTTGTATTTTCATAATAACTTCGATAACTTTTAATTTGTTAAAATAGCAGAGGATGAAATGAGTTTTATTGATAAAATTTCAGATTACTTTTCAAATGATATAGCCATTGATTTAGGAACAGCAAATACGCTTGTATATGCTAAAGGACGTGGAATTATTTTAAATGAGCCTTCAGTTGTGGCTGTTCAAAAAAATCATAGAGGAATGCAAAACCGAGTTCTTGCTGTTGGTAAAGAAGCAAAAGAAATGTTAGGTCGAACTCCAGGGAGTATCGTTGCCATTCGTCCAATTAAAGACGGAGTTATTGCTGATTTTGAAGTAACTCAGTCCATGTTAAAATATTTTATTCAAAAATCTATGGGTGGCAAAAAAGGTATTATTCGTCCTCGAATTATTATTTGCGTTCCTTACGGGATTACTCAAGTTGAAAAACGAGCCGTAAAAGAGTCGGCGCAATCTGCAGGGGCTAGGGAAGTCTATTTAATTGAAGAGCCAATGGCAGCAGCTATCGGAGCTGGACTACCTATTACAGAGCCAAGTGGTAACATGGTTGTTGATATGGGTGGTGGCACGACAGGTGTAGCTGTAATATCTTTAGGTGGTATCGTTTATTGTAAATCAATTAAAGTTGCTGGAGATAAATTTGACGAAGCCATCGTAAATTATGTTCGTAGACAATTTAATTTATTGATTGGTGAAAGAACTGCCGAGAATATTAAAATTCAAATAGGAAATGCTTATCCATTTGAAGAAGAGCGAATAATGGAGATTAAAGGTAGAGATTTAGTTGCTGGTGCTCCAAAAACAATCGAAATTTCTAGTTCACAAGTTAATGATGCTTTAATGGACCCTCTCTCTGAGGTTGTCGATGCTGTAAGAACAGCACTTGAAAAAACACCACCAGAACTTGCATCAGATATAGTTGATAATGGTATTGTATTAACAGGTGGTGGAGCCTTGCTTGCTAACCTTGATGTTTTACTTAGAGAAAGAACAGGCTTACCTGTTTCAATTGCTGAAGATCCGTTAACATGTGTTGTGCTTGGATCAGGCAAAGTTCTTGATGAATTAGACTTACTACGTACTCTTACTATTGATTAAATTAAATACAAACTTTAGTCTGTAATTAATTCTTTAGTTATTCATTTAATAAAAATGAATTATATTTAATTACATTATGACTGAATCCATTGCTTTTCAAAAAATGCTTTTATTTTTTTATCTTTCTTCACTTGAAGAAAAAATTTCAGTAGATTTTACGGCTCGAGCAGTAAATTTGTATAAAAAGAAAAAATTAACAAGTTCTGCGGGTTCTTCAAATGATGAATTATTTTTGATAGAAGTTTGTAATCAATTATTTACTGAAAATTTTCAAAATTTTGCACTCAAACAAATTACAATAGTTAATTCATCAATAATTTCATGGCCAGATCATTTAGATCTTACACCTTGGTGTGAATTCCAAAAGAGAAGTGCTGTAAATGAACGACTTGCTGTTTTATGGGTAAATGTTTTGAATGTATCAATTGAAAGCCTTGCTCATGCTCTCAATCTCTCACAAGGTACGATTCGATATAGATTGGGAAAAGGCCTTTCTTTGCTTGGGCAATTAAATCGTCCGAATTGGGGAACGATATGATTGAAAGAGAAAAAACACCCTTAGTTCCTTATTTGATTAAAGGTAAACGTGATCTTTCAGAATTTATGGCACGTGAATTATTATATGATTATGCCATTCATGCACTTGATACAGATCGTAATTATGCTGTTCAAAAAGCTATTCAAGAAAATCAACAGTTAGCTAAAGAATTAGACGATATTTTGTATGGAATTACATATTGTCAGCACCTTACTCAAGCTGTTGCAAAAGAAGAAGTAATAAAAAAAATTGCATTCCAACCCAGAATTACAGAAACGCTAAAGAAAAATTTAAATCTTAGAAATTGGAATGTTAATATTTTGTGGGTTGCTGAAGCCATGGGTATTGGATTTGTGTTTTTATTATTAATGACTTTAATGCCTTGGAAAGCGGTATTTGATAAATTGAATATGAAATCAAAATCAGAAGTAGTTATTAATTTTGCTAAAGAAATAAATTCAACTCACTTAGCAAGTCATGTAAATGATAATAATGAAGTTCAAAATTCACAAATTGATGTCGTATTAGAATTAAAAGTTGCAAACTCAAAATATACAATTGAAAAAATACCTGTGTTAATTGAAAAATCAGGAGCAAGTATTTTTGCAGTTGATAAAGTAAAGACAAATCAATTTATAATTACTGTGCCACAACAGAATAAAATTAAACTTCTAGAAGAATTAAAGCTTCAAGGTAAGATTAATTATATAGAGGGCGAGACTCAAGTCCATGACACTAAAAAAACAATATTAAATTTAAAAATTTTAGTAGAAAGTACAGCTCAAGTGAAACCCAAACTGAGTCCCAATTGAGTCCCAATTGAGTCCATCTTGAGTCCATACAACGAATAGATTATTAGATCAAATATTTGTACTATACTATGGCCTATTGTTGAGCTTTACGATCTATGCAATTTCATATAAAAAAGTTAATATTTAATAATGAATCAGCACAGAAAACCACGGTATTCTTTAACAACAATTTTAATCTTGTGGTTTTTAATTATTTCAATAATACCAACTATTTTTATTTCATTATATTCTATAAAAAAATTTCAACAAGCATTAGATAATGAATTAGTGGAGCGCCTGAAAGGTAATGTTAGTGAAATTAAAATTATAATTGATGATTATGGCAAAGCGATGATGAATCGTCGGAGAAAATATTCTGAAGATCGAACACTTATTCAGGCGCTTTATCAGCAAAATAAAAATATTATAAGTGAGATAGCTACTGACTGGCTCAATTCAGACGTGGCTACAGATATGTTGTTTTATAATGAAAAGGGTCGATTATTAGTTCATCTTTTTAAAAACTCAAAATATGAAGTTGAAATAAAAAAAACAGATAACTCGCAAGCAATATTACTTTCAAAGTCAATGATTGCAGATTTAGAGTTAAATTCAGAAGTTTTATTTATAGATTTTTCAAAAAATAAAAAATTGCAATTGGTAGCCTTAAAAGCTGTTAAATTTGCAGGAAAAACTGTTGGATTTGTCCAGCAAACTTTGGGATTAGATAATTTTTTTTTAAAGCGTATTTATGAACGTATGCAGATGTATTCAATTGTTCTACAGCCTAATGGTAGAATCATAACAGGATCACATTCTGATTTTGAACTCTATAAAGATAATTTTTTTGCACCAAATTTTGAATCATATTCACAATCTCATAAACTATTGAACTTACCAATGCGCGGAAATCTTGTTGGATTTATTTTTACTCCGATCAAATGGGGAGATAATAATTTTTTTCTTGTACTTGGTGCTTCAAAAAAAGAAATGAGTCAAACCTTAGACAACATCACAAAAGCATTTTATTGGGTAGTTGGTACTTTAGTGCTAATTTTATTTTTAATGATTATTTTTATTTCAAAATCATTAATGCGCCCTTTGTATGATCTGTTAGATGCAATTGAAAATTTGCATTTAAAAGATCAGGTGATAGAAATCCCAATTAAGAGTGAAACAGAAATAGGATTGTTGACTACCTCTTTTAATGAAATGAGTCGTAAAGTTATTGAAGCAAGAAATGAAATTAAGAAAAAAGTAGAAGATCTTGAGATTACAAATAAGGAGTTAATTGACACTCAATCACAACTTGTGCAATCGGCAAAGTTGGCTGGTTTGGGTCAATTAGTTGCTGGTGTTGCTCACGAACTTAATAATCCAATTGCTTTTATTTATTCAAATATGAATCCACTCAAGGAGTACTCTCAATCTTTGTTGGATTTAGTTGATATAGCAGAAAAGCATCCCGAAAATTTATTAAAAGCAAAAGAAGAAAAAGATTTAGATTATATAAGTAAAGATTTACCTAAACTAATTGCAAGCTGCGAAGATGGGGCAAGACGAGTTAAAGATATTGTTATAGGTTTAAAAAACTTTTCTCGAACTGAAGAAAGAACTTTTTCACGATTAGATTTACACGAAAGCATTCAGGGGGCATTACAGTTGCTGGCTGGTGAGCTTAAGAATAAAGTTGAAGTGCATCTAAATTTTTCGGATTTACCATTAATAGAGTGTAATCGAAGCCAAATAAATCAAGTTATTATGAATATTTTATCTAATGCGGCTCAGGCAATAAAGCAAAAAGGGCAAATCTGGATTTCAACTTCACGATTGAAAGATAATAAAAATGATATCCAAATTTCAATTCAAGATAGTGGTGAGGGTATGGAACAAAAAGTTTTAGATAAAATTTTTGATCCTTTTTTCACGACTAAAGAAATTGGTCATGGAACAGGGTTGGGGCTATCTATTTCGTATGGGATCATTCAGTCACATCAAGGGTCAATACAAGTAAAATCAAAAATAGGAGAGGGGACTGAGTTTGTAATCACCCTCCCAATTAATCAGGAAAAATTAAGTTAAATTAATTTAGCTTAATTTTGAAATTAATTTTTCAATACGATGTATAGCTTCCATCATTCGAGGAGTTTCGATTGCAAAACTTATTCGAATGTACCCTTCAGTTCCGAATTCTAGGCCAGGAACCGTTGCTACAAAATATTTATCAAGTAAAATCCCTGCAAAATCTCTAGAGTTTTGAATTGTTGTATCTTCAAATTTTTTACCAAAAGTTTTAGTAATATCTAACCAAATATAAAAAGCACCATCTGGTTTGCTGGCTTTAACTAAAGGTATTTTTTCAAAGGCAGTTAATGCATTTGTTAAACGTTCTAAAAGAAGTTTGTTTGATTTAACGATATCTGCATCACAGTTTTTAATGGCTTCAAGTGCAGCTTTTTGTGAAATACTAGATGCGCTTGAAGTGGCCTGTGATTGGTAATCACTAATTGCTTTGATTAATTCAGTTGGTCCAACAGCCCAACCAATTCTCCAACCTGTCATTGCATAAGACTTAGATACTCCATTGACAATTAGAGTTCTTGATTTTAATTCTGGAGCAATTTCTAAAATATGAGGAGCAATTATTTGACCATTTAACATCAAATGATTGTAAATATCATCGGTTATAATAACAATTTTAGGATGTTTTTTAAAAACTTCAGCAAGAGCTTTTAGTTCATCTTTAGTGTAAGCTAATCCTGTTGGATTACTTGGAGATGAAAAAACAAAGGCCTTTGTTTTATTAGTTATTGCAGCCTCTAATTTTTGAGGAGTTATTTTGAAATTAACGTCCTTACCGCATTCAACAGTTATTGGTTTTCCAGACGCAAGTTCGACCATCACTGGATAACTTACCCAATATGGACTTGGAATTATGACTTCATCGTGTTCGTCGCAAATCATTTGAAATGCAGCAAATAAAACAAATTTAGCGCCGGTGCCAACTGTCACTTGATTGGCTGTATAATCGAAATTATGTTCTTTTTTTAATTGTTGAACAATTGCTTCACGCAATTCAGGGATGCCATTAGCTGCTGTATATTTTGAGAACCCTTCTTTTATGGCCTTAATTCCTGCTGCGGTGGGAGCTTCATATGTTTGCCAATCGGGTTCTCCGACAGATAGAGAAATTACATCATTTCCCTTTGCGGCGAGTTCTTTAGCTCGAACTACAAGTTGAAGAGTTGGAGATGGTTTTAAATTTAGAGCTCTTTTTGACAACATAATTTACCTCATTACTTCTTTAAGTTTTTGAATCAAAAGTGGTTTAACATTATCTGGGATGAGTCCGTCGAGTTTTCCGTTAAATCGAGCAATCTCTTTAATAGCTCGAGATGAAATATAATAATAATCAGGTGTAGAAAACATAAGAATTGTTTCAACTTCTGGATATAATTTTTTATTCATATTTGCCATTGCCATTTCATATTCAAAATCTACAACAGCTCTTAATCCCCTTACTATGATATTTAAATTTTTGGATTTTAAATAATCTATAGTTAAACCTTGATGAGTTTCAACTTTTACATTTTTAAAATTTTCTACACAATCTTGCACCATTTGAAATCGTTCTATTGTAGAAAATAAATAATTTTTATTGGGAGTGTGTGAAACAAGAACTATGACTTCATCATAAATGCGACTTATACGATGAATTATATCAAGATGGCCTGTTGTAATTGGATCAAAACTTCCGGGATATACTGCAATTTTCATTTTAAAAATGTTTACTGACTTGGAGGTTAAGTCAAACTTTTTTTATGATAAAATGAAAGAACTTTATCTCCAAAAAATCGACGGTCTTTAAGTACAACATTATTTGAATATGTATCTTGAATTTTTTCGCGCTTTGCAGATTCAATAGCCATAATTGTATGGTCACCAAAGGCTTTTGATTTTGAAGCAATTTCCATGACCTCATCAGCCATTTCTTCAGTAAATGGAGGGTCAGCAAATATGATATCAAAAGGTTCATCGTTGTATTTTTCTAAAAATTTTAATGCATCGCTGGGTATCAATTTAAAATTTGAAGTGATTTTTAGTTTATCGAAATTTCTTTTTATGATTTCGATACTTTTCTTATTTAATTCAACAAAAAAGACTTCTTTTGCATCTCTTGAAATGGATTCAATACCAAGGTTTCCTGTTCCTGAAAATAAATCTAAAATTTTTGAATTTTCAATAAAATCACGCAATATATTAAAAAGTGATTCTTTAACTCTATCCGTTGTGGGACGAATATGGCTAGCTTGAAAACTTATGAGTTGATGGCCTTTAAATTTACCTGAAATAATTCGCATTGATAATCTCGATCTTGAGAAAAAAGTTACTTCTCGGTTTGGTTTATTGAACTTGTAAACTGTGAAATTGCCTTTCGTCCTTCAGAGCTAAGGCTTTTAAAGTGAAGTTCAATGATATGTATTTTATCTTTTGTAGTTATATCTTTAAAACGATCTAAGGTTTTAACAACCTTTACAGCTTCGTGAATTTGAAAATGACTTATTGGTATAGAAAAATCACATTTAAATTCTTCGCCAACCTTTAAAAAAAAGTTTTCAATGTCTACCATAAATCCAACAGATGTTAATTTTCTAATTTGGCCTGAAATGGGAGGCGAATTTTCTACTTTTAAAAGTTTTACTATAATTGGATAAGGTTGAATTTTTTTTAGTTCCATTTAAAAAGTATTACAAACAAAGATGAAATTGTCTAGTAACGCTATTTTAGAATTAATTTTTTTTTAGTTCAGAGTCTTTTGGTAATGTAGAGCGCTATAAAATTATTGGAAGCCAAATTGAAAATTTGCTACCTAATGGATTATTACGTTCGTAATCTAAAGTGCCATTAAAGGATTGAATAATTTTACTGCAAAATAACAAGCCAATACCAGTGCCTTGTTTTAAATCTTTAGTAGTAATTGGAGTTTTAAAAAGTTGAGTTCGTATTGATTCTGGTACTCCGGGACCATTATCTTCAATACTAATTAATACACCAGCTTTGGAATTATTAATTTGTAAAATCGTAGAAATTTTAATTTGACCATCTTTATTAAGTACTTCACTAGCATTTTTAACTAAATTAAAAATAACATGCTGAAAAAGTGGTGCTGAAACTTTTATTTTACCACTAACCTCACTTAATTGATATGAAATTTTATTTTTCCTCTTAAGTGTCTTAAAAAAAATTTCACATTGTAAAATTAACTCATTTAAATTAAAAAATTCAAATTCAGCATTTCCTTTAGCAAAATTGGAGAGAGCTGATAATATCGAAATTGCTCTCTCCGCAGCTTTTTTAAGTTCTTCGATATCTGAACTCAGTTCGAGAGTATTTTTTTCTGAAATCAAACTAAAAATTTCATCTAAAGGGATTCTAACCTCTTCAATCAGAGGGGAGATGAAATTCTTTAAAACTGAAAGTTTAGAATTAATATGGATATGAAATTGTAGCTTCTTACTTTGCGTAATATTTTTTAAATATAACAAATAGTTTTTTTTATTGTCATTTGTTGTAGTTAAATAATTACTTTTTAAATATATTTCATCATTAATTAAAACTTGATCTTCATTAGTATTTAAAGATTTAACTAATATATTATCGTGTTTGGTATTTATTTTTTCAAAAGCGGGATTTTGATTAATTACTTTTTTGTCTTCAGTTATAATTCCAATTGGATCGGTTAAATTTTCAAATGTTTTAAACCACAAAGTTGAGCTTTTGTATATTTCATCATGAATTAAACAACTCTCTATTGCAATAGAAAAATATGGAACTCTTGTTGATAAATATTTTAATAATATAGGATTTTGCTCTGATGAATACTTATGATTTATTATCAAAATTACTTTTACTGAATTTTTTTTTGATTTAAAATAATTATGTAATGGAAATGTTGTAACTGACTTATAGTTAATGTATTTGTTTTCCGCAATTATGTTTAAATAAGTTAACCATTCTTCATTTAGAAAAGTTGGGGAGTTCACAAGATGACTATGAATAAAAAAATTTTCTGGTATATTTGTAGCATTTCCGACATAATATCCACCTTGTTTAGTATAAAGTGTATAGTATGAAGAATTAGTATTAACTAATAGTGAAACTTCGGGGTTTGTATTTATATTAAAGTGGAGAAGTTCTTTTTCAAGATAAATTAAAATTTTATTAATATCAATTTCATTTGATATAAGCAGAATTGTTTTAATGAGTTGATTTTGCACTTTAAGTGTTTCATCAATTTTATTTTCTAATTCAGATAGTGCATTATTTTGAAGTTCAATTTTTTGAATAAAGTCTAATTCGCTATTCATAGTAAATTGGACTTTATTTTTAAAATTAATATTGCGATTGAAAGTTTCATATTTTTTAATTAAATTATTATATTGATCACTTTTGGTATTTTCATCTTCTTCTTTTTCATTTATAAAAAAATAGTCAAAAAGACTTAGTGGAAATTTACTATTTTCAATCTCTTTTATGTTTTTAAGTAGTAAAACAAAAAATACATTTTGATCTTTTGATTGTAAAAAATAATTATAATTAAAATTATCAGTAATAAAAATTGAGCCAGGGCTTAATAAGTTATGATATTGAAATTCAAAATGACAGTCTTCAAGTTTTAATTTTAAAAAATTCCAATAATCTTGATCTGAAACTTTCCAAAATAAATTATTAAGATTTAATTTCTCGTTAGACATTTTTAATTAGCAATTTCCATTCTTCAAATATTGGAGATAGGTCAAATTCGATAAGATCAGCAATTTTACTTGAATCTTTGATTGTTGTTGCATTTAAAATCTCTGAAAAAATTGTCCACAAATTTGTCTCTAAAACGTTCCAGTTAGAATCTGATGTTGACAAATTTAAATTAGCAGTTTCTTTGATTGAACTTAGACTAGTTACTAGAGCTAAGCATGTATCTATAAATTGAGAAAATACTAAGTAAGATTTTTCAACTCCATCAGTTCGAATTTTTTCAGAAGTTTGATCAGCTAACTTTATAAATAATGACATTTCACTCAGCCATGACTCGGTGGTAACATTTGTATTATCCAACTGATTGCTCATTTAGTTCTGCCCCTTTTTTCATTAAAATTGTAATATAATCTTTTAATGTTAAATGAATTTTTTGTGTTTTGTTAAAAATAGTTTTTTGATTTTCTGGACCAATTTTGATTTTTTCTGTTTGATACCAATTTAATATTGGTAACAACTCTGGTGCTAATAAAACTATTGTTTCAATTATTTGGTCAGCTTGATTGTAAATACCTTTAAATCTTTCTACATCATTAAATTTCAACATAGATTCAAGTTGATGTAGCATAATTTCATTTGTTTCAAAAATTTGTTCCAGAGCTAGGTTAATTTTGGAATCTAGTAAAATTGGAAACTCTTTATTCATATATATAAATTCAATTAATTTCCAAGAATAATCATGAGAGTGAACTTTTTCTAACAATAATTGATCGTTTAATACAGTCGCATGAAAATCTCCATGACTTAAGAAATTTGTTATCAGTTGACTAACAGTTTCTGATGGAATTTCAACTTCACTAGACCCATATAAAACTCTACTTTTTTCTGCTTTTGGTCCGGTTTCCCAAAAATTTACTGAATCAAAACTAATATTCAAAGTTGGTGTATTCATTAAAGTCGCTATATGAATTGGTGCAGAATCACAGCCAATTAATAACTTAGAATTTTTGAGAATAGAAAAGAGTTGTGAAAGAGAAGTTTTGTTTGTTAAATTTAAAACTTGAGTTTCTGTAAAGCCATAAGAGATAAAATCTGAATCTTTTAATTCTTCTCCACTCCCTATTAAAACCACAGGTGTTGACTCAGTTTTAAAATAGTTTGTCAAAGTTGCTCGCCACTTATAAGAAGGAAAGGTTTTAGCTCTTTGACTGGCTCCAATATGAATTACAATATATTCTTCAAAAGGTAATTTAAAATTTTCAATTTCTAGATCACGAAAATTCCACAAATGATTATTTGGGGTGATATCTGCAAGTAAGCAAAATAATTCACTAAGATGAATTCGATTAAACTTTTGAATTCCAACCTGTGCATAAAAGTATGCACTAATATCATCAGGGAGCGACAAATATCCATCACTGTATCTTGTATAACCGCTTATCTTAGTGTGAGGTTGTGCTAAATAATGAGTAAGATAACTTGATACTGGTGAAAAAGTTGAGTTTATGATCCAATCATAATTATTTTTAGCTTGCAGGTTTAAAAAATCTTCTAGTTGATTTGTGCTATCATTAATTGAGTTCAAGTTATCTAAATCAAAAAGTGGTTTAAAAATATTTGCCATTGGAAGTTCAATGATATTTGAAATGAATGTGTTCAATCCAGCACAGGCTGCAGCAAAACGAGGTCTTACCATTATATCAATAGTTGCTTCAGGAAATTTTTCGCGCAATCCCTTTATCATTGGCCAAGTTAAATAAATATCACCTAATCTCGCCAGTTGAAGTATTAGAATTTTCATTTGTATTTTGTTCCTTTATTAATTCAGATAAAATTTTTGAAGCGGCAGTACTTTTATTAAACTTTTTTGTTTTAAGTACTTTTTCATTTTTTTCTTCAATTTTCTTAATTAAATTTTCAAAGTGTTTTTTATAATTTTGCACAGGGCCCTCCACCTAAAACATGAGCATCATACCATTCAATAAATATGTTATTTTTTGGTTCCCAAAGAAGAGCTATTTCTAATAACTCTTTAGCTCTTATCAAATTATTATTGTTAATATATAATTCAATTAAATATGAATATACATCTGAATGAAAATCATTTTTTAAAATCCAATTTTCAAGAAATTCTATTGCTTCTAATCGTTTTTCATTTTTATTACAAAATTCAGAGTACAAGTGCAGAGCATTAATGTTGTATTGATTTAAATCTAAAGCTTTTTTTAAGCATGCTAGAGTAAGATCTGATTCTCCATAGTTTTGATATATTAATGCGAGTCCCACCCATGCTTTATCATTTTTATCATTTTTGTAAATTGCTTTTCGAAATTTTTCAATTGCAGAATCTTCATCTTGTTGAATTAAGTCTAAGGTTGCCATATTAACAAATAAATCTGAAGAATCTGATTTTATCAAGGCTGCTTTTTCATAAAAGTTTTTAGCATCAGAAACCTTGTTTTCTTTCAATGAAATATTTCCTAAATTTTTATAAATTTCAAATAATTTATCTGAATCATGTTCCTCATTTAAATCCAACAAAGCTTCCAAGTATTCATTTTTTGCTTTAATTAAGTCATTTGTGCGATAATATACATTTCCAATAGCGGTATGAGCATAAAATGAATTACTCACACAAAATAAATGTTTTAAGCATTTAATAGACTCATTGGGAAATCCTTTTTTTTCAAACTCTTCAGAGAGTTTAAGAATGGGAGTAACCTCATCAATTTTTACTACTGTAGTTATATATTCTTCATTCTTTGTTGGAATCGAAATCACTTCCATGTGAAATTCTCCTTGTTGAAATTTGAGGTGACTTATAATTTGAAATTGCTTGTCTTCCAGTTTTTAACTTTTGTAATTCTTTTATTATATTTGATTTTGCATTTTCAATAAGTGACATTATCTCGATATCTTGTTTTAAAATATCTTGTGTTAGTATTTCATTATTTTTAATTATTTTTTCTATTTCTGGAAGATTACTAAAATTAGTTTTTTCAATTTTTAGATTTATGTATTCGATGAGTTCAAGTAAGGACTCTCTCTGATCATAAAAATGTTCAACATTTTCAAAGTTTCCAGTATTAAATTCCTGGATATGGACTTCATTGTGTAAGAAGAATTTTTTTAAAAAGTGGTTTTTTTCTTTAAATAACTCTAAAATATGTATTGTGTTTGACTTTGTTTCATCACTTATTTTTTTAATTAAATTATTAAAAAATTTCATTATTAACCTTCTTTATGTTATTTATTTTGGATTCCACTTGGTTCATTTTTTTTTAGCGTTTCGATTGCACCAACCCAACCAGCATGTAATGTTTCTAGAATTTTTAAAGATTCATGAAGCCCTTTTGGGTCACCTGAAATATTTGATTTAGTCAGTTGTTCACTAATAAACATATAAAGTTGTTCTAAATTTTTAGAAATTTCCCCTCCCACTTTATGATCGAGTGTATTATTAAGTTCCATTACAATATCGTAAGCTCTACCAATATTCATGCCTCGTTCTGCAATATTTTTTTCTTCACATGCTTTTATTGCTCTTTTTAAAAACTTGATAGAGCCTTCATAAAGCATTAAAAGAATTTTTTCTTTACTGGCACTAGTTACGGCTGTATTTTTATATTTTTGATATGCACTTTTCATTACAACTTCCTGTTATAATTTTTATTTTAATTTTAAGAAATTATTTTCTCATTAGCTTTTTTATTTTGAAATTTTATTCCCAAGTTGGGAAGGCCAGTCTCTTTGAGCTAGCCCTTTTGAGTTGGCATACCTGCGCCAATTGCGGCAACAGCACTACCTTGGGACTGTAATTTAGACATGGTTTGTTCTAGGTTTGTGAATTGTCTTCGAAGAGTTTCTTCACGACGTTGAATATTTTTTTCTTTACTTTCAATATTTTTATTAATTCTATTTATTTTGTCATTAATCCCTTTTTTTCTATTTGTAATTGGGCCGTATGATTGATGAATAAAATTTGCTATTTCTCTTTTAAGAGTAGGTACAAATCCAATTCTAAAACCATCGCCAGCTAAAAAAGCCCCTACATCTTTAGGGTTTGCAGCAAGTTCTGCATTAAATTTTTTCTTATCAAATTGTAAAGTACCATTTCTTTGAAAATTTATACCTAATTGGCTCATCCGATTAATAGATCCTGGTATTCCCATCAATGGTGATTGAATTAAATTTCTAATTCGTCCTTCTATTGAACGTAAAAGAGAATCACCGCCAAGTGTTTTTGTGGTGTCCGATTTTTCATTTAAATTATTTTGGGCTTGAATAAATTGCAATACTCCATTAGTTGATTTAACAAAATCCTCAATTTTGCCGCTAATCAATTCTAAATCTTCTTTTACTGAAATATTTATTTCTTTTCCTGGCGCGGCTTGCTTTAACTCGAGAGTAACTCCAGGCAGAATATCTTTATTAATATTTTCTGCAACTTCAAATTCAAACCCATCAACCTTAATTCTTCCATTTTGAGCTGGACGAGTTTGGTCAAAAAATAAATCCTGGTCTCCATCTAGTAAATACACTGTTGGGAACTCAACTTGTTTTTCGTCTCCGGTAGTTAATCCAGAAATTAATAGTTTAAATGGTGTTTCCTTATCCGTTCGATCATTAACAACTGTTGCATGTAGGCCAGTGTTTGAAATATTAATTGCTGAAACCACACCATCAAGGGTGTTGTTTTTTCCGTTAATGTAGACTTCTTTTACTCCATCAGGTGTTTTGAATTTTAAGTATCCAATACCAACTTGAGTTTTATTTCTGTCTGGAAATCCATTTGTTACTGCGCTTGGTTTTTGTGGAAGTTGCATAACTTCAATATTCCAACTCCCAGTCATTGGATTATCTGGATCTGCTGTACCGGTTACTACATTAGGGTCTGAGCTCAAAAGTTTATTTACAAGCATTCCTTTAGTGCCGACAAGCTCACCAACGTTTTTTTGAATTTCATTGATTTTAGTTTCTAACTCTTCAACAAGCTTAAGTTTGCTCTCCTCACGTGTTTTGTGGTTTTCTTGTGTTTTAATTGGCATACGTTCTGCCTCAATGATTTGATCAACGAGATTGGGTGGTAAACCTGATGCCATTCCTCCCAGTCGAATTGCGGGCACACATCCTCCTGACGTGACTACAAAGAGTAAAGTACTAATGAATCATTACTGAGTTTAATTCAAATTCAAACTATAGTGTGAGTCAATTATTCGACATGACCAAAAGACCTGTTTTTATATGCTTTACTTTTGACCGATTTAGATTTCTTTCAAAAATCCGATAAGTGCAATATGGATATAAAAGGATTAAACAAAATTCATAATCCATTTCTAACAAATAAAGTAGGAAAAATTGAAAAGGGAATAGTAACTGATAATGCTACAGAACGTGAAGGAAATGGACAAGCAGCCACAGGCGGAGATTCTGGTCAGCATGAACCCATGTCTGAAGAAGAATTTCAATGTGCATTAGAGCATCTCAAAAAACATTCGATTTTTAAAGAACATAATTTAGAAATACAAATCACTTTAAATGGTAATAAAAGAATTGTCATTTTGTTAGAACCAAGCGGAAAAATTTTGCGTAGAATTACTGAAACAGAATTAAGAACTCTTCAATTAAGTAAAGAAAATGAAAAGGGTCAATTACTTTCTAAATCAGCCTAATAACTGCTAATGATTAAGTCTGATCGCTTCGCGATTATATCAGACATAATCATTAGCAGTTATTTTCTTGTTTGTTGGGGCGATTTTCAATCACCCTATCTTCCTGCTA
>SXSU01000001.1 GCA_005793345.1 Bdellovibrionales bacterium
ATCAGACTTAAAAAAATTAAAGAGAGCTGTAAAGTGATGATCGAAGATCATCCCAAACAAACAAAGAAATAACAGCTCAAGATTATGTCTGATATAATCGCGAAGCGATCAGACTTAAAAAAATTAAAGAGAGCTGTAAAGGTGCGCCCGGCATGGGCAATAACTAGTTGGTGAAAATCCAACCATAACCCTTAGGGAGGGAAAATGTAAACGAAGTGGCAAGGGTGTCCGAAGAAACTCTCACTTTTTACGAACGACCTGGAGACGAAGAATTTTTTTTTTTGAAGTTCAGAAACTACGTTCGAAGTAGAGCCAATGAGGAATCTGAAGGAAGCCTAAGTTAAAGATGTGGCCTGAGCGAAAGCGAATCTCCGTAAGGCTGTGATAATGGACGAGGTCTCCTTCATGACTAAAATCCAATATCCCAAAATTAAAATTATTGCAGTAGTGGAGGCAGGTAAACATTGAAAAAGTTATTGCTCTTACCCGGGGAAAGAGCCGTCGGTATTCCGAGACACCATAACTACGATGGATGATCTCTAAGTTCGATCAGTAATGATCTATTATGGGCCGAGGGTTTACAGATGAAACCGTAGTAGCCATAAAATTTCTAGCCGATGAAGATATGGTGACATATCTGAGGGTAAAACTAGAGGTAAGTTTCAGGATGATAAAGGTGAAGGGTGGAATAGTTCAAATGGTAAGTCATTGTATAAAGCATCAGTTTGTCGGAGGTTCAGTGACCGATGAAGACAGCTGCAAAGAAAGGGTGAAATGCAATTAAACCTACCAATCAACGATAGAGAAAATCTCTTCGATGTGATTGTCAGTCTCGAACAACTCAAGCTTGCATTCCGCGAGGTTCGCAAGAATAAAGGTGCTCACGGCATCGATGGCAAAACCATTGTAATGTTTGAGACGAATCTCATAGAAGAGTTAACACAGCTGCATCAAGAACTGATGAGTTGGAGTTATCTTCCAATGCCGGTACGTCGAGTAGAAATACCGAAACCGGATGGCAAAGGGGTGCGACTTTTAGGAATACCTACAATTAGAGACCGCGTTCTTCAGGCATCAATAAAATTAATTTTGGAACCCATTTTGGAGCCAACGTTTAGTCACAGCAGTTTTGGTTTTCGACCTGGTCATAACCAACACCAAGCTATATTAAAAGCACAATCCATAGTGAAAAGTGGCAAAATTTACGTTGTAGATATTGATTTATCAAAATTTTTCGACAGAATAAACCACGACAAAATTATTTTTCAACTGAGGAAGCATGTGAATGACAAGCGACTTTTTCGTCTCATCGGAATGATTTTAAGAAGCGGAATATCGGCGGGAGGCTCCGTGCACCCTTCGCTCGAAGGCAGTGTTCAGGGAAGCCCGCTGAGCCCACTTTTAAGTAATCTTATTCTAGATGAACTCGATAAAGAACTTGAGAAAAGAGATTTACAATTTTGCCGTTTTGCGGATGATTGCAATATCTTCCTTAAAACTGAAATAGCTGCAAATCGAGTAATGGACTCAATCAGTCGATTTATAGAAAAGAAACTGAAACTTGTTATTAATAAAGAAAAAAGTAAAGTTGCACTAGCCCGTCATGTGAAGTTCCTTGGCATGACTATTACTGGGACTGCTGTCGCAATCTCAAAGAAAGCCATGGAAAAAGCATATGAGAAAATAAAGCTGCTGACTCCTCGAGGGAGCAGCGATTCCATTTACACTCGTGTAGAGAAATTCAATGAGTGGTACACAGGTTGGAGTAATTACTTTTTACTGACGCAATTTCCAGTTCAATTTAATTCTATTGAGTCGCATTTAAGACGCCGACTGCGAGCCATGTTGATCAGTCAACATCACCGTCGTCGCTTTTTATACAAAAAGTTCAGAAGTCGAGGCGTCAGTCACAAAATTGCAAAATCTTGCTACGCTCACAAGCGAACATGGGCGCTTTCAATTACATCTGCTGCTCACAAGGCATGGTCCAATGAGTGGTTCTCTGACGAGGTCGGACTCATTTCTGTTTTAAACAAACGCCAAAAACATTGGTTCAGACTAGATCGTATGCCAAGATTGAATTAAAAAGCCGTGTACGGAACCGTACGCACGGTTTTGTGGGAGGACGACGCGCTTGCGCGTCTCCTACCCGATTGATGATCGAAGATCATCCCAAACAAACAAAGAAATAACAGCTCAAGATTATGTCTGATATAATCGCGAAGCGATCAGACTTAATCTTGAGCTGTTATTTGTTTTTCAATTCTTTTATCTGGATAAATCCAAAGAAGTGCAATTATTGCGTAAATAGCAACTGAGAGTAATGGAGCCCAAAAAGAAAATAATAGCCCTAAAGCATAACTCACCAATGAGATTCTCTCTTTAAATTTATTTCCAATAGCCTTGTGTATTGTTGAGTCGAGAGAGTGGTTTTTGAGTAATGTTAAAGTTAAAGCATAATAGGCAAGAGCACAAAACAAAAGTACAATTCCATAAACCACAACGGTTAAACTTTGAAATTCATTTTCACCCATCCAACCACTTGCAAAAGGTATCAATGATAAACTAAATAATAGAAATAAGTTTGACCACAATACTCGACCATCAATTCGTTTTACTGATTGAAATAAATGATGATGATTGTTCCAATAAATCCCAACATAAATGAAGCTCATGATATAGCTTAGAAAAACAGGAAGTAATTTGTAAAGTGCTTCAAAAGTTACTTCATGTGGTACTTTGATTTCCAAGACCATTATTGTAATTATTATTGCTATAACGCCATCACTGAATGCTTCTAATCGAGACTTATTCACAAATGAACCCTCTTAATTAATTGTCTTCCGCTTAGATTAGTTAATCAAACTCAACTTGAAAGGACAATTAAATTTTAAAAACATATTTATATATTTTAGTGTTCTAAGGGTGGAAGATCCATTTGTTTTAGTTCTTCAATAGCCTGTGTTTGAAGTGTCACAGCTTCTTCTTCGGTAGTTCCAACAATTTCACTATATTCATGAATCATGAGTGCCGCAGATTGAATTGGAATTTCTTGATGATCTACTTTTTGACTAATTGAATGTGCACTTATGCAAAACTTATTTTTAGGTCGATTTGCAATACTTGCATCAACAGGCTTGTTTTCGTAATCATAGCATGGGCCATCGTCTTCAATATCAGGAGATATTTTCTCTACTGCATTTAAAATATTTTTTGGACCTGCAAATATTTTGGAATATAAAATATGTTCTTGATCATTCATTTGGTTAGCTTGAAATTTTTCTGACTTTTGACCAAGGTAAAGATTAACAAATTGTCTTGATTTTTTTATAAGCTCTTCAGCTGTTTCTGAATCTGTAGGAGCAACAGGTGGAGTTGCACTTATCACATTTCCGCCACCACCACTTACACCACCAAACTCAAGAAGCTTATGTGCAGAAGATGAAATTGATGTCATAATTACTGCGATTGAAAAAAATATTTTTAACATAATTTCACCCCGTACTGATGTTGAAGCCCCTGTTTTAGGCGCTAATCAGGATTTCTTCCATTTTTAAACTAATCCCCCTTGATAATAAATTCAATTTAATTTAACTAAAATGAATATTAGTAATTTAAGTATTACTAAACTAAGTATTACTTAATTCTAAGTATTACTTTGTTAGGAGATTTCATGAATCATTTATCTATTTTTGAATATAAAGATTATAAAAAATATATTTTAGAATGGATGGAACAAGGGGCTCATCAGGGGCGGGGAATGCGTAAACAATTGGCTGAGGCAATTGGTTGTCAGATGGCTTTTGTTACACATGTCCTTTCTGGAGATTATCACTTAAGTATGGAGCAGGCTGAAGCTTGTTCTCGATGGTTGGGACTAAAAGAGTCTGAGAGTGATTTTTTTATAATTTTAGTAATGTATGAGCGCGCAGGGACTAAAGGGTTAAAAAATCTTTTACGAAGACAAATTTCCGAACATAGAGAGCGACATACTAACTTAAAAACACGAGTTAAAATTTCAGAGACTTTGTCTTTAGAGGATCAAATGACTTATTATAGTAGCTGGCATTATGCAGCTATTCATATGGCCGTAATGAACCCAAGTCTTGCCACAGTAGAATCCTTGCAGAAGCATTTTCAATTGCCTTCAAATAAAATTATGAATGTATTAGAATTTCTATTGCAACGTGGTTTTTTAATTAAAGAAAAAGAAAAATTAAAAGTATCAAAACCAGTATTACATTTAGAAATGGATTCGCCACTTTTAAATCAGCACCACTCTCATTGGAGATTAAAAGCGCTTGAGTCATTAGGTGAGAATAATTTTGAAAATCTACATTATTCAGGGGTCATTTCATTATCCCAAGAGGATTTTGAATGGCTACGAGAAAAACTGTCTGGATTACTTCAAGAGGTCATTGAAAAACTTGCTAGCTCTCCCGATGAGAAACTAGCGTGTCTAAATTTCGATTGGTTTTCTGTTTAATTTTCAGGAAGGCCGCTATTAATCCAGTTAATCATAAATTTTATTTGTTCAGGAGAAAGTGGAGTATCTTTTTCGGGAGGCGGCATTAGTTTTTCATTTTCACTATCCTCTTCATCATTTGGATTCAAAGTAATATCTTTATTTTTGATAACAGGAGTAACACTTTTTACGATTTTACTTGATTCTCCAGGTTTTAACCAAAGATGTTTGCGATTTAAAATTTCTTTATACGGATAAAATAAAATCCCAGCTGCTTCTAAATCTTCTGATTCAGGATTGTGGCACTTAATACATTTTGGTTGGAGAATTTTAGTAAGTAAAGTTTGATAATTGAGAGGCAATTGCGAAAGTGGAATTTCTTCTTCTGGAGAGGTGGTATCAGTGCCGGAATTGCTGCTACATCTAGCTAAGGTACTTACTTTAATATCAGTTGAATCTGGAGCGTTGGCATTGATCCAAACCTCTAGAATCTCTTTTTTGCAATCACTTAATGGAGGGTATCCATCGCTCGCCTTAGGCATTCGGTTTTTTAAAACAGAAT
Organism: Bdellovibrionales bacterium; assembly: GCA_005793345.1. GTDB lineage: Bacteria > Bdellovibrionota > Bdellovibrionia > Bdellovibrionales > Bdellovibrionaceae > SXSU01. Next base: position 5,028 of record SXSU01000001.1, read on the forward strand.
CTAAAATTTCATTTTTATGTTGCTGAACTAAACTTAAGCTTTCTAAATTAGGTTTTTTATTGTTAAGATGGCAATCCATACAATTTGATAAAACTCGAGTTTTAATTAGTTCCCAGTTAATGGTAGCTGAAGTGTCAATGACTTCCAATTTATTTTGATTTTTTGCAAGGGCATTTGGATCTTTAATCACGGTGTAATTGCAACCTATAATAATGAAATTTAAAAATAAAATAATAATAGTTTTCGATAAATTAAAAGTAGAATTAAATTTTTTTTTCATAATTTCTTTCTTCTTACAAATATTACATATAATAGTGGAATAAGAGCCAAGCATAATCACCCTCCTGTTTTGTCCAAGCTCCACTCAATTCAATATGAGGTCTTGGATAGTATTGAAATCCCAACCCTGCTCTTGTTGATTTGTTAGGAGTAAGAGTCTCAGAGAGTAAAAGTAAATCTAAACCTTTAGTTATTGTATAACCAAGTTTATTATATGATACGGTAGTATTTTTTTCAGTTTGTTTTATCCAATCAAATTCATTCACCCAAAATAAATTTTGTGTGAACCCAAGAATACTCCAAAAACCCCAAATATTTTTTTGGCTAAAATTATCTTTGCGTGACATATAATTTGCAGCAATTTTATATTTATCTGCAAAAAAATATTGTATTTGTGTTTGGTTAGACTGCTCTTTAAAACCAGCGAGCGATTTTTCTGAATGAGAAATATTCGCAGTTATTTTTTCATCAGTCCATTGTGCTTCTATTGTATTTCTTGAAGATTGCAAGCCAAGATCTAAAAAAGATTTTATAAATGCAATGTGATCCGAGATTGTTAAGCCATATTGTGGTGTAAACTTTCCCGCACGAAATGAGAGTTCTTCTCTTGGTTTGTACATTATATAGTATGTATCGGAATAAGGTTTCCAAATTCTGTTTTCAAAGTTTCCAAATTTTGAAACTGCAGCCCACTGTTCACGAACTAACCCAATTGAAAATGAAGCCTCCATTGGAATAAATCGGCCTTTTTTAATATAAGCATCTTCTTTATGAATTTGGACTGCACGAATATCACCACCAAACTGTATCCATTCAGAGACAGAGCTTGTATCTATTACTCCATTTAAAAATTGAGCTTCTTTTTCGCTTCCCCAGCTGCTGAGGACTTCATTTGATAGGCCTCGCCCATATTGAGTGAGAAGTCCGCCACCACTTGGAGAAACGTGACAGGCTATACAATTATTATATCCATGGCGAACGAGTTCAGGAAAACAAAAAGCTTTATTTATTTTTACAAATATGAAAATTAATAAACCCATTAATATCTTTGATTTCATTTTTTTATCACTTTCATTTTCACTTTTATTTTTATTTAGTGATATCAAAAACTGATTCTACATTAACTTTATCAGCAACTTTAATTCCCATATAAGATGGTATATCGATGTTATAATCACTTAAGTTTAGGGAATAGCTCGCTTTTATAGTAATTTTGTTTTCTTCAGATTGTGGAACCATTGCAAAAGTACCTTCGACAGGTTTAGTTACTCCGTGGAGTGTGAGTTGCCCTTTAAAATTTTTACCATTAATAGGTGATTTAATATTTATTGGATTTGCTTCAGAATCTAAATTTAAATCTTGTATACTTAACTTTGCTGAAGGAAAGTTCTCTGTTTGAAGATAATTTTTTTTCATATGTTCATCGCGAAGTTCAATTCCAGATTGAAGTGTCGATAAATTTACAGTGACTTCGCCAGATAAATAATTATTTGTATCTATTTTAAAAAAACCAGACGGGCCTGACCCTACTCCACTAATACGTAACATTGCTGGTTTGCCAATTGCCGTAAATTGAGTTTTTCCTCCCTCAAGCACACGCAATTGTTGAATTGCTGCTTGGCTATGAAACGTATTTACTGAGATGAGCAAAATAATTATCAAATTGAATTTTAAACTAAATATCAGTCGAGAGTAATTCATAATTTACTTTTCCTTATTTTTAATTTCATTAGTTCTTTATTTGTTTGGGGTGATTTTTCATCACCCCAAATTAGGAGTTGGCTATTAAAAACCTTGTGATAAAACTTGTCCGTTTTCATCCATGTGAATAAAATAAGTTCTGCCGTCATTTAAGTGCGCAGCCATTGCAACGCCGGTTGCTTCCTTTTGAAGATCAACAGCAATAGTTGTTCTTGCAATAACAATGTTGTCTGCAGCTGCTGACAAGTGGTCAACAATTGCTTCTGCACCTAAATCAAGTAGAACTGCCGCATTAGCTCCAGTAAAAACTGGTCCTTGTGGATATTTAGAATTAAACTGAGCTGTAGCAACACCTGCTTTTGCATTTAGATCAAATGGAATTTCAAGACGATTTGGATTTTTTTCGTCTGCAGAAGGAGACTGCATAATCACTTTATACCCAGTTTCATCTTTAGAAACTGTTAAAGTAGAAATATCAGTTAAGTAACTAGCATCAATTTTTCCTTTAGTAACTAAGCCACTTATTTGATAGGATGCTTTTTCTACAACGTGCATTGGTGTTATTTCTTTTGCCATTGCTCCAATTGATAACAATGATACTGCGAACGTTAAAAATATTTTTTTCATAATTCCCCCTTTAGTACTTACCAGTTCATCTGGTAAGGCTTGTATGACACTGTTTATCTCTTTGATTTTTTATGAGGGCAATTTTAATTTATTAAAATAATAAGGAGTTAATTTAGTAATACTAAAATTACGTTCTATTGTGATTTAAATTACAACTTTTTATACACAGTCATTTTATTATAAAAAATAATCCAGTGTGTATATTTTATTTTCAAATTTAATAAACCTAGTTTTTTTGCTTTTTAAAAGTTTACTATTATCAACTAAAAAATAGTTGATAAGGACTATTTTTTAGTTGATAATAAATCAATGGTTGAAGGTCTATTTGGAAATAAAACAGCAGAAAAAGTCTTATTACATATTTTTCACTATGGAGAATCCCATGCTTCAATAATCGCATCGGATTTTAAAATTGCAACTACTCCTGTTAGAAAACAATTAAATCGTTTTGAAACTGCTGGAATTCTAATTTCAAAAGAAGTTGGAAAATCCAGAGTTTACACCTTTAATAAAAAATCTGTATTTACAGGGCTTATTAAGAAAATCATTGAAATTGTGTATGAATCAATACCTCTTGTCGAGAGACAAAAAATATTTCAAGTTCGAAGAAGGCCTAGACGAAAAGGTAAACCTGTAATTTGAAAACTCCAAAGTGGAAAAATTGTACTGAGGTGTGCGTCCGAAGGTTCACCTGATGTCTACAACGAATTGCTTTTGAAAATAAAATCCAGATTGAAATTAGGTAAAAAGTAAATCATAGCATATGATTCTAGTTATATTTGTAGTTATTCACAAATTGAAAAATTAGAAATGTTAGAGACTATATTTTTCCAGTCCATCAAGGAAGTGTCCACTATACAATTCTTTAATCGACTCAATTTTAAAGAATCTTTCCTTTTTTGTTGTGACTCAAAAAATGCATTAATTGCAGCTTCAGGTGAACCATATAATTCAAGAAAACCTGTTTCCCATCCAACATCATTTCTTTCGACTCGCTTCAGACTTCGCTTTTCTAATTGTGATTTAGGAAGATCAAGCAGTACTGTTTTGAAATTCATCCGAGACAAAATTTCATCTATAGGTTTTAATAGTTCCCAATCTATACCTAGAGCATAATAGGAATGATGAAATCGTTCTAAAATAATGGAATCACAATCTTGGTTCAATTTATCTATTACATTTTCTAATCTTTTTATGAAATGTGCCGAGGGAATTTTACCTTCTTGAATTTCTGAAAACAACTCTCCGAGAGTATGTTCTTCTGTAACTATGAGTGAATTTTCAAAGCCTACAGCTTTCTTTAAAAGTTCAATAGCTGTTGTTTTTCCGGTGCCGGCAACACCTTCTATTATTAATCGTTTCATGTTATGAATTTAGCCAAACCATATATTTTTGTCATTACTAGAATAGTATTAGCTACTGTGTTAGATAGGAGGTTGATCTTAAATAAAATTGTAAAACCATAACGAATATAGTTGTAGATTAACAAACAGGAGAATACCAGATATTTAAATTTTAAATTTTAAATTTTAAATTTAAGAAATTTTACTGAGTTTTTTCTTGTTATTAAGAAAGGAATGCTGACTCCAATGACAAGTGCGATTGAAATAAAAGTTACATTCAATCCGTTTTTTAAAGTTTCATTAAATAAATTAGCATCGGACTCATTATTTTTATTATTGAGTAATTTAACAAAGCCAATCATCATTTGATAGGTGAGTACTCCTGGCACCATTGGAATCACAGAAGGAATTGAAAACACAATGTGCGGAGCATGTTTTAAATGAGCCGCTTGAATACTTAAAACTCCAATTAGAGTAGCTCCACCAAGAGCACTAAAAACGGGCCCAATATCAAATTGATCTTGTAGTATTATTTTTGTAATCCCGCCAGTTGCAGCTAATAAAAAAATTGGGACTAAGGTTCTTTGGGGAACGTTAAACAAAATGGCAAATCCAATTGCCCCAAATCCAAACCAAATCATTTTTTCTAATAAATAAATCCATATTGGCATTTTTTTGATCTCTTTTTATAATTTATAAATTGTTACAGTTAAAAGCCAACCTAAGGCCATAGCAAAACAAATCAGCAAACTGTTTAAACCTCTTAGAAATCCATTAAGTAAATTTCCATCTATGAAATCAGAAAAAGAATTTATTAGAGGTATACCTGGAACTAAAAATAAAATCGAAGAAGCAAAAGCATGTTCCATTGTTATTGTCGGCAACAGTTTAAGAAAAAAACCAGATATTAAAGTAGATGAAAATGACGCCGCAAAAATTGAGAGATAAAAATTAAATTTTGCTAGAGTCATTTTTTGCCGTACGAAAATTCCAGTTAAAGTTGCAATAAAAGTAATTGCCATTGCTTTAAAATCACCACCAAATAATCGGCAGAAAGATGCTCCAGATAATGATACAAATAAAATAGTAATCCAGTTTGGATATGTTGAAATTGCTTTTAATCTTTCTACTTCTTCTTTTATTTTTTCAAAAGGCCAGTTCTCTTCAACGATAGCCCAACTCATTCTGCTAATACCAGATAAAATTTTAAAATTTACAGAATGAGGAGAGCATCTTTTAAGATGACTATAAACCTGTTTATGATTTTGGCTCATTGTCAACATTAAGGCTTGGTGAGTAATGAGTAATTCTGATTGAAAACCAAAAGCCTCTGAAACTCGATTTACATTTAAGCGAATCCGCTGAGTATTAGCCCCTGACATCATTAAAAGAGTGCCAATCTCTAGTAATAAGACTCCGATTTCTGATTGAATATCTTGTAACTGATTTGAGGCTGTGGGTGATGGATTGGTCATTACTTCATTTTCAGAAGAATTAAAATTCTATGCAATAAGCATATTGGACGTCTAGACTTTAGTATTACTTACTTATCAAACAGGAAAAAATTGCTTATGTTTATGTCTGATATAATCGCGAAGCGATCAGACTTTATCATGAGCAGTTATTATGAAAATACAAACTTTAGTTTGGATTTTCATAATTCGGGGTGATTAAAAATCACCCCCAACAAACAGGAAAATAACTGCTCGTGATAATGTCTGATATAATCGCGAAGCGATCAGACTTTATCATGAGCAGTTATTAAGAATTTAGGTTATGATTTTCAACTTTAGTTTGTTGATCAGTCAATGAATGTAATTTATCTTTGGTGCGTATAATATGTTTAAAAACACATAATACGCACCTTGACTGTAGGAATGTGGTGCGTATAATATGTTTTTAAACACATAATACGCACCAAGGTTGAAGCAGGAAAAAATGAAATTTTACAAAATATCTCAAAACTCACATTTTGTTGGTCGTCAATATGAACAAGAACGACTTAATCATATCTATTCAACTAGCCAGGAAGCAAAATTACTTATTTTTTATGGTAGACGACGAGTAGGGAAAACTGAACTTATCGAGCAATACTTTAGGAAAAAGAAAATTTGGAAATTTGAAGGTATACAAATTCAAGATGATGATCGCAGATCAGACAATGAAATAAAACAATTTCAAATACAAATGATTTTCCGCCAGCTAGCTCATTATTTAAATAATAAAGTATTAGAAAAAATTAGGGCAGAATCATGGACTGAGTTTTTCGAACAAATTGATATGATAGCACGAAAAAAAGAAATTGTTCTTTATTTCGAAGAAGTTCAGTGGATGACAAATTATAAGAATGATTTTTTTGCAGAACTAAAACCATTTTGGGATTCTCATTGGCGTAAAAACAAGGGATTAACCATTGTATTTTGTGGTTCTTCTACTTCATTTTTCGTTGAAAACCTTCTTTTTGATCAAGCTCTATATTCAAGAGACCAAGAGGAATTCCATGTGCGAGAACTCAATCTATCAGAGTGTGCAGAGTTTTTAAAAAGCAAAGGGAAAAAGGAAGTTCTTCAAGCTTATCTTATATTGGGGGGTATTCCAGCTTATTTAAAAAGAATATCAAATAAAGGAACAGTGCTATTAAATATTTGTGCTAATAGTTTCACTAAAGATTCCTTTTATTCAAAAGAGTATGATAAGATATTTGTGAGCCGAATGAGTAGCTACAAATATTATAAAAAGATTTTAGAATTTTTATCTCAAAATAAAGTTGCAACGGCTTTCGAAATATATAAATCAGTTACTAAAGTTAAAAGTAAAAAAATTAGTGGTAAATTTGTTGAAGTGTTAAAAGATTTAGCGGATTGCGGATTTATAAGATCTTATGCTCCATTAAATAAGAGTAAAGATTCTAAATTACTTTTGTTTCGCATAGCTGATGAATATCTGCATTTTTATTATAAATTTATAAATCCATTAAAAGATAAAATTGATAATGGATTTTATAACAGTAATCCGTTATTAGCTATAAACAGAAACAGTTTTGATAAAGCAATGGGCATTGCTTTTGAAAGATGGTGTCTTAAGAACGCTCAAATAATTGCAAAAATATTACAAATTGATAGACTCAATTATCGATCGGGTTCTTTTTTTAATCGAAAATCTTTTGAAAGCAAAAAAGGGTTTCAAATAGATTTAATGTTTATTGTTGAAGATATCAAACTAATTTTTTGTGAAATTAAATACTATCAGGATCTTGTTGGTAGCAAAGTTATTTCTGAAATGGATCAAAAAATAAACTTTTTTTTGCAAGATAATCCAAAATATAAAAATGCAACAATTGAAAAGATCCTAATTACAACTGAGGGTGTTTCTGAAAAAAATAAAACCCAATTTGATTCTGTGATAACTCTGCAGGATTTATTTTCATAATCACAAATAGTTCTTATTTGTTAGGGGGCTAGACTTAAGTAGTGCTAATTTTAGCGTTCGTAAATGCAAACTTTCACTTCTATTGAGGTGCGTATTATGGGTTTTGAAACATATTATACGCACCTACAAAATAAACACTTCCCAAAACATAAAACATCATTGACGATAATATGCATGATCGAATTTAAAAATGTAGTAAAAAAATTTGGTGAGCGAACAGTTTTAAAAGGTCTCACATTCAAAATTAATCCTGGTGAAATTTTATTTGTCTTAGGTACCTCAGGTACAGGTAAGTCTGTTTTGTTAAAAAACATTGTGGGCTTATTAAAACCAGATGGAGGCGAGATTTGGGTGGATGGACAAGAAGTATCAAAATTTTCGGAAATTGAATATTTCCCTGTGCGAAAAAAATGCGGAATGGTCTTCCAACATCCAGCATTGTTTGATTCGTTATCAATATATGAAAACGTTGCTTTTGGTTTACGAAAACATTTTAAATTAAGTGAAGAGGAAATTAAAACTAAAGTTATAAAGGCATTGCAATTAGTAAACTTAAGTGGAATTGAAGCCAAGTTTCCGGCACAGATTTCATATGGCATGCAGAAGCGAGTGAGTTTAGCACGAACCGTAGCTATTGATCCTAAAATTTTACTGTTTGATGAACCTACAACGGGACTAGATCCTGTTACCACTCAAGCAGTAAATAAATTAATTAAAGATTTATCGCATGAACTACATACTACCTCGGTTGTAGTCAGTCATGATATGCAGTGTGCTTTATCCATTGCAGATCGGATCATTGTTTTAGATAAAGGCGAAATAGTTGATCAAGGAACTCCAGCTGAATTACTAAATTCAACTCAACCACTGGTTCAAGATTTTTTAGCGGAGGTAAAAGAAAATGTTCAAGTTACTTACTGAAATTCTGACTGATATAGGTGGTATGATTTTATTTATTAAAGAACTGATTTGGACTAGTTATCATTTTCCAACTCGTCTTCATGATATTTTTGAGCAAACAGTAAAGGTAAGTATCCAAAGTTTGCCTACTACTGCACTCGCTGGTTTCTTCGTGGGTGCAATTATGACAGTTCAATTTGCAATGCAAATGAATGAGTTTGGAGCCCTGGCATATCTAGGTGGTCTCTCCACCAGTGGCACAATTCGTGAAGTTGGGCCGTTGTTGATTGCATTTTTATTAAGTGGAAAAATTGGAGCCTACACATCTGCCGAATTAGGTACTATGAAAGTCACCGAGCAAATAGATGCCATTCGATGTTTAGGAGCAAATCCTATTCAAGAAATTATTGTGCCTAGATTTATAGGGATTATTATTTCTAGTTTTTTGCTTTTGGGGGTTGGATTACTAATGTCGATTATAGGAGGATTATTGCTTGCTGTAGTGTTTGCGGGAGTAACTCCTGAGCGATATCTTTTACATATTCCAACCATCGTAACATTGCCGTCAATATTGAGTGGAACTCTGAAGTCATTTGTTTTTGCAGTTATTCTAGCAACAATTTGTACTTATAAAGGATTCATGACCTCAGGCGGAGCAAAAGGTATTGGTAAAAGTGTTGTGCAAACTGCAGTTTCAACAATGATTGGCATTGTGGTAGCGGACTGGATTACTTCACAAATAGGTTCTTCTTTTTTAAACTTTTGGCTAGAACTGTAGATTTGGATGGATCAAGATTTTTTAAATTTTCTTTATTTTCTTAATTTTCTGTACTACACTAAAAGGACTATACTAAAAGCGTAGTTCTTTTAGTGTAGTACAGAAAGGCTAATTAAAGATGAAGCAATTTTATTATAATGTTTTGGTAGATAAAGAAGATTTGGCAGACCGTAAAGAGG
>SXSU01000062.1 GCA_005793345.1 Bdellovibrionales bacterium
TAGAGGGGGGGCATTAATCGAATCATTTTCATTGTTATTATTTTCAGAATTAGAAGTTTCACTAACTACTGGAGGATCTAAGTCGTAAATATGCACAACCATCCATCCACATCCATTTAAGATGAGTAAAAATAAAATAAAAAAAGTAAATTTAGAAATGCATTTTATAATTCTATTCAACTAAGCTCCATAAATTAAAATGTCACTTTTTTGCGAATTTTCAAATTCCTCTCAAATTGTTCATCTTGCCCCGCCAATTTACGATTTGCCTTTTGATAGTGTCGAACTTCATCTTCTTGTTCATGTACTTGTTCATGTACTTGTTCTTGTTCTTGAGACTCTAATTGCACTTGCATTGCTTCCTTATATTCTAAAGTTAAGTCCTCTCGACTGGGCAATGTAAAATGTTGACCTAATTGACGTCCATTATCTTGAGAAAATTCCACTTTAAAAAATGAATTTTCATTGATAGATAAATCATATCCTTGCACTACAATGTCAAAATTGTGAATTGCATATTGTCTGTTTAAAATAAATTGAGATTCAACTTCTCCACTTAAAACAAGAATATTTTCTGGAAATATCCACTTACTTGTACAATTTAACTCAGTAAATGATGAAGTTGCAACCTGCCCTGATATTCTAATTACACCAAGTTTTTCATCTAAAATTTGTTTGTTTAATTTTACAATCAGGGGACTTAACATTTTACCTTGATAATTAAACACAGAACTTACTTCTCGTGAAGATTCATTTGCAACTTGAAAACCAACTAAACTTGAAACTAATGAGAGACCGAAAACGTATTTACTTAATTTTTGAATTGTTATGGACATAAATATTGGTCTCCTATTTTTAAATCGTATGTCGCTAAACCATTTGCCACTGTACTTGTTGTAGTAGCTTTAACTTCTATAAGGTATATTCCTGCTGGTAAATTTGAGATATTGATTTTCTCTGTGTTTGCTGGTGATTCATTAGCTCGTATATTTTTAGAAAATCCAACCCATGTGCTTTGATCATCTAATACATGGGATTGCGAATATAAAATCAATCCCAAATCAGAAGGATTTACTGTTTCAGTCGAATACACAAGAGATAAGGTTAATGCCCCTCCTGAGTGATAATAACTTATATAATCACTGGATTCATAAATATCTGGTTGATAAACAGTTTCAATATCATAATCATCAGTAGTGAGATTATTTGAATCATCACAGATCTCATGATTACATACTTTAATCTGATATGATTGATACACTTTAGGATTTATCGTGCGCGAACAATTTGAAGTGGCACCTAATGAAGATCTAAGTTGAGAGTATTCAGAAGTATCAGCAGGCTGAAATTCTGCTTTACGTACAAAATTAAATTGCTCAATTTCACTTGAGTTACTCGCAAAACTTTGTCCTAAAATTGAAAATAAGCTTTCATTAAAATGCCCCATGGATCTAAAATACATACTTGATTTTTTTAATCCATAAGTTGAATTAGTTAAGGCTGCCCATATATATGCAAAGTTTAAATTTGAAGTTTCATAAACAGTGGCTGACGAAGAAACTGCGGGATTAAGCACTTCATCAGATGTACTATCAATATAATCATTGAGTGCTCTCGAAATACTTATTTCACGGTAAACGCCTTCGCCCTCTTTTGTCGTATTAACTATTCGATCATGATTATCATCTTTTTCTAAATTAATACTAATCGAAGTCGCTGTGGAGCCGTAGGGAGACCCTTCTGTATCTAAATAATATTTAACCCCCGTTACTGCTGAAGGTAAAAAATCCGCAAGTCCTTCACTCCAAGCTAAACGTGGATCAATTTTTAAATTTCCATTATGAGAACCACCTGGTGAATCTGATGCGCCATAAAAATATTCTAAGAAATGAGCATACTCATGAATTATAACTGAATTATCATAGTGATCCGTATCAGAATAATCTACATCACCATTAGAACCACCAAGAATGTATAAACTTGGTGTTGTATCAATACTTGCTCCTGAATCAAAGAAACTTACATTTAAATTCGGATTACCGACAAGTGCTCCAGGTGTGTATCCAACTTTCCAGTAAACATTTACTTTATTTAAGACTTCAAATTGAGAACAAATACTAATATTGCATGAAGGATCAGTCGAATGAGAAATAATATATTCATTTGTTAAAAGTATTTGCTCTAAAATATTAAACGCCCCACCTTCAAGAGTTCCTGTTGATTTCGCAGTTAAAGTTGGACCAGAAACGGCAGTATCCGATGACGTTGCTGTGAACGTACCAGAAATTGAGTAATATTTTTTTGTAGTAGTATCATCGAGTACACTTGCTTTTATATATGTATTATTAGCACGTGAATTAACTTTAACTGTGAATGTACCTGATTGTGGATTGATTGCTAAAGAATAATTTCCATTAGTATCTGTTTCTCCGCATTGAATGATTGCTCCAGCACTATTTAAAATCATAACCTCTGCTCGACGAATTGGCTTTGAAATTGGAATACTCAAACCACCAGATATTTTAGGTAGCATTTGTTCATAAGAGGCAACACCTGAGACCACTAAACCTGTTTGTGTAGTTGAAGAACAAAGAGCCTCTTCAGGTGATTTTGATTGTGCTGTTTGTGAATTTTTTTTCTTTGAACACCCTAATTGCATTATAAAAAAAGTAGTAATCAAAGAAACTAATAATAATTTTTTAAAAAATTTAAATATATTCATATCTTCCTATTCGGAAGACTAGCACTAGACTTTAGATCCAATATGAGACGAAATATAGGCTTTGAAGAAGAATGTCATTTTCATGGTCTTGAAAATACTGATTTTAAAGGAAAACTCCTGTTTCTCGTGTAATAATATTTTTTTGCACAAAATTTTTCTACCGTAAAAACAGGAGTTTAAGTTGAATCTTAATTTGAAACAATTACGTCAAGAATATAAACAAAATCGTTTAATTTCAAAGACTTTATCATTCCGGCTAAAAGTCTTAATCGAACTAGCCAAACGTCAGTCTCAAATAACAACACGTTTTACTAATCTCGATTATTGTCTTGTTGCTGATCAATTCAAAATATCAAAACGTACTCTGCAGCGCTGGTTAAGTTCGTATTTAAATAATGGAGTGAAAGGATTGACCTCAAAAACTCATTCTAACCATCCTATTAAGCCTATTACGGGTTGGACAGCAAAAAAGATTACAGATTGTCGCATGAGGTTTAATTGGGGAGCTGAGACTATTCAAGCTCATTTAAAATATGATGATAAAATTGAATTGAGTCAGTATAGAATCAATAAATTTTTAAAAGAAAATAAATTCATTAAAAAAATAAAGAAAAAGAAATTAAAAAATAAACACACAAAAATAATAACTGTTGATACTCCTGGAATACACACTCAAACTGACGTTAAGCATTTACCTAAGATGATTCAAAACAAAAAAGTCTATATTTATAACTTCGTAGATCATGCTTCTAGGTGGGAATACAAAGAGGCCTTTGACTCCTATAATCCATTCAATACAAAAATATTTTTTACTAATGTACTTAAAAATGCTCCATTTAAAATTATATCCTCCCAGACAGATAATGGAGTTGAGTTTACAAATAAATTTATATCCCATGTAGATAATCCAAGACTTAATTGTTTTGAAGAATATTTATTTGATCAAAAAATAAAGCATAGACTAATTCCCCCAGGAGAAAAAGAATTAAATGGATTGGTTGAAAGATCACACAGAACAGACGACGAAGAGCTCTATCATAGAATTCAACCAAGAGATTTAAGGGAACTGAATAAAGAGCTTCAAGAGCACTGTAAATGGAGAAATGAATCAAGGCGGAAAAAACCACTGGGTTGGAAAACTACAAGTCAGTGGTTGTTCGACTATGAAATTAAAATGATAAAAGAAAATGAGTTTAAACTCGCTGATACTGGTTGAGTTGGGTTTTTAAAGGAACTGCATTTGTAATCAAATGCAGTTGAGCAAGCCGCCAAGTAAGGTATTTAGAGAGAGGATAAAATCGGCGCGCAAGCATGTAATCAAAGAAATAGAATACTGGAAAAAATCTAAACAAGATATTAAGTCAGGGTGGGGAAAGTTAAATGGAATGGCAAGAATGAAAAGGTCTAGAATTTATAACTGGACTCAAGAAAACAAAAAAACAATCCGATTAGACACACTCAAAACGAGAATCTGGACCCGAATTCCGATGACATTTCAAATCACAGCCTACA
>SXSU01000063.1 GCA_005793345.1 Bdellovibrionales bacterium
ACGAGCAGTTATTTTCTTTTTTGTTGGGTTGATTTTCAATCACCCCTTATTTGCTCATGATTAAGTCTGATTGCTGCGCAATTATATCAGACATAATCACGAGCAGTTATTTTCTTTTTTATTGGGTTGATTTTCAATCACCCCTTATTTGCTCATGATTAAGTCTGATTGCTGCGCAATTATATCAGACATAATCTTGCGCTGTTTTTTTTCCTGTTTGTTTATATAAAAAGTAAATTTTTTGCTCCTAGATACTCTGGCCCCCTCTTTGCTATTGTGGTACAGCAGGTTAGAATGGTGCCATACTGACGCCATAGAGGGGGGTTTATGAATGTCAAAATTTTATTGGGGGCAATAATAATAGTTATACCCTTGTTGGGTAATTCTTACATTGGACGACAAAGTTTTAGTTTAGATGATGATCCTGATTATCGTTCCTATGTTCAATCTATTAATGATGCCGATCGACGACTTCGCCAAACTGATCAAGAATTAAATCAAGCGGATGGAGAATTTAGACAAGCAAATGAACAAGAGCAAAGACTCAAACACATTTTAAATAATGGACCAGCTGAAATTCAGCGTCTCGAGCAATCCATCTCTCAATTATCTTCTTCCATTTCTAATAATCAGTCAGAACTTGGGCTCATGCAGCAGGCAGTTGGAGCAGCGGAAGCTCAAGTGCAAGATACTCAATCTCAAATTGAAAATAATAAAAAATCATTAGGAGCAGCAAATTCAGAATTGGCGCAAACTAAAAGTGAATGTCCAGCACCTTTAACTCCTGAATGTGATTTGAAGATTCAAGAAAAAACTGATGTGGTCGAAAATATTAAGGGTGAGTTAGTTGGTTTAGAAAGTCAAAAAGGATTGCAACAAAAGCAAGTGCAAGAATTGCGTGGGAAAATCCAAAGAACACAACAAAAAATAAAATCAGACAATGAACTATTATCTAAAAATCAAAATCGTATAGCTCAAGTTCAAAAAGAGCTCCAAGTTGCAACTGCACAATTGACACAAGCTGAACATAGAACAAGGGAATGGGGTCAAAGGGTCCATCAATTAAGAGGTCAATTAAGACAAGAACAAGACTATCATCAAAGATTATCATCTGATTTCGCACGTTACAGAGATGATTTAATATACAATATCAATGTTTATAATAGTAATGGCGCAGTTGAGGGCGAAAAAGATGGAAGTCAAGATGGGAGCGAGCAAGCAATATCAATTGGAGAATCCCATGGTCGATCTGATGGTACAGACGACGGTTTTGATGATGGTACTCAAGCAGGTAAAAATCGAGATTTTGCAAGAGGCCGCCAAGTTGGTCGCAATGAAGGTACCGATCAAGGAACTCAAAATGGTACAGCTGACGGTAAATTTCAAGGGGCAAAACAAGCGCATATTGATCTAGGACAAAAAGAAGGAATTGCAAATGGTATTGCAAGAGCTATTAAATCAGATGCAAAAGTAGTAGGTACACAACAAGGTATTGATAATGGTAACCAACGAGCGATTAATGATGGACGTATTCAAGGTCGAAAAATTGGTCAAGAAGAAGCTGTTAAACAACTAGAATCAGGTGACTTGAAAAAAGTTTCAGTAGATGGTTCTTATGCAAAATCTTTTCAAGGAACTTTCTCTAGAACTATTCCATCATTACCATCAGGTTACAGAGGTCATTCATTTAGTCCCTCTACATTTAATGGTAAAGATGTATATCGAAGAGCGTTTACTGATGGATATATTTACTCTTATGATTATCAAGTTGTAGTCGAATACAATAATCAAGTCCCAAATATTTATAATAATACTTATGATTCATACTACAGAGATAATTATGATTCAGCCTACGCAAAAGATTATCCTGAATCATACAAAGGTGGATATAATACTGGATTTCAAGAGGTTTATAATACGGTTTATGAAAATTATCGTTCCCAATATTATAAATTAACTTATGATGAAACTTATAAAAATCCTAATCGCAATAGTATTGATTATATCGACTCATTTAAACAAAATGATGCTCAAGCTTATGCAAAAAAGTATGAAGAAATAAGAAAAGATGCTTTTATTATTGCTGATGCAGATACTTATAATAAAATGATAAATCAAAGAATCGCTGAGTTTAAAGCTCAAAGAATTGCTGAAGTTAATAATATTTATGCAAATCATCCAGTTTTAAAATATGAGAGCTCAAAAATAAATGATGTTGGAGTACGTAAAATTACTCCCCATGATGGTTATTATCAACCAGGTGAAACAGTATTGCATTCAATAGTTATTAAAAATTTTGGATCCAAAGCAATGGTTAATGCAAAAATTAAATCAAGAAATGGTGAAGAGGTGGCTTTACCAGAAATTCCGGCGCGAAGTATTGTGGAAGTAAATAGTGCAGTAATTTCTACATTGGCTGATTCATTACCTATTAATAAAAACTATAGTGTAGGGATTTATGTATTAGCACCATTGAGTTCTGAAGATCGTGTTCAAGGGCTTCACTATTCTAATATCGAAAAGGCTTTACTTGTTGAGAATGACGCTAAGGATGTGCGAGTTGCGTATCCAGTATATGTATCAGGTGTTGTCAATGATTTCGCTTTTAGTGGGTTAAAATTTGGACAAGTCCAACAACTGAAACTTGAAATGTTAAACATGTCAGAAGTCATTTACTATGATCTAAGAGTTGAATTAATATCAAATGCAAATAATGATATATTTGTGAAAAAGTTTTCACCAATAAAAGAAATAAATAGTGGCTTAGATTTAGATGAAGCTAAAATTATAATTTCTGATATTAAAGATCGTACTGCAAATATTGAAATTAAGGCAGTTTTAAAACATAAAGACGTAATTTTAGGTGTAATTGAAAATCCAGTTCAATTTAAAGTATTACCGTAATAAGTTAAGATATTATTTTTTTAATTGTGTATTGATTATTAATACGGGGTGATTGAAAAATCACCCCCAACAACAAGAAAATAACTGCTTGTGATTATGTCTGATACAATCGCGAAGCGATCAGACTTAATCATGAGCAGTTATTATGAAAATACAAACTTTAGTTTGGATTTTCATAATACGGGGTGATTGAAAAATCACCCCCAACAACAAGAAAATAACTGCTTGTGATTATGTCTGATACAATCGCGAAGCGATCAGACTTAATCATGAGCAGTTATTATGAATAGTGGAGTACTGATTTGAATTTTCGTGGGATATTTTTTATTTTTATTTTAATTTTTTCTAATCTAAAAAGCAATTTTGTTTTTGCTCAAATTACAATCGATAGAAAAGTTATTGATATCGCTATTATTGATACTGATTTTTGTATTGAAAAAATAAATTTTAATAATAATAATAATAAATTAAATTTGGAAAATAATTTAAATATTTTGCCTCCAATAAGTCTTGAGAGTGATTACAAATCTAAATCCTGTGATGCAATCAATACTGATCTGCAAAATCTAGATAAATCAATTCATGGTTATTTTGTTTTAAACTATTTTATTCAAGAAGTTTTTAAAAATAGCGAAACAATATTTAAAAATTATAAATTAAGGATTCAACCTTTTATTATTTTTGACACTCATGGAGTGCAAAAAGAAGAAAGTTGGATCAAATTAAATGATCTTCTCAATTTTAAAACATATTCATATGCTATATTGTCAGTGGGATTCCCATCCTTGTCTAGCAATTCGAAATTAATAAATGTTAAGCTAAACTCTAACATAAAATATTTTGTCGCTGCAGGAGAGTTATTAGGTTTTTTTAAAAAGGTTAAGTATTTATTTCCTCAAGATTATCAAACAAATTATAATAAAATTAAGTTTAACTTCAACTTGGTTGGAGTAGAAATTTTTAATGGGAATCGTTGGGTCCTAGATCCAAACACAAGAAATTCTAAAAAAGTATCTATTAAAGTAAAATCTGATGAATTAATTTCTGCACCTCAAGTGAGTTCATCATTTGCAACACCTTATGCATTAGTCCAACATCTTATAAAAAAATTGAATTAATCTTAAATATAATTAATTATAAACTTGAGTTCTGATTTTCATAATTTAGAAAATTTGCTATAATTTAAAAAACAAGTATATATAGGAAAATATGAAATATAATAATTTAGTTAAAATAAAAATTCTGCTACTTTCATTATTAGTTATTTGTTCGGGTTGCGCTAGTTTTACTGGTGAGTTTATTAAAGATCCAACTGTGGAAATTAAATCTTTAAAAGTATTAAACTTGAGTAATGAAGATTTAACTTTAGATTTAATTTTAAGTGTTAATAACCCAAACCCAATTCCCTTGAGTTTAAGTAAAGTTGATTATTCTTTAAATTTTGCAAGCGAAAAGGTAACTTCAGGAGTGTTTGAAAAAGGAATAGAGCTTTCTGCAAATAATGTAAGTGAAGTTACTATACCACTAAAGTTTACTTATTCTTCAATTGGTAATATTTTGATGGGAATTTTAAATAAAAATCTGAATAGAGACTATGAAATTACTGGTTCAGCCAATGTTGGTATTTTTAATATTCCCTTTTCAAAAAAGGGACAATTAAAATTACGGGGTGATTCAAAAATCACCCCATAATCTAGAAAATCATCAATTATTTTAATTTTCGGTATCAATTTGAAAAGTTTCACAATACCCTTTGGATTTAAATTTCTTAAAATAATAATTTATTGTGTTAGGAGAAACTCCAATTTTACCAAGTTCATCAGCAGGAGCTTCTTCAGATTTCGTATTACTTAAAGGATCATAAATATAGTACCCATAATATGTTTGTGGTTCATCAAACCAATTGATGAATTTATGAGGAACAAAAACACAAACTTTTTCAGTAGAACTATTATATTCATTTCTAGGATCTTGTTTCAACTCTTCGACTTCATTTAAATTGTTGTATCCACGCACCAGGATTGTACCATAAACACTTCCATCTGACTTTTCTTTAGTTTCAAAAGTGTCTATTAACGCTGAACAATAGTTGTATATCAGGTAACACTTTGATTTGCCATTACTAATTGCTTCCTTTTCAAGGTCACTATCATAATTCGAACCTACAATAATTATTGCTATGGCGCCTGCTTTTGGTATGGGATTGCTAATACCTACAAATATATTATTATTTGGTGATCGAGAATTTTTTATTTCTTTTTGTTCTGAAGCTGTACTGAACTGACTAATTAAAACTACAATTGTAAAAACTAGTTTAAACATATGTACTCCTATATTTTTTTTGAGTTTAAATAATATTAAAATAATATTATTTCGGATTCGGATTCGGATTTTTACCTAGAATTATGACTGAAGCATAACATCCCATAATAGATTCAGTAATTTGATTAAAGTATTTATAGCTTTTCAAAACTTTTTCAAACTTACAATCACTATATTCATTGTTTTTCCAGCAAGTAGTTAATGCATTTTTAGTTGCATCTTCTATTGCGCTGTCGCAATCACCCCAATAATCACTACTATAGCCTTCATCGATATATGGATATTTAAATCCTAATTCATTTGCATTCAAATTAGAAAAAGAACATAGAACAAGAAAAGTTATTGTATAGCTTAGTTTAATTATTTTTTTTTGCATGGTATCTCCTAATGTTTACGAAATTAAAATTGTTCTCGTTATTTGTTTATAATTCATTTAATAGAATAAGACTATGGATTAATTCTTCCCTGGTTAAGAGTCAAAAATTGTCAATTTTTAAATCCTTAAATACAAAATAATGTTAGATTTTTAATAACCACTTTTCAATAATAAGTTATATGTCTAAACGAAATTATTTAATATAATCCTATAGTTAATTTATTAATTTATTTGGATTAATTTTTCAAATTTAAAAAAATTAATTAGTATCAGTTTTGCATACAAAAGACAACATGCTAAATTTTCAATTTTTTAAAAAATTATTAATATGTATTTCAATTATCATCATATATCTATTTGCAAATGGAGCTAAGTTTTCTGTAGAAGGAGAAGGAGAAAATTATAATCAATTAGTTCCAGAAATTGATTTAACAGATATTTCTGAATGTACTGATATTGATATGAGTGTTTCAGGAAACACTTTTAGATTCCAATATTATAGTGGTCCAAACGCAAAAAATTGTAATATCACTAAACAAAATATTTCAAATCAAGAATTAAAATGCCCTAGCATTGAAGAATTGGGATTGGATGAATTAAAAACCATTAAGTTGAATAGGGGCAATACTCTTTTGGGATATGCTACTGAACTTGAACAGCAATCAAATCTATACTTTGTTTCAAGGCATGTTTTAAACAAATTATCATCTAATGAGGTGATAAAAAAATTTATAAAAGAAAATGAGAGTTTATTTTTTTATGAGTTTTCAAATAATTCAAATCCAACTTTAAAAAATGATATCGTTTTAGTTCAAATTACAAGAAATAATATATCCAAAAAAAATGCACAAGAGTCTGTGTCGCAAAAAATTTCAGAACTTAATGCAAAACTAAATAAGGAAAATATAAATCTTTATCCAAACTGGTATGCACATGAAGGTGGTCAATATAAGGAAGGGAGTTTTCTTTTTCATTCTTGCGGTAAAGTGAGTCAGAGGACTCTTGGTAATGAAAACAATTATCCAAAATTAAGTAGTGTTGATAGCCAAACATTATATTTTGATTTTATTTTAGATCCCAGCCAATTTAATTTTACGGCACCTGGTAGTTCTGGTGCGATTATTTATCAATATGATCCTGATGATAAGTCAAAAAAAATTGCACCCATTGCAATGGTCAATTGTCAACAAACTCAGACTCAAATTGCGGCTAATACTTACTCACAAAGTAATGGTTTGAGCACAACTAAGGTTTTTACTCGCGCGATCAACTTAAAAAGAATCTTGGAGTTTAGTATTTTAATGCAGGTCAGTCTAGATGAAATTTTAGATCCAAAAGTTGAAATAGAAAAGTTTGAAGGCTGTACTCCAATTGATGGGAGAGGAGTTGGTGGAGTTCAATGAAAGAAATTTGGAATCTAGAACAACTTTACGATCAAAATAATAGAACAGAGTTAGAATCACTTTTACTAGCTAAAAGTGATTTTATTCAGATTGCTTCTCAAATTTTAATTGATCTATTGGATAATAATTTAAAAAGTGCTCTTGAAATAATAAAACTAAGTTGGAATCCAAAGTTATTTAGTTTAAATGAGTCAGTTTTTTTATTACAATTTGCCATTGCAATAAATGAAACATTTTATGATTTATCAGAGAGAAAAAAATGGTTTCTGAAATGGGGAGAGTTGGGTGATTTTCGGAAATCAAAGTATGCTGAACATTTATATAATTTCCAAAAGGGTATTGAATTATTTTATCAAAGAGCTTACGCACTTTCAAATCGTCATTGGGAAATTTCTTACCAATTGGCTACCGAAATAAACTATGTTCGTGGTCAATATAGACTTTTATTTCATTTTTTTATGTATTTAAAAGAAACTGGTTCTTTCGATTATGCAAATGATAAATTATTAGAGTGTGAAAAAATAAGTTTAGAATTTGGAGCTATCCGATTTCAGGAAAGAATAAGAGAACAAAAAATTTTATTAGTCAATTCTAATAAATTTGTAAATACAATGCAAACAGAAGTCACAAACTTACTAATGGTTAATAAAAAAAGAGCCGCTAGAAAGTTATGTCTATATTATTGTAAAGTTCGAAGAGTTGAAAATAGATCATGGCAGGCAAGTTCAGAGTATTCACTCATTGCTATGATTGCACTGTCTTTTGGAAAAGATCGATTATTTTCGAAAATAATTGAAAGAATTGATGATCAAATTGTTAAATACTCAATATTAAAATTTGGATATGAATATAAAAAAAGTCGTAATGAGATTTTTAACCAATTTGAACAACTAGAGATGATCAATCATTTTGAAAAAATAAATGAGCCTCTGAAAACTCCGAATTTACTTGAAGTAAAAAAATTTATAAATTTATTGAAAGCTGAATCTGATGGCATTTCTAAAAGTAAAATTTGTAAATTCCTTTGGAATTATGATTATGATCCGGTGGTTCATGATAACAGGATTTATAAATTAATTACCAAAGCTAGAAAGTACTTGGGCTCTAAAACAAGTATCATTAATTGTTACGGTGAACTTTATAAATTAAATTCAATTTAAATTATTATGAAAATACAAACTTTAGTTTGGATTTTCATAATTCGGGGTGATTGAAAATCGCCCCCAACAAACAAGAAAATAACTGCTTATGATTATGTCTGATATAATCAGCGCAAGCTGATCAGACTTAATCATGAGCAGTTATTATAAAAACACAAACGTAAGTTTTGGTTTTCATAATACGGGGTCATAATACGGGGTGGTTTAAAATCGCCCCAAGCAAACAAGAAAATAACGGCGAATGATTTTGTCTCGCATACAATTGCGGAGCAATCAAACTTAATCATGAGCAGTAATTTTAAAATTAGAAATTTAATAATTCTATTAAAATAGTATTGAGACTATTACGGATAAATATCAAAATTGCATTGCTAAAAAATGATTTAATTTATAAATAATTATTAATTTTTTTATTTTTTGCTCAATCTACTAATTCTTAAAAATTGTTACAATATGCTAATGAAATGAGTGTTGGTCATATATTAAAAAAATAATTTAACAAAATTAACTTAAGTACGAATCTTCTTCTCAAAAACAATATGTTACAGGGACTGCCAGTCTCAAAAAGTAATCATTTTGATTTGTGACTCGAAAAGTCGATTTTATTTTTTTGTATGTCTTAAAATCTGGTGCTAGTTATTAATCGAAAGCCACGAGAAGGTACTCGCTGGCACAAAAACAAGGAGGACCGTTTATGAAATTTTTTAACCTTTTAGCCAAAAGTACAGTCGTAGCTCTTAGCCTAGTCGCTTTCAGTAATGCAAATGCAGCAACTGAAAGAGAGATGCAAATTGGGTTCAGCGATGCGTATATTCCAAGTGGTTTTGATAGTAATAGCGATACTTTTGTTGTTGCCAGTGGTTTGTTCCCAAATGGTTGCTACAGATGGAAAGAAGCAAAAGTTAATCACACAGGTGTTACAACTCATGAAATTAACGCAAGCGCTGCGGTAAGCCAAGGAATGTGTATTATGGTGTTGGTTCCTTTTACAAAAGAAATCCATTTAGGTAAGCTTGAAAAAGGTACTCATCAAGTAAGATTGATGAATGGCGACGGAACATACATCGAAAAAACTTTAACTATCGAAGAGTAGTATGTAATTAGATGGGGTTTGAAAATTTGATTAAATCTGTTTTGAATTCACATCAAGACTTATGAAAGTAATAGAATATTCCGATTGCCCCTTCGAAGGTGAAGCAACTCGAACAAGATCAGCAGGCTTTATGTAAAAGTCTGCTGATTGAGTATGATTCCCATAGGGAGAGGTTATGAAAATTACATTAAAGAGTTCAACAGAAATGTATCGATATATTTGTTTTATTAAATTTTCGCTTTTGTTAAGCGCATCCTCTCTAATCTCATGTCAAAGAAGTACAGGATTAGATCAAACAACTTATAGATGGTCAGCTCAATCACGTGATAATGGTCAAGTGATTCCGAATGTGGTAAATC
Organism: Bdellovibrionales bacterium; assembly: GCA_005793345.1. Taxonomy (GTDB): domain Bacteria; phylum Bdellovibrionota; class Bdellovibrionia; order Bdellovibrionales; family Bdellovibrionaceae; genus SXSU01. The sequence continues at coordinate 9,618 of SXSU01000063.1, forward strand.
AAGTTTTCACTTCTAGTGCAAGTGCTGTTCGTCTTTATGGCGAAACGATTGAACGTTCTCAACAAAAAATTGAAGGTGTTGTTGTTGAGGGGTCACAGCTTCAAAAAATTTCAAGTGTCGATGGTAAACCTCAATTTTTAATTGCTCAGTACAATGATTTAATTAATGCAGATTCAAGTTTAGCTTCTGAGTTGAAATTGAAGGCGCGTAAAATGGATGTTGAGAAATATAAAGCTCTTGAAATTATCAAAAGAAAATATTTACCTTTAAAAAATGCCACTCATGTTTATCCGCCTGAGGCGAGAGTATTAATTGAAAATGAAAAACCACAATTTTATTGGATCATTGAATATATTGATCATAGTAATTCGGGTGTTTATTCTTTAAAAATTTCTGATAAATACGCAATTGAAAATATTCATCGAATAGAATCTTGCTTTCAAGAACGGATGTCTTTAGTGTTTCCGGTTGGCCCAAAGTTAAGTGATCTTCAGGAGCAATTACTTCGTGGATTAACAGAAGATGGGATCTTATCAAGTCCAAAAGTTAATTTAACAAGTTTAGATGGTGTAGTTGTAAAAGAAGAAAATGGTAGCTACTTATTTGGCCCCGAAGATGACCGTTTTGATCAAGTTCAAAGTTTCTTTTTTATACAAAAGACTTTAAATTTTGCAGAAACATATTGGCAACTAACTTTACCTTTTCAATTAAAAGTTCAATTAAAGGCTGGTTATCCTAAGAAAATGAATACAGCTTTTTATTATAAAGGCCAGATTAAAGTTGGGGATGGGGATGGTGAATCTTATCAATCCATTCCTCGAGATCCTTCAATTATGAGTCATGAAGTTATGCATGCATTCATAGAATCAATAAGTGGTCTAGGTACTGAACAAGAGGCTGGTTCATTTAATGAAGGATTTGCAGATTATTTAACTGCTACAATGTGGGATAACCCTACAATGGGGCATACTTCTTATAAAAAGGGTCCTTTTAAAAGAACAGTTTCAAATACAATCAAAGTATCAGAAAAAAATGGTGGTTTATACCATGATAGTGGCATAGTGAGTGGTACCTTTTGGGATATTCGTTATGTTTTAGGTTCTGAAAAAACTCAAAAGTTGGCTCTTAAAACCATTGCTCGCCTTGGAGCGCAGCCTAATTTTAATGACTTGAAACCCGCAGTTTTGGATGCTATGAAATCAATGGAATGGCAGCTTGTGGATACACTACGTGTAGAGGAGATCTTACAAAATAGAGGGTGGTAATCATCAATGAAGGCTGCAAAAAGTTTTTTAAACTTTATTCGCTTTATTTTATTCGGTAATATTTTTTTATTTAATCTTTGGGCTGTTGGTTTACAGTCCTTATCCTATACTTCGAGTTCTCCGGTTGATGGAACGGTTATTAATGAACAACAAAATCTAAAACAAAATGATGAAGTGCAAAATCCAATTGATAATCCGATTGCAGGAGCTTGGCGTTTTGTCGGTCATATTTATAACGATACGATTATTCCACCAATGAACGACAAATTAGTTATCACCTTTGAGTTTTTGCCAGATAACACTGATATATTAAAGTGGTATAGAATTGGTGAAACAGGTTTTTGTGAACGAAAAGCAAAGTATAATTACATAGAACAAACTCTATCAGAAGAGATTTTTTGGGTAAATCCAGAAAATTCATTTGAGTGCTCTAAAGATCCTGATATGCACCTTGGAAGAAAGACATCATCAGTTTTAAAAAAAATAAATGGACAACTGCATCTTGAATTACCTCTTGGGGATCAAAAATTAGTTTACCTTTGGGATCCAATCCGATAATCTACTCACTTCTATAAAAGTGAGTGGGGTCTATGAAAGTAATTGAAAAATTAAATAACGCAAAAAATCCTTTAATAAGTATTGAAATTGTTCCACCTCCTCGAGGGCGAACTGTAAAAGATCTCACTGATATAGTTGAAAAGCTTTTACCACTTAATCCTGCTTGGATCGATGTTACGGCTCATGCTTCCCATGCAGACCTCATTGAACAAGAAGATGGGTCATTTCAGAGGAGAATTTCTCGTAAACGACCAGGTACAATTGGTATTTGCGGAGTTATTCAAAACAGATTTAAAATAGATACTGTTGCACATATTTTATGTTTAGGTTTTACAAAAGAAGAAACCGAAGATGCATTGATAGAGTTAAATTACTTAGGGGTTGAAAATATTTTAGCCCTTAGAGGAGATTATCCAAACTTTGAAAAAAGGGTTTCAAAAGATCGCTCAGTTAACCATCAAGCCTATGAACTTGTGCAACAAGTAAAAGATCTTAAAACAGGAAAGTTTTTACAAGAACTTGAGGGTAGTCTTCCTCTTGATTTTTGTGTTGGAGTAGCTGGTTATCCTGAAAAACACCAAGAGTCCCCTAATTTAATGACCGATATAAATTATATGAAACATAAAGTTGAAAGTGGTGCAGATTATATTGTGACACAAATGTTTTTTGATAATAAACATTTTTATAATTATAAAGCTGAGTGTTTAAAAAATAATATTACTGCCCCAATTGTTCCCGGATTAAAAATAATAAGAAATTTATCACAAATCTCTAGAGTGCCAAAAACTTTTCATGTGGATTTACCAGAATCTTTATCTGAAGAAATCTTAAAAAACCCGAAACATGTTCAAGAAATCGGGATACAGCATTGTATTAATCAGTGTCGCGACCTTCTAGAAAATAAAGCACCAGTATTGCATTTTTATGTAATGAATGATGCCTCTCAAGTTGTTAAAGTTATTAAGGCTCTTGGCCTATAAAAACTATTTGCGAATAGGAAGTTAAAAATAATGAATCAAGAATCTTTAAGTCAGCTCCTCCATAAAAGAATTGTTTTTATTGATGGAGCTTTTGGAACAATGGTACAGGGCTATCGCTTAAAAGAAGAAGAGTTTAGGGGCGAACGGTTCAAAAATTTTAATAAAGATTTAAAGGGAAATAATGATTTACTCTGTATCACTCAACCTGAAATTGTCAGAGAAATACATTTAAAATATCTTGAAGCCGGTGCTGATATTATTGAGACCAATACTTTTAATTCTACATCAATTTCTCAGGCGGATTATGGTTTAGAAGGAATAGTTTACGAACTTAATGTAGCAGCGGCTCAAAGAGCCAAAGAAGCGGTCGTAGAATATCAAAAAAAAGTAAAACGCCCATGTTTTGTTGCTGGTGCGATAGGGCCAACAAATAAAACATTATCATTATCTCCTAAAGTTACAGATCCTGGATACAGAGAAGTTAGTTTCGATCAGATGGTTGAAGCATACTATGAGCAAATTCGAGGATTGGTCGATGGTGGAGTTGATTTACTCTTACCAGAAACAACTTTTGATACTTTAAATTTAAAAGCTTGTATTTACGCAATTGAAAAATTTAAAGAAAATACAAAAATATATAAAGATGTTATTTTATCTGTAACGATCACCGATCAATCGGGGCGTACTTTATCTGGTCAAACCGTTGAAGCTTTTTGGAATAGTGTAAGACATTGTAACCCCCTTGCCGTTGGACTTAATTGTGCACTTGGGGCTAAGGAGATGCGACCATTTTTAGAAGAAATAACAAAGGTTGCGGATTGTTTTGTAAGTTGCTATCCAAATGCAGGGTTACCAAACCCATTAAGCCCAACAGGTTATGATGAAACACCCGAAATGTTGGCTCAAACTTTAAAGGATTTTGCGACTCAAGGATTATTAAATTTAGTTGGTGGATGTTGTGGAACAACTCCAGCACATATTCAAAAAGTTGTTGAAGTATTAACTCCTATAGCACCTCGTAAAATTATTACTCTTGAAAATAAAACCCGCCTTTCTGGTTTAGAAGCTCTCAATATCGGTCATGAAAAAACTCGGCCCTTTATAATGGTGGGAGAGCGAACAAATGTTACTGGTTCACCTGCATTTGCAAAATTAATTCGCGATGGAAAATTTGATCAAGCACTACAAATTGCTCGTCAGCAAGTAGAAAATGGCGCCAACGTTATTGATGTGAACTTTGATGAAGGCTTGCTAGACGGGGAAGCTTGTATGATTAAATTTTTAAATTTAATCGCCAGTGAACCAGAAATTTGTAAAGTACCCATTATGATTGACAGTTCAAAATGGAATGTCTTACTTGCGGGATTAAAATGTATTCAAGGCAAATGTATTGTAAACTCGATCAGTTTAAAAGAGGGTGAAGAAAATTTTTTAAAGCAGGCGCGAGAAGTTCAAAAATTAGGTGCTGCAGTTATCGTAATGGCATTTGATGAAAAGGGACAAGCAGCCACTTATGAAGAAAAAGTTTCAATTTCAAAAAGAGCATATCAGTTATTAACATCAAAATTAAATTTTAATCCAAATGATATAATTTTTGATTGTAATGTGTTGACGGTAGCAACTGGTATGGACGAACACAATGCTTACGCTATTAATTTTATTCGAGCCGTTAAATCAATTAAAGAAGAATGTCCCTATGCTCGCACAAGTGGTGGAATTTCAAATGTGTCATTTTCTTTTCGAGGTAATAATAAAGTTCGAGAAGCGATACATGCGGTCTTTTTATATCATTCTATTCAAAATGGTTTAGATATGGGAATTGTAAACGCGGGAATGCTGGAAATTTATGACGAAATCGAACCCGATTTAAGAGAAAAGGTTGAAGCTGTAATTTGGAACAAATCAAATCATGCAACTGAAGATTTAATTAATCTTGCAAATGAAATTAAAGAACAGCAGTTAAAAGCAAAAGAGAACGGCACAGCTGGAGGCAGCAGTACCCCTTCACCACAGGATTTATGGCGAAGTTGGGATTTAGAAAAGCGAATTGAACATTCCCTTGTTAAGGGAATTGAACAATTTATTGATCATGATACAGCCGAAGCTCTTACAAAATATCATACACCATTGGCAGTAATTGAGTCTCCATTGATGAATGGAATGAAAGTTGTTGGGCAACTTTTTGGCGAAGGTAAAATGTTTTTACCTCAAGTTGTGAAAAGTGCCAGAGTAATGAAAAAGGCCGTGGCTTTTTTAGAGCCATACATGGAGGCCGAAAAAATTAAAAATAGTAAAATCAATGGTGGTAACGGTGTTGTAGCTGAGCAAAATCATCAGGGTGTTTTTTTAATTGCAACTGTTAAGGGAGATGTTCATGATATTGGAAAAAATATTGTGGGAGTTGTTCTTGCTTGTAATGGTTATAAAGTAATTGATTTGGGTGTGATGGTCCATATGGATACAATCATAAAAGCAGCCAAAGAACATAAAGTGGATTTTATTGGTTTAAGTGGTTTAATTACCCCTTCTCTTGAGGAAATGATTTATAATGTTCAAGTTCTTGAAAAAGAAAAATTAAATATTCCGGTATTAGTGGGTGGTGCTACGACAAGTAAAGTACATACTGCTGTTAAAATTGCTCCTCACTACTCAGGTGTAGTAAATCATATTATTGATGCTTCATTAGTGGTTGAAGCTTGTAATCAACTTAAAAATCAAAATAAAGAATTACAAATTAATTACATTCAAAAATTAAAAGAAGATCAAAAAATTATTCGCGAGTCCTTCGAAAAATCAAAACAAAATGCGATTCCTTTATTGAGTTTAAACGAGGCTCGTTCAAAAAAATGGGCGACGACGGCAGATTGGAATGCTTATCAACCACCGACTCCCGCGTTTACGGGGTTAAAATTTATTGATCATTTACGTGTTAAAGATTTATTGGACTATATTGATTGGTCACCTTTCTTTTGGGCATGGGAAATGAAAGGCTTATATCCACAAATTTTAAAACATCCCGAGAGAGGTGTTGAAGCTCAAAAATTATTTGATGATGCACAAGCATTATTAAATAAAATTAGTAATAACGATTTATATCAACCTAAAGCAATTTATGGATTTTGGCCAGCATGTTCTGAACATGAAACTGTGTTTGTTGATGTGAAGACAAAGCCCAATTTTACAGCCGACTCTGAAACTTTAAAATTTCATTTTTTAAGGCAGCAAAAAGCTAAGCATGAAAACGAGACTTATTATTCACTTGCCGATTTTATTGCGCCTAAAGAGTTAAATAAAAAAGATTTTATTGGAACTTTTGTAGCGACTATTGGTGGAGTTGAAGAATTAGCAAAGTCTTTTGAAGCTCAACACGATGATTACCATGCAATATTAGCAAAAGCTATTGGTGATCGTTTAGCAGAAGCTTTAACAGAATTTGTTCATAAACTTGCAAGAGATGATTGGGGTTATGGTAAGAGTGAGAACTTTAGCTTAGATGATTTACTTAAAGAAAAATATCAAGGGATACGTCCTGCTCCTGGGTATCCAGCTTGTCCAGATCATAGAAGTAAAAGATTAATATGGAAGATGTTAAATGTAGAAGCGTTAACAGGTGCAACTTTAACAGAGTCTTGCGCAATTCAACCACCCAGTAGTGTAAGTGGATTTTATTTTTCACATCCGGAATCAAAATATTTTATGGTGGGGAGCATTGGAGAGGACCAATTACAAGAGTGTGGGCGAGTGATGGGCGAGAGTGAAGCGCAAAATAAAAAATGGTTGGCTCCATTACTTTTGTAGCTGGGAGAGTGAAGTCTCATGAAAATTAAAGCTCTCTCTATTGTAGCACCTAACGGAAGTAGAATTGCTTCAGGTCACAAGACAATAGAAGTTCGTACTTGGCTTCCTTCAATTGATGAAAATGAAGACATTCTACTTGTTGAAAATAAAAAGTTTCTTTTCGCAGATAACGATTTTGATTTAAATGGTGTACCTATTGCGATTATTAAAATTGAGAGAGTCAGCTCATTTGAACCGGAAGATATTACAGAAGCATGTGCTACAGTTTGGAGTAAGGGGTACTACTCTTGGCATCTTAAAGATATTAGACCAATATCTTACACTTATTTTGTTGAAGCAAAAAAAGGAATATATGAATTAAACCTTGTTGAAAGTGAGCTGCAGTATAAAGCTAAAAGTGAACCTATTTTTGATGAGTTTTTTTTTCTTCAAAGGTTTCATGAACTCTTAAAGAGAAATGAATTATTGCAAATAATTTTGAATCGATCTGAATTACTCGGTATTTCTTGTTGGGCTGTTGGCGCAGGATTTATTCAACAATCTATATTTAATCTATTGCATGGAAAACCAGTTTTGTCGGATATAAGAGATATTGATTGGGTATATTTCGATATAAATGATTTGTCTGAAGAGGGTGAGCAATTAGTTGCAAGCAAAGTAAAGAAACTTATGGACGATATTTCAATTCCATTTGATGTTAAAAACCAAGCAAGAGTTCATTTGTGGTATAGAAAAAAGTTTGGTTATGATATTAAGGCTTATCAAAGTTTAGAAGAGGCGGTCTCAACTTGGCCAACAACATCGTCTGCTATAGCAATTTTTAAAAAAAATGGTGAATTAAAAGTTATTGCACCTTTCGGTGTTTCAGATCTTATAAACATGATTGTCAGAGCCAATATGAAACAAATCACAGAGGAAATTTATAATAAAAAAGCAAATCGTCTTAAAAGTAATTGGCCAAGGCTCAAAGTCTACTCCTGGATTGATTCCTGATTAAAAACAAATTGGTTATTTAAGTAGATAATGTTTTACGGATTTATATCGATCGACGGGGCGACAACATCATCTATGAGTTCTGAGGCAAATACTGAAGCGGCACCTCTACCTGAATACAATTTTGATTCAGCGTTAAATTGTGGATTTGTGTCAGTATTCATTTCTACAATTAGCCAAATACTTTTTCCTTCTCTTATTGGAATTTTAGCTTTGTAGCGTGCTGGAAAATAACGTTTTTCTGGGTCATAACTAAGTCGAGGAGTCAAATTTAATTCTAAATCTAAATCTAACTTAAAAATATGACCATTCAATTTAAGAAAAATATGGTTTGAGAGTCTTTTACCTATTTCAAGAGTTTGCTCAATAGTTATTGATGTTAGATTTGGTACTTTTTCTATTTGATCCCTATATTGTCGTAAATTTTGATCGAAAATTACCGTTAAGTGATTTTCTTCTTTAGAGTCCATTATGGCTACATGGTGTGGGATCATTTGTATTGACTCAAAATTCAAGTTTAATTTATAGATATTTTCAAAAAGTTTTATAATATCCTCACTTAATGATTCGCTATCTCTTTGCTGTAATTTTAAATTACGTTCCTCCAAAATATTAGTTTTTCCATCACTTATTTTCTGTCCAATTTGATTTTGGGAGAACTTTCCAAAACCACCTTTTATTTGTGAAATAGGTATATATTTTTCCGTATATTTTAAAATGCCTGCCTTTCCATCGTAATCATAGGCCACATTGGCATACATGCCATCCAATGAAAGAATTCGAGCATTAACAGCTCCATTTACAACATCAGTATCAATATTTACTTTATCTCCAGTCTCAATATTTGGAGTTCCTAGTTTTAACACTCCTGATATTATATCATTTAGGCTTACTTTCTCCAGATTTCTATTTTGGTCATTACGGCATAAAAATGTACCATCTTCAAATTCAGCAATTGTTTTATAAATTTGTTCTTTGTAATTAAAAGGAATATTTTTTTGAATTTCATTAGCAGACTTGGCTTGCTCTTTAAGTTCCAATGCTATTTCTCCATAAGGTACATTCTCAATTCTATGCCCATCCAACCTGTTTTGATCGAAAACTACTTTCCCATTTTGAAGCACAAGGTAACCTTCTCCATATGAAATATGAAAAGCGCCAACTAGACCTCGATTCTTTAAAATTGCAGATTTTATGAAATCAGTATTATTAAATAGATTTGAACAAAGGTTAGCATTTGCAAAAGCACTTTTCAAAATCAATAAAGTTAATAAAGTTTTTAACATTTAATATTTCCTTCAAAATTTATATTTCTAAGATGAAAAATTATTGGCGATTTAATCGAGACAGCTTAATCCGCCAGCACCAGCCCATGTATATGCATAGCAAAGCTGACCAGCTACAACTAAGCGCTCAACTCTTCCTCGTTTCAACTTAAAAATTTGGTTTGAAATTTTCGAAATATCAATACTAGCTGATTTGGTACAGGATATTCCACCAGCATCGGACCATGAAAAAGCGCGGCAAGTGATAACTCCGTCATGAAAAATCTCAATTGTCCCACGATCAATTGATACTTCTTCAGTTGCGAAACTAACTTTAACCGATAACAATATAATTAACAAAGTGAAAATATTTGTAATTTTCAGATTCATATAAGCTCCTTTGATTTGATACCGTTCGAAATTTGATACCGTTCCAAATTTGGAGGGATTAATTTCCCATTTTGTCCACTGGATAGTATCTGAGTGAGTAAATATATAGTAAGTTGAGCAGTTTTAAAACTGTAGAGTTTTGTACATTCAAGCAATAAAGGTCACTTGATTAAATTTTTTTTTAATTCAATCAGTTATGTTAACTCTCATTAGAATTTTTATAGGTTTTGGTCTTCTTGTTTTTGTATTTATGCAAAAGAGAATAAATGGCAAGGGAGCTTTTTTTTATGTCTAAAGTATCACCCAAATTATCTCTTCAAATTTTCTCTAAAATTTCTTTACATAATCTTCCTTTTCACAATTAATAATTGCAGTAAAGTAAATGTAAATACTCCCCCCTGTTGGTAGAGATTGTATGTAATCCTAAAGTTTAGTCGAGCCTTATTTGTTTTCATTAATTATCCGTCGTAAGGATTATCCTTGACACGGATTATCCTTGTGACGGATAATTATTAAGTAGGAGGGAGTTATGAAGTTTGTTAATAGAATATGGGAATTTAAAGAACTTGATAAATATGTAAAGTCAGGAAATCTAGTTGTACTTTATGGTCGACGTAGAGTTGGTAAATCAAAATTAATAAATCGCTGGATGATGCAAAAAAAAAATGGATTTTATTCTCAAGCAATAGAAGGATCACCCCTTCTGCAAATTAGTCAAATTTGTGAAGACTTAGCCTCACTTTTAAAAACTCAAATTAAAATTCAAAACTGGATTCAATTTTTTGAGTTGATTGAGAAAAGTATAAATGAGAGTTGTATTATTTGTTTTGATGAGTTTCCGTATCTTGTTGAGGCGGATCCAACTCTGCCTTCTATTTTTCAAAAGTGGTTAGACCATAGAAAAAATAAAAAAATTTCTTTTATAATCTGCGGATCTAGTCAAAAGATGATGAGTTCAATTTTTTTAAAGCAAAACTCTGCACTATACGGTAGAGCAGAGAGAATTTTAAAAATTGAACAAATGGGATATCTTGATTTTTGTGAAGCAACAAATTTAAATTATACAAAAAAAGAAAGTTTTCTAATGTATTCTATGATTGGTGGAATTCCTAAATATTGGGGATACATTCAATCAATTAAAAATCCAATTGAATTAGCTAATATATTATATTTTGAAAGAGGTGCAATTTTAGAAAATGAACCCCATAGAATACTTTCCGATGAAAAAATTGAAGGGGTAACCCCTGTAAGTATTTTAGAATCAATTGGGCGAGGTTCCCATAAGCCAAGTGAAATAGCCTCTCGAATTGGGCTGCAATTAAATTCACTTTCAAAAGTATTTGCAATTCTTGTAGAATCTTCTTTAGTGATACGCGAGATTCCTTTTGGAAAAACAATAAATGACTCTAAGAAATCTTTATATAAAATAAATGATCCAATGTTATTGTTTTGGTACGGCATTTATTCACGGCTAAGAAGTCAGTGGCATGGAATAGTTGAAAAAGAAAAACTTCAGATAATATATAATTTTGCTAGCATAGTTTTCGAAAATGAATTTCGAAAAATAAATAATGGTCAAAGATATTGGGATGATAAAATTGAATTAGATTGTGTTCGAAGGAATACTGATAAAAATTTAATAATAGATGAGTTTAAATTCTCAAACTTAAATTTGAAAGAACGACAAGTGATATTAAAAAATTTAGAATTTAAAATTTCAAACCATGATTTTTCAGAAAAATATATAATCGAAAAAATTGAAGTTAGTGATTGGGCTGACTACTGCAAAAATTTAAAAAAGTTAGATAAAAATGAGTAGTGATATATATAATAACAGAAAAAACAGGTAAGAATTCGGATAATGTTTTATAAGCTAAGATTGTGTTAGCTATTTGCTCAAACTGGGTAAAGTTCCTTTATGCAGTTGGGTGGGATGGGAAAACACCCTCGCCTTTAGGCGAACACTTTAGTATAACGATCCTATGGAATACAGAAAAGGTTCACATAGTATATATGATTTAAAGTACCACGTGGTGTTTTGTACAAAATACAGATACAGAATTTTGACCGGAGAAGTAGCTCTGAGGACTAGAGAAGTAATCAGAGAAATTTGCGCAGCAAATTTTGTCGATATAATCAGTGGAAGCATGAGTCCCGATCATGTCCATCTGTTGTTGTCAGTGCCTCCAAACATTTCGCTGTCAAAGATAATTCAATATATAAAAGGGAAAAGCAGCAGGAAGCTGCTGCAAGAATATGAGTCACTGAGAAAGAAGTATTGGGGTCAGCATTTTTGGGCTAGAGGATATTTTGCAGTTACAGTGGGAAATGTTAATGCTGAAGAAATTCAAAAATATATTGAGGAACAAGAGCTACATCACAAGCAGAACGATTTTAAAATTTCAGAGTTTTAACTTTTAAGGTTTTAATCTGCTTTGCAAGCGTTACCCACGCTGCTGACCTTGAGTCAGCAGTAATTGACAGAAATAGCTTGAGTTGAGAATAGGAAACCAATTTCAGAGAGTTCATTCTTGTTTAGTATTTTAGACTCTCGGTCATTTCGTTCTACGAATTCTTCTACTAATTTTTTAAGCGCTATGCGAAATTCTATGTATGATTTTTGAGTTAATGCTAATAGCCCGATGGACCAATATTCTTTTTTATCTTTAGTTTTTTTTACTTGCTGAAGTTTATTTATATAAATTTTTTCAAAATCTGATAAAATGGAATTCGATAACTCTTTATTTGGGATAAAACCAATTTTATAGAGATCTTCAATCCTATCATCGATTATTTTAATAAGTCCTATTTTTTCTAGTTCACTTAAAAAATTTTAACTTTTGACGAGGAAAGGTTATTAATTCTTTGTAATTTAATTATATCCATATCAAGTTTTGTTAATTGAGAATAAAAGTTATAATATTTTTTATTTTCTAAAAGAAATTTGTTTTGAGTCGACGAAAGTTTTTGAAATCCATCATTGTTAAAGGTTAAATCAAGCAAAGTTTTCATATCTATTTGGATTATTTTTAAAATTTGATCTAGTTTATTAATTGATAAATCTTTTCCGGTTAACATTTTTTTTACACCAGACTCAGACATATTTAATTGATTTGCTAAATTCTTGTAACTTATTCGGCGTTCCTTTAAAATTTGACGAAGTTTTGGTGAAATTAATGAGTAGTTCAAAATAATTCTCCTTGTCTTAAAATTAATTAATAATCTAGATATACTAATTATACTTTATATTCAATTTTTAATAAGTACCGGAATATGGCGCTTTTGTATTTAGGATAATCTTTTGAAAAAGAGAAGGAAGAGAAAAACCATTTAAAAGTGTAGCAAAACTTCAATTTTAAGGCATTGAATATGTTGTGTTTCGAATTCAGATGAAAATGAAAATTCTTGGGTAATTTATCTCATAAACGTTTAAAACGTTGATGAGATAAACGTTATGAACGTTGCCGAGAAAAAAATTTAAATATAAATAATATTAAGTCATAAGACAGATCGACTGGAGTGGGTTAATATCTTGCTTGGGCGAGTTTTAATTGTTCTTGTAGAAAATCTTTTAATAAAATATTTTCTACTGCTAATTGTTGGGGGACAAAAGAGGCTTTTGTCATTCCTGGCAAAGTATTTGTTTCTAAAAAATAAAGTTCGGATTCAGTTAAGATTACGTCTGTGCGTGAATATCCATAACAACCAAGCTCTTGATGGGCTTTTAAGGCTAAAAGTTGTGCTTTCTGTTTTTGTTCATTTGTAATTTGTGCCGGTGTAATTTCTGTAGTGTTTTTTCCTAAATACTTTCCATCGTAATCAAAAGCTGAACCTTCAGTTGTAAGAACTTCGGAGGGGGGGAGTGCGATGTCTTTGGAACGATGATTAATAATAGTGATTGTTAATTCTCGGCCTTTGATAAACTTCTCTAATAAAAAATGAGATTGATTAGATTTATTTAAGTTTATTATAGATTGCTCTAATGCTTTTTTATCTGCCACGATTTCTAAACCTATACTGGAACCATTTGCTACGGGCTTTATCACTATTTTATTATTTTGCTCTAGGAAGCTAAAAATTTTACTTTCAAAATCTAAATCATTTTTTATATCTATTATAATTTGAGGAGCACCTTTTATATTTACTTTTTGTAAAATTTCTTTTGCTAAATGTTTTTGAAAACAAATTTGGCTGGATTTGGAACCAGAACCTGTAAAAGCAATTTTTTCGGTTTCAAAAAGTTTTTGAATTGTTCCATCTTCACCTTCCGTACCATGTAGCCCTATAAATACAGTCTTATCTTTTAAGTAGGGAATTGCATTTTGAATGGAATCTGTGAAATGGGGATTTTGAGGCAAAAATTTACTTTTAAATGGATTTTGATGGGATTTAAGTGTGTTGAGATCCACTTTACAAATTTGATTGGTTTCGAAAATATACCATAACTCATCAAAGCTATATTGAGTAGCTAAGTTCTGTGCGGATGCTACAGATACAAATCGTTCATCAGATTTTCCACCAAAAAGTAAAATTGCTTTATTCATATTTTTAATTATGACAATAAAAGAATTATTTATGCAATTAAATCTTCAGGCTTCCAAATAACAGCCGGTTCCAAAGCTGATGGCATAAAATATCCTAAAAAAGCATAAATAAAAAGTTTCGGCTTTTTAAAAACTATAGATGAAGATTTTGGATCAAGTGCTTTTTCAAGTATATGACCTAGCGCTTTATTATATTCATCTAAAAAGCGATAATTTCCGAATGGTATTAAGGTATCCATATATGAACGTTGAAAGGATGCAATTGTTTTTAATTTTAGTCTTTCACCGATTGAAAGTAGTGTTTTTTGGTTTATGATTTTGCGGTGAAAAGGGAGGTGAAGTCTCATAATTTCTGATTCCAAATTAGCCATATTCTTAACTCCAGATGAATCAGCTGTCCCAACATATAATATACCATTATCATTTAAGAGTGATTTCGCAGTTTCAATTAAATCAATGGGGTCCTCAACATGTTCAAGTACATCATTTAGAATAACAAAATCAAATTTTTCATTAGGAAAAGTATTAAAATTTTTTACATAGGGGTCATAACCTATTATGTTTGTAAATCCCTTTGTTCGTAAATAATTTAAAAATGTTCCACTACCGCACCCATAATCTAAAACTTTTTTACTTGAGTTAAAACCATAAGGTATTAATCGAGAAATCAAATTAGAAAAAGTTTTTTTTGCATATCCGTCTAAGGGGCGTTCTAGGTTTAGGCAATAATCACTATAAAGTTCTTCCATATTAACTGGGTCTAAACAATGTATTGTTTCACATTTTGGACATTTCCAAATATTAAATTCTTGCTTATGGTATTTTAAAGTGTTTCCGCGACAACGTCCCATATCAATTGAATTTGGTGAAGTTGAGTTAAAATTACATATATTACATTCTACACTTTTCATCATATAATCTCCAAAATTTTATCTGCTACTCGAAGAGAGTTTGCGGCAATTGTTAAGCTAGGATTTATTCCCCCACTTGTTGGAAAAAAAGAAGAATCAACTACATATAAATTTTCTATATCGTGGCTTCGATTATTTTTATTAAGTACAGATTTATTCGGATTATTTCCAAATCTTAAAGTTCCACAAACATGTGCCAGTCTTTTGTTGTCAAATGCTGACTCAATTAATTTTACTTTCAATGGAGCAAAGGCCTTAATGACCATTTGTCTAAAATTTTTTACTTTTTCTGTATCTTTTTCTGATGGTTTGTAATTCATAATGATTTTCTTACTTTTTTGATCTACGGAGATATTATTTTCAATTGAAGGTTCATCTTCCATGATACTTGCAAAAATGAGTTTATCTTTGAACTCACGTTTAAAAATAGATCCCAAGAATGGATTTAAAAATGGTGCTATTTTTTCTGTTGGTTTATGTAAAAAGTTAGGTAATTTGTGAATGAGTTCATTCAGAATTACTTCTGAAGGAGGGAGACTTCCAAAGGATTGTACATTGCCAAACTTCTCTCCATTAATATTATAAAAATCATTAAAACCAATTTGCTTCTGAGTATTTATTGAAACGTTACTCCCTTTAATGAATACCGAATAGAGGTCAACCATATGCCTCATTAAGTATTTTCCAACAAGACCCGATGAATTTGCTAAGTTTTTTGATTTTAATAGTAATGCAGGCGAAAAAATTGCTCCTGCAGCTAAAATAAAATTATCTGCAAAATAATTTGTAACTTGGTTTTTAACAATACATTTAACAGAAATTATTTTATTATTTTTCCAATTTAGTTCTAAGACTTCGCACTCATCTATTAGATCGGCTTGATGATTTACTATTGCAGGAGCAAGAGCAATTTTTTCTGCATCATTTTTTTGATAATGATTACACAATACACTTTGACAATTATCCTTACATTGGTGATTTAAATGTGAGTTTGCTCTACTTAAAGCCATAGGGAGTTCATAGGGATGAATGCCATTATTACTTAAGACGTCCCATGCTTTTATGTTTTCTGGACTCAAAGATAAATTATTTCTTGATACTTCGAACATTGATTCTGCTTGTTGATAATACGGTTCTAAATCTGAATAACTAATAGGCCATAATTCATTATTAAAATCTTCAGGTTTAAATTGTTCGAGAACAGCTCCATATAATGAACTGCTACCGCCTCCACCTTTTCCGATAAAAGGAATAAAGTTTTTCTTATCAGAATTCGAATAAATAAGATCAGTACAGCGACCTGTATTATGAAGGCTAGAATAATCATTCATAGATTTTTTTTGAAACATTAATGTTTCTGCAAACTCACCACGAATTTGTTTTTGAGATTTAATATGTGAAATACCTTTTTCAAGAAATAAAACTTTGACACCTGCTTTTGCAAGTTTATATCCAAGAGTTGCCCCACCCATTCCTGTTCCTATAATTATAAAATCATATTTTTTCATGCAATCTCCTTTGAGATATATATAAGTTTATAGCGGAGTAATTTAAAAAAATATTCTAACAAAAAGTTTGGAATATAATTTTTTTATAATGATTTCAGATTGATACTTAATTCGAATTAAAATGAGAAATTTGCAATTAAAAATGATATCTTCGTGCACGGCCTTGACCTCGTACTTTTATTTGCTTTTTATTGATACTTAAAGTCAGTAATTTAATAGCTTTGGTTTTTGATATTTGGAGTAATGAAACAACTTGAAGAGATGAAAAAGATTTTCCTTTAAACTTCAATTTTAATTTATTTACAAAAACTTCAATATCATCAGATTTAAAATTTAAAGGCACTATAATTTTAAAATTATCTTTTGGGATCCAGAAAAAGTCATTTCCTACATGTGATAATTCAATAGGAATTTGAAAAATTTTAATTTGTTTTTTTAAAAACAAAAAATGATTAAGAACTCTCTTAGTAGAGTGAATGGGATCAAAAAACTGATCGCCGTAGAGGTGAGAGAAAATTTCACCTAAACTTTTTGGTTTGTAAAAATCTGTAAACAAGAAAAATAAAAACTTTTTTGCAAATCTATTTTTTTCAATTCTTCTAAGAAAATCATGTGCACTTAAAAGTTCAAAGACTTGAATTGATAAAATTGATTTTTCGTTAAAAATCTCAATTGAATTCTTATTATCAATTTTCTTTTTCCATAATGTGATTATTTTATTTTTAAATGTCAGTAGAGGCGTGCCAAAATAAACTTTTTCTATTAAATATTTATTAGAACATGATATAGCTAAATACAGATCACAATCTCTAATGGTTTCCCAATGTCTCATTTCTTTTGCTTTTAATTTTATTTTTTGAACATTTTCAACAGATATTAAATTTTGTGGGTTTAACATAAGTTGAGCTAAGGCTTCCCATTTTTCAGCAAATAATAAATATAATGAACCCTTGTCTGGAAATAAAGATTTTGCTATTTGTGAATTTTTCAATGCATTTGTAAAGTCATTATTTCTAAAGTTTAGTTGAGCTTTTAATTCAAACGCATTGCCGCGAAGCAAATTGTAAGAGTTATCAGAAGTGAGATTGAATACATTGTTTAAAATATTCTCGGCTTTTACTAATTGATTATCTGAAATATAACAGGCCGCTAAATTTACCAATCCTACAATATGTGAATATGAATTTTTGGGTTGCATAGTAATAAATTTTTTAATTAATGGTCCTGCAGATTTATGATCCCAGAGGTTTAAATATACGAATGCTAATTGTAAGTTTCGTTCTGGTAAGTTTATATTTTTAACTTTAAGTATTACTCCTTTAGCTTCTTTAACTAAACCTAAAAATGAAAGACCAGAGGCATAGGAGAGCAATTCATTATCTGTTGCTGGCATATCTAGTACTTTTTCAGATCTAACTATAGGGTTTAAAATTTTTAAGTTAATTATCATTAAATTATTTCGTCGAGCTATGGTCGCAAGAGGTTCTCTATATTTTCTTGGAATTTTAGAAAATTTAATTTTATTAAAAAAATCCTTGATCTCAGATGTTTTCCCAAGTTGAGTTAACTTTTCTAAGTGATCTATTTGGTCAATATTAATTAACATTTACAGGCTCTAAGTTTTTAATAAGTGGATATGTATCTGTAATGATACTTACGACGCCTTTATTTTGTAATAATAAGGCTTGAGTTTCATCATTAACTGTCCAAACGGCGATTGGTATTTTTCTTTCATTTAATCTTCGGATTAAAAACGGTGTTAGCATTTTATAATTAAGATTAACCATGTGTGGTTTGGCTAAAAAGCCCAACCACATTTGCCGCAAATAGATCTTATTTTTAGGATCCTTTTTTTCATTACTGACAAGCAAAGCTCTAGGAACATCTGGTAATATTTTTGAAAGTCTCATTAGGCAAATTGGATTAAAACTTGAAAATAATACTCGATGTTGTGATTGGGTATTAATAACAATTTCACATACTGCTTTTTCTAATCCAATGTTTTTAATGCCAGAAGCTTTTAATTCGATATTGATTTTACTTGGGCATAAATTATCACGAAGAACTTGTTCAAGACTAGGGATATTTGCCTTTGATAAGAGTTCGTTTGCAGTGAGGCTATTAATTTTAAGTTTTATATTAGATTGATCTACTAAAAAAGATCCATCGTGATGAACTACTGGTTGCTCATCTTGTGAAAGATGTACATCTAGCTCGATCATTTTCGCACCCCTAATTTTAGCTTCTCGAAAAGCTGAAATTGAGTTTTCTTTATGCCCCTCAATCCAATAGCCACGATGAACTTGATAAGGTTCAAGAATAATACTTTTTTCTGGCCAAGATTCTGTCCGCCAATTCCAGCATAACCGAATAAAAGCATAACTTAAAATTACGATCAAATAACTAATTAACATTTTAAATATCCCTCTACAAACGTATAATAATGATACTACTGGAGCTAAAATAAAAGTCATCTTAATTTGATAATTTTAATTTTAAAACTTCCATCTCATTACTTAATAAAGTAAAATAAAATAAAATAATTAATAATGATTATTTCTGATCGCTACCGCGATTTAATCAATTATAATCATTATTAATTATTTTATTGTTTGATTGGGGCGATTTTTAATCACCCCGTGTTTGTTGTAACAATATTGGGGATTCATGCGGAAAATTAAAATTATATTTTTATTTATTATTTTATTGTTAATTCCCTATGTTTTTTTTGGTCAAGCTTGTTCGCAAAAGCAATTTCAAGTTGATCCGCAAAAGGTAAATGATTGCGGAGTTCAATGTAATGAAAATTTAAGTCTTAAATCTGATGATCCTTACTTAAAATACCAATGGCATTTATTTAATAATGGAGATTTTGGCGGTGTTATAGGTGAAGATCTTCATTTACAATCAACATGGGGACAAGGTATTTTAGGAAATGAAATTACTGTTGCTGTTGTTGATGATGGAATTGACTTGAATCATCCCGATTTATTAGAAAATAAAAGTGATTTGAGTTGGAATTTTGCAAATCCAACTCTGGGACAAGATGTATCTTTACCAACTGATCCTAATAAAGAGGGACATGGGACCTGTGTGGCGGGGTTACTTGGAGCCCGTGGTAATAACGGCTTAGGAGTATCAGGAATTTCTCCACTTGTAAAAATAGCGGGATATAATATTAGTGGACAAACAAGTGTATCTTATACTGCTGCTGCTACTGCTACATTTAATAATATTTCTCATATATCAAAAATTGACGTTTCAAATAATAGTTATGGACCTATTGATGGTTTAGGCGTTTATACAACTGTTGATCAATCTTGGATAGATGCGATTGAAACCGGACTCGAAGAAGGTCGTTCGGGGCTAGGAACAATTTATGTCTGGGCTGCTGGAAATGGATATTCAAATGATCGTTCCAACTATGATAGTATATCTAGTTTTTACGGAGTAATTCCAGTTTGTGCTGTTGGACATGACGGGAAAATTGCAAATTATTCTGAAGCTGGTTCAAATTTATGGGTCTGTGGATTTGGATCTAGCAACGTTCAAGTTGGGCTAACAACTACGGATTTACTTTTATCAAAAGGATTTAATAAAGGTGGTAGTTCAGTAAATTTTAAAGATCTCAATTTTACAAATAATTTTAGTGGAACTTCGGCAGCGGCTCCAGTAGTTAGTGGTGTTGTTAGTTTAATTTTAAATTATGCAAATATTATTAAAAAAGAATTATCATGGAGAGATGTAAAACTAATATTGGCAAAAAGTGCCAGGAAAAGTAATGATACAGGTTGGTCGACGA
The DNA here is from genome assembly GCA_005793345.1 of Bdellovibrionales bacterium. Lineage (GTDB taxonomy): Bacteria > Bdellovibrionota > Bdellovibrionia > Bdellovibrionales > Bdellovibrionaceae > SXSU01. The sequence continues at coordinate 29,632 of SXSU01000063.1, forward strand.
ATGGGGCTGGATATAATGTTCATGACAATTATGGTTTTGGAATAATTGATGTTGATAATTCAATTGAGACTGTAAAAAATTGGAGCTCAATTAAAAATGAACCTTTTTTGAATAGTGAATTTCCTAAGTTTGATTATTTCTTTGTGGGTCAAAAAATACCAATTGCATTAAATTTGCAAAATGCCTTGGTTTCTGAATTTCAAATATCTAATGCAAATGAATTAAAAGTGCAAAAAATTGAATATCTTGATGTAAAAATTAAATTAGATCATTACAATTGGGGCGATTTAAAACTCGTATTAGAACATGAAGGCATTACTAATGATGGTTCTGTATTTAACACAAAGTCCATATTAATTCAAACTCATAGTTGCAAATTTAAAGACAGTGCTAGCACAGATTTAAAAATTAAAAATTGTTCAGAACTAGATAATGGTCAAGTTGGAGATTCAAATTATGAATTTATATTTGGAACATCAAAACATTTAGGTGAGTCACCGAATGGAACTTGGAGAATTCGTGTTTATGACACAAATTCAACAAATTCTGATATTTCTAAGCAGGGCCAATTAAATGGATGGAGATTGAAATTTTATGGTTCATAAATTATTTATATACTTTTTTACAGGCTTAATACTCTTTCACAACTTGGCATGGAGTAGTGATTCGTATTATTGGTGGGATGGCAAAAAGAAACGGGAAATTCATTTAAAAGAAGAAAAAAATTCTAATCAATTGATTTTAAAAAAAATAGGAAATCGTAAAAAAATAAATTCTGATCAAAATTTAGAATCCCCAATATTAGTGGATGGTAGTGGTGAGAAAAAACTTGCAGGTGGTATTTTATGTTATTTTAAAACAAAACATAAAATTGAAGAATTTGAATCCTGGTCCAATGAGAATTCAGTAGTGTTAAAACAGTTGGTGAGTTCCAAAACAATTTTAATAGAGGCACCAAAAAATTTAACAACCCTTGAATTAGCAAATAAACTCTCTGAAAATAAAGATGTTAGATATTGCCAACCCAATTGGGAACACAGTTATAACTCTCGTCATTAAGTTAAGGATAGAAATTATTTCTTATCAATACTCTTCTATTCACATGGAGGTATGGGTTTATTTTTAGATCTAAGCTGTTGTGCAACAGCTTCTAAATTTTTACGACCTTCATGAAAACTTGGATCAAATTTTATTGATTTACAATAATTATCAAAGGCTCCTTCTAAATTTCCATTTTGAATATTTACGAAGCCATAAACCGCATTAAAAACAGAAAGGTGAGGGCCAGAGGTTTTCATTTGCGGAATACGTGGTAGAGTTTCATTATATAACCGGGTGATTGTATTAAAATCTCCTTTGAATCCATGTATTAGCATTTCACCAGAAATAGGTCCTAATTCATCGGGTCTAATTTCATGAGCTTTTCTAAAGTGAAAAAGTGCCTTGTCTAAATTGTTATGTTGTCGTTCGATATTTGCAAAGTTAAGGTGAGCACTATAACTTTTAGGGTTAAATTGTATCATGCTTCCAAAAAAAGACTCATTATTTTTCCAGTCTTGAGTACGAACAAAATTAAAATAACCAAAGTAGGTAATGATAATTATAAAAATAAAGACCCAATATTTTTGCGACAATTTAAATGAACTTAAGAGTAATGCAATTCCAATAAGGGGAGCATAAAAATAACGATCAGCAGTTGTTGATATATTTTGATAAGCAAAGCCAAAAATTCCAGATGTTGGAAGGTAAAATAAAATAATAACACCAAATAGTATGAGAAGTTGATTTCTATTTGCAGTTTTATTTTTACTTCGTAAATACAAAATTAATCCAATTGTTAAGATTAAAAATGTTGATGCGATAATCAAAGGAGTATAGTAAAGCTTTTCTTCTAATACAATCTTAGGAATTCGTCCATATTCTGCTGATAAAGGGAATGGCTTTATAAATTTTAAAACATAAAATCCAAGAGCATCAAGGGCAACAATTGGACGTTCATACCATTCTACAACAGAATCTTGTCGAATAAAGGTTTCTTGAATTTTTGAACTATTATAAATTGCAATTAAACTTGTAAAAATACAAATGAAAGGTAACGCGAGGTTCTCTCGCGAGTTCTTTTTCATTATTTTTTTATTTTGATTTTTATGACTTTTTAGTTGTTTTTTTGAAAGGGGTTTACCATTTTTAGTTTCTAAATTATCTTCCGAACCCTTGTCTTCTGTTTTAATATTTAATTTAGTATTAAAAAGTTTAAATTTATTTTCGAACCACTCAATTAATTCATCACCATAATTTATTAAAATAAATACTACAGGTATAATACTAACTGTTGGCTTACAAAGTAATGCGATATTAAATAAAATAAATGCTAACCAAGATTTTCCAGTAACAGCTTTGCCTGCTCTAATCCAATACAATAATGCTGTAAGAGCAAAAGCATAACCTAAGGTATCTCTAAGGCCAGAGGTCCAAACTACTGTTTCAACTTGAAGCGGGTGAATTAGAAATAAAAGTGTACCAAAGATTGCTGATTTTTTATTTTCTGGATAAAGAGCTGTTGCAACTTTGTATACTAAAATACAATTTATAAAATGAACTGCAACATTAAGTAAATGAAACCATGATGGTTGATTGGGGACTAATTTCCATAAAAATGTCCAAATTGTATATGGAATTGGAATATAAAGCCCATAATAACTATTTTCCCAAAAGTAAGTCCAATTAAAATTTTGTAGAAAATAATTGTCAAAAATATTTTCCCGATCGTCCCACCATAAAAACTCAAAATTAAAACTTTGTAAGTAAGTTATAGCAATAAGTGCAAAAAAAAGAGTATAGGGATGAATAATTCTTGAAATATATTTTGATTTTAAAAATTCATTCACCTTTAAAAATCTCCTGTCCAACTAATTGTTGTTGCGATCGATAGCTTATCATATTTAGAAGTTTCAACAGTAGAATTATTGCTATTATAACTAAGAGAAGCGGCACCTTTCAAATTATCTGCAAAAGGTTTAGAATAGCTTGTTGTAATAGTGTAACCAGAGTCTTTTCTGCCTGCAGCACTTTTTGCATAATTACTGCTTGTTAATGCTAATAATGTGGTAAGGGTATTTTTTTCAAGATGAGGCATCAAATATCCCGCGCTTAGATCAACCTTAGTATATTTCTTTTCATCACCTTTTGCATTATTACTTGCAAATCCCCAATTAAAAAGTAGAGCTCGAGTTTTTTTAGCGTCTTGGAAAAATACATTACTATTAGTGAGAGTCATTTTAGCTGCATTTGAAGCTGAGTCATCAGGAACTAATGATGTATCTTGTCTAAATTCAATTCCTACAGTTGTAATATAGTTGGCATCTATAATAAATGTTTGATCAGTTGCAAGATAAGAGCTTGTTAATATTTTTTCTCTTGTAGATGATTCATTGATATTTAAATTTAGAGAATCATATCCTGGAGTCAGTGTAATCTGATAAGCCTTTGAAAAAAGTTTTCCCTTAAATTTAAATGGTAACTTATATTGAAGCATTAAAGGGTCTGCCTTTTGTAGATTAGCATCTCCTTTAAAACCTGTTGTTGTGGTGTACATATCTGTATATGCGATTTGAAATGAATTTTCAAATAATTCATTTATTGCAATTCTGTATTCTCCGCCAACACTGAGTAATCCACGTAGGCCAGCTTTATTTAATGCGGAAGCACTAGCTGTTGAATTTGAAATTGATAATACATTAGAATCATATGTTAGTCCTGATCCCAAATCCAATGTAAACCTTTTTTTCTTTTTTTCTTCAAACTGTAAAATATTTATAATTTGCTCAATGTAACTATCCGCTTGATCACTCATTTTAGGATCATCAGAAATATCCAAAGTTTTTTCAAAATACTTTTTAGAATCTTCCCATTTTTGTTGTGTAAAAAGTATTATCCCAGCAAAAAAAGTTGCAGAAGGTCCAATGGTTTTATCTTCTGAATTACTTACGGTGATAAAATCCACTGCGGCATGATCATATTCTTTTAACTTCATATGACATAAGCCTTTGTAAAAAGTCTTTTCATAAAGAGCTGAAGTAGGGTGTATTTTCTCTTCATCTAAACTCATTTTAATTTGAATAATTGCTTCATTAAATTTTTCATTTTTATATAATGTTACACCATACTGATAAAGATATGTAGTATTAGAGGGATCTAGTTCAATACTATTTTTAAATTTTTCTTCGGCTTCAATAAATTTTTGTAATTGGTAAAGCTTTAAAGCTTCTACTGCTAGTAATTTAGCATCATCTTTTCTTTTTTGTTTTTCACTTTCAAGAAGTGCTTCTTGTTGTTTTTTCATTTCTTCTTGTCTGATCTTTTCTGCTTCTTCAAGTTGTTTACGAAGCAGTTCTTGTTCTTTTACTTTTTGTATTTCAAGTTCTCTTGCCTTTTCTAATTCTACTTTTTTTTGCGCTTCAAGAACTGAAGGGTCAACCAAAGGTTTGTTATTAGCAAGTGGATTTACATTTTGTCCGATCGAAGGAGTTGCCACAGTCGGAACGGTAATAGCAGTCATTTTTCGATATTGATCATAAGCTGCAATAGCTTGATCGGCATTATTAAAAATAGTCAGTTTTTGTTTACCATTTTCTGATCTTAAAAAATAGGGCTTTCGTGGAATTGTACCATCTTGAATCATTTTAACAACGGAACCACCACTTGATTTAGCAGTTTTTTGAGGAGGTAAATAAATTTCAGCTTGTAGTTCGCCATTTTCGGACCACCCAATAACAAATTGTCCTTCAAATATTGGAGAATTATTATTTTTTTCTTGAAGGGTAATTTTGGTTAGTTTACCAGAAACAGTATCTTTAAAGTAAAGAATTGCTTCTTCAGCGGCATCTGGATTTTTATTAAAAGGCGCAAAATTAAAATCAATAAATATAATTTTAGCAGGATCTATTTTTAGTGAGGTACTTTTATTTTGTTGGGCAAAAACAACTTGATTTTCAATTATTAATGCAAATATCAACAAGCCGAAAATACAATTTTTAATTGTCACAATTTACTCCTAATTAATATATTAATTAGTATGTAAATAATAATGGCTAAAGACAAGAATCATTTAGTAAAAAAAAATGATTGTGGACAAATCTAGATTTTGCTCAATATTAACAAATTCAATAAAATTAAAGTATTTTTCAAACGGGTGGCTATCTTCAATGTCCTCGATTTTTGGAGGTACAAACTAAAGTATGTACCTCCAAATCAAACTTTTAATTATTTTTGTATTGTAATATTAACAGTCGCTTTTTGTGTATTTTGAATAATAGTATTGTTGATAAATTCTGTAGGAATAGGTGGTTTAGTTATTTCTGTTTGTGTAACAGGGGGGCGAAAATTAACAACAGGTGGTGGCATAATTTGTGTATTATTATTGATTACAGAGTTAGACATTTCAGGAGCAAGGTCTCTTTTATCAAGCATCATTCCACCTGACCCCATCATTGGTCCACCACTTGTACTTGCTGGAGATGGTGGTGAATTAGGGTTTCCACCTTGTGGATTTTTTCCTCCACTTGCACTATTGTCTTGTTGTTGTGAAGCAGGTTTACGATCACCATTAGTAGAGTCATTTTTTGCATCAGCAGACTTAGGTTCAGTACTACTTGTACCTCCAGACCCGTTGTTGTCATTCTTTGTTGAAGATTTATTATCACTCTCTTTTTTAGAGTCATCTTTTTTAACTTCTTTCTTATCTTCTTTTAACTCCTCTTTTTTAGTTTCTTTTTTATCTCCGTTATTATCTTCATTTTTAGATTGTTGATCCTTTTGTTCTTTACTGTCTTCTTTTTTATTTTCACCTTTAGAATCACCTTTATTTTCTTTTGAATCTTCTTTGGATTCATCTTTAGCTTCATCTTTTTTATTTTCTTTTTGGCTTTCATCTTTTTTGCCATCTTCAGATTTGGAGTCCTTATCTCCATTTTTTTCATCAGAATCAGATTTTGACTCAGTACCACCAGAAGTAGCTTTTGTAGGTGGAGCCTCAGCATCAGAATCCTTGTTCATAGAATTTACTTCTTGTGGTGGAAGAGCAATGGGTTTTGTAGGTGGTGCACCATTTTGAGCCGAAGTAGCTTGTCCAGGATTTACTAATACTGGATTTGAAATTCCTCCACCTGAGGTTGGCAATCCTACAGCAACCTGACCTTTGAATGTTACTAGTTTCATTTCTTTTGTTGCTGGTGAATAACTAGTTAAGAAATCTGTACCTCTTACTCCCGCAACGGCAGATGGAGTTTTTACATGGAACTTATTTTTCTCGCCATCATATTTTTGTTCAACCGTGGTTCTAACTTTACCTTGAAGAACATTCAGCGTAACTTGTTTATCGTCTTTAGCTGGATCATAAATATATTTTTCAAGTTCAACAATTGTGTCAGGTGAAATATTAATTATATTTTTATCACTCATAACAATTTTTGCACGACCTTCTGCGCCTGAACTAATGGTGTCTGATGCAATTACTTTCATACCAATTTTAGCTTTTTGAATTGCACCTATTTTGTTTTTAACTTGCACATCTCCTTTTACGACCATAAAAGTACCGCTGGACTGTGCTTTTGCGAAGGATAAACAAAAAAACACAAAAAAGAAGCTTATAAGCAGTTTGAGTTTCGCAATTTTTTTTATCATGGATTTCTCCTTAAAGGATTTAAATTCACAAATACTAGTCGGAAGAATTAGTTACTAACTTTAGCCCTAATTTGAGACAAATTATAGGCTTTGAAACGAACAACCTTACTTAAGGTGTCCCAAAATAAAACGAGAATTGAAAATGAAGTTAAGAAGGTTAATGTGGAGAAGGCAAATGTTTGCCATACCAATTTAAATATTCTAGTAAATGATATTGCCAGTATCCAGTATTGTGTCCACCAATTTTGTCTTCACCTATATGAAGTTCTAAATTATTTATGTTTTGAGATTTAATAAGATTTGCAAAATTATTTGTATTTGTAAAAGCAAAATCAGAACCACCAATATCTATCCAAAGTGGTGTTGATATTTTTTTGCCTTTATTTAAAATTAACGAAAAAGGATCTCTATCTTGAAAATCATTTCCTGTACCAAATTGGTCTGGAAAATCTCGAGTGGCTTCTTCTTGTGTTCTAAAAACAGGGCTATGGGCGGCGATTGCTCCATATGTGCCAGGGTGATTTAGCGCATTTTGTATAGCTCCATGACCACCCATTGAAATTCCAGCTAGAACTCGGCCAAATGAAGTACGAATAACTGAATAGTTATTTTCAATTTCAGTGATAAATTCTTGTGTGACCACATCACCCCAGCGTTCATTTTTACGAGCAGCATTCATCCAATAATTATCTCCACCATCAAGTGATGTAAGAATAAATTTATTCCCACCCCGTTTGTAATACTCATTGAGTGTGTTTTGGATACCAATGGAGTCTAGGATAAAACGATTGCCTGTGCGACCATGAAGAAAATAGACAACACCATATTGTAGATTTGGATTGTAATCTAAAGGCAAATAAACTCGGTATCGAATTAACCATGGTCCCCAATTACCACTTGGAAGAATTTGTGAAAAAAATGATTTATCATTAATTTGAAATTTTTTAGATTGAAGATTTAAATAATTATGCGAAAAATCTAAAAGAGCGAATTGGTTATTGAACTTAAAAATAGAACCAGCATTGAGTAGATTGGGTATAGTTAAAAATAAATTAAATAATAAAAATAAAAAAATAATTATAATTTTTTTATTTATAAATTTCATTTTAAGTCCCTGTTGATGGTGCAAATATATGATCGGTTTTATAATATTTTATTTAGTAAAATACTATGTTAAATATTATAAAATTGTAATTAAATTATTGTGGTTAACTTTTATACATGATTGAAACACTTTTATGGGTTCTACTTCACAAAAAGTAGTTTGGGTGGCAATTATTAAAAACTTAAATCTTAATTGTGATATTAGTTTTAAGGTAGAGTTTCTATTTGAAGTTTTCTCAAAAATGTGTTTAGGTACCACAACTATGACAATGCAAGAAAAACAACGAATTTTAGAAAATGAATTTGAAGCCATCTCTTCCTGGGAAGATCGTTATAATAAAATCATTCAAATGGGTAAAGCACTTCCCCCTGTTGATGAAAAAATAAAACATTCAGCAAATTTAGTTCAGGGCTGCCAAAGTCAAGTTTGGATTGTACTCACGACATCTCAAAACGGATCTATCCATATAGAAGCGGATAGTGATGCACTAATTGTTAAAGGTCTTCTTTCATTAGTATTAAAAATTTATAATGATAGTACACCTCAAGAAATTCTTTCGACACCTCCCAGCTTTTTAAAAAATTTAGGACTTGATTCACATTTATCTCCAAGTCGAGCCAATGGATTAAGGGCAATGATCCAAAAAATAATTATGTTGTCTCTACAAGAAATGAATAAACAAAAATCATAATTCAAATTAGAAATTACAACAAATTGATTTTTTTGTAATTAAAATTTGTAAATCACTTCGCGTGCTTCGTTTTCTAATTTTTACAATATTAGACTTATTATTTGGAATAGACGTTTCAAAATTAAACGAAATAAAAATTAATTATTAGGTTTTTTAAAAAAGTGTTAAAATAACTACTCATGATTAAGTCTGATCGCTTCGCGATTATATCAGACATAATCATAAGCAGTTATTTTCCTGTTTGTTGGGGGTGATTTTGAATCACCCCGTATTATGAAAATCCAAACTAAAGTTTGTATTTTCATAATAAGTATTAAAATTTGGGTATTAAGTTTTTCTTTAAATAGACCGAAGTATTATTTGTATTTTAAAAAAATTAGTGGAGTTTTATGAATCAAGTATTAAATCAACATATTCAAAGGTCACCTAGATATGTTTTAGTTCCACAGGATAATTGTTTGATTCGATTAGCAGGTCCTAAACAAACTCCCTGGGAAGAAGGAACAGAAATTAGAGATGTCTCTAACACAGGTTTATCATTTACAGCACCAATGGATCTTTCGCCAAAGTTAGGCGAAGTAATTCGTGTTGAATTTACTGTACCTGGTAGTAAACAAATGGCGGCCTATGCTAAGGTCGTTCGTCTCGAAAAAATGGATCAACTCAATCAAGTTATTGCCGTGGAATTTGAACTACTTAACTCAGCTCAACGTTGGAATTTAAAAGAGGGAATTGGTAAAAAAATTGATACAGAAACAGAGAAAGTTATAACAATGGGAAACACTGTTTCTGAAGTCTATTCAGAAGCAATGGGACCTTTAGTGAAAATTTTATTCTTTTTTTCGGTTGGAGTAAGTCTGTTTTCTGCATCTTTTTTATTATTTGCGATTTTTAAATTTTTGAATCATCCAGATTGGTTAAATAGCTTGAAAAGTTTGTTATTTTAGTTTGCTATCTTGTACCTTGGGTGTGGCTGTGATATATCCCATGCACTTATGGTTAACTCCCCAAAAATATTTAAAATTCTTAAAAGTTCGAAGACTAATCAAGTCTACTTTGATCATAATGCAACAACTCCTTTATTAGAAGATTTAGTTCATCTTATTCCTGTATGGCTCCAAGAGTGGGGAAATCCAAGTTCAATACATTGGGCCAGTCGTGGGCCCAAATCGTATATACGTGAATCGCGAGAAAAAATTGCAAACTCTATAAATTGTCATCCCCTTGAAATAATTTTCACAAGTGGTGGAAGTGAATCAAATAATTTAGCCCTTCACGGTGTCTTTGAAGCCCAATTGTTAAAAGGAATTAAACCTAATCAAATGCATTTTGTAACTTCTACAATAGAACATCCAAGTGTTATTAAAAGTTTAGATAATTTAGAAGCCTTGGGTGCAAAGGTAAGCCGAGTATCTGTAAATCGTAACGGTGTATTTGATATTGAACAATTAAATATTTTATTATCACTGACTGAATACAATAATAAAAATCACAATCCCATTGAAATTAAATTTAAAATGGTAAGTGTTCAGTATGCAAATAATGAAACTGGTTTTATTTTACCAATTCAAAAAATTGCTGAGTTAACTAAAAATTATGGTGCTTTATTTCATTCAGACATAGTGCAAGGTTATGGTAAAATCCCTGTGGATCTCGAAAAATTAAATGTGAACCTGGCCTCAATATCTGCACATAAATTTTATGGTTTAAAAGGTACCGGTGCTTTATTTGTACAAAAAGGGGTTTCAATAAATCCTATAATTTTTGGTGGCGGACAAGAAAGACGTCGTCGTGGCGGTACAGAAAATGTTTTAGGCATACAAGCTTTTGGATATAATTCGCAATACTTAAATCAAGTTGAAGAACAAGGGGCTCGTGTATTGGAGCTGCGACAAATATTAGAAAATAGAGTATTAAGCGAAATTTCACAAAGCGAACTTACAGGTGGAAAAGCACAGAGGCTTCCAAATACGTCTTCATTTGTTATAGCTGGGGTAGATGGAGAAACTCTCTTAATGCGTTTAGATCTCGATGGCTTTGCTGTTAGTACTGGGGCTGCTTGCAGTAGTGGTTCGCCAGAACCAAGCCCAGTCTTATTAGCTATTGGTCTATCACGTAAGGAAGCGCAATCTAGTTTACGAGTAAGTTTGGGGTGGGAAACGACAATAGATGAAGTTCATCGTTTTGTAGATCAGTTAAAAATTATTGTTCAGCAACTGAGAAAGGTTCAAATTTAAATCATGACAGATTCAAAATTGAAAACAGAAATGAATACACAAATGAATACACAAATGAATTCAAAGTCAAGTGATGCTATTACTGATAGCGAAGCTAGAAAAAGTAATTCAAAAAAAAGAGTACTTGTTGCCATGAGTGGAGGTGTTGATAGTTCCGTTGCAGCGGCACTTTTAGTGGAGCAAGGATACGAAGTTATAGGTGCAACAATGCAAGTGTGGGATTATTCTCAATGCGAGATTGAAGAGGGTTTTGGAACTTGTTGCTCCAGTATTGATGTGGATGATGCCCGTGCTGTAGCTGACAGGTTGAATATTCCATTTTATGTCATTAATTGCGAATCAAAGTTTAAAGAAAAAGTAATCGATCCTTTTGTGCGGGCTTACCTTAATGGTGAAACACCTTTGCCCTGTGTAAATTGTAATACATTTTTAAAATTTGATTATCTAATAAAAAAAATGAAAGAATTAAATTGTGATTATTTAGCCACGGGTCACTACGCGCAAATCGAAAGAAAAGCCAGTGGTGATTACGCATTAATAACAAGTGCTGATGACTGGAAAGATCAAACTTACTTTTTATTTACATTACCACAATCAATTTTATCTCGAATATTATTTCCAATTGGTCATATTAATAAGCCTGAAGTTCGAAAAATTGCAGAGCAAAAGGGCTTAACTGTTGCTCGTAAAAAAGATTCTACAGGAATTTGTTTTGTTGGGCCAAAAGGTTATTCGCAATTTGTTGAAGAGCAAATACAGAACGATCCTGAACTTTTAAAAGAATTAAAAAAAGGTCCAATTCGCAGATTTCCAAATGGAGAAATCATGGGTTACCATGAAGGAATCCATCATTATACCTATGGGCAAAGTAAGGGACTTGGACTTACCTATCACGAAAAATTATTTGTATTAAAAGTTGATGCGCGAACCAAAGCGGTTTGGGTGGGAGATGAAAAATATTTATTTCATGATGAGCTTGAAATTGAAAATGCCCATTGGATCAGTGAAATCAGTGATAATGAAGAGTTAAACGTAAAAATTCGTTATCAACATAAAGGTGCTCCTGCTCGACTTTTTAAAAAAGTTGATTCTGAGACTCAAAAAGAAATATATTCGGTAAAATTTGGTGAGCCTCAACGGGCCATCACTCCAGGACAAGCGGCTGTTATTTACAGAGGTAAAGAGCTAGTGGGGGGCGGATGGATCATTTAAAAATTCATACCTTTGGGTGTAAAGTAAATACTTATGATAGTGGTTTGATCGAAAAGAATTTAAAAACTTTTTCACACTCCGATTCACATACTCAAATTCATGTTTTAAATACTTGTGCCGTAACTCAAGAGGCAACAAAAGAAGCTGTAAAAACTGTTCGACGTTTAAAAAATAAAGATCCCAATTGCAAAGTTGTTATTACCGGATGTTCCGCTCAAGTCGACACACAATCTTTTGATCATCTTGAAGGTGTGGATTTAGTTGTGGCTAACTCTCATAAGTCTCAACTTTCAGATATTTTAAATAAATATTTTAGAGGTGAAATTACTGATAAAGTTTTTAAATCAAATATTTTTAAAAAAGAAGATTTAGAAATGGGTGGAGGAGTTGAATCTCATCATACCCGATCATTTTTAAAAATTCAAGATGGCTGCAATAGCTTTTGTACCTACTGTGTGATTCCCTATGCTCGTGGAAAAAGTCGTAGTATTCCTATTGAGCAACTCACACAAAAAATTCGAGAGATACACATTGCCGGAACTCAAGAGGTTGTGTTAACGGGTGTACACATTGGTGATTACGAAGATTCTAATCCAACTGGTAATGGAATATTTGTTCTAGAAGATTTAATTGAAAGTGTATTAAAGACCACTTCAATTCCTCGAATCCGATTAACTTCATTTGAACCAGTAGAAATTTCTGAGCGCTTACTTGATTTATTCCAAGACGAAAGATTGTGCCCGCACTTTCATATGAGTATTCAAAGTGCACAAACCCAAGTGCTTCAGGATATGAAAAGAAAGTATACACAATTAGATGTTATTAATTCTTTAGAACGTATTGCTTTGCGAGTACCAAAAGCTTTTGTTGGTATGGATGTTATCGTTGGATTTCCAACGGAGTCCTTAGAATTTTTTAGAGAAACTTACAATGTTCTTGCAAATACTCCCTGGGATAAGATTCATGTGTTTCCATACAGTGAAAGGGGAGGAACGCGAGCAACTTTATTAGAAGCTAATGTACCTGTTGAGGAGCGTAAGCGTCGTTCTGTTGAGTTGCGTGAGCTTTCGCAACAAAGACAAATTGCAAAAGCCAATTTACAATTGGGATCAGAAAAAAAAGTATTAATATTAAAAAATAAAGAAGGATTATCCTTTGAAAGTTTATCACGTGATTACTGGCCAGTGCATTTTGTAACAAGTGAGCAAACAGCAGATGAGCTTCAGCTATTGAGAGACAGCCGAGGTAAAGAGCTTGATTGTACTATAGATGGGATATTTCAAGACGAACACCAAGTCTCTTTGAAAGGAAAAATAAAAAAATGAGTTCATTCCCTCGAGATCAAGTGATCTCTGAAATTGAAAAAACATTAAATTATGTTTTTAAAAATAAAAATATGCTGATTGAAGCGATTACTCACAAAAGTTATTTCGCGGAAATGGGTAGATTTTCAAAAGGGTACAACGAAAGGTTAGAATACCTAGGTGACACTGTTGTAAATTTATTGATTAGCGATATGTTATTTCACTGTTTTCCCTACGAAGAAGAAGGTCCTCTTTCACAACGACGTGCGGCTCTTGTGAGTGAAGAATCATTATCTGCAGTAGCCATTGAACTAAAAATGGATCAATGGCTTTTACTAGGTAAGGGTGAAAAACTTTTATCCATGGGTAAAAAAAATCGAATTTTGGCCTGTCTGTTTGAAGCAATCATTGGTGCAGTTTATCTTGATGGTGGATTTGAAGCGGCGAGAGAAATCATGATTCAGCAATTTCAACTCAAAGTGTCTCATCAAGGTGATCAAAAAGTTTACCGTCGCGATTTTAAAACGGTACTACAAGAAGTGATTCAAAAAAAATCCATGTCCACCCCAATCTATCAACTTGAAAAAGAAGATGGTCCTGCTCACGATAAATTTTTTATTATGAGCGTGAGATATAACGAAATTGTATTGGGTGTAGGTGAAGGAAAAACAAAAAAACAAGCCGAGCAAGAAGCGGCTCGAAAAGCTTTGGAGGCAAAACTCTATGACATTTAGATCAGGATTCATTGGCTTGGTAGGAACTCCCAATGCCGGTAAAAGTAGTTTTTTAAATTTAGTATTAAAAGAAAAAATTTCGATTGTGACAGCTAAACCACAAACAACGCGTCGTCGAATTAATGGAATTGTTAACGAAGATGATATGCAGGCGATATTTGTCGATGCACCAGGTTTAGTGAGAAGCTCTTCTGGCTTAAATCCATTTTTAATTGATGAGCTAAATGATGTGATTCAATCTTCAGATGCATTATTAGCGGTTTTAAGTTTGGATGAGAAAAATCCAGAACAACTTGATGAAATAATAAAGATGTGTGTCGACTCAAAAAAACCTTGGGCTGCTTTTATAAATAAAATTGATTTGTCAGACAAAGCTCATCGACTAGGAATTATCATTGAAAAGGTAAAGTTAACTGGACAACCTTATTTTGTTGGAACTTGTTCTCATTCTGAGGGTGTGCCGCAAAAAGAAATCATGGAATATTTTAAATCTGTTTTACCAGAGACTGGAGCCCCTTTATATGATTCTGAAGTTTATACCACAACTTCAGTAAGAGATATTTGTTCTGAAATCGTCCGTGAAAAATGTTTTGAATTTTTACATCAAGAAATTCCGTATTCGATTGCTGTGACGGTAATGAAGTTTGATGAGACCGAAAAAATTCCTCACATTGTTTTTGAAATTATAGTCGCTAAAGAATCGCACAAGCCATTAGTGATAGGTAAAAAGGGTGAAAAATTAAAAGAGATTGGTAGTGCTGCTCGAAAAGAAATAGAAAAATTATTAGATTCAAAAGTATTTATGGAACTGCATGTGAGTTATAAAGACAGTTGGATGAAAAACAAACGTTTAATGGGAGATTTAGGTTATGTCGTCAAAATGGAATAGTTATCAAAGTTTACCGAAGGTGGCTATTATGGGCCGACCTAACGTTGGAAAATCCACCTTGTTTAATATCCTTACTGACTCGCGCAAAGCAGTTGTAAAGAATCAACCAGGTGTGACCCGAGATATTATGGTTGAAGTCGTCGAAGTGTGGGGAAAAACTTTTGAATTGATCGATACGGGGGGATTAACAGAGGCAACAGATACTTTTTCTCAATTGATCAGAGAACAAGTTAAAGATTTTTTAGGTGAAGTGGATTTATTATTAGTTGTGGTGGATGGGCGTGCAGGATTAATTCCTGAAGATCGCGATGTTTTAAAAATTGCGAAATCCCTTGGTAAAGAGTTTTTAATTATTGTAAATAAAATTGATAAGGCCCACGAGGAAGATCTTCTTAAAGCAGATTTTTTTGAATTTGGCGAAGAGGTTGTTGGTGCTTCATTTGAACAACGTCGTGGTCTTGGTGATATTCTGGAGTGGCTTCATAAAAGTGTTCCACAGCGTGAAGGTGAATTGTTTGATGGTCCTGCAATAGCAATTGTAGGTAAACCCAATGCTGGTAAAAGCTCACTAGTAAATCAATTGTTGGGTGAAAAACGAATGATCGTTTCTGATATTGCAGGTACAACCATAGATGCTGTTGATAGTCCTTTTATTCACAATGATAAAAAATATTTGTTAATTGATACCGCTGGATTGCGACGATCATCAAAACGTGAAGATCATCTTGAAGTGATTTCTGCTTTTAAATCCCAAGAATCCATTCGTAAAGCTCAAATCGTATTACTTGTGATTGATGGAACGATAGGTCCCACAGATCAGGACTCAAAAATATTACAGGCCATTTTAGAAAGCCACAAGGGTGTTATTGTTGTCGCCAATAAATCAGATCTTGGTTATGATGAAGTTGAAAATTATCGTCAATGGTTTAAAAAGAAAATGGATGATGAGTTATACTTTTTTGCCGACATCCCAGTAGTATTTACGAGTGCTATAAATGGGATGGGTATTTGGGATTTGCTTGAAAAAATAGAATTGGTTGCAAGTAAGTTAGAATTAAAAATTTCGACTTCAGATTTAAATAATTTCTTTTTTGAAACTGTAAGAATGGCACCAGCCCCTGTTTGGGGAAACAACAACGTTAAATTTTATTACCTCACACAAACCCATCAAAAACCACCATCTTTCATTGCCTTTGCCAACCATCCAGAGGGTGTGACTCCAGGGTATCGTAGATTTTTGGCAAAAAATCTAAAGGAAAAATGGGGGCTCGAAGGAATCCCAATACGTATTTTTATTATGAAAAGTAAAAATAAAAAATCAGAAGGGGATCACCACGATCATCGGTAATTTTTAAATAGGTGTTTTTTACTATACAGAAGTTTAGGATTAGGCACTGTCTACTTTCAAGAGCGAGGATTTCCCCTATTGAGTAAATGGGGGACGGGTATCCAATACCCTCGACAAAATTTTAAAGAATAAATAATTAAGACCATTTAGAATTGAGTGGGTATTTGTTTTTAAGTAAAAAACCATATTTGAAAGATACTTGTTCTGCAGTTTAGTGTGGTCTTAATTATTTATTCTTTAAACCGCATCCGCTATTTTGAGCCCCCATTCACTCAATAGGGGAAATCCTCGCTCTTGAAAGTAGAGGCTCCGAAAAAAATGTTGTTACATAGGGAAAATGTTCGGTTAATTACACAGAAATTTTGTCCACATTCACTGTTTATCTGATCTTTAATTTTGTAAAACTTTGAGACACTTGTTTAAAAAATTGTAAATCTGAATCGATTTCCACATAATTAGCAAATTAATATGTTTAAAATTACATAGTTAAATTTTTAAAATTATTTATCTTGAGTATTTTTTTGGCGTATGAACTGCAATTAAAAGTGTCTTATGAATAACTTAAATAAAATTATATATCGATTTAAACTTTTATTAATAATCCCTTTTTTTCTATTGCAAACATTATGCTACTCTTCGGAATCTGATCCATATACTTATTCTAGTATTGAATTGAATGATGCATCTACTGAATTAAATAGGCAATTTAATAAGATACTTTTGGGTTTGATAACAAAAGTTAAATTGCAATCTAATGAAGCATCAAATCCATTAAAATACGATAATTTTATGGAATACCAATTTATTGAATATTACAATTCGGATTTCAGACTAGAATTATGGAATTCAAATTTTGAGAATTGTATCATTACAAATAACTGTCCAGACTGGAATCCAATCGAAAGAATAAATTTAAAAAATGGAGAATCAATTTTTGATCAAACTGATTATAATCCTTCAAAGAATAGAAGGTTAGCTCCAATTATTAATATGTGTGGAGTGAGAATTGGGACAGATAAACTAACACATATGTTGGAAGATGGATTTAGATTGTACAATTATTGGATGAATAAAAATGATAATCTTTCTTTATTTGATATTGTTAAAATAAGCGTTGCAGAAGAACATCATGGTATGGGGAGAAGTCTCACTGGAGTTATGAGTTGTGCAGATATTTATGCAAATTTAGCCGGTGTACAATTATTTAAAGACTTATTTTACTTTGGCAAGTATTTTATTTTTGATTCTAAAGGGATTAAGTTTATCAATAATATAAATCTTTGTGAATATATAAATGTTAAATTTGATGAGAGAGTTTCAAAATCAGTTTATACAGATGAAAAAGCTGGAGAAATACTAGATTTAATTGAAAAAAATAAATATAGTTCTGAGCTCATTTCAAATGATAAAAAAAGTGAAATCTTATCTAGAGTAGCAAAAGGTATTGCTTCAGAAGGTCCAGAAATAGACGATGCCAAGGGCATAGTTCTTTTTCAATCGATATTTCATCCCCTAGATGCTGGTAAACAAGCACAATATGCTCAAATTGAATTATTTAGTGTGGATGAACGAAGAACTGTTTTTTTAGAAGATAGTAAAAAAAGTATGGACGAAAACATATAGAATCTCTAGATATTTGTAGAATGTTAAAAGAAACAGAATAATATTCTTTGGTTCAATTAGAAAAAAAACTTAAAGTAGATCCTTCTCGGATTAATGAAATAGTTAAATATAAAATTAATCATCATATAGTAGATAAACTCTTGGAGTATGATGAACGGCTGCGCCTTGAATTTGATGTCAAAGTTGCTTGAATTGGGGAGTTGTAAAGTTTAGTTTTCTAAACTACTTCTTCAGTTGAATGAAATTTAATTTTTTTAAATCTGAAAAAATAGATTTTTGATAAGATTTTGCAACTCGATTTTTTATAAACTCGGTAGCATAATTTATTCTTCTGACTTCTTCTTTTTATTTTTCCACTATTATAATTCTTATCTGTAGATTTTAAAAAAAGTCAATCAGTCGATATATGTCAAAGCGGAAGAAATTACTTGAACACCACAATTCAAATAGGAACTAAGTCTATATAAACAGCAACTATTTAATTTTAAAATGGTATCTTTAGATTTCTAAGTATGTGGATTTACGAAATTATGTAACAGAATAATTAACTTGCAAAAAATTACAAAATTTCGTAAATTAATGTGGTATTTTTTACTATGGATGGTATAATGAAAAATAGTAAGACTGATTTTAATAGAGGTAGAATTGAAAAAGTAAAATTAACAAAGTCAATTTATTTTAATGGCAACTCTATCTCTGAGGCCGTTATTGAAATTGATCATATTAACCATGGTTTGAATAAGAAGACTAGGTCATTGAATGTTAAAAAGAGGTCAAATTTTACGGTATCAGATATAGAAAAGTTTTTGATGTTGCTTGATGGCGAATATATTATTGCAAGAAATCATAATGGGAGAAAATCACAGTTTGAGGTTCGAGTTGACTGCCCAATCAACGGTAAGTTTTATGGAAAAGAGTTTATTATGATTTTTGATACTAACTATGATAGTCCAAAACAGATACATACGATAACACTTTATCCAGGGTGGTAGAATGAAATATTCAAATAAAGAAATTATTAAAAGAGTCGAGGATGCCAAACGGCATAAGAAACAGCTGACACACCTGACTGATAAATCTAATCTTTCTACTGAAGATAAAATGAAGCTGGGTCTTTGTAAACGCTTTGTCAAGTATGTAAATTCTAAGGGACTTAAACTTAAGGATCTTGCAAATAGCACTGGTATTCCAATCCAAAGACTTTCTGAAATAACCAATTATAAAATTAATAAATATACTGTTGATGAGCTTTTAAGAAAGCTTTCATTATTAGCAGAACTTGATGCGCCAACTAGAGAATATCTGAATTTTTTAGAAGAAGTTGCAGACTTGCCAACACTAAAAGTCGCAGAAACAAAAAGGTTATCAAAAGATATCCGAGAAGCTGCTATTCATTACTCAACTCCGTGAGTAAATCCTCCACTTTTTCTTTGATTTATCAAAATCCACCATCAGCTTTTTAGGGTGGGAAATACCCAACATTTAAAGCTGATGCGCTCGGGAAAAATTATATTTCACACCAATTTTTAACTTGAGTAAATAAGAACCCCTTTTCTTGAAAAGCAGATTTTTTCCATTGGGGTTGTATTTGATCGAGTAGTAATGTTAAACCAAACCCTGAATTGTAATAGTATGGATTTTCAGTCGAGATATCTTGAATAGATTCATAATAATAATTTAGATTTCGATTTGCATATTTTTTAAATGATTTAAAATTGTATAATGAATAATTATTTTTTTGTTCTTCAGAAGATAAAAATCTACCTGCCGCTAAGGACATGATTTCCTCAACGTATCTTGCTGTTCCTTCTGAAATTTCATAAAATTGTTCTGAGGCCACGGAGTTTTCTGGCATTTCTTTATACCTTTTTAATTTCAATGGTATAAGTTTTTTACAAATAAGTTTCCTTTTAAAAATTGGATTTTCAGTTTTTAATGCTAGAGTAATAATTTTTAATTCAGCTTTTATTTTTTTGAGGAATTTTTCTGATTGGACAAATGTTTTTATATTTGAATAATTAGTGAAATTATCTTTTATTAGTTCAGGATTATACAAGGAATCTTGGTAATTATGAAATACTTCGTGCCAAAAAATTGCAATCCAATCATCGACATCCCAATTCATATTTTTAAAATGAAATCGCTCTATTGAATCTATAAAAAAGACAGAATATTTAAAATGTTCTTGTGTTTGTAAACTTGAAAAAGCATTTGCAAGATAAGCTTCATCAATTTCTTTTTGAGGAAAATTAGTTCCATCAGGTGCATACCAATTGGAGGTTGAATAAACTTTTTGACTCCACATAGGCCCTCTAGTGTTTATAATTTGATATTCTGCAGGCGTAGTTGTTGAAGATGTAAGTAAAAACTGTGCATCATTAGTGAAATAAACTACTGAAGTTGTAAATTCAGAAAAATCGCCCCAAACTTCTTTTCCCACAATTTTTTGTAATGTAACAGCTAGATCTAAAACAGCAATGTCATTTGTTGATAGTGATTTTTGTAAATTATTGGTATGCTTCTTTTTTAATGTAGAACAAGATAGAAAACTAAGAAATAAAAAAACATAAAAAAATAAATTAATTTGCATGATTTTATATACTAAAAATTTTATTTTCAGTATACAGTTTTTTTGATTAAATGAAATTTAATTTTTTTAAATCTGAAAAAATAGATTTTTGATAAGATTTTGCAACTCTATTTTTATTTACCAAGTCGACTTTAAATGGCAAATCTGAATTTTCAAGATTTTCTTTAATTTGAGATATAAAGTTGTCATCAATTGGATTTTCAGGGTTTTCAATATATAATATATCTAGATCTGAGAATGGGTGGTGTGTACCTCTAGCACGTGAGCCAAATACAAAAACCTCAGCATTCTTAGAAGAAAAAGGCTTTATAATCATTTCAGAAATTATTTTTTGTTGTTGGATATTAAGTCCAAAATTTATTTTCATATAACATTTTCAAGTTGAATAATAAGTTTTATAGCTTCTGGAAAAAATAACTGTATTTTATCAAATACTTTTACAGCCACTTCCTCATCGTAGGAATGAGAAGTTTCGTTTCGGGCTTCAATAAATGTAAACCACAATTCAGGGTTATTTATTAAGTTTGATCGTGCCATTTCACGGATAGCAGGTTTGGCTGCAACAGTTGAAGATCCTAAGGATTTCATGGAAATTTTCCAAGACATTTCAATACAATACTCAAATCTTTGAATGCATGCATCCCGAAATGCATTTTTCACAAGTAAATCGGTTGGATTTGAATTGTTATATAAGTCAATAGCAACTTTTAAAGTTTCTACTGCTTTTTTAAGTTCATCAAGGGAAATTGTCATTTTTTACCCTCATCGTTAATTTATTGATATAGACCTTATAATCATATTGAAGTTTCATTTATAAAAGTCAAATGTAATTTATTGGTTAATGTCTTCAGATATAAGATCAAAATAAAATTCAAATATTTTCTTGAGACAACTTCGATTAAAGCAGTGAGTGCTTACGTTTAAGTCCATGAACAGTTCATTTGTCTTGCAAGTAGCAATAGATTTTTATCCATCGTCCATAATTTGACTTTATTTTTAATTGTACTGTAAAGGAGATGACTATCAATGAAACCAATTTTTTTTCCATATAATTTTTGAGAATTTATAAATTCATAAATTAATGAGTTAGTCTCAAAGTTTAAACATTCTAATTGATTTAAGAGTTCAATTACTTTTTGTCTTTCTGAAGGATTATTATAAACACCTAAGTGCAATTCGCCTAAAATGAGAGGATGAGAAACAATTTCTTCATTGTGAAGAATTTTGATGATAGATTCCTGCTTAGTTTTAAAGTGCTGAATCCAAATATTAGTATCAATTAAAATTCTTGCCATTCTTAATCCCTTTTAATTGATTTTATTTTTTTTTGTGTTCCTGCAAAATTTGCCAATTCGGATTGAGCTGCCCGTGCAATTAAAAGCTCTAGAGCTTTATGAATCAATGAAGTTTTCTGTTTGATTTTTGTCATTGATTGTGCTTTTTTAATTAATTTTTCATCTAAGTTCAAAGTAGTTCGCATATATCATATCCTTTTTTATCAAGGTCTTAATATGCATCATAGGACAATTTTGTATGCATCATCAATATAATTATTAAATATACTATTTTAGATTTTGTTCCTCGATGCAAGTCCAGTGCTTCTGGGGTTTAATCCGAGCAATTGCAGAAATCATTATAAGATTATATTTATGATTTTTGAAAATGTAATTATAGAATTATATAAAAAGATTGTACTCATAAGTAAATAAAATTAACTTTATATATTTACATTATGGAATTTGAAATTAGAAGAGCTCAGCATTTCGATGCTGCTAAAATTATAGAATCGCACCGACGTTCAATCCGAGAGGTGTGCTCAAAGGACTATAACCAACAACAAATTGCTGTATGGTCTGGTCGCAATTTTCGTGATGAAGTTTGGCAACAAACAATGGATACCGATTTTGTTTGGGTAATTTCAAATTCGCGAAATGATATTTATGGATTTGGTCATCTAAAGATAAAATTGGATAAACAAGCTGTTGTTGCAGGGCTGTATTTTATACCTGAAGTAATGGGTAAAGGTTTCGGAAAAAAACTTATTGAATTAATTATTTTAGAATGCAGGCAGCAAGGTGTGAAAAATGTTACTTTGTCCTCTACGATAACTGCAAAGTCATTTTACGAAAAAATGGGTTTTCAATGTCTAGGGGATTTATCGTCAGTTGAAATTGGTGGAGAAAAAATAGATTGTTACGAAATGAAAATTACGTTGAGTTAATGGATTTATTTTTATTACTTTTCTTATCCTGGCTTAAGGTATTAAAATCCTCTGCAAACTAACAAATTTCATTTTACAGAGTAAAAATACTATGCTTAAAATTACTCTGTAAAACGACAAAACTCATTTTGCAGAGGATTATTGAATGGCACAGTTTGTGGGTAGAGCTTCAGAACTTTCTCGATTTAAAGATTTATTAGATAAAAAAAATGCATCTCTTGTAACTATACAGGGACGACGACGAATTGGTAAAAGTACACTAGTCAGACATTTTTGCAAAAAAGAAAAACTTTTATTTTTTGAGTTTCAAGGTCTTCCTCCTACTAAAAAAATTACCAATAAAGATCAATTGGATGAATTTTCTAAATCGCTGGCAAAATATTTGTCTATTGAGAAGGTAGAGTTAAAAAACTGGACACAGGGGTTTGAGCAACTTAATACTTTATATTTAAAAAACTCCAAAGGAGTTAAAAAAATTGTAATATTAATTGATGAGATCTCATGGATGGGTGCAAAAGATTCAAATTTTGCGGGTTACTTTAAAGATGTATGGGATCGAGTACTAAATAGCTTAGATAAACTCATAGTTATATTGTGCGGATCAGTTTCCAGTTGGATTGAAAAAAATATTCTTCAAAATACAGGTTATGTTGGGCGAGTTTCAAAAGAGTTTAAATTAAGTGAACTTTCAATTTCAGAAAGTGTGCAAATGCTACAAAGTTATAATAAAAAATTTTCTAATAGGGAATTTGCTCAAATTTTATCGATAACAGGTGGTGTTCCAAAATATATTGAAGAATTCTCTCCCTATAAAACTATTGCACAAGGAATTAGAGAAATTTGTTTTCTGCCTAGCGGTTTTTTATTTAGTGAATTAGAAAAAATTTTTTCTGAAATTTTTGGAAAAAAAAATACCATATATCTTACGGTATTGTATGAACTTAATAATGGGCCATTGGCACCGGTTACGCTTGCTGAAAAAGTAGGTCATCCATTAAATGGAGATTGGAACGAAATTATTTTTAATTTAGAGTTAGCAGGGTTTATTAAAAGAGACTACTCTTGGAATTTGGTAAGTAACAAGACTTCAAAAATAAATCGATTACGAATAAGTGATAATTATTCAAAATTCTATTTTAAATATATACAACCACGTAAGGAAAAGCTGATCAAGTTACCATTAAAAACCACAGGCTCTCTTGATTTTCTAAATTGGGATAGTGTATTTGGCTATCAATTTGAAAATTTAATTCTCAATAATTTATCAAATTTAATTGTACTATTAAAAATCCAGCAAGATGAAGTTGTTCAATTAGGTCCATATTACCAATCATCAACTAAAAGAAAAGAAGGCTTACAAATTGATTGTCTGATTCATTGTAAAAAGGGCTTATTATATATTTGTGAATTTAAAACAAGTGAACATATAGGATTAAACGTTGTTAACGAAGTTCAACGTAAAACTGAAAAACTTAATCTTCCCCGTGGTTTTTCAACTCGACATGTGCTGGTTTATCTCGGAACACTTTCTGAAGAGCTTATTCAGAATGAGTATTTTGATCATCTGATTTCATTTGAAGACTTTTGTTGATATATCATAGTCCGCCTCAAATAAGGCTTCAATAATCGTCTCTGTAAGACCAGAAATTGATACATCAGTGCCTGTTTTAAACTTTAATATCAAGAATAAAGTCAGTAAATATTTTTTTCATATTTTATTTGAAAAATAGAAACAAGTGTATTCAAAAAGGTACACTCACTTATTTGCAAGGGAATTAAATTTAATAATTATTTTAAGGTGTTATGAAAATTTTTGTAATTCGATCTAATTGGCATTTTTCTTGCGAATTGGTTAGAAAATGAAGTATACCAATAACCACTTTAAAAATGAGGAAATAATGGAATTCGGATTTAAAAAATTAAATCTAAATTATGGAAAGAATAGTTTAAGTGAAAAGATAAAAATAAATTTTAGTTTATCAAAATGGAATAAAAAGTTTGAAAAATCTAAATTTGTTAAATTGGTGAGTTTGATTATAGTCATTTTAAGTTTAGATCTTAAAGCTATTGCTCAGTCGCAAGATATAAAAGATCAAGATGAAATGCAAAATGAGGTTTTAGAATCAATTCAGTGTCGAGGAAACTTAGCGACAGAGTGTGCTTATATATCTAGTTTTATAAATATTAACCCTGGTGATAAAATTACAGATGATGAAATTACAAACTCTAAGTTAAGACTTTCCTCACTTACAAATTTTGAGTCTGTTCATTTATTAATTGAAAAGGGTTCTGAGCGAGGAAAGGTAAGTCTTGTAGTAGAAGTTCAAGAGGCCAATCCATTTTCAAAAGAATTTTTGTATGGTATATCATACAATAGATATTTTAATAATACCTTTAGTAATAATTTAGCTGCGCGAGTGAGTCATAATAATTTATTCGGCAATGGAAAAATTCTAGATTTTGAGGCAAATTTACAAAGTTTTTCACTTAATGATTATACTGATAATTCAAACAAAAAAAATAAGTTTTATCTATATTCAATGAGATCACAATATGTTGATCCAAATTTATTTGGTTTAAAAAATGTTTTTTTTTATTGCTGGATTAGAAGGAGAGTCATCTAAATACGGATTTAAAAACTCATATATAAATGAAAGTATATTTGCTGATATTTCTTTAGGATACAGGTTTGCTTCATTTTCATATTTGAGATTTATCTATAAAGATAATTTTTATAAAAAAGATAATTTATTTATTGAAAATATTGAATATTCGCGCAGAGGCTTTAATAAAAATTATAAGATTGGAATAAATTATGGTTGGAACAGCGAAGATGACAA
Source organism: Bdellovibrionales bacterium (assembly GCA_005793345.1). Lineage (GTDB taxonomy): Bacteria > Bdellovibrionota > Bdellovibrionia > Bdellovibrionales > Bdellovibrionaceae > SXSU01. The sequence goes on from SXSU01000063.1 coordinate 55,107, forward strand.
TTACTTTCCAAATCAAGGCTCCAAATTTAATTTAAATTTTGGATGGCAATATGATCGGTTTTTAGATGATACTATGACGAGTTCTTATTTTTACTTGGATCAATTTTCATATCAAATAAATTGGAGTGGCGACAATAATTCTGTCTGGTCTTTTAAATATGGAGGAACGCCAGATTCTAGATATCGAGAATCCTTTGAAGAGGGGCAATCATTGGCACTCACATATGCAAAACCAATTTTATCAAATGAATTTAGTTTGAGTTCAATTTTTGGAAAAATAGAAAAGGGGCGTTGGTATGTTGAACCAAGTATGACGGGACCTGCCTACTCTAGTTATAATGGATTTATTATTGATCCAGGTATTAAAGTTGGAGTGCGTTTACAGTCAAAGTCATTGGGCATAATTGATTTGTATGCGTTTTATAAAACTGATTATAGATTAGGTGGGCAAAAATAATGACCACTCCTATTTATAATAATCATAAGTTTATTCTTGCCGTATTTTTAATTTTGGAAAGCATTTTTATTCTAAACACATCATTTGCTTTTACAATCATACCAAATATTAAAAATAATCAATTTCAAATTTTAATTAAAGATTTAAAAACTCCAGAAAATTTTGAGAGAGATTTAAAAAGTGGATTAAATAATATTATTGTTTTTAGAATTTACTTTGATGGTGCTAAAGATTTAAGTTTTGAAAGAGTTTATAAAATTACAGTTAAATATGACTTATGGGATGAGGTTTATTTTTTAACTATACTGCCAGAGAATAAAGTTCAAGGGGATAAATTTATTTTTAAAAGCGAGGCAGACATAGTAACCTTTTTTAAATTAATTCAGTTAGTGATAATTGATACAATTGATTTTTCAAAGTTAAATATTGCAAAACAGACATTAATTCAATTTCAAGGGACTGCATTTTTTAACCCTATTGCTGCTGAGAAAATTGAAAAAATAAATAAGTGGGTTTTGCAAAATAGCACCCCTCTAACAACAGGAGGAGAAAGTTTTTTGGATGGAAACAGTAGAAAAATCAGCTCTCAACGAAGCAATACATTTTTTAATCAAATTTATACTGAGTATTCAAAAGGTGTGAAAAATATTTCAATTTTTAAAGATACAAGTGAACCCAAAAATATAATATGGAGTGAGGTTATAATTGAAAAATAGTTCTGTTGTTAAATTATTATTTTATACAATTATAATTTTGATAATTATACCTCTTATTGGTACTTTCTATTTTTTAAATCACACTATCAATACGACTTTGAATTTAACTTTTAATTCTGAGATGAATGAAGTCATTGATCAATATTCTTATCGATTGAAGGAATTAAAATCAAAAGATCCAAGCCGGTCTGAAGAATACAAAAAAGAATTTGAGAAATTGCAAGATCTTAAAATTATTTATTCAAATTCTGAGACAACAAAGAATAACTTAAATACTTCATTAATGATTTATTTTGGCCTTGGAATATTAGGTGCCATATTATTGGCATTAATCATTGCGTGGATATTAAGTCTTCGAATTTCGGGAATGTATAGTAAATTAATGACAGAGACTATTGAACAAAAAAATAAAATTCAATATCTCGATGGAATAAAATCGTGGCAAGAGTTTGCTCGCATTCTTGCTCATGAAATTAAAAATCCATTGACTCCAATTGAATTATTGATCTCGAATCTAAAAAAATCATATTTACGACAAAATAAAGATGGATTTTTAAATCAGTTAACACAAACCGAATTTATGGTTTTGGATGAGCTTGGTCATTTGAAATCATTGGTTAATAGATTTAGTGAATTCGCAAAAGTGCCTAAGATAGAACTGGTGAATACCAATATAAGTCACTATTTGAATCATCTTAAAATGAATTTAAATTTAATTTTTAATGGAGTCGAGATCTGTTGGGTAATAAATAGTATTGATCAGACTGCCGTTGTTTATTTGGATCAAACTTTGTTTAAACAAGTTTTTATAAATATAATAAAAAATGGACTCGAAGCAAATCTTGGTAAAAATATAAATTTTAAAGTTTTAATTTTAAAAAAGGAGTCGAATATTTATTTTCAAATATCCAATTCGGGGGCTCCCCTTTTTAAGGAATTGCAATCTAGAATCTTTGAACCCTATGTTTCAAGTCATGCAAGTAAAGAAAATATGGGGCTTGGCTTGAGTATTGTGAGAAAAATAATTATAGAACATGGTGGAGATATTGAATATTTAGAAATTGAAAATGGTCCTGTATTTGAGTTTTGGATACCATTAACATAATTTGAAAAGGTTTTATGAATGCTGATCGAAAAAATACAATTTTGATTGTTGATGATGAAAAGAATATTCGCCAATCCATTGCAATGGTTCTCGACCAAGAAAATTATCATGTGATACAAGCTCATGATTGGATGTCGGCAATTCGATTTGTTCAAGAAAAAGTAATTGATCTTTTGATATTAGATATTAAGTTGGGCGAAGTAGATGGTTTAACTTTATTTAAAAAAATTCAACAAATGGGATATGAAATTCCGACCCTATTTATTTCTGGTCATGCTTCTTTGAGTGAGGCTGCACAGGCGGTTAAAATTGGTGGATACGATTTTATTGAAAAACCTTTTAATTCAGATAAACTAATTATTGTTGTTCAAAGGTGCTTGGCTCATTTTAAAATGAATACTAAAATTCAAATTTTAATGAAGAATAAAAATTGGAAAGATGAAATTATAGGTGAATCCCCTTTAATTAAACAACTTTTAATAAAAGCAGAAAAAGTTGCTCAAGGGAGCGCGTCTGTATTTGTTTCAGGTGAAACGGGTACAGGTAAAGAATTATTGTCTCAGTTTATTCATGACAAAAGTATGAGAGTTGAAGAACCCTTTGTAAAAGTAAATTGTTCTGCCATTCCAGAAAATTTAATTGAGAGTGAACTTTTTGGTTTTGAAAAAGGTTCTTTTACGGGAGCGATGGCTTCAAAGAAGGGACTTTTTGAGATAGCACATCGTGGAACTTTATTTTTAGATGAAGTCGCAGATCTTTCTTTGAATGCGCAAGCAAAAGTTCTACGTTTTTTGCAAACGGGCGAAATTCAAAAAATAGGATCTGAAAAGTCAATCAAAGTTGATGTGCGAATTATATCTGGTACTCATAAAGATTTAAAAAAAATAATAAAGGATGGTTTGTTTCGAGAAGATTTGTATTATCGTTTAAATGTCGTACCTTTGCAATTGCCGAGTTTAAGGGAACGAAAAGAAGATATTCCATTATTGATTGAATTTTTTAATTTAAAACTGTCGAAAAAAAATAATGTAAAAGTTAAGGATATAGATATAGAAGTTGTAGAAGAATTAAAAAACTATTCTTGGCCAGGTAATATTCGAGAAATTCAAAATGTAGTCGAGAGAATGATTGTTTTGAGTGGAAATCAAATTACAATAGCTGATCTGCCAGAAGACATTCAATCTCTTGAAATGGAGTGCTTAAATACTATAGAATCATCGATGCAACCCCTAAGACTTCGAGACTTTAGAGATAATGCTGAAAAAGAATTTATAATTAATACTCTAAAAAAATTTAATGGAAATATATCTAAAGCAGCACATGAACTTGGTGTTGTTAGAACATATTTACATAAGCGAATGAAAGTTTTAGGAATTGAAAAAGTTCTTATAATAAACTAAAAATCTAACGAGACTGTATTCACTTATTAGTTTGACAGATTTTTTAGATTTCCATATCATATGTTTTTCATTAAGCATTAATATGGAGATTATAAATTATGCCTAAGCGCGGATCATGGCGGACCAGATTTGGATTTTATCTTGTAGCGATTGGTTCGGCCTGTGGTCTTGGAAATTTATGGCGCTTTCCTTATGTTGTGTCTGAAAATGGGGGAGGCGCTTTTGTTTTATTATATCTAATATTAGCACTTGCCGTTGGAATGCCGTTACTGGTGGCTGAACTCATGATTGGTAAATCAACTCGTAAAAGTATTTTAGGAATAACCAAACAAACATCAGGACAAAACCAAATTTTATTTCGGTGGATTGCGCGTGCTAGTGTTGTTTTAACTTTTGTAGTTCTATCTTATTATGCGGTCATTAGTGGATGGGTGCTGCATTTTGCAATGCAATTTTTTGCAGGTTTAGTTCGTAACACAACAATTGATCCCAATGATTTTTTACGCAATTTACTTGGAAATGGTTTGTTGCAAGTGGCACTTGCAAGTGTGCATTTAATACTTGCTTGGCTTGTTGTTATTAAAGGAGTCCACGAAGGATTAGAGAAGTGGATTGGTAATATGATGCCACTATTTGTGTTTTTGTTAATTTGGCTCGTATTTAAATCTATTAGTTTAGATACTTTTGCAAACTCCATGCGATTTTTATTTTATCCTGATTTTTCTAAACTTTCTTATTCATCTTTGATTTCTGCTCTTGGACATGTGTTTTTTACCTTATCGGTTGGGTTTGGAACCATGATTACTTTTGGAAGTTATTTTAAAGAGACTGATCATATACCACTTGCTGGATTTCGAGTGACCATTGCTGATACGGTAATTTCCTTGATGGCTGGATTATTAGTGTTCCCAATATTATTACATCAGTCCCAAGGACGTTTTGCAGATCCAACATTATTATTTGAAGCCCTGCCACGATTACTCACTCAATCACGAATTGGTAATTTATTTGGTTTAGCTTTTTTTATTTGTCTTTATATTGCTGCCCTTGGAGCAAGTATTGGATTATTTGAAGTGATCGTTTCAAATATTGTAGATCGTAAAAAGGATATAAAACGAGAAAAAGCAGCTCAGTGGACAGGTGTTGGGGTATTGTTAGTTTCAACTCTGCCTGCGTTCTCAAGTAATTTTTTAAGACAATTTCAAATTAATGGTCGTGGCATTTTAGAATTGATAGATGTGTTTTTGATTTCTTGGATATTACCAATAGTGGCACTTGGAATGAGTTTGGGCTTGAGTAAAGTTTTGGATGAAAAAGTAATGGCTGCAGAATTTTTAGCACCTAATAAAGTAAATAGCGCAGCCTTATATGGGCATTGGAAAATAGCACTGAGATATGTAATTCCTGGTGTTATTATTCTTGGGTTTCTGTTAGAGTTATTGGGTTTAATATTATGATCAAATCTAAAACTAAATTTAAATTTAATGAAGGGGATAAAGCTAAAGATAAACTTGGATCTATTGCTAGATCTAAATCTAATTTTAATTCTAACTCTAAATCAATAACTAAAAATAATGTACAACAGTTAAAATTAAATGAGTTACCATTTGATAAAGTTAAATCAATTTTTATTGCGCATCCCAATTATATCGAAGATTTAAAAAATGAAATTAATCGAAGAAATGATAAAACATATTACTCTAATTTTTCTATTGATAATTTTATTTTTACAAACACAAAATATACTAATTATTTAAATTACCAGGATGAATTAACTTGTAAGCCCATTTGGGCTCAAGCTGTTTGGACAGATGTTTCTGTTGTAGAGTTTAAATCAATAAAAGATGCAGCATCCATTTTGCGGAAATTGAAGAGAGATTGGATTTCGCATTCATTTCAATTTCATCGACGAACTCAATTAATAAAAGCTGAATTACCAAAATATAGTTTTAGTGAAAGTCCCCTTGAGTTTAGTCAAGCGATTGAAAACTTAAGATATCCAAAAATGCAAAATCCAGAAAATGGAAGAATTAATTTTGGAGTATTTTGTTTGATTGATCAGTATAAGTTGCTTGTCTGCGAAAATAATAGTTTGTTTGATCAATTTAAATTAGTTTCTGAAAGACAAAATTCTGAAATTCACATACCTCAAACTACAGTCAAAAAGACTTTAAATTTATTGCCTGAAGTAATCAGAAATCCAATTGTAATTCAATCTTGTGGCGAAATTGATTTTAAAGAAGATAAAACAAATCCTCCATCTCGCGCCTATTTAAAACTATGGGAATTTTTTACTGTTTATAAAATTGTACCTCAAAAAAATGATATTTGTATAGAGTTAGGTGCAGCTCCTGGAGGGTGGACCTGGGTATTGGTAGAATTAGGATGCGAAGTCTATTCGTTTGATCGAGCACCATTAGAAGCAAAATTAATCGATAATAAAAAATATAAAAATAAAATTCACCATAGTACTAAAGATGCCTTTATGGTTAAGCCAAAAGATTTACCAAATAAAGTAAAATGGCTTTTTTCTGACTTAATTTGTGATCCAAATAAACTCTACGATTACATTTTAGAAAATTGGTCTGACGAAAACTACAATATGGTTTGTACATTAAAATTCAAAGGTGAAACTGATTTTGCAATTATAGAAAAATTTAAAAATATAAAAACTAAACTGCCAGCTCATTTCAAAAACCATCAAGTTTTTTTAACACATTTATATAATAATAAACATGAAATCACCTTTTGCTTATTTGAAGATAAGTTTAATAGAAAATAGTTAAAACATTTTGTTTTTGGAAATTAGTCTAATTTAGAAATTATTAGAGAAATTAAATTTGAATTTTTTTGAACGATTAAATAATAAATTTGTATTTAACTCCAAAAGCTCCAGGGGACTATGCCAATACCTTTATTTTTAGGAGGGAGATGGATATAGTCAACGGGTGCTACAATTAAACCTATTGGTGAATTTAATTTTTTCATGGCGCCTAAGATTGGTCTTTCATGCCAACCTATTTTAGTTGGTGAAACTGTTTCATTAATTATTTTTATAGGCATATTACCTAAAACTAAATCTATGATGCTTCCTCTTTGGCTTTTAAAATATAAATGGGGGAGATTTTGACCATTATATTCGTAAAGACTAAAGATTTCATTTAATATAAAATGTCGTGCTAAACTTAAAGTAATATTGCTACCTCTAGTTTGGTTCGACAAATAGTAAGCCAATCCCGAATCTCCAAAAATCCAGTAGTCTTTACCTGTTCCATATTCATGAATAGAAATTCGACGTAGAAAAAAAATACTTTCTAAAGCTTGAATATATTTTTTAGCAATACGCTTATCTTTTTTGACATAATCAAGGGATGGGTATTCTCCATCCAACAATGCTCTAGACAACATTCTTACTATACTCATACAAATATCTGGATTAAAATTACGACCATAGGCTTTTTGGGTGTCACGAAGTAAAGTGGTATCAACCCATGATTTCCAGTATTGGATTCGCATTTCTTCGTCTCGAATAAATGCGGGTACGGGAAGACCTCCTAATTGCATTTGTTGTGCAATGTCCTCTGTTTTAAAACGTATAGAGTTCCATAAAATGAAATCTCTTTTTTCTATTATTTTTAAATCATAAGATCGAAGTTCACTTAACGTCATTGGGTAAAGATGCATGATTCCAATTCTTCCAGTGAGTGATTCTCGAATTCCAATTTTATTAGAGAATGAGACTGAGCCGCTTAAGTACCATTGCCCAGGTCTTTTTTTTTTATCAACATGAGATTTAATAGCATCAAAAAGTTTTGGAACTTTCTGAACTTCATCAATTACAGTAGGATGAAGTTCATTTCTAGCGATAAAAGTTTTGGATGAAGTTTCAGCTTCAACTCTTGTATCATCATCATCTAAGGTTAAGTAATTTTCAATGTGCAAGCGATCACGCAGTAATGTCGATTTGCCAACTTGTCTTAAACCTAATACACCTATTATAGGCCAAAATTTTGAAAGTTTTCGAATTTGCTGTTCTAAATGTCTTTTTCGTTGATGTGGCATCTAAATACTGTAAATAAAGTACTAAATAGTGTCAACTATTGATATCAATAGTTGACACTATTTTAGAAGAATTTCGACCATAAATTCAAATTCTAAATATCAAATTCAGGATTATTCATATATTTTGAAAACGTCCGACTTAAGTATAGAGGATTGAGTTCAAAATACTTGAATGAAATAAATTTTTGTAAATATAATCGCGAAGCGATCAGACTTAATCATGAGCATTGATAAAACGGGGAGATTGAAAATCGCCCCCAAATAAACAAGAGAATAACTGCTTGTGATTATGTCTGATATAATCGCGAAGCGATCAGACTTAATCATGAGCAGTTATTTAGAGAGTAGATAGACCATGCACTGATACTTTTTGTGTCGGTCATATTATTAGATCTGATAAGATCATCAATTTCTTTTTTTGTTTTCCAAAAAACTTCTATATGTTCGCCTTCTTCTCGGGAAGTTGCATGAAATTCTAATTGTTCAGCGTGATAGATATGAATAACTTCATCTGCATAGCCGATACAAGGATGAATAAGACCAAGTTTGTTCCACAGTTTGGCTCTGTATCCCGTTTCTTCGAGCAATTCACGTTGGGCAGTTAGAAGATAATCCTCATCTGGGAAATCTCTTTTACCAGCAGGGAATTCATAAAAATTAGTTTTTAAAGCATGTCGGTATTGTTTTAATAAAAGAAATTCATTTTTATTGTTTTGTGCAATAATGGCAGAGGCGCCTATGTGATGAATATATTCTCGTGTTGCGAAATTGCCATTTGGTAACTGGACTTCATCTTTAAGTACTGTAAGAAAATCACCTTTAAATGTTATTTTTTGGGAAATTGTTTTCTCGCTCATTAAAAAATTGCCTCACATATTATATATATTAATTTTATTTCTTGATATTATTATTTTAGTTAATAAATAAACAGATTAAATAATTATTGTAATAAATCAAAGAAAATTTTAAATATATAAAACACAAATTAAAGAGCGGAATATTTAATATGGCAATTGATGGACAGCTTTCTAGAACATTAGGGCCTTGGCAGGCATTAAGTGTCGTCGTTGGAACAATAATTGGAACAGGTATTTTTCTAAAGACTGCGACTATGGCCCAGTTCGTTGGTGGTATAAATGCGATTGCGCTTGTTTGGATTTGTGCTGGGATTTTATCTTTTGCTGGCTCATTAACATATGCAGAATTAAGTTCTGCAATTCCTGAAGCAGGTGGCGAATATAGTTTTTTAAAATGGGGTTATGGACCGATTGCTGCATTTTTATTTGGTTGGATGCGATTTTGGATAGCTTCACCGGGTTCAATTGCAGCCTATGCTGTTGGTGCTGCAACTTTTTTAAATGCAGTGGTGCCTCTGGATTTTATTTATGGAGGCATTAAAAGTGCAGCTTTTATTTTTATAATTTTATTTAGTATTATAAATTGTTTTCATGTTCATTGGGGAGCGCGAGTTCAAACTTTTTTGACAATTTTAAAATCAGTTTTAATTTTAGGTTTGATCATTGGGGTTTTTGGATGGGGAAAAGAGATTGAAACAACTGATTTGAGTTTAAACTTCAATGGATGGTTAACATCATCAGCAAATCAAAAATTTTTGTGGAGCTCGTTTGGTTTAGCAATGATATCTGCACTATGGGCATACGATGGATGGAATAATTTACCAATGATTGGTGAGGAAATAAAAAATCCACAAAAAAATATTCCGATGGCTCTTGGTTTTGGTTTATTAATTGTTTTATTTTTATACTTAACAATTAACTTTGCATTTTTTCATGTCCTTACTTTAGAAGAAATTCAAGGGGCAAATTCTTCAAAATATCCTGAGGCTCTCCCTGTTGCAACACTTGCTGCGCAAAGTTTTTTAAATCAATTTGGTATACCTGTTATTTCGATTGCTTTTGTTATTTCAGCTTTAGGAGCAATGAATGGCTCAATATTGACGGTCTCACGAATTCCATTTGCGATGGCCCGTGACGGTATATTTTTTAAAGGTCTTTCTGTTGTAACGGCAAGTGGACTTGTACCTGCGCGAGCTATAATTATCCAGGGATTGTTAGCATCATTATTTGCAGTACTTGGAACTTTTGATCAATTAACCGATTATGTAGTTGTCTCATCATGGATTTTTTATGCATTAACCGCATCGTTAATTTATAAATTAAGGAAAGAAAATAAAGAGAAGCAGGAAAGTTCACATAATTCTTTCAAGTTACCTGGTTATCCTATTGTACCGTTTTTATTTATACTAACCTCGATTTTTTTAGTTATTAATTCATTTATTCAGAATCCAATAAATGCAATTTATGGTCTAAGCATTATTTTAATGGGCGTACCATATTATTATTGGAACAAATTTAAAAAATAAATGCTTATGATTATGTCTGATATAATCGCGAAAGCGATCAGCCTTAATCAAGAGCATTTAAAGGGGTGATAGAAGATCACCCCCAACAAGCAAGAAAATAAATGCTCATGATTATGTCTGATATAATCGCGAA
>SXSU01000064.1 GCA_005793345.1 Bdellovibrionales bacterium
GAAAGGGAAAGTCAGGTCAAGAAAAATATTTTGAAGGAGGAGTTTGATACATCACCGGTAGCGACTCCTAAGGATTTGTTTTGCCTAAATATTTTCAGTTTCATTTTGAATCGGATCAAACGTTTCATAAGGAATCACTGTTATTTTCAGTTTCAATTTCAGTATATTCTATTCCAGAACCTGGGATTACGCTACCATCACTTTTGTCATAGTAATATGAGGTAATTTGGTTTTTGAAGGTAGTCGTATAACATGCATTATAACAAGTTTTAACATCTCCTTCTAATCTCCACCACAAAAACTTTTCTGAAGTCTGGGTTATATCCTTAACACTACTTCTACATTCAGAAACAGAGGTCACTATTTTTTCAAGTTTTTCGACTCCATTTGAAGAACGAGTTTCAGCGGAATCATAGTACTCTTTTGCAAATGCAAAATTTGAATTGAAACTAGCTATTTTTATTATTACTAATAATAAGTTTATTTTTAAAAAAGTTTTCATTTGATCTCCTATCATTTTTCTATTTAGGGTTTAATTATTTACAATATCCATTGCCAACATTTGGTTTATAATTATCAAAAAAATCTTTAATTTTACTTATTTGATCATTACATTCATCCAAGGCGATTTTACCAACAAAACTGTCAGTTCTTTCATAAAAGCTCGAACACTCATCTTCGGGATAGGCTCGCACAATTGATTTATTATGGACGTTTCCATCATCGTCTGCGCCATAGGCTTTAGCAGTAACTTCGTGTCGTAATTTTGCACATGCTCTTACATATGGAACATTATAGCTATTAACATTATATACAGCACATCCTCCAGTAACTTTAGTAGTTATTGAGTAAACAGCTTCACACTTTGAATTATAAGTGCTTCCCGTGACACCATATGCAAAATCATCCTTGGCTTGATCTAAGTACCCACGTATTTTCCTATCAATATCTGAGTCATGTGAATGATCAGTATAATACTCGTGGGCAAAACTAAATTGGAATGCCAAAATTAAAGCAATTATATTTAAAATAAAAAATATCCGATATTTCGAATTTTTCATAATTTCTCCTTGTTTATATTTTTAAATTTGGAAGATACCTTCCTTCCTAACCAGTTTTATTTAAATTTGGATATATTTGATACAAACACAGACTTACAGATTTGAACTGATGCTTAGAGGGCTGATATTTATTTTTAATTTCAATTAGTTAATATTTAAATTTAAAGTTTAAATAGGAATTATTCACATAAGGTCTCTGACAATATTGATTATTGCATTTCAAATTTACATGCGAGAATTTAACTTCTAGACGTTAAACTTAAGTAGTTAAATGTCCACCCTTTAAGTGAAAAACATGGTCAGCCATTTGTTCGATATCTCTCGGGTCATGGGTTATTAATAGGGTAGGTGTCTTTTTTTTTGCGAGAATTTTTTTTACTAACATTCTAGCATCACTTTTTAATTCTTCATCTAAAGAAGAAAATGGTTCATCTAAAAATAAAAAAATGGGTTCACCCATAAGTGCTCGTGCCATCGCAGTTCTTTGTTTTTCGCCACCGGATAAAAATTCGACTTTTCGATCTAAAAATTTTTTCATATCTAAATCAATAGAAAACAACTCTAAATTAGAGTTGATAATATTTTGTGGAATTTGCCGAGCTTTTGCTGCGAATAAAATATTTTGTCTTGCTGTTAAGTGTGGGAATAATTCTAATGACTGAAATACAACCCCTAATTTTCTTTTTTGCACAGAAAGTTTTGCCAGATCTTCACCATTAAATATCCATTCTAAGGTTGGGCAAGGAATTAATCCTAATAATATTTTAAATATTGTAGTTTTGCCTGCGCCAGAGGGGCCAAGTAAAGCTACAATGCCAGAGTCAGGCAAATGCCATTCTGGTATATTAAGGTTAAAATTTTCTACATCATAAAAAAGATTTTTTACTAATGACATTTCCGATCCTTGTAAAAAAATAAAAACAAATTCCACCGACAAACAACAAAATCCAACTCAGTGCCAATCCTGCTTCAAGTCGATATCCTGAAGCCAGTGATTTTATTGTCATAGACAAGTGAAAAGGTTGACCTGTGATAAATTGTGAAATTGCAAAGTCACCAACTGTCCACAAAGTACTAGTTCCAACAGCATAAAATAATGGAATTGAAATTTGGGGTAAAATTATTGTTTTAAAAATTAAAAATGAATTTGCTCCCATGACTTTGGCAACGGCAATTTGTAAATTCAAATTTTCTATCAGTGGATGCAAATATATTCTATAAACTCCGCCAACCCACAATATAGATAGTCCAACGCTAAGGCTAATCGAAGACGGAACAAACTCTAACCATTTCCATAAAAATAAAACTGTTCCCATCACAACAGGGCTAGGAGAAACGTATGAGCGAATAAATCTTTCAAAAAACTTAAAATCAAACAATAAGCAAATGCAAATTAGCAAAGAGGACATTACAGCTCCACTAATTAGACCAATTTTCAAACTGCCAAAACTGAGTGTTAGTAGTTTGTCAAAATTAAAATGAATTGCATGAAGCTGTAAAACCCCTTTGGGGATGGCTAAGAGCGGAGTGATTAAAGTAAAAATAGGTAATAAGAAAATAAAAAAAACTCCAAATTTTAAATTCAAGAGCGTTGTATTTTTAAAATCTTTTTTATAATTTCTTATCTGTTGATTCAATTGAGGAGTATTATGGCTAACGTAATTTAATATTATTAAAAATAAAAATTGAACTAACGCTAATCCCAATGCCTGTTTTAAATTATTATCAATCAATATTTTTTCAGATATTAGAACTTCAAGGGTTGTGCCCTGACTCCCCCCTGTTAGGAGAGGTATTTGAAAACTAGTAAAACAAATAGTAAAGAAATAAATAAAAATATAGGTAATTTCTTTTTTAATCCCCTTAATTATTCCATTCCAAATATAATAATATTTATTCGCCCCTTCAATAAGGGCGAGTTCAGAGTTATTTCCAATTTTATTTTCTATAAGAGTTTTAAATCCTATAATTCCTGTTCCTGTATGATGAATCACATGTACAATCGATATGCCAAGAATTCCGAAAGGAAATGGCTTTATAATTATAAAACAAGCTAACACTAAGTAAAGCGATGGGAGTAAAATTGGAGCCAACAATAGAATTTCAATAAATCTATAAACTTTAGGCTTTAGATTTGATTCTAAGTAAAACAAGCCAAATGCCCCCCACAAACTGATTAAAACAATAAAAAAGGAACTTATTATGGCTTGAAGGAAAGTGTTTTGAAGCGCCCAACGAAGTTCTGGCAAGGAAATGTTATTAAAAATATTTAATTGAGATTGTGAATAAACCTGATCTTGAATGAAGTAATGTATAATAGTTACAAATGGAGAAAGGATTATAAAAGTTAGAATTAGCATTAAAAGTAACAATAATTGGTTGTGTCTCTTTAAGTTTCTAGAAATAATTTCCATGACTTAAATATGAACTATACAATTATGTCTGACAATGAAAGTTAGAACTAAACTTGAGGGCAATGTTAAATTTTGGTTAATATTTATTTTATGCATAATATCTTTCGTTTTTTACATAACACTTGCAATAATTGTCCTTTTTAATTAGAAACTCGGTTAAACGGCCAATACCTAGGAGGTCCAATGTCATTGAAATCATTTTTATCGATTTCACTTTTAAGTCTCTCTTTTGTTTCAACCCACACAACAACTGCCTTTGCTAACTCAGTCGCAATTCCAATTGCAGAATCTAGAGTTTCAATTATGGCATATAATGTAGAGAACTTATTTGATAATGTTGACGACCCTGAACACAATGATGAAGCTTATTTATCTTTGGCTGACAAAAGACAAAATGCTAAAAAACAACAGAATACATGTGCTGCTAGCAATAAACCAGGTACATTTTATTACGATGAGTGCATGAACTTAGACTGGAGTGATTCTGTTATTGAAACAAAAATGACTAGAATTGCAGATACTATTTTAAGTGTAAATCAAAATGGTGCCGATATCATTTTATTAGAGGAAGTTGAGAATGAAAATATTCTTAACCAATTAAATTCAAAATATTTAAAAGATGGCAAATTTATCACTCAAGTAATTTTACAAGGTGATGATGCAAGAGGTATCAACGTCGGCTTACTTTCAAAATTTCCATTAGCGGGAACGCCTAAGATTCATAGAATTCCTTTTAATGTGCCTGCTGCAAGCCATAGCCCAATGGCTTCAATTGATCCTGGAGCGGAAGTGAAAGGGCTTAAAACCCGTGGTATACTGCAAGTAGATTTAAAATTACCTTCGGGACAAACTCTCACAGTTTTTGGGGTTCATTTTCCTTCTCAGGGAAAACCTACCATTTTTAGACAGCAAGCTGTAGCTTTCTTAAATCAACTTCAAAAAAATCTTCCAGCGGGAAGAGTATCTGTAGTAGGTGGTGATTTTAATATCATCGAAACAGAACAACAACTTGTTAAAGATCAATTAGCTACTCAGTGGTTAGTATCCCATCTAATTGGATGCCAAGCTTGCCAAGGAACACATAAATACAAAACAAGCTGGTCATTTCTTGATATTCTTGGATTTTCAAAATCCCCAACCGCAGCATCAAACTCAGGTTTTGAACCAAACTCTTCTTATAAATTAGGTAGTGGCTTGGAAGTTGATGCTGATTCCATTCGAGTAGTAAAGAGTGGAAAATATCAATTAGATAACTCAGGTGATCCAGCTAGATTTGATGAAAAAACAAGTTATGGTGTGAGTGACCATTTACCAATATACGCTGAACTTGTTTCAGTAAGTAAATAATAACTGCTCATGATTAAGTCTGATCGCTTGCGCGATTATATCAGACATAATCCTGCGCCATTATTTTCTTGTTGGTTGGGGGTGATTTTGAATCACCCCATAATATAAAAAACTTGAACTTATGTTATAGTTAGCTGAAACTATATTTTAATGAAATTAAATTTAGTTGAATTTAAAAAAGCTAATAATATAAAAAATGAGATTTTAAATCAAACACCCATTTCAATCCTAGAGAATGAAATGGGTGTTTTTATTTCGGGATCCCAATTTCAAATAATATTTGGATCTGCTAAATTAACTCGAGATAATATTCAAAATATAGCTCCTATTAAAATAGATTTATTTGCTGTTAAGCAAGCTCATGGTGACAACCTAGTCGCAACCTTAGATATAAAAAAACAATTAAATCTAATTGAAGCTGATGCACTTTATTCTCAATTTAAAAATGAGATGCTTCTGATAAAAACTGCTGATTGCAATCCAATTATGGTTGTTGATAAAGAAGGTAGATTTGCACTTGCAATTCATGCTGGTTGGCGAGGTTTTGTAAATTTAATAGTAATAAAATCAATTTCTCGATTGTTGACCCAATTAAGTTTGAATTCTGAATCCCTTTTGGTTTTTGTGGGGCCAAGAATTTTGCAGGAGAGTTTTGAAATAGATTTAGATGTAAAAAATTTATTAGAAAAATCTATTTTTCCAAATTTTGAAATAGAAAAAATTGGTGCTAAAATTAATTCTAAAATTAAATATGATAAAAATAAACTTTCTTATAGTAAACTTGTAAACAACATCGAAAAATATTATTTTAATTTAGATTATTTATTAGAACTTCAATTAGCAACAATAGGGGTAACGAAAGAGCAAATTAAATTTATTGAAATTGATACTGTTAAAAATAACAAATGGAATTCTTATCGCAGAGATAAATCAAATTCTGGTAGAAACCTTTCAGCCATTGTACTAACTTGAGTTACTGTTAATATACTTTTAGACCAGTGCGCCTCTAATTTGAAAACTAAATTGCGTTTTTTGAATTTGTTTGTTATTAAACATAAGAAAAGACTATGATTTAGATTTATTTTTCAGGGGGAGGGGTATGTCTAATAATTTACTTTTTGTGTATGGTTCTATGGCTGAAGGCATGGTTCATTTTGAAAAAATAAAAGATTTTATATCTTCTGTTAAGCCTGCTTTTACAAAAGGTACAATGCTTAGACTTAAAGTTGGTTTCCCCGCAATGGTTCTAGAGGGACAAGATAAGATCAATGGGCAATTATTAGAGATTAAGTCGTCTGATATGCTGTGGCACATTCTTGATGGTTTCTATGGTTATAATACGCAAGATCCTTCAAAAAGCTTATACCATCGTGAAATAGTTTACGTTATGGTGGGCGATCAAATGTTACAATCATGGGTTTATGTTCTTAATAAACAAAAATTACCACAAACATTAAACGTAATTGAAAATGGTGATTGGGAAGCCTGTATGAGAGCAAGCCCCCCACTTACCGAAAAACTTTCTGAAAAGCAAAGAAACTATATTTTAAAATTAGGAAGTTCTTCAGGAAGAGAGATTGTACCAATTGATATGACTCTCTACAGAGAACTTATGAGTTTAGAGTTAATAGTTGATAAGGGACGCAGATTAGCTTTATCAAAGCTTGGTATCGAGTTATTCAAACTTCTTAATTAAGTAGGTTTAATTGAATAATTATAATCCTTTTTTTAAAATTGCATTTATTGAACCAGAAATTCCACAGAATACTGGAAACATTGGAAGGACTTGCGTAGGCACTCAGTCTGAGTTGCATCTTATTGGTAAAATGGGTTTTGAAATAAATGATAAAAATCTAAAGCGAGCTGGACTAGACTATTGGCCCTACTTAAAATGGCAAACTCATACGGATTATAATTCATGGTTTGAAAATTTACCAAATCCAAATCGAACTTTTTTTTTCTCAACAAAAGCTGAAAAAAATTATGATCAAGTGGATTTTCAGAGGGGTGATTGGTTGGTCTTCGGAAAAGAAACTAAAGGACTTCCCATTGAAATTCTTGATGCAAATAAAGAGCGAGTAATTAAGATTCCACAGTTTGGTCCTGTTCGATCCCTTAACGTTGCCACTGCAGTTGCAATTGCCCTCTACGAAGGAATTCGGCAACTCAAAAATAAAAACCAAATTTAAACTTTAGTTTGAATTTGAACTTTATCAGACTAATGTCTGAGTTTTCATCACAGGTTGTCAAAAAGATCTCTTTTTAGATAGATATTTCCTATAGTAAGGTTAAATTGGAGTCTTTTAATTTTTGTGGGTAAATCAATGAAAATTTATTCATAATAAAACAAACTTTGAAAATTCGAAAGATTAGAAAGATAAATCATGATTACACAATTTTTAGCAAAAGTTTTCGGAACAAAAAACGATCGTGAAATAAAAGCTCTTGATCCAATAGTGAAAAAAATAAATTCCTTTGAGGAAAATTTAAAAACTCTTAGTGATTCAGAAATTCAAAATAAAACTAAATTATTTAAAGAGCGTCTCGCTAAAGGCGAAACTCTTGATGACATTTTACCTGAAGCATTTGCCGTATGTAGAGAAGGAAGTCGTCGTGTTTTGGGCATGAGACATTATGATGTGCAAATGGTTGGCGGGATTATGCTCCATCAAGGTCGAATTGCAGAGATGAGAACTGGAGAAGGTAAAACTTTAGTGGCAACATTACCTGTTTATTTAAATGCTCTTTCTGGTAAAGGTGCACATGTTGTAACTGTAAATGATTATCTGGCGAAGAGAGATGCGCAGTGGATGAGTAAGTTGTATGGATTTTTAGGCTTAACAACTGGAATAATAGTACATGAACTAAATGATGAACAAAGAAAAAAAAGTTATCGTTGTGATATTACTTATGCAACTAACAACGAATTGGGATTTGATTATCTCCGTGATAATATGAAATTCGATAAAACTGAATTCGCTCAACGAGAATTAAATTTTGCAATTATTGATGAGTGTGATTCTATATTGGTTGACGAAGCGAGAACTCCATTAATTATTTCTGGTCCAGCAGAATCATCAACAGATAAATATATAATAATTGATAAGATTATACCTCATCTTCAAAAAGACAAACATTACACAATGGAAGAAAAAAGTAAAACCGCTTCATTAACTGAGGAAGGCAATACTAAAGTAGAAGAACTTTTAAAAATTGAAAATTTATATGATCCAAAACATATTGAATTACTTCATCATATTTACCAGGCTTTAAAGGCACATCATCTTTATAAACTAGATGTGGATTATATGATAAAAGATGGTGAAATTGTAATAGTAGATGAATTTACGGGTCGATTGATGCCCGGGCGTCGTTGGAGCGATGGCTTGCACCAAGCAATAGAAGCTAAAGAGGGCGTAAAAGTAAAAAACGAAAATCAAACGTTGGCAACAATCACTTTTCAGAACTTTTTTAAACTTTATAATAAAATAGCAGGAATGACAGGAACTGCGGATACTGAAGCTGTTGAATTTCAAAAAATTTATAATTTATCGGTGACAGTTATTCCAACAAATAAACCAATTCAACGTAAGGATATGGATGATGTGGTTTATAAAACTCAAAATGCAAAGTTTAATGCAATTACCAATGATATCAAAGAGCGAGTTGCTAAGGGTCAACCTGTTCTTGTTGGTACAGTTAGTATTGAAAAATCAGAAATGTTAAGTCGTGCACTTAAAAATAAAGGTATTTCACATGAAGTATTAAATGCAAAACATCATGAGCGTGAAGCCGATATAATTGCGCAAGCGGGTCGAAAAGGAGCAGTAACAATTGCAACAAATATGGCCGGTCGAGGAACAGATATTGTGTTGGGTGGTAATCCCGAAGTGATGGCAAAGCAAATTATTAAAGATGAAGCGAGTGATGAATATAAAAATGCTGTCGAGAAGTTTAAAAAAGTTTGCGAAGATGAAAAAGCCCATGTGATTTCTGCGGGAGGCTTATATATTATAGGAACTGAACGTCATGACTCCCGTCGTATTGATAATCAATTAAGAGGACGTGCAGGTCGACAAGGTGACCCAGGTGAATCACGATTTTATTTAGCCCTTGAAGATAATTTAATGCGTATTTTTAACGGTGAAAGAATTCAAAAAATTATGGACACATTAAATGTTCCAGAAGATGAACCAATTACAGCAGGCATGGTATCAAGAGCCATTGAAGGTGCGCAAAGAAAAGTAGAAGGACATAATTTCGATATACGAAAACATCTATTAGACTACGACAATGTAATGAACCAACAAAGAATGGCGATTTATAGTCTAAGAAAAAATTTATTATATGGTGAAGAATTATCGCAAACAGTTCTCGATATGTTAAGCGAAGTGACTTCAGATATTTTAGATCAATATGTTCCACTTGATGCGAAGTTTGATAATTGGGATTTAAAAGGATTGAATACTGCAACTTTACAACAATTTGGTTTTTCTATTGATGAGTTTGTAAGTAGTCATAAATTATTTTCAGCTCAAGAATTGACAGATTTTATTAGTAAAAAAGTTAAAGAAATTTTCGAAAGACAAAAAACACAATTAGGTCCTATTTTTGAACAAATTCAAAAAATGATTCTGCTTCAAACAATTGATCAAAGATGGAAAGAGCATTTGCAGCTGATTGATCATCTTAAAGAAGGAATAGGACTAAGAGGATATGCTCAAAAAGATCCATTAATTGAATACAAGAAAGAAGCCTTCACTGCTTTTGAACAGTTAAATAGAGTTATCAAAGCTGAAGTTATTGAAAAATTATTAAAAATACAATTGGTTGTTGAAAATCCTGAAGAAGCAAAAGAATTAGTTGAAGAAATGCTTCCTGAAGATAATCAAAAAAATCTTGTATATCAGGCTCCAGATGAAAATGTAGCTTCAACGATGATGGATCTAGATAGTGGAACGGAATCTTCTTCAGATAAAAAGAAGATAAGCTTTAAGGCAGGACCTCCGCAATCGCAACAAAATAAATTAAATCGGGCCGACCGAAGAAAAATGGATAAAAAAAATAAATGAGTGTAATTCAATGTCCCGTTTGTCAGTCTGATGTTCAAGCGGGATTTGGCATGGTGGTTTGTCCGCAATGTCGTACGCCACTTTTTTTTGATTTTGATGGTAATTTACAAATGGCCACAGAAGAATCTGAAGTGTTAGAAAAATCAGAAAATTTAGATAATAACTTTATAACTGATGATGATTCTAATAAAATAAATGAAACTATTTTAGATAGTAGTTCAAAAGATATCCCATCCGATTTTTCAGTTAAAAACTATACCTTGGATTCACTTGCTGAAATTGATAATTCTGAAACCGAATCGGATCATGAAGTGAATTTACCTGAGTATACAAACCAATCGTTAACAAATTCATCAATTGAATTTAATAATAATTCTAAAAATTCACAAAATTTAAAAGAGCAATCATCTTCACAGGATTCATTTATTTACAAAATATTTATTAAAGGTATTGATGGGAATCGACTTCGTTCAGAAATATATGAAGAACTTAAAGATCCAAGATGGGGCTGGGTTGCATTAGAGTTGATGAATCAGATACAAGCGGGAGAGCTTGTGCTTAAAAAGGTTAATGGGGTTAAAGCAAGTTTATTAATAAATAGATTAAAAGCATTGCCAATTGAAATCACATGGATGGTGGATAATGAAATCAATACAGAAGATAATGTTCAAGTTTGAACAAAATAAGTTAAAAAGATTTTTATTAATTATTTTTAGTTTTATAATATTAATTTTTTTACAAAGTAGCGTCACTTTTGCAGAAGAGCACGGAGCCCCCGCAGTAGCTGAAGAGGGTGGGGAGTCAAAAGGCTCTGGTTTTATTAAAAAAGATGAATTCTTAGAGTTAAATGCAGCAATTGAACAAATTGGGGCAAAGATGAAGGCTAAACGCGAAAGTTTGAAAAAACTTTTACAAGAAAAAGAACATATTACTGAACCTAAAGCTTTTAGAGAAACAGTAAAGCAAATTGAAAAAGAATATAAAGAGTTAAAAGACTTAGATGAAAATATTGAAAAGAAAAGAGCAATAATTAGATTTCGATATCCTGATAGGGGTTTTGTAAAACAAAATAAAAAAATAAAAGTTGATTCATTAGAAGAGATTGAAACAGAAGCGACAATAGATAAAGAATTGGATAGTGCAATAGATAAAATGCGATTCCAATATGGTCATCTTTTGAGAACTAAAAAAGAAAAAATAAATAATGAAACTATAGAAGAAGAAAAAAAGATAACTGTTTTGCCCGCAAAAAAAAAGAACTCGGATAGAATGCCTGCGGAAAGTTTAATTGAAGATGTTCCTACTCCTGAAAATGATCCAACAGGTACAGTAATTTTACGAAAATAATTACAAGATTTATTTGGAGTTCTTACTGTTTGTAGATAATATTTTAGCATCAGCTAAATCAAGAATTATATTTTTTTCATAATTAATGTTATCTTGTTCTTCTGCAGAAATAAATGGTGGGATTGGTTCTCCTCTGTAAGTCACAAATCCGTCCAAAAAGTATACTACTTTTTCATGTTTAATATTATCTTCGTAAATTTGATAGGTCCATCGATCTTGTCCTAATTTTCTATCAAAAAAGGTTGGATTGCCAATTTTTTCAAGCACATCAATTTTTTCTGCACCTAGAGGTACATTATCAAAATCTTTAAGTAGAGAAGGAGCAGATTGGCAAGACACTAAAGCCAGAAATAAAAGTAAAATATGAAAAATATTTTTTGAATTCATGTTTATAAGTATAACTCTTAGTTTGAAATATTAGGAAAAGTATTTTAAAAAAGTCTCAATAGGGAACGAGTTTTTATGAAAATAGGTTTTTGGGAAATTATAATTGTAGGACTTCTGTATTTTATTTTTACAAAATATTCTAAATTTAGTAAAATAAAAGATAATAAAAAAGATGAAATTCAAATAAATGAATACAAAAAATTTTCGCATTCAAAGAGCGATAGTGAAGAAGTTATTGACGTCACCAACTCAACTAACAAAGGTCGAAAATAAAAAATTCAAAAGTCGATACTATCCATAGGGATAGTTTTTGAAATTCTATTAACCTTCATTATATAATAGGATATTATTTTTATTATGTATTAATGATTTATTACTAATTAATACTAAATTCCAATTTAAAATAGGAAAATAATATGAATAAATTTTTAATGAGTTTTATGATCTCTGTAAGTTTAATTTGCTTAAATAATTGTGAGAAGAAAAAAGAATTACTTTCTGAGACTCCAACTCCTACGCCAACCTCTACGCCTACAATAACTTCAACGCCTGATCCAATTTATGATATTAGCATGCAAAATAGCTCAGCTTCGATTTCCAATTCTAAATTGGCAATGGGTGAAACAAGTGTTGTTACAATTACATTAAAAGATTCTTCAAATAATAAATTTTTAGACTCTAGTTTTGCTTCAGAACTTGTGCTATCTGTCGGCACTGAGGGGACAAGCTCAGGAACATTTAGTGCGGTTGAGCCAGTTGTTGGAGATGATGGTGTTTATCAAACAACTTTTACTGCCTCTGCGAGTGGTACGCTTAATAAATTGAAAGTTATGTTTTCAGGTTTAGATTTAAATACAACTAGTGCAACATTTCTAGTTTTAGCACAAATTGAAACGGATGATATCTTAGTATCCCGAGAACCTACAACAAGACTTAATGCTCCAGCCCGATTAAGTGATGATGGTAGTATTTTGGTCTTCTCGTCTACAGGAACGTTTAAAGGATTTGGTTTTATTCCAGAGGCTGGAGTTAGTCACTATACAATGGGGATGAAACTGGGAAAAGAGTCACCGTTTGGAACTCCTACTGCAATCATGACTATGGGCTCAACAAATTCATCACTTCAAATGCAAGTTAAAAGTATTGGCTATCCAGTAAGTTATCCTCAAAAAATTAGTCCTTCTCCAACTCCAATACCGGGTACAGATTCTGTAGGTAATTATTATTTTCAGTTTGGCCACTCACAAATTTATTACGGAAATTTTTATCTTTCTGATTATTCGTCGAGCATAGGAAAAATTTATCGTTATACAAATTATAATATGCCATCAAGTTCTGCGGCTTGGACTAAAGCTGTAGGTTGTACAGTCCAGTTCTCTGAAAATTATAGAAAAGTTGGGGATCTTGCAATGAATATTTATGGATTTGGGTCTACAACTTATATAGGTTGGTTTGGTGACTCTGGCAATTCATCTGATATGATTTTAAATCAGTATGGAGTTTCAAAGTTTACGCAAGCAGATTTTGATGGTTGTACTGGAACTATGAATCCAACATTGTTATATTCAGCGGCCACTTCTGATGAAAAAGTAATTCAGGTTGTTCCTCTTGAAAATGCAGGTGGCACTAATTTTACGAATGATATCTTTATTGTGAAAACAGGTTTTTTGGGCGGAACACAAAATGTTGTTAGGATAAAAGATGTTAGTAATAATGGAACATATACTTTGCAAAACTCTATTTTAGATATTGCTACAGCAGGAACAGTTCGAAATATTTTTCACATTAAGAAAGATAATATAAATTATTTATACACTTGGGAAACAAATGATTCAACTGGGGCTCAATACATTAGAAAGTATAATATTACAAATAATCCAACAACCTTAGTTGGGACTATAATATCAGATGAAACTCATAGCTACTTACCAGAAATTTCATCTTTGGGTTATTGGATGTTAGTTGCGCCATAAATAAAATAAAAAATTTAGTACAAAATAAGGTAAATATATAGACTTTGAAAATATCATATATATAACAGCTCATGATTAAGTCTGATCGCTATGCGATTATATCAGACATTATTGTGAACTGTTATTTTCCTGTTTGTTGGGGTGATTTTGAATCACCCCTTATTAACTTATAGAAATGACATAGAATTGACATTTTCATGACAATGAATTGCTAGAATAAAATAGAATAATTTGAATATATGTATTTGCCGCAAAAAAAATTAAAATTTATAAAAAATAATCTTGAAATTGTTTTCCTATTATTGACAGCGCTTACCTCAGTAATTTTAGTTTTTTTAGTTGTTAATTTTAAAAATCAAAAATATTTCGATATTGCTTTTCCAAATGTGGATTCGGAATTAAAAAAGTTTGAATCAGAAAATGAACGCCAAAAGGACATTGTCGATTTAGAACAAACTCAATTTATAAATCCAGAAGCCATATTGCCAGACTATACAAAATACAATTCAAGTGAAGTTAAAATAATTTTCAATCTTATTAAAGGTATTTGTACAAAAACTTCATCAGTTGCAAAAATTGAAAATCCTATACTTGCTAAATCAGTACTTTTTCACAAATTACAATGTAGTGGTAAAAATTTTAAAGATGAGTTATTAGTTGGTGATCCGATTTTTTCTGTCCAAGGGGATACTTTTGCGTATTTGGAATTCAAAAATAAATTTTCTAAAAATATTAATGTGGATGAGTTAAAAAAATGGGTAAATGATAAAATATATCATTTTCATGTTTTAGAAATACAACAAATTCAAAAAAATTTAAATTATCTTGTACTCGATTATAAAAAAAGAATTTTGTTAGAGCTAGGCTGGGAAGAGCTTTATAATCTTTCTCAGTTTCAAGATATTTTAGTGACCGATAAATATGTATTTATTAAAAATAAATCTTTTGAGTATAAATATAATTTTTATACTAAAACTATTTGGGAGGAGTATTGGGATTCAACCGTATTATCGCCAATAATTTTAAGTGAGAATACTGACTACGGAGTTTGTTATTTAGTTTCAAATAATATATGTTGGAAAGTTAATTCAACTCAATTATTTTTGAAGAAGCTGAGTTTTTTTAATATACTTTTTATAATAATGATAGTCGTTACGGTGAGTCTATTTTTAATGGTTGGATTTTTAATTGTAAAAAGAAAAAACGAAAGAGAGAAATTTAAGTTTTTACTTGAAATGCTTACTCATGAATTAAGAACCCCCCTCTCTAATTTGAATTTCATTGCCGAAGAGTATAGAAATATATTTGATCAACTCAATTCCGATTCGCAACAACTAACCTTAAAATTATTTGATCAATTAGCTAGAGTTATGCGTATTACTGAATCAACTCAAAACTATCTTGAAAATAAATCAGAAATTAAATTTATAAAGCCAAAACTAATTGCAATAAATTCTTTAGAAAAATTTGTAAAACAAACAATAGACAGTTATTCAACTGAAATAAAGTTTCACTATAAAAATAATGAGGAGATTGATTCCATAAACTCCAAAATTTTCATGGATCCATTTTGGGTTCAATTTTGCGTCTTAAACTTAATAAAGAACGCAATTACACATGGACAACCTCCAGTGAGTGTAAATCTAGAATACCATCATCAATATTGGGTTTTTTCTGTGGCTGATCAAGGGATGGACCCATTCAATGTGACTCAAAAAAGTTCTACGAGTAAAGGTATGGGGCTTGGTTTAAATCTAATGTCAAAAATTTTGCCTTATATAAATGGAAAGTTAATTTTAAAATATTCACCTACGCGATTTTATTTAATTATGAGTAATGGAAAAGAAAATTTAACACCTAATATTTTAAAAGAGTGGAGCGATAATGATTCAATTATTATTGGTTGAAGATGAAATTGAATTAGCTTTGAATATTAAAAATTTTTTAAACAAAGAAGGATTTCAAGTTACTCATGCTAAAAATATTTTTGAGATTCCAGCAAACTTAAATAACTTTTCATTAATTATATTGGACTGGATGCTTCCTGACGGACAAGGTTTGGATGTTTTAAAACATTTACGTTTAAATTACAATACGATTCCTGTTATTTTCTTAACTGCAAGATCTGACTTAATAGATAAAGTTTTAGGCTTAGAATCAGGGGCAAACGATTATATAACTAAACCATTTGAACCAAGGGAGTTATTAGCTCGAATTAGAGTGCACTTGCGAGGGATAGCAAACGATGACTCATTCACAAGAAAAACTAGCGAGGAAATTTGTTGTGGTGATATTCGTATTAACCCAACTTCTCGAGAAGTCTATTATAAGAGTCAATTAACATCGCTTACCCGTAAAGAGTTTGATATGCTTTATTTGTTTATAACTCATCAAAATAAAGTTTTTAGTAGAGAAGAATTACTAAATAAAATTTGGGGATTTGAGAATTTTCCAACTACTCGAACAGTTGACACCCATGTTTTACAGTTAAGGCAAAAGTTCGGAGAGGGGGTACTGGAAACAGTTCGTGGTGTTGGCTATAAATTTACTAAAAGTTAACCTGAGTATAACAATTAAGAATTTAATTTATGCTAACTTCATTTTAACCAATCATGGTTAAATTAAAAATTATGGAGTAAGAGAAAATGCAAATAAAAGTAAAATGTTTATTCTTTAAAAAATTACTATTATCAATAACGACAATATTATCTATAAACTATGCGGAGGTAGTTTTAGCAGATGATTCAGCTTTGCTAAGTATAAAACTTGCACAACAAGCCTATTTAAATAAAGACGGTAAAAGTATTTTTAAACATATAAAAAATGCTTTAGAAATCAGTAAAAATCATCCGATGATTTTAAAAAATGTTTTAAAATTGTATAAGGTTTCTGAATCAGAAAAATTATTTACTGATATTAAGCCTGACTGGAGCTTACCTCCTGAAATTAAATATTTAACAGTTAGTGCAGCGAGAAGATACAATTCAGAGAGAGGTAAAGTTGGGTTTTTTATGACTGCATCTGGTCAAATTCCTCAGGCCAATTATATTGAACAATTTCAGGTCATAAGATATCCAAATGAAATTGTTTTAGATAAAAGTGCAAATATTGGAAATTGGAAAGAAGAACATTGGGGTGAATCACTTGGATTCTGGACATCGAGTGAATCTAAAAATACAATCATTGAAGATGGATTGTATTTGCTAAATATAAAAGTTAAAGATAAAAATCCTGTTCAAGCTTGGTTTATCTTAAATGATGCCAGCTCAAGTGCATCACCTGTAATTAATTTACCAAAAACAAACCAAGAATTTATTACTCGAACACCATCATTCATATGGAAAAACTTTAGATCTCCAGAATCAAAAAATAATGAAGATCGTATTAGGGTGTCAGGTAAAATTAGATTAGATTTACCAAGCACAACCGAGGATCTTGTCTCCGTAAGATTTGATTACGATCCTAAGAAAGAAATTTATCAATTTAAAGTTGGAGATCATTCACAGGTTAAAGAATATAAAGGCCCAGATGAGTTGCCACCGGGACCATATTCATTTTCAGTTTATTTTCATGAGCTACAAAAATTTGGTGATTTATGGATAGGCCGAAATAGTAGCACAAAAACTTCTTTTCAAATTATATCAGAAAATAACAAATAAAATTTAACTCAGATAGGGATTCGGGAGTAATTGTTAAAGAACTCAGCTCTCCTTGAGATCGCGAGATATTCTGAAATAAATTTACAATACTATTGGAATAGTGAAAGCGATATTTCATTCTTTCACTATTCTTTCACTTAATCAATATTAATTCATTTTTAGTTTGCACAAGATAAGTTTTTTTACGATTCAAGTATTGATTTACTTAGTAGATACATTTGTTTAATTTAACATAAAGGTGAAAATTTTATTTTGGATTAAATTATGAAAAAAGTTACTTCTATTAAATTTGAAATCAGTTTTATTGAAATAATATTAGCTGGAATTGGTTTTGGTTTTTTAGGTATTTTTGCAAAAATAGCATTTGCGTACGGAATGAGTATTGGAGAACTTCTAACTTTTCGTTTTACTTTAGCTGCAATTATTTTGTGGGTTACTTTATTTTTTTATAAAAGAAAAATATTTTTCCTTCCCCTTAAACAAATTATAATTTCTTGTTTTCTGGGCGTTGCTGGTTATGCCATCTTTTCAACGATGTATTTTAAATCTATCGAAGGTGTATCTGTTGCCATTGCAGCAATGCTATTGTTTACATTTCCAGTCTTTGTAAATTTGGGAGCGCACTTTTTTTTAAAAGAAAAACTTCACTCTAAACAATGGCAATCATTAGGTATGACAATGATGGGTTTAATGCTATTACTTTGGGGTGATATGAATGTTGGTAAATTTACTGCCATTTTTTGGGGTTTGGGAGCCGCGATTATTTATTCCGCGTACGTGTTAATATCGGGTGTAGTGCAAAAAAATGTAAATCCACTTTCATCTAGTGTTTATGTTATTTCATCGGCGGCAATTACTTTATTTGTTTATCATAGTCCTAATGTAGAAAAAATTTTAAATTTTGAACTTAAAGAATTTTTATTAATTTTTGGTATTGCAATAATTAGTACTATAATGCCCCTAACACTTTTTTTGTCTGGAATGCAAAAAATAACAAGTTCAAAAGCAGCTATTATTGTAACAATAGAACCTGTAACAGCTGCGCTTGCTGGGTGGTTGATTTTGAATGAACAACTTTCATACAATCAAATTATAGGGGCATTGATTATTATTTATGGACTTCTTTTAAATCAAAAAAAATAATTAATTTTTCTTTTCTTTTTTTGCTTTATCAAGTTGTTTTTGCCAAAAATAAATTTGCTTACCACCTAAACGCAAATCGGCTTCCGCAATTCGAAGTGCAAGTGGAAATTCTTCCTTTAGCAAAAATCCAAATTGTCGACGTTGTCCTCGTTTTTTAAAGCTTGAGATTAACTCTAGGCGTGGTTGTAAAATATAACTAAGATTTAACATTGTTTGTTCAGATTTAAAAACACCCATTTCATCCTTAAAGATTTTTTCAATTTTTGCTAAGGGCAAATTAATAGGTTTTTCTGGTTTATTTTCATCGTTTTGTGGCTTCAGTGAAATTTCATCACTTTTTCCTTCAGCTTCAGCTTCTGTTTCTGAATCTGAATCGCTTTCTTGTTCTTCAAAAATAGAGTCTAAGTTTAGTGATTCTGCAAGCCCTAAAAATAAAGGCAACAGTACTTGTGTATTTTGAGTAGGATCTTTAATAATATCTTTAGATCTTTTTAGATAAATTAAAGACGTTTCAAGAATATTAGGATCACTCCATAAATTGGATAATCCAGGAATAAGATGGTTTAAAATACCAAGATCATACAACTCAAGAAACGCTAGACTTGGATCTGGTAATTTAAAAAATTTTAAATACTCTTCACGTTTCCTAGGTAGCAATGATTTTTCTAACTCATGAGCTTGTTCTTTTGATTTATACCGTAATTCTGGGTCTAAACTAAAACGTAATTTGTGGGCAATTCTTATGGCTCTTAATATTCGAATAGGATCTTCAGTGATTCTTGTTGAAGTATCGCCGATCATTTTTATCAAACCATTTTCGATATCTCGTAGTCCATCTACAAAATCAACCAACTCATGTGATATCGGATCATAAAATAAAGCATTGATTGTAAAATCTCTGCGACGGGCATCTTCTTCTGGTGTTCCAAAAAAATTATCCTGTGTAAAATATTTTGTATCTTCATTTTGTAATTCTTCGGGAAGTGCATTTCTTCTGTAAGTGGCTACTTCAAATTGGTGTTGTCCTCGTTTGACTAATACGAGTTGAAATCGTCTTCCAATTATATAACTACCACGTATGATGCGCCGAACTTCTTCTGGTCTTGCGTCGGTAACAATATCGTAATCTTTAGGGTGAATACCTGCTAATAAATCACGAACGCAACCTCCGACTAAGTACGTTTCGAATCCATTATCTTGAAGCCTTTTAACAATATCAATTGCGCTGGGCTCTATCCAATCTATATGCAATTTTGGTTTATGCCTTTTTTCCATTGAGCAAAATTATAACTATATAGTATAACTGGTCTATGACTTTTTTAAAAAATTTTTTTTATCAGCGTTCCGGAAATAAAAATGGACAACCTTTAGTATTTTTACATGGCCTCATGGGTTACTCACAAAATTGGAGACGAATTGCATTAGCATTTGAAGATAGTCATGAAGTTTTTGTTTATGATCAAAGAGGTCATGGAAAATCTTTTAAACCTGATTTGGGTTATAGCCCTGAAGATTATGCTCAAGATTTAAAACAAATTTTAGATGAGTTAGGTTGGGAACAAATTGATTTAGTGGGCCATTCAATGGGTGGACGAAATGCACTGCATTTTGCTAATAAATATCCTTCACGGGTTCGCAAATTAGTTATCGAGGATATAGGTCCAAATGCAGACATGAGTGCCATTGATCGAATTTTAGGAATGATTAACTCAGTGCCTGTTCCATTCAAAACTAAAAATGAAGCGCGTATTTTTTTTGCGAATGAATTTGAAGCAAAAGTAAAAAATTATACAAAGCAACCCAAAGCAATGGGGCAATATTTCTATTCAAATTTAGAAGAAAAGCCCGATGGTTTAACGGATTGGCGTTTTAATAAACGAGCTATTGATTTGAGTTTAGAAGAAGGTCGCGCAATCGAACGCTGGCATGAAATTGAAAATTTAATTTGTCCTACACTACTAGTAAGAGGAGAAAATTCACCCGATTTACCAAGAGAAGTTTTTGAAAAGATGTTAGCATTAAATCCAAGTATTCAGGGAGTAGAAATTAAAAATGCAGGTCACTGGGTTCACTTTGATCAACCGCAGGAGTTTATTACTCAGCTGAAGTTATTTTTGCGTTAACAATACGCGTTGACTTTGCTAATTTAGCTCAGTAGTGTGATCACATTGAAGTTCAGTTTTTTTTCTTACGCGGAGTTATTTTGAATTTTTCAGAACTAAATTTATCAAATCCCATTTTAAAATCCATTGAAAAGTTAGGCTATCAATCTTGTACTCCAATACAAGAGCAAGCAATTCCCCCTCTTATAGAAGGGAAGGATGTTGCTGGACTTGCCCAAACAGGAACGGGTAAAACAGCAGCTTTTTTAATTCCATTAATTGATCGAGTCTTAAGATCATTAACAATTTCTCAATCACTGGCTGCTGGTATAAATACAGATTCTTCTCAACCTATTGATGTGGCAGAAGAGCAATTAAATAAACTAAGAGCTTTTCCTGACTGGAAGAGTTTCCATAAAGTTTTAATATTAGTTCCTACTCGTGAACTTGTTGAACAAGTTTATGAAAACTTTAATCAACTTGCAGGAGAAACTTCTCTAAAAGCATGTACCATTTATGGTGGGACATCCTATGATAAACAAAAAGAGGCTCTTCGAAATGGGACTACTTTCATTATCGCAACTCCTGGTCGCTTACTAGATTTATATAAAGAAAATCTAATTGATTTTAAACATGTTCGTGCTGTTGTATTTGATGAAGCTGATCGCATGTTTGATATGGGTTTTAAAGATGATATGAAATATATCTTGCAGCGAATTCCACAAGACAGACAATTTTTAGTTTTTAGTGCAACTTTAAATTTTGAAGTTTTAAATACAGCGTATGAGTTTGGTTCAAGTCCTGTTGAAATTAATATGAGTAAAGATCAAACGAAAAGCGAAAATGTTGAAGATTCAATTTTTCATTTAGGACAAGAAGAAAAATCAAGTTATTTACTTAGCCTTTTAAAAATTCATAAACCAAAACAAGTTATTATTTTTAGTAATTATAAAAATCAAATTGAACCATTGGTTCAATTTTTACGTAAAAATAATATTCCAGCTTTGGGATTATCAAGTTTGATCACTCAAAACCAACGAAACAGAGTGATTCAACAATTTAAAGAAGAAAACCCAAATGCTGACGAAAATTCTATCCAGGTTTTAGTAGCAACTGATGTTGCTGCACGAGGGTTAGATATTCAAGGTGTAGATCTAGTTATAAATTATGAAATGCCTCAAGATCCAGAGAGCTATGTTCATCGAATTGGTAGGACTGGTCGAGCGGGAGCTAAGGGTAAAGCCCTTAGTTTTGTAGGTGATAAAGATGTTGATTCGCTAGTTAGGATTGAGGAGTTTTTAAAGCACAAACTTAATGTTTCATGGTTAGATGAAGAAAATATTATTAAAGACTTTGCACCTTACAAACAATTTTCACAATATGAAGACGCTGGACATTTTTCAGGTAAACCAAGAGAACACCGAGGGAAGGGCGTTCATCACGATAAACCATTTAGAACAAGAACAACTGCATCAAATGCGGCCCCAAAAAACTCTTCTGCTGATAATAACAAGGGGGGGTATGTAAAACCTGAAAGATATAAGAAAGATTACAGTAAAACTGAGTTTCATGGGAAAGCTGATCCAAATCACACGAAGAGATCATCAACTCCTCATGGAAATAAATCTAATTATCAAGGTAAAAAACCTTACAGAGATAGAGAAAGTTCAGAAAATTTTCAACATAAAAATTATAAGAAATCAAATCGTCAGCACCAACATCAGTCTTCTACTTATTATAGAAAACCAGTTGTTCATAAAGTTAATTGGTGGGGTAAAGTTAAAAAGTTTGTTCAATCACTCTTTAAGAACAGGTGAAGGATTTGCAACAACCCATTGAAAGTTTTTTAGTAAGTCGTGACATTGATTTAGAGTATAGGAAAATTTATCAATTGAGTTTGAGCAGGTCATAATTACAGCAACTTTGCGCTCATTATTATAAACTATAAATTGACGAAGTTGTTTATTTTTTACTTTATTTTTTAAATCAATTACCAAAGTTTGTTTTCCATCTACAACCATTTTATTAGTCGCAAGTGTTTCAAAACCTAAATAAGGATATTCTTTTATCCACTTTTTAGCATATTGATCTAAGGATTGTTTTTCTGAGTTTAGATTATCGGTTCTTATTGAAAATCTTGCTGTTTTGAAAGCGCCATTTAATCCTTGAAATATCCAAGCAGAGGGGGGATTTGCAGCATTTAGATTTTTACTAGTTATTAACTCCCAAAAGTCAGTTTTTTCAGTCCCAATTCTAAACCCCGCTTCTTGTGAAAGGGCAGTATTTTTTAGTTTTTGAGATAAAATGGATGAGCCAGATGTTGGAATCGGAGCTGCATGAATCAACTGTGTATTTGAACTGACTACAAAAAATATAGAAAGAATAATTTTTTGTGATTTTATTTTTAAATTTTTCATAAAAACTCCAATTCTAAAAATTCAAACTTAAATTAGTACTTTTACGATAAAGTAAGTGTGCAAAACTCAGTCCAAAAATTAACCCAACTTAATTTATCATAATGAGGCAGATTTAATAATTAGGGGTGATTAAAATCACCCTAAACAAACAAGAAAATTACTGCTTATGATTAAATCTGGTATATTTATACACAATCCAGATTTAATCATGAGCAGTTATTATGAAAATGCAAACTTTAGTTTGTATTTTCATAATTCGGGGTGATTGAAAATCGCCCCAAACAAATAAGAAAATAACTGCTTATGATTATGTCTGATACAATTGCATAGCAATCAGATTTAATCATGAGCAGTTATTTTAGGCAAGTAGGTGTTTGGGGTTGCGCATATTCGGCTTTGTAGATTTGAAATGGAGTATTAATGTCTGAATCTTTTCTGGATGAAAAAAGAATATTCATTCTATTCAATTTATCTGAAAAATTTAGATGGCCATCAACTTCGTCACCTTTGTGACTAAAATACTTAAATAGGCACTTACTCTCAAATTGATATATATAAATTTCATAATCTACATCATTTGCTAGCTTTGCTGAAATGATCATTAAATTATTTAATACAAAAAAATCATGATAATTACCTTGAGGTAAATTAAGATTGATTGGGCTTGTTCCTTTTTTTGATAAATCAAAATTAAATAGAGTTGGTATTGGGTTTTTAGTTGTCCATGAAATCCAAAACCATTGTTTTGAATGTTCAACCCATTGAGGTTTCCAGATAGGCATAGTTTGAGTAAAGAAAGGAATTGATTTTTTAGTTTTTAAGTTATTTGACGTTATTATGAATTGATCTTTACTTTTAGAAATCCAAGATGAATTGATCATGTCAACTGGATTAACAAAACCATCAAAACCTAATCTTTGAGTTAATCTCTGTGGGGGAGTTATTTTATCAGAAATTAAGTAATAATAAATTTCTGAGTTTAAAAATAAATTAGAGTTTTCAAAGTTCCAAAATTTTTGTGGTGTAAAATTATATTCAGAAGTAAAAAGTTTTTCAGGAAAATCTTTTTGTTCATCTGAGGTGGATTGAAAGTATATAACTTTTTCATCTGGGGAGTATTTTGGATCAAGATTAACTCCATCGTTATATGTAATTCTGTCTTCGGTATTATTATTTAAGTTTAGTTCATAAATTTGAAAATTTTTATGTACGAGTCTGGATGAGCTTGCAAATAAAACTTTATTGAATTGTGAGTTGGAATTAGGAAATCGGTTATTGCCTGAAAAAGTGAGTTGAGTGGATCCTTCTATTTTTTCAGATACAGTGGAGCTTAAGTTTTCTAATGGAGTGCTTTTGCAATTTGCCAATGAGTGGAACAAAGTAAGGATTATAAAAAAACGAATTTTTTGAGAAAAGTTTTGAATATTAGACAGAGATTTAAACATCATTTTTTTCCTTTAAAAATTCAAACCGAACTATCGCTTAGCTTCAGTTTAAGAATAGGTTGGAGATAAACTTTAGTCAATTGAACTCAGGCTTCTAATTTATCTTATACGCATCTAATATTTTTTTTAAAAGAGATGACGGATTTTTTTCACTTAAATGATCAAGTTCGATCCACTCTAAATTTTCATAAGTGTTTATATTCTCATTTTTTGATAACTCTACATATATATTATGATGAGTAATATTGTGTTTAAAATCAAATTTTTTGGGTTTTGATTTTAATTTTCTGCCAATACCAGGAGGTAACAATTGCTCTTTTAAAAAAGGTAATTTTATATTTCGAGTGAGTGCAATTTTATTTTTCTTAATAAGTACTAAGGGAGTCCAGCTCCACTCTTCAGTTGCTCGTCGTGGTTTTGCTATAGGTAAGATTTGAGTTAAATCTTTAGAGAACGATTCGCAATTTTTCATCCAAGGGCAAAGAGTACAAGTTGGGGATTTTGGAGTACAAATAGTTGCCCCAAGTTCCATTGTTGCTTGGTTTACTATTGATGGAGAGTTGAACTCTGTTAATGAGTCCGAGAGTAATTGAAGCTTAATTTTTTCAATAGTTTTCCACCATTCTATTTTTAAGCCATAGAATCGGGTTAAAATTCGAATCACATTACCATCAAGAACTCCTACGGGTTCATTAAAGGCTAAACTAGAGACTGCCCTTGCGGTATATGGACCTAGTCCCGGGTAATCTAACAACTTCTGATAAGACTGTGGGAAACCGTCAACAGCAAACTGTTTTGCCGCCTTATGAATATTACGGGCTCTAGAATAATAACCAAGTCCAGACCAATATTTTAAAACCTCTTCAATTGGAGCATTAGATAAAGTTTTAACATTTGGAAAGCGATCTATAAATCTATTAAAATATGGAATCACTGCTTGAACAGTTGTTTGCTGAAGCATGACTTCAGAAATCCATATTCGATAGGGATCTTGATTCAATCTCCATGGTAAATTTCTTTTATTGCTTAAATACCATTTACAAAGTGAATCAGATAAGTATTTTGTATTTGAAAATTTATTCATTGCTGAAAAATATAACTTTAATTTAATTAATTCAAATTAATTATCTATCAAGAATCTATTTATTGATTGCCAGTAATGATAACATTTCAAATAGAGCATCTAATCCTGCAAGTGCGGTTATTTGCGAAAAATCGTAGGCAGGTAAGATTTCAACTACATCTCCACCAACTAAGTTTTTAATTTTTAATCCACGAAAGATTTTTTGAACTTCAAAAGTTGTAAGGCCCCCAACGACTGGTGTCCCTGTGCCTGGGGCACATGACGGATCTAAAACATCAATGTCATAAGTAATGTAAGTTGGACCATTAATGAAGGTTGGTAATAGGTTTACAAATTCATCAATAGATTTATTTCTAATGTCATCAATGGTAAATGATTTGAGTTGGTGTTTTTGTACAAATAATAAATCATCACTACCCGCAAGAGGACCCCTGACACCAATTTGAATTGAGTTTTTACATTCGATAAGGCCTTCCTCAATTGCATGTCTTAAGAAAGAGCCATGGTGGTACTCACAACCCCAAGCTGCAGGATAGGTGTCAAGGTGAGCATCAAAATGGATTAAATTGATTGGAACCTTCAAATGCTTTTTTAAAGCACGAAGTATAGGTAAAGTAATTGAGTGGTCTCCACCAACGCTTAAAAATTTTTTATTAAAGGAAAGTAATTCTAAAACATAGTTTTCAATTTTTTGATATGTTTGTTCAAGATCGATGGGAACAGTAGAGCAATCACCAAGATCAGCTATTTTTAGTTTTTCAAAAATTGAATATCCTCTTGACCAATGGAATCCTCTTCCTAGTGAAGAGCACTCTCGTACTAAAGAGGGTGCGAAACGGCAGCCAGGACGATAGGAAGTTCCACCATCAAAAGGAACTCCAAAAATTCCAACATCAAAGTCTTCGTTTTTATTATTTGCAATAGGTAATCTGAAAAAGGTTTTAATTCCAGAGTATCGTGGTAGTTCTCTGCCGCTCGTTGGAATCCATTCCATGGATGAAGCTCCTTCGTTTTAATTTAAGTTTATGAACTGCTCATACTATTCATAGACTTCTTTACGATGACCTATTTTAACAATTAAAACAATTTTTTTTATTTCTTCAATCTGAAATATAATTTGATAATCTCCCACACGAATTCTGCGCAATCCTTTTAAACTGTATTGTAAGGGTTTTCCAAACTCAATAGGATTATTTACTAATTTTTTTTCAATGGTATTACGAATTTGCTCTCTGTGAGACTTTGGAATACTTTTAATATCATCTTTAATTGATTCAAAATATTCGATTTTATACATTAGTTTTCCCAAATATCATCATGGGATAAACGTTTATTCTTTTTTGCGATTCGATCTTCACCAACTCTAGAAAAATATAAATCTTCTTTTAACTCAAGAGCTCTTTCAAGAAGTAGATTGCTTACATTAGCTATCGATGTTTTTTCTT
This sequence comes from Bdellovibrionales bacterium, assembly GCA_005793345.1. Classification (GTDB taxonomy): domain Bacteria; phylum Bdellovibrionota; class Bdellovibrionia; order Bdellovibrionales; family Bdellovibrionaceae; genus SXSU01. The sequence goes on from SXSU01000064.1 coordinate 26,897, forward strand.
TTTTAGCAAGTTTAGTTAATGTTTCAAATACTTCATCGTCGATTGTTAAATTAACTCTTTTTTTGATTGTAGGCATAGTTTCTCCATTCTAAAATGACTGTTTATGATTAAGAATGATCAAGTAGCGCAATCATATCAAAGATAATCATAATCCACACTTTTTAAGTGTAACACTTTTACATCACCTTTTCAAGATGAGTTTAATAGAGAAGATGGGAAAATTAACTTATTGAAATAACTTGAAAATATTAAAAGTTTCTAATGTGCTTCCTGGTTGTGATTGAATGTCACATAGATTTACCTCAACGGGGCGTTGAAAAACTTCAATTGCATTTTGAGGTACAAAACCAAATCTATTAAAAAGTTGAAACCCCTGAGGTGTTGTCGCTATGATATCATTTATTTGATAGCGCATGAGATTTCTATTTAAAAGAATAGGATCATATGGTGTCATTATTCTATAGCCCATGGTGGTTTCAACGAGGACTCCTCCTAACTTAAGCACTCTTTGTATTTGAGGAGGAGTTTGAGCAACAAATTGAGGAGTTGCTGATTTAAAACATTGGGGACCAGTAGGATTAAAACCCAGTTGATAAAGGGATAAGCCATAGTTTCTATTCCAAGATGAATTAGAAAAAATTAAAGATCGAAGTATTTGAGCGCGATCAAATTCAAGTTCAGAAATGGTTTCATAAGTTAAAAGTTTTAAAGCAACACCTGAGGCCGCTATAGCAGCAGCGTTTGAACTTCCTCGCATTTCAGAATTATCATTTAATATAATTGACGAAGTTGTCCAGATGTCAGGTTTTTGTAGATGAACAGAGGTGCTAGATCTTTCGGTATCTAATGCTCCAACGGTAATAACTAAAGGATTATCTGCAGGATTTAGTATAGTCTCATTTTTACTATTTGAAGGCATAGAAACATTAAGTCCATCAACAGTGATGCGTAGTTTATCAATTAGAGAATCAAAATTGAGAGATCTGTTTTTAACTCGTATAAAATAAGTTCCAGAATTTAATTCAGCAGTTATAATTTCTCGCGGGTATTTACTATATCCATTTCTATTTTCATTTGGATCTGAACTTTGCTTAAGAGAGCTGGATTGTATAATATTTAAAAAATCATCAGTGAGTACAAAATCTAAATCTTTATTAGTACCCTCTTCGGTATTATTTTTAAAGTCATTCCAGCTCAGCACTATTTTTACTGGGCATTTATCTGTGGACTTGCAAATAATCTTTAAACTCTGATTTTGATCAGGAAGTTGTACCCAATTCTCAGCTCCTGTTCTGACGGATGTATTATGTGTTGTAGTATTGAAATTGCCAGCGGCATTGATCCACAAGATGTTATTTTTAAAAACTTTATTTATTTCATTATTAATAAATCCCTGGCCATCAAAATTTCCACCATACTCCCATACTTCAGAATATAAAACCAAGTCTACTTTCTGTTGAATTAAGTCATCAATAGCATTTTTAAAATTAGTAAACCCAAAAACATTGTACAAATATAGTTGTTCAATATAATTTTCATGATTCAAGTTATCGGTCACAAGGGCTGTAAAAATTTGCGCCATTCGAAGACCATGATTAGTCTTTGCGTCTGTAGGATTTTCTATGGGGCCAGCTTTATAAATTGTTTGGAGGGGAAGAGTTTTTCCGATTTCATTTGAAAAGCCGTCAAAACCCTTATCTAGAATTGCAACTTTAAGTTTTTTTTGTGGTTGTATATTATTTAGTTGGTTGTGCAGTTGTGTAAACCCGAGAGAAAGTTTTATTTCGCCAATATTTTTAAAGAGAGGGTGAGGTTGAGTTACAGATTGTGATTGAGCGTAACTTGAAGTTAAAAACCAAAAAAATATAATTAAAGAAAAGAATTTCACAATGCACCCCTTTTTATCTAAATGTATCAAGTTAATGTAGTGAGGTGCAAATCTTAATATGTTATTTCCCTATTTGTACGGGGCGATTTTCAATCACCCCTTATTATGAAAATAATTACCATCCCCAGTAATTATTTGAATAGTAGTAGTAACTGTATCTACCATATGAATAATTATAACAAGGGCTATAGTAGTTGCCATAATAATAAAAATAGTTTCCATAATAGTAACTTCCATAAGGGTAGTAAGAATATGGTGAATAATAGTACCAGCTAGATGCGCCACCATCGTTATCTAATTCAGACTTTTTAATATGGTTTTGCGGGATGGCTTGGAAGTCAGTTGAATTCACAAAAGATTGAGCATCATCATTTGATTTAAAAGCTGAATCTGTATGTGTAATCGCAGTTGAATTTGTTTCGTGATCTATACGGACGATAACAGTGCCATTGAGTGACTGGCCTTGGTTAGATATTTGCGAATCATTATCAAGCTCGCCTGAAATAGCTAAATTAGAATTTATAGTCAGAGCTAAAGTAAAAAGAACTAAAAAAAATTTATTCATAGGACCCCCTTTGTCTATGAACGCATTACTAAAGTAAGTATAAACCCGAGTCAACCTCTTGATGAAAAGTGACCAAATAAATGCAAAAGTTTAATTCTGATTGCTTCGCAATTGTATCAGACATAATCATTAATAGTTATTTTCCTATTTTTTAGGGATGATCTTCTGCGCAAGTTCCAGGCTTTTCAAATATTTGATACGGGTAGATTAAAGGAGTCAATAGATTATAAGAGTTTGTTTGTTCACAAACATACTAACTTGAATTAATCTATCCTCAATTTTTTTTAATTTCCAACTTCCCTTACCAATTATTTCATTCTCATTTTCTAAAAATATTTTCATTATTATAACAACCAAATCCATACTTAAAAAAGTATATGTGAATTTAAAAAATTTATTTGATGGTATTTAATTTTATTGAGGTCAGTTCGTGGTATTTTTGTTACCAGTATGCAATTTTTTATTTTTTCAAAAGGTAATACTTGTTTATTAAATACTTCAAATATTTTTATGATTATTTGAAGCTCTTCAGAGGTATTTATTGAAGGCGGATTGGATAAACTTGAATTAATTGGTGCTTGTTCTAAACAAAGAACCAATTTGTTTCCCATTCGAGTGTCTTTGATCGTTGTTAGTGCAAAATTAAATTGGATTGTAGAGTTTGTATTATTATTTTTAAAATTTAAAATATATGAATTGTAAAGGTCATTAAATTTAGCTCTCAGTTGAGATAAATTTACATTTTCACCTAAAATTTTAATCACTTCATCGACACGTCCCATAGGAATTAAATAATCACCAATTATTTGAACTTGATCTTGTGTTGTGAGTTGATCATCAAGCAAAGCTAGCCAAGTATCTTTTTCTGGAGTGATCTCAAAGTAACCCTTCATTAAAGCTTGCGATGAAACACAAAGTTGGTTATTTTTGAACAATTTTAATTTCACATGGGGAAGTATCTTAAGTGGAACTTCTTTAGTTTGATTTTTAAATTCAGATATTGATTTTAATTCCGCCGTCGCTATCTGAGAGCAAACTTCTGTCATACCATAACTTGGCAAAAGGGGCCAGCCCATTTGCAAAGCTTGTGTGTACAGTTCATAATCCAAAGCCCCTCCTCCCACAATTACTGCACGCAAGCTTGATGGAGGTGTTAATTTATTTTTAATCAGATCAAAAATTTGAGTTGGAACTAATGAGGTGAGCGTAACATTAAATTTTTTTATTTTATTACAAAACTCAAAAGGACTCCACTTTTGTAGCTCATCGTAACAGTTTACAACTGTAGTATTAGAAATCGCCCCTCGAAAAAAAATACTTAATCCTCCAACATGAAAAGTGGGTAAAATATTAAGCCAGACGTCGTTCTTACTGACCTCCAAATGCTGATTGACTGCTTTGGCAGATGTAATAAGTGAATTTATGGAAAGACCAATTAATTTTAGATGTCTATCAGATGCAGATGAGCTTCCCGAAGATGTTAGCCAACATAGTGATTCAGTAAATAGTTTTTCGTTATTTGATAATAAATTGCGAATTTTATTTTTTAGATCAGAATCAAATTTAGGGTTTAAAAATAAATATTGAGTACCAATTTTTTCTGCGATTTGATTAATAAAGTTTAAATTTAAATCTAAATTTGTTTCTGAATCTGAATTCGAATTTTCATTTAAACTTGAATATGAGTTTAAATCATAGATTTCTAAAATTTTATTTATTGGGACATCAAGCTTTTCCCATTTGAGTGATTCCAAGTAACTGCTAAATCCAATACCGGACTCGTTATCTATACATTTTGAAAGTTCAGAGTCAAAATTATACACATTGTAAGTATCAAGCCCGCAAAATGATAACTTTTGAAGACTCTTTTTTGATGTAAATATTTTATTGGATTCAAATTCTATTAGTAGTTCTTGGGCAACTGCTAAAGCATGTCTTATCCCTACAGTATGATCCAAATAACTTGTGACTACCCAATCTAAAGCCACTTCAGATTTTAAAGTAAGAAGTACGCGTAATATAAAATCGTATTTATGATTTTGAATTGCTGGCTTATAGATAATATAATCAAAAGGTAAAAATAATTTATTATTCAAAAGAAATGTTTCTTTTACCTTTACTAGTATTGTATTAAATAAAATTTTATCTCTTTGTAGAGTTGAGTCTTCATTGATATTATTATTTTTGTTGTTAATATTTTTTAACAGTGAATTTTCAAGGTTATTAATCTCTCTATCTAAACCAATGGGTATTCCGTAATTATGACAAAGTTGCGTCCAGTGTTTAAAATTCCAAATACAGGGATCTTCTATGTATTCAATTTGAGATTTTAACTGATCTGAACATAAATTCCAAAAATTAATAACCTCTTCAAAAGAAAATAAGGCATTAAAATCGAGTCTGAATTTAAACTGAGGGTATTTTTTTGATATTGTTTCAAGTGTTTGAATTTCATTTTTATAATTTTCATTTGTAATTTTTAACTTCAATAGTAATTTTTCATTACCATTACCATTAC
>SXSU01000065.1 GCA_005793345.1 Bdellovibrionales bacterium
AATCCAAACGCATCCCACCCCATTGGGTGAAGGACATTATAACCTTCCATCCGTTTACGTCGTGCAATTATATCTGTACCAATATAACCACTGGCATGACCAACATGTAATCCTGATCCTGATGGATAAGGAAACATATCTAAAATATAAAATGGTTTTTTGTTGGGATCAAATCCTGATTCACCTGGATTATAGGTTTTAAAATAGTTTTTTTCAAACCAACGAGTTTGCCATTTAGGTTCAAGATCTTGAGGATTATATCGACTCACAAATAACTCCTACTACTCAATTTAGTTATACGTTGATCTTTTAAGCCTTGCAGACGTTGTTGCAATTCCATTTGCAAGGTTTGATAATAAGCCAAGGCTAAGGCATCACTCGCATCAATTTTAGTTCCAATTTTTATTTTTAAAAGATGATTAAGAGCAGATTGAACTTCTTCTTTTGTAGCTTCACCCCGCCCTGTAACACCTTTTTTTACAAGTCTAGTAGAATATTCAAAAATTTGTAATTTAGCAAGTTCAGCTTCGTAAATAATGATTCCACGCGCATGACCTAATTTAAAAGCGCTGTCTGCATTTTTTCCTAAAAATATTTTTTCAATGGAAATGATTTGAGGTTTTGCGCTTTGAATTAATTTTTTAATTTCTTGTCCAATTATAGAAATTCGCTCAGAGAAAGACTCAATAGATGAAACATTTATAACTCCATGGTCGAGATGCTGAACCCTACCGTTATCATATTTTATAAATCCAAATCCCGTAATGCGAGAGCCGGGGTCTACTCCTAAAATTATACTCATTGTTTTTCTTCACTTTTATTGTTTGCTTTTAGTAACGTACACTACATCCTTTACGGTCCACAACATCTTGAGGTGGTGTATTTGAGCAAGAATCTTCAAAGTCAGCCACGCCATCTCCATCTGAATCAAATGGACAACCATAAACATCCACAGCAATATTTGGAGGTGTATCAGGACACTCATCACGTTCTTCACTGACTCCATCATGATCAAAATCATCTGCATTGATTGTATTCAATTGTTCTCTCCAAGCTGGATTTGTGTTTTGATAAGTGCTGGAATTTTCATTAATCTCTTTATCTAAAATAATGTCTTTTTTACGTCGTTTTGAATTAGGCCAACTCCAAGTATAACCTGCAAAAACTCGCCACTCTGGGCTCATACTCTCTTTTAATAATTCATAGCCTGCACCTATTGTCCAAGTATTATATTTTTGCACTACCCCTTTAATACCTACAATTCCCTCGAGAGTAGATATATCTTCACTTTTTTTGTAATTAGATCCCCCAGCAGGAGAAGACCCAACCAATTCAAAATTATAACTCATTGCAGATTTCTCTGAAAATTTTTGCCCCCAACCTAGTGAATATAAAAACTCATCCCCCAATGGCCACATTGTAGCTTGAGGAATCATTTCTGTGGGCTGTCTAACTTTATAACCAGCATTGATTGCAAAAATTCCATCTTCATATTTTTTATCATATGCAATTTCTATAATGAATATAGGTCTCACTCGACGTCCCACATAAGGATCATTTCTAACATTTGGCATATCTAATGTAAAGATCACAGCTGTTCCATCTTCACTTTTGCTATCTGACAAACTATATTTAAAATGATTTCGAATACTCACGATTCCATTTTGAATATAAAGTTTTCGAATAAGTTCATCGGAAATTTTTTGATCCAAATAAATAGGAAGTCCCATTCCCCATTCCCAATGTTCGTTTAAACCAAAAGCTAAATTTAATTCTGATGCCAATAATGTATCATTAGCCTGCTGGCGCACTTGTTGTGAAATTGGTAAAGAGTAAATGAGCAAATTATTTCGACTATAAGAACCAAAAAGTGAAAAACTCCACCATCCTTTTTTTAAAGTACGGCCAGATTGAACTGAAATTAAATCTACTTGATCAGCAATTGGGGAAAAAGTTTGTACATCTGCACCTAGATAATTTGCAGAACTAACAGGACAAAAAATATTAGTAATAACAAAAATAATAATTAAAGTATTTTTTTTAAATAATACATGCTCTACACTTTGTAATAATCTTAGTAACTGAATATTCATTTTATATCCTTTTATATCCTTTATATTCTACAATAGTTCCCTAAGAAATTCTGTTTGGCTAGTATTTTGTAATTGATTTTTTGGAACGGGTCAGTCTTCTTGATTTAAATGAATTGAAAAGAATGGGGATATAACAAAAATAATGGTGTTTGATTTTGCATTAATTAAACAATCGCAATACGATGATCAGACTTAATCATGAGCAGCTATTGTTTTTTAGATATTGCTCTCAAAATAGAAAATGTCTCACCACCCACAGGATTTTTATTTTGCCCAAGAACACACATTTCTTTACCACAAGGAGCAATTTTAGTTGCTTCTGAATTGGACTTCGGATCAACAAATTGGTCGATAATAAAATGTTCTGATAAATCTAATGAGGATTTAACAACTGTCCAATTTGAATAAACTGAATATTCATATTCGCCTGCACTTAAAATACTGCCAACAAACCAAAAATAATTACCATCAAAATTAATATCTTTTATACTAAAACTATTTAGACTAGAATTTTTAAAATCAATAGTTTGAGATTTCCATGTTACTCCATGATCATTACTCTTATTAAAACTTAATGCAGGTTCAGCAGGATTATTACTATTAACCATTGATGTAATATAAAAAATTTCGCCTTTATTAGTGCATTCAAAAGTAAGATTTTCTATTATTGAAGATGTAGAAATATTCACAGGCAACTGATAATCGTTCCAAGAAACTCCGCCATCTAAAGATTTTTTATAATTAAGAAATGCTCCATTTTTATAATCTGATGATAATAAAAATAATTCATTTCCAAAGCAAGATTTTATAAACATGGGATTAGAATAGTATCCAAATTGTAAAATAGTATTCCAAGTAGATCCCCCATTAATGGATTTTCTTACTACAGTTGATCTAAAAGACTCACCAAATCCACGCAATAAATTATATTTATCATCATAAATAGTACCGATTACGTACAAATTACCACTACTATCCTCTGTAATTGATTTTGCATGATTTCCATAACTTGCTATACTTGTTTGTGGCGAAGAAAAATCATCGACACTCAACCAATTACCACCTTGATCTGTACTTCGACGAACAACCCATCTTTCATCATAATTACCATCTCTAGACATTCCAATAACAAATAAATTTCCTTTTGAATCTTTAAAAATATTATTTGCTCTTGATTCATTTTCAGAATGATCAAAACTAGAAAACTCATCAACAATTTGCCAATTCCCTCCAGAATCAATTGATTTTAATACTAACCACTTATCAACAGAATTATTTTTTGGATTTTGACCATAACCAGACATAAAAAAAATGTTTTCAGAATATTCAACAAAACCAGTAGCAATAAAGTCTCCACCGACTTCACTTTTTGCTACAAAAATATCAATAGGTGTCCATGTGACTCCAAAATCTAAAGATTTAAATACAACTGCTTTTTGAATTTTATTTTCAATTCTCACACCTGTAATTAAAAAATTTCCATTTAAATCTGTTAAATAATTAATTCTAGAAAAGTAGACATTATCACTAGGAAGCGTTCCAGAGCGATCACTTACTAAACTCCAATTTACTCCAGAATCTGAACTTTTAATTAAAATAGGATAAGTAGTTTCTCCAGTAGGACCCATTGGGTCAACTCCATAACCACTCACATATATATCGTTATTTTTAGAAATAATTAAATGAGGAATATAAGCCTGTTGTTTATACTGATAATCTTTAACTAAAATCCAATTTAAATCGCCAATTTTCTTTTTAAAAATATTCCAATGTGGAAAGTGACGAGAAGTATTATCATTAACAGTAGCAACAACAAATAAATTACCAAAGCTATCAGAAGCAATTGAAGATACAGAAGTGGATGTTAACACAGAGATAGGCGAGCTAAATTCAAAGTCAGTTGTCCAAGAATTACCATGATCTATACTTTTGCGCACAACAAAACTCGTAATGGTCCCTCCTCCAGTTCCTGTATTTCCAACAACATAAATGTCTCCAGATGGTAAAATTATCGAGTCCACCGCATGAGTCTGAAATGTAATATCTTGCTTTTGAAACAAATCAGTTTCTACCCACGTAGCTCCTTCATCGTTTGAAATTTGAGTCGTCCAATAATTAGTTAAATTGTTTTTTTCTTTAGAATATCTTTTTCCTATTACCATTATTTTATTTTCAGATATAAAATTTAATTTTTCCACTGATGTATAATTTCCCAAAATTAAATCGGATTCTTTATTTAAATGTAATATCCACGATTGCCCAAAATCTTTACTGACATAAACTTGATCTAAATAAATTGAAACTACATAAATATCATTATTGAATGGATTAATATAAACTATAGCTTCAAGTTTTTTAAATTCATTAAGTGATGTCCAACTTTGACCATCGTCCTTACTCACTCTCAAGATTGAATTTCTTTGATGTTGGTAATCTGTATAGGTTGCAATTGTAAATAAATCCCCATTACTTGATTGTGCAAGATTCGTAGCTGTAGTCATACTCACTTGGGAATTAACATTTGGAAAAAGTAATTTATTGAGCCCTAAAAAAGAATTAATTTGGATTGAAATTTCTCCCATTACTCCTAATGAATCTGTCACTATAATTGATTCAAATTGAGGAGAATTTGCATAAAAAGGAGATGTATATGTTTGGGTATCTTTATAAAATGTTCCCTTACCTTTAATTTGATAGGTATAGGGAGCTTGTCCTCCATTAATAATAAACTTCATTGTCTCGCCAGAATACATTACAACTTTATCTTGATAAAACTCTTGATCTTTATAAAAGATAACAAAATGAAGCTTGCCATCATATCCTCCACCATTTCCATTTTGTGATTTGAAAGTTGAACTTTGATCATTAATAACAACATTTCCAAAATACGAACAATTTTGAAAAAATATAAATATTATAAATAATAATATATAAAATACGGCACCTTTTTTCATACTTAATTAAGTGTACCTTATTTTAAACAATATTTATAATTTGATTTACTAATTTTATTAAACTCTTATTTTAAACAAATATAATCACTTTAATGGTTTTTTTTATAAACTTATGTTTAAATTTGAGAACGACTCATTCTTAAAACCTTTTTGATCATATTGAGATTTATAACAATTAGTATTTAGATAAGACTTTCGAATAGAACATTACAAAATCTAGTCTAGTCGAGTGAGTGAATGCTTAATTCTTTAAAACTTTGCTGGTAGAGTTTTTCATAAGATGAAAGATTCAATTCTTAAAAAATTTTCGCCAGATACGTTTGCTAAATGGTACCCCTATGTACTCGCAACTTTTGTTGGATATGCACTCTCGGACTTAGTGATCCTCTCTATTCGTCCATCCATGTTGCCGACGAAAGCCCCTCCCCATAAACCTCCAGCACCTATTACTCAAGTCCAAGAACCTCGCGGTTCATACAACTCAATAATTTCTCGAAACATTTTTAATTGGGATGGTACAATTAAAGACCCACTTCAATCTAAAGATAAAGACAAAAATGGTCCAGCAAAAGAAGAAATCCCAATCCTTTCTCAACTTCCTCTCACTTTAATTGGAACTATTGTGCATTCTGATGCTAAAAAATCAGTAGCAACCATAGAGGTCAAAAGTAAAAATTTGGTGATGTCATTTCGTAATAATACTGAAATTGAAGGACTTGCCACAATTACAAAAATTGAAAGAGGTTTAGTTGTATTTAGAAATTTAAACACAAATGGTTTAGAATATATTGAAACTCAAAGTAAAAACAAAATTTCATTTAAAGGATCTGCTGCCGCTCCAACTCCAATCCGTGAAGAACCCAGTGAAGTCCAAAAAGTTGGTGAAAATCAATTTCAACTCAAAAGATCAGACTTGTTAAAATACACTAACAATCTTGCAGGACTCTTACAACAAGCGCGTTCTGTCCCCAATCGAAATCCTAAAACTGGAGAAGTTGATGGTTTTAGAATATTGGATTTTCAACCCGGTACAATCTTTGAAAAACTTGGAATTCAAAGAAACGATGTCATCAAAGGTGTAAACGGTGAACCTGTAGATAGCCCAGCAAAAGCCATGGAGTTGTACAATGCTTTAAAAAGTTCGGATAAAGTGAACCTCACCATCGAACGCCACGGAAAAAACGAAACTATGGAATATCAAATCAAATAGATAAATTAGTTAATTTGTTAAATAGAGGAAGCCATGAAAAATAAAATTAATTTAAAAATGGATTTTACAAAATATTTAATTCCAATGTTACTTTGCCCTCCCCTCATTTTTTTACCTCCCCGTCAGGCTTTAGCACAATTTGATGATGAGATGAGTGACAATGCAGGTACTGGAGACAATGGCTCAACAAATTTCGATGAACGATCTGGCTTTGGAGGGCGCGGTAGACCACCGGGGACTTCTGAAAACTCAGGTCTAGATAAAAACAAAGATGAAAATGGATTACTCGATAAAAATCAAAAAAATAAAATTGCACAAGCAAGCTTAGAAGAAATTAATGATAAAAATTTTCCAGAGCTCATCGATAGTTTTGATTATAACAATGCAGAAATCACGGATGTGATTAAAGCCATCAGTGAACTCACAGGTAAAAACTTTATTATTGATCCAGCCGTTCGTGGAAAAATCACTATCATTGCTCCCACTAAAATTACAGTGGCCGAAGCTTATCGGGCTTTTTTATCGGCCCTAGCTATAACTGGTTACACCATTGTTCCAAGTGGAGGTTTTTTAAAAGTAAAATCTTCGCGTGCAGCACAAAGAGACAATATAGAAACTTATTCTGGTTCTTATTTTCCAAATAGCGATCAAATGATAACTAGGATTATTCACTTAAAGCATATTTCTGCAGAACAAGTGAGCCGTGAGTTAAGAATTTTAAATTCTAAAGACGGAGAACTTTCAGCCTACCCTCAAACCAACTCTCTTATTTTATCTGATTACGGCGCCAACATTGAGCGGGTTATGAAAATCATCAACCAATTGGATGTTCCGGGATTTGAAGAAAAACTTGTCGTCATTCCAATCAAGTATGCTAAGTCAAAAGATATCGCTGAACTCATAAATAAAATTGTTAATAAGGATAGTTCATCAAATAAATCTGGAGCCGGTTCTTTTTCTGCAGGGGTTCCACGATTTGGAGGTAGTCCAAGTGGATCAAGAACAACTCAAGGTGGATCGGGTTCTGCATATTTTATGGTTATACCCGATGATAGAACAAACTCATTAATTGTTGTTGGTAATACTCAAGGAATTGATCGCGTAAGAAAATTAATTTCACAACTTGATTTTAAAATTAGGCCCGAAGACGCAGGTGGCGTTTATGTTTATTACGTAAAATTTGGCGAAGCCGAAAAAATTGCACAGACCTTAAATGGGATTGCAAAAGATAACAAACCTGCAACCGGTGGAAGTAGTCTTGGAGGGCCCGGTGGAGGCCCTGCTGCTCTTGCGCAACAAGAGGTTTTTGGTGGCGATGTAAAAATCGCAGCGGATAAAGAAACAAACAGTTTAATTATTACAGCCTCAAAACAAGATTACGAAGTTGTCTTAAACCTATTATCAAAAATTGATCGCGCACGTGATCAAGTCTTTGTTGAAGCAATCATTTTAGAGTTAGGACTTGAAGAAAAAGGCAACTATGGTGTGGGTTATTTTAAATTTGACAAAGAAAGTGGCGGAGTTGGAAGAGCAGGATTCAATGGAATCGGTGATATCACTAGTTTGCTTTCGCCAGCTGCAGCTGTTGATGGTGCATTACTAGGATTTGGTTCTAAAACACCTGTTGAAATCACTACACCAGCAGGTAAACAAACGATACCTGATCTCGTTGGATTCTTAAAATTTTTAAAAACTGTAGGTCATACAAATGTACTTTCAACACCGCAAATTTTAGCTTTAAATAACGAAGAAGCAGAAATCGAAGTGGGACAAGAAGTTGCAACCAGTTTGTCTACAAATACTGGCGCAAATGGAATTACGACTTCTACACCAACCTTTAAGGATGCTACTCTCAAGTTAAGTATTAAACCATTTATTAGTCCAACTAGTGATCAAATTAGAATGAAAGTCGAACAAAAAACTGGAGTACCTGTTCAAGGTAGCATTAAGGACACCTTATCAATTGCTAAGCGAAGTATTAAAACAAATATTGTCGTCCCCGATGGAGACACTGCCGTTTTAGGTGGACTAGTTGACAATCAAGAAACTGAGTCAGTAACTAAAATTCCTGTTCTAGGTGATATACCAATATTAGGTTGGTTATTTAAATCTCGAACAATTAAAAAAACCAAAGTAAATCTTCTTGTATTACTCACTCCAAAAATTATCCGTTCAATCAAGGATAATGCCGACCTTCGTGATAAAAAATTAAGTGACCGCATAGACTTTATTAAGCAAACTGGAGGACGTGATCCATTTGGTAAAAAAATTGACACACTTCCTAGACGTGTGAGTGGTAAATCTGGAGCCAATGAAAGTTCAACCACCAATCCTTATAATGCCGACGAACCCATTCGTACAGCCTTAGAGGAGGAAACTCCTGCATCTCAAACCAGTGAAGAAACTGCCAAACTTGAGTCAGAGAAAAAGGCAAAGCAAAAAAGATTGGATGAAAAACTCGAAGATAAAGTTGAACAATTAGAGGAAGAAGAGTTTGACAATACAACAACAAATCCTAAAGATTTAGATGATGAATTTGAATCTAATGAAAATGAGAAAGTAGTAAAATAAAAAATGGCTTTAGATATTTCTACAGCATTACAAAAATCAACTGGCCTCAAGATGGAACAGCTTCGTTTTGTACTCAACACCCCGTCTCAGTCAACAACTGGAACCGTAGGAGATGCTTTAAAAAAACGTGACTACACTTCTGCCGATGACCTAGTCAGTGAATTTTGTTATCAATTGGGTGTCGATTTTATTAAAGACATTCCCATCAATGATATCTCTGGGGATTTAATTGCACATATCCCAATTAATTACGCCAAAGCTCATTTGTGTATTCCATTTCGTGAAGAAGCAGATCAAGTCATCGTACTCACTTCAAATCCTATTAACAATAAATCTTTTGATGATATTAAAATTATTTTTAAGAAAAAAGTAAAACCACTTATAACCACTATGGCACGCATGATAGATGCCATAAATAAAGTTTACGAAAAAAGCACTGCAAATCTTGCCGGACTTGATGATGTGGAAGGTGAAGATGTTGCCGATCTAGATAACCAAGTCATTGATTTATTAGATGCCGGCGAAGACGATGCTCCCGTTATTAAATTAGTGAACTCGCTTTTATTTCGAGCTGTCAAAGAGAAAGCATCTGATATACATATCGAAGCTTTTGAAAAAGATATGTCCATTCGATTTCGTATTGACGGAGTTATGCTTGAAGTTTTCAAGCCACCAAAAAAATTGCAAAATGCAATAACTTCGAGAGTCAAAGTAATGGCAAATATGAATATTGCCGAAAAACGGTTGCCTCAAGATGGACGAATCCCACTTAAAATTGGTGGTAAAGATATCGATCTCAGGGTTAATACAATTCCAACTGTATTTGGTGAGCGTGTGGTGATGCGGCTTGCAGATCGATCTAATACAGTACTCGAACTCGAGCAATTGGGGTTTAGTGATGATAGCTTAGCAAAATTTGATGATATTCTTTCTCGAACTTACGGAATTTTATTAGTAACTGGACCAACGGGAAGTGGTAAATCAACAACCCTTTATGCTGCTCTTTCTAAAATTAATCGTCCCGATATTAATATTGTAACTGTCGAAGAACCCGTTGAGCAACGTATTCACGGAATAGGACAGGTTGCTGTCGCCACTAAAATTGGTCTAACATTTGGAAGCGCACTGAGAGCCATTCTTCGTCAAGATCCTGAAGTGATTATGATAGGGGAGATTCGTGACTTAGAAACGGCAGAAATTGCTATTCAATCTTCACTCACAGGTCACTTAGTGCTTTCAACTTTACATACAAATGATTCTGCCGGTGCCTTCCCACGACTTATGGATATGGGGTGTGAACCCTTTTTAATTGCAACCTCACTTCAAGGAGTAATAGCCCAACGGCTTGTGCGTTTGCTCTGCCCTATCTGCAAAGAATCCTATACACCAACCGATTTAGAATTACAAAATTTAGGGATCACAAGAGAAATGGCTAATAAAGGAACTATTAGTAAAAAAGTTGGTTGTAATAATTGTAACGGCAAAGGATATGTTGGGCGAACAACAATTTCTGAATTCATGATGGTTACAGAAAATTTACGTTCTCTTATTATGCAAAGAAAAGACGGAGCAACTATTAGAAAACAAGCCGTGACAGATGGCATGATTACATTTAGAGAACACGGAATTCAAAAAGTATTAGCTGGTTTAACAACCCTCGAAGAATTATTTAGTAATACACAAACTGATTTATAATATTAATTCACAGTTGCAATACTTAAATATTATCAAGTATATTTTAAAGAGTGGATAAATCTAAAATTTTTGAGAAAATTAAAATATGCCAATATTTGAATACAAAGGGTTAGATAAAACTGGAAAAAGTAAAAAGGGCACTCTGGATGCTGAAAATATCCGAACAGCTCGACTCAAATTAAAAAAAGATGGGATATTCGTTACTGATATTAAAAATAAACAAAATATAGGTAGAGGTACAGGAAGTCTTACAAGTCGAAAAAAAATTTCTGATGGTAAAGTTCCAATTCGAGATTTATCTATGATGACAAGACAACTTGCAACCCTACTTAAAGCAAATATTCCCCTAGTTGATTCTTTATCTGCAGTGAGTGAACAAGTTGAACACCCAATATTAAAAGAGGCAATTGCTGATTCAAAAAACTTGGTTAATGAAGGTTCGCCTTTTTATAAAACTCTTGAGCGCTACCCTAAAATTTTTAACAAAATTTTTATTTCAATGGCTGAAGCAGGAGAGCTCTCTGGCACACTAGATGTTATTTTACTAAGGCTTGCCGAGTTTACAGAAGCCCAAGATCAACTTAATAGTAAAGTTAAATCTGCACTTACCTACCCTGTCATCATGTTGGTTGCGACAGTATTACTACTAATGGGTTTATTTGTATTTGTTATTCCAAAAATGGTCGCAGTTTTTGAGTCTGCACCTGAGCTCCAACTCCCCTGGTATTCAAAAATGATTATTGATATGAGCGGATTTATGGTGAGCTATTGGTATATTATAATCGGAATATTTTTTGGAGCCTATTTTGTGTTTCGTAATTGGAAGAACTCACCCCATGGATCTGCTCAATGGGATGCAATTTCTCTTACGCTCCCCCTCTTTGGCCCTCTAACACGAATGGTTGCAGTTTCTCGTTTCACAAGAACACTTGCAACTTTACTTGTTGGCGGAGTTCCAATGTTACAAGCTTTGGATATTGTTCGCAACGTGGTAGACAATGCAGTTCTTGCAAAAGCTATTGATGATGCTCGAAATAATATTACAGAGGGTGAATCTATAACAGGCCCTCTTAAAAGATCTGGTCAATTTCCCCCAATAGTTATTCACATGGTCAATATTGGAGAAAAAACTGGCGAGCTTGAAAACATGTTAATTCAAGTCTCAGAAGCATTTGATTTTCAAGTTCGCAACAAAGTTGATGGTCTTACAAGTATAATGGGACCTGTTGTAATTATAGTAATGGGATTTGTTATTGCAATTATTGTTTTTGCAATTATGGTTCCAATGTTTGAAATGAGTAATATCGGCGCCTAGAGCCTTAAAAAAACCTTAATACAAAAAAGTATTTACTATTCTCACATTTCAAATTATCGTATATCATTGGCAATAACTGCTCATGATTAAGTCTGATCGCTTCGCGATTGTATGCGAGACAAAATCATGCGCCGTTATTTTCTTGTTGTTGGGGGTGATTTTTGAATCACCCCGTATTATGAAAGTCCAAACTAAAGTTTGTATTTTCATAATAACTTTTTTCAAATCTCAAATTGCTAGGAATAAAAAAATGTCGCATCTTAGTTTAATACAAAATAATGAAGTATTTAAAAATGATAAAATATCACAATTAATTTCTGTGAAAAGAAAAGAAAAAGGTTTTTCAATTAATGAATTGGCTCAGTATGCAAATATTGAAAACTCAAAAGACTTAGAATCCTATGAATTAGGTCTAAAAAGTATTCCTCTAACTGATCTTTATGCAATTGCTAATATTTTAAATATTAGACCATCCGAAATTTTAAAACTAATAAACTTATAAACTTAATGATTGCGAACAAATTGATAAAAATATTTTATCATCTGAGTTTTTAAATTTCTCTTCATTAATTTTAACTTTCCAAACTTGATTTTCAAAATAAATTTCAAATCCTATTGTTTCAGTTTTTTTTCTCAAGTTAAATAAATGCACATCTAATGTTTTATGATAAACAGAAGTTTGTGGCCAACACAATTCCATTAAATCTTTTCGACTTAAACCCTTTGAATAATTTTTTAAAAATGAATCTAAAATGACTTTTTCTTTTGTGGTTAAATCTAGCGGACTCAAATGCAAGTCTCTTAGTAAATTAATTTGATTTTCAAGAGTAAAAAAATACTCAATTTCAATTTGAATTAAATTATTTGCAAAGAAATTGGTTTTTTCAATTGAATCTATTAAAAATTGATATCCCCAAAAACATTGATTTTTTAAATCAAATATTACTTCTTTTAATTGATTTTGATCTTGGGCAAAGTGTTCACCATGGAATATGCAAATGGATTTTTTTTTAAAAAAGAAATTGTCCCTTACAATTGAAATCATTTCTTTATATTCATTAATATTAGTAAACTCTATTATATTCAAAGAAAACCATTTTATACTATTTGGATTTGAAACTTGATTATAAGAAAAATAAGTATTGTCACTTGAATTTTTTAACATTTTTGATTCTAAAATATAATTACTAAAATCTTGTTTTATTTTGCGCATCGTAAACTCTCTTTAAATATTTTACCGAAGTAATTTCTGTTTGCTCTTTTCACTTTTAAAAATTTTATTAAACATTAATTCAAGCCTTAAATTATATTTATGAATTTAAATTTTACACAATAAAAAATTTAATTCTATTAAAGTTCGAGTCAGACTTTCTGCGTCTATAAATTTGTTCAAAACTACAGTCATAAACAAATTTCTGGTTAAAATAAATTAACCAATCATTCTTATACGAAATCCAAATTTCGTCTCAAGAACTTGATTCAATTATATTTTAATTTGATTTAAGCACTGGATCTGGATCTGCATCTGCATACAACCACTTTGACCTTGCATAATTTTGAAAAAGCAATGACCTCCAACAACTAAATGAGGAGGTCATTATGATGAAAATCAATATCTATAACCTTGCGCAGGTTATAGATCGTCATAATTGGAAAAAACTTAAGTCCCTTCTAAAATTGGTTTTGCTAATTTTAGAAATGATTAAGAAATTTTTCGAACTTTTTTAGAGGTACGTTTCTGATCTTTACTTTGGCCTAGCTGGACGTTTGTTGTTTTAATAAATAACTGCTCATGATTAAGTCTGATCAGCTTGCGCTGATTATATCAGACTTAATCACAAGCAGTTATTTTCTTGTTTGTTGGGGGCGATTTTCAATCACCCCGTTTTATGAAAACACAAACTAAAGTTTGTATTTTCATAATAACTACTAAAATCTAACTTGACCATAAATGGAAGAGCTACCTGTTGAGAGTGCTCATTGCATGGAATGTTATGCAAGGTCTTTTTTTCTTTATTATTAGCGCTAGACATTAGACCAACACTTCTTGTTCTTACTTAAAAATTATGTGAGAATAATTATAATCCTTGAAGTCTTAAATTAAGTATTGAACTACAAGAATTTAAAACCAATAGCCCACATCAGAATGGAATATGTAATTATGATAACACCAATTGCTAACACTACTACAGATACAAAAAAAGAAAAAGCTGAAAAAGAAACTAAAGATACAAATAACAATAATCAAAACGCTTCTCCTCCTTTTGAAAAGCTTTTGAAAACGAGAACATTAATGTTATTTGACGCTATTGATACAAAAGTTTCAAAAGAATTCATCCAAAGCCTCCTACTTATGGAAGCCGACAATGCTCAAGAACCCATAAAGATTTTATTAAATTCTCCTGGTGGAGAAGTGAATGCTGGATTTGCAATTTATGATGCTATTCGTTTTATTCAACCTGAGGTAAAAATCATTTGTACGGGCTTATGTGCAAGTATTGCAACAATCATATTAATGGCTGTTCCAAAGAAAAACCGAGTTAGCTTGCCTCATTGTGAATTTTTAATTCATCAACCTCTTTCTCAAGGAATTACAGGTCGAATTTCTGATTTAGAAATTGCTTCACAAGAATTAATTAAAACTAAAGAAAAATTAATTCGATTATTAGCTCAAGAAACTGGGCAAAAATATGAAACACTATTAAAAGATTGTGATCGTGATTTTTGGATGACATCTAATCAAGCTCTTGAATATGGGTTGATTTCAAAAATTATACAGAAAAAATCTGAGTGCTAATAACTGCTAATGATTAAGTCTGATCGCTTCGCGATTATATCAGACATAATCATAAGCAGTTATTCTCTTGCTTATTGGCGCAGATCTGCGATCTGCTACTGCTATTGATTAAGTCTGATCGCTTCGCGATTATATCAGACATAATCATAAGCAGTTATTCTCTTGCTTATTGGCGCAGATCTGCGATCTGCTACTGCTATTGATTAAGTCTGATCGCTTCGCGATTATAGGAGACATAATCACTTGATGAACCTCAATGTTTGAT
>SXSU01000066.1 GCA_005793345.1 Bdellovibrionales bacterium
CATCTAAAATAATAATTTTAGCTTTAGTTAATAATGCTCTCGCAAGACAAAGCAATTGTCTTTGTCCTTGTGAAAAATTATTTCCATTTTCAGAAACATTTGTCTGTAATTTTAAAGGTAATGAATTAACAAAATTCCAAAGACAAACTTTATTTAATACAGTTTCTATCTGAAAATCTGAATACTCTCCATAACGATCTAAATTTGATCTCAATGTCCCTAAAAATAATGTCGGATCTTGGGGAATTATTGCCATGCTTCTTCTCAGTTCAAATAAATTTAAATTTTTAAGAGATTTTCCATCTAATAAAATATCTCCACTTTCAAAGTCTACAAATCTATAAAGAGCCTGAAATAAAGTGCTCTTACCTGAACCCGTTCTACCAATAATCCCCGCTCGCTCACCTCCCCTAATTGAAAAACTAACATCACTTAACACTAATGGAAGATGAGTTGCATAACGAACATTTAAATTTTTAAATTGAATTTCTCCTTTAGAAATTATTTTATCATGAGCTTCGTTTGAGTCATGGGTTTTTAACGATTCAACTTCCTCTGCCGGCAATTCACAATAATAGTGCAATCTTTCTACAGATGTCATTCGTGCTTCAATATCAGAAAATATTCTAATGGCCCAATTCAATTGTCGCCAAAATGACATCGCATAAATTAAGACTAATCCGCAAATACCAGGCCCTACATAACCTTTATAGGCGCCCAATGCTAGAAATATTGCCGTTGTTGAAGCTATTAATCCTCCAATAAGTGGAACTCTGACTGAAAACCATCGATTGACAAGAAAATGATTATAATACATTTGATGACTTTGATTGAGGCGATTTAAAAAAATATTATTAAACCAAGATTCAACTCCGAATGCCCTTATTAATGTAAGCCCCTGAAGAGTTTCTTTAAAATGAGCATATCGTGGAGATCTTGCAATTGAATCTAATCTCTTAACTTCCCGAGCAACTCTACGATATGAATTTTGAATACGATAGTAAATTAATAATATCGGTATAAAAAATAAAAACATCACAGGAACTGCTGCTACAATTAAAATGAGCGATATAACAATTTGAACAAAACAATCTATTGCCGTGATGTGGGTAAACATTAAATGAACATCTATTGATTCTTGATCACGAGAGAAGCGCTGTAAAATTCTTCCAACAGGTGTCGAATCAAAAAATCTAATTTTTGAATGTAATACACTATATAACATTTTACTATGTGTTCTGACAGCAGCTTGAATACCTTGTCTAAACCAAAGTAAAGTATTCAAATAAGAACAGCTCAAGTTTAAAATACTAATTAAAATAAAACCTATAAAAAATAATTGAAGATCATTTTCACTATATGTGTTTAATTTAGAAATCCACGCATTTTGTCCAAGGGGAATTGATTTCGCAATTAATGCACTCATGAGCAAACCTAATAAAACATAACTTTTTCTTGAAGATTCACCACCTAAAAGTTTTAAATATGAAAAATATAAATCCTTTTTAATAGTTCCTGAGGCCTTTTCTTCATCAACAGTAATTCGATGATTATTACTAGTTTTTACTTCGGACTCAATTTTTTGACTGTGTTCACTCTTAGTATTTGATTCTGATTCTGATTCTGATTCTGATTCTGATTTGGAAATTGAACTGTGCTCAATAGCTTCATTCTTTTGATAATTGCTATAAAATGCTTTAAAATTTTTATTATTTGTTAATAATTCATCAAGACTTCCAACTGAATACTCATTGCTTGATGCAAGAAATAAAATATGATCGAATTTTCGTAAATGTTCTAATCTATGGGTAACTACTATTCTCGTTATATCTTTCCATGCACCAAATATAAGACGATCACATAATTGCTCTTCAGTATGAACATCGACAGCTGAAAGCGGGTCATCTAATAAAATAAGTTTTGGATTTTTTAAAAAACTTCTTGCAAGGCTAATTCTTTGTTTTTGTCCTCCTGATAAATTTATACCTTTCTCACCAATTTCAGTATCTAGACCATGCTCAAATTTCTGTAAGTCTTTATCAAAGCACGAAGCTTCAAGTGCTAATATTAAGTCCTTATCAGATAGTTTTAATTCACCAAAATTTAAATTCTCTCGAAGTGTTGAATTAATTATGAAACTTTCTTGTGGAACAAAAATTACATTCTTTGGAAGTTCGCTTGGCAAATTTAACTTTTGTGAACTATCAAAATAAGTTAAAGAACCATTGTTTGGATCTAATTCTCTTAAAAATAAATGCAAGAGCGTTGATTTACCTGCTCCCACTGGGCCAACCACAGCAAGACTTTGTCCTGGCAAAATATTAAAATTTAAATTTTTTAGATTAAATTTTTTACCGTAAGAAAACGATAAGTTTTGTGCTTTGATTCCTACATTATCTATATCAATACGCGGTAATGATTTTATTTGTTTCTGAGAAAATTCTGTGATCCTTTTGGCGCCAACAATACCACTAGTAAATCGTGATATTAACGAAGTTAGATGATTTAATGGTCCATCTAAATTATTAAATATAGAAATTAAAGTAAATACTAAAGCCAAACTCAAATTATATCCAAGTTTAGAATAAATCATAAGTGTTAAAATTAAAGTGAGTGATGAAATTCCAAGATAAACTACGTTGATAAGTGCATCAGTTTTAACTAATTTTCGTCTTGAAGCCACTTCATTATCACGTATTTTCGAGACTTCTTCATGAATAGATTTTTCCCATACAAAATATTTTACCAAACGAATAGCGTTCAAAATTTGGGTCATTAAATTCAATCTTTGATCTCGAAAGCCCATAATTTGATCTTCAAGAAATGTAAACTTACTCGCTGCATATTTTGAAATCGGGATCAATAATAAAAATAACCCTACAGATATAAGCGCAACAGGTCCAATATAATAAAATAACATTAATGTTGAAACTAAAATAATAATTAAACTTGAAATTATCTCTAAACCAACAAAACAAAGATCTGCAACAGATTCACTGTCGCTACTCATATTATTTACTACATCACCTACAGAAATTTCTTGGCGCGATGAATGTTTTAACAATAAACTGTGATTAAATATTTTTATATTTAATAAACTAATTATTTTTTGGTTTAATTTTAAATTAAAATAAAAATAGTGCTGCATTAATAATCCAGACAGGTAACCTATCAATCCAATCGAGGCACCAATAAGACTTGTGCTCCATAATAGTTCGAACGAATGAATTCCTTTATTAATACTATCAATAAATTTATGAATCAAAAGTGGACTTAAAAGTGATAAACCCTCTGCTAATACTAATAAAATAAAATTGATAATAAGCGGAGTCTTTAATTTTTGCATTAAAGTAATTAGTAGCACTTGATAACTATTGAAATTTAAATCTTCAGTACTCGCTGTTTGACTAAAGGCACGGATGTCCTCCGCCAAAGGAATAACATCCGTTTCATTTATAATTTTTGTTTTCCCAAGTTTGATCAAAGGATCAATCTGAGAAAAAAACATAACCTGATTTAGCTTTTTAAAAAAATTAAATATCATAAAAAATACCATTCTGATTATAATTATACTCTACCACTTCATACTGATGTGGTCCAATTTGTTTGTATAATTTGGGTTGGACTAGAAATAATCGCAATATACACACTGAAAGTTGATATAATAATAGTTTATTCACTAAATACTTATCAACAGCTAAACTCTTAAAACGTTCATAGACGTGAGTTTTCATAATAAATCTCCTCTAAACACAAACTTAACGCTCAATTAGACATTAAACGTTAAACTTGTATTTTTTAAAAATATCCTAATAAAATAATTGTTGAAAATTTGGCTCTAATAATTCAGGTACAAAAAATAATTTTTAAGTTAAAAATTAAACTTACTTTTTAAGAAACATATAAAGTTTTTAAAGTGTTTAAAGTTTTTTAAACAAGTTAAGAATAGAAATAAATTATTTTATATTTTTAAGTTTGTGTTTTCATAATATGGGGTGATTGAAAATCGCCCCCAACAAATAAGAAAATAACGGAGCATGATTTTGTCTCGCATACAATTGCAGAGCAATCAGACTTAATCATGAGCAGTTATTTAAATTAAAAACTAACAAATAATAAAAAAATCATTTTTATACACTTATAATTTCAATGAAAAAGAAAACTATAGAGCTAGCAATTTCGGCTAGAATTCGATTTGATGCACAAGTAAGTCCATCATTCCAAAGTGAGTAGACGGGACTCCAAAGCTATAATCCGCGGGATAAATCACCATTTTGGAAGTTGTGATTATGTTAATTAATGTTGTAGAGCTCATACGTCTCCTCCTTTCGATAAAATACTTTGAGATGAAACCTCAAAGCCTAATTATAACCTTTAAAAAATTTTATAAAATTAGATTTTTTTGGGGTATTTATGTGAGCCTAACAAACAAAAGTAAAAAAAGAAAGCGAATTTTTTAATTTATAATTAAGTATTGGTGACTAGAGTACAGTAAAGTGGTAGTTACTCTCTATTAGTCAACATTACTTATAGCAGCAATAAATGATATTTTTTAATTTGGAGTAAAAAATGGCTTTAACACATACACCACCAGTTGATTCTTTGATGCTTCCTGAATTTAATTTGATTGCGACAGATGGTAAGTATTATTCTAATCAAAGTTTCAATCAAAATAAACGAGGACTATTGGTCATGTTCATTTGCAATCATTGTCCTTATGTGATTGCAGTAGAAGATCGAATCATTGCGTTAGGTAATTTCTTAAAAGAACAAAATTTTTCAGTCGTGGCAATTTGTTCAAATGATTCTAATCAATACAAAGAAGATTCCTATGAAAATTTAAAACTACGTGCCGAATCTAAACAATACCCATTTCCCTATTTATTTGATGAAAGCCAAATTGTTGCTAAAAGCTTTGGAGCAGTTTGCACTCCTGATTTTTTCTTGTTTGATTCATATAATAATTTAGCATATAGAGGTCAACTAGATGATTCTTGGAAAGATCCAACTCAGGTAACAAAGCATGATTTAAAAGAAGCAGCTCTAAACATTATTAATGGCCTCCCAGTATCTAGCAAACAAATCCCATCTATGGGATGTTCAATAAAATGGAAATAAGTTAATTATGAAAATGCGTCATCTCGTTAGCTTCACCTTCTTTTTAATTTTGTCAGTTATAATTTATTTATTTTTTCATCTCGGAGCTTATAAAGATGTTAAATTTGAGCTCTATAATCCAACTCAACCAATTTTCTTAGTTTATAAAAATCACATAGGAGCCTATCATAAAATCGTACCGACAATCGAAGAGGTTGAAAAATGGGTAAAAACACAAAATGAAGGATGCAATCAATCTTTTGGAGAGTTTATTGATAATCCTCAAGTCGTTGAACAGTCTCGTCTGCGAAGTCTTGGAGGTTGTGTTGTTTCTAAAGTATTTAATAATAATCTACCTGAAGGGTTTTACTTCAAAGAGTTAGCACCTCAAACTTTTTTAAAAGCCATATTTGAAGGATCACCTGCCATCGGCCCCTATAAAGTTTACGGAAAAGCCAGTGAGTGGATTGAAAAGAATGGATATGTTTTAAATGGCTCAACTTTTGAGTTCTATACTATTCATAGCAATACTGCAATGACCACTGAGTATTTGTTCTCAATAAAAAACAAATACTAACTTAAGTAGAGCGAACCATCTAAAAATAAATTCTCACTCTTTAATTAATCTAACATAGTTTATTGGAATATTTTGTTTTAAAAATATTCTTTCAAACGTAGTAACAAAGTTTTTAGCTTTTAACTCTTCTACACTATGAAGATCCAAAGTTTGAGTTTCAATTTTATATTTTGTTTTTTTTATTTCTGTAAGAGCCCATAAAAAATATTCACGAGAATCTGTTTTAAATTCAATAAATGAATTTGATTTTTGAAGGTTATACATTCTATTTAAGAATGTTTCACATACTATTCTATTCTTAAACTTTCGAGGCCTTAACCATGGATCCGGAAAATGTATGTAGATATTATTAATTTCGTTAGAATTAAATAATAAGTCCAAATTATGCACATGATATCTTGCAATTCTAGCATTCTTAGCTCCTGCATTCCTTGCACGACGAATACTTTGAATAAGGGGTTTGTACTTAAGCTCAAATCCTATTAAACAGCGGTTGGGATTAGTATTTGCATGGTGGGCAAAATGATGCCCATTGCCAGTTCCTAATTCAAGGTCTATAGGAATATTGTCATCAACTTTAAATACTTTTTCGCGCCATTGACCCTTCCATTGCAATACTCGCTCTTCGCTAAATGCATAATCTTTGTATTCGTTTTCAAGCGCATTAATATAAACGTTAGGGTTTAATATTTCTGCAGTGATATTTATTCGAGGCCTAGTAATAGTAGACACTTTTTCTCTTGAATGGTTAAGTTCATTATCATTATTTAAATTAAAATCATCTTTTTGCATTAAACTTAATTCACTAAAATTTATAAAAACGTCAAGTAATTCTTTAACTAATTTAACGTCTTTGAGAATTAACAATTATTTGTTAGTCGCACTCCAAATAAGGTCCAATAAGGTGCCAAGATAAATTTTTTCATTTGATAATCAAAATTGGTTAGACTTGGCAAATCAGAAATTTCTTTTCTTAATTGGATAAAACTATGTGATCTTTTTATACTTTTAATTCCGTCTTCACCTAGTTCTTTTGAAATACCAAATATTTTTTGATAAATATGTGCAACTGGGATAGCAATGGGGGTGTTCATTAAATCCATAGATAGTATTCCAAATCTGGCAATTCTAAACATTTCAGAAATCCCATCGACCGCAGCTGAAATCGGTTGAATATGGTGTATAACATTTAATGAAATAACAAAATCAAACTCCTGATCTTTAAAAATATTTAAATGAGAATTTGTTGCAAGATGTATTTGAACTCCATTTGACAATCGACTTGAACTTTTTTCTAGAATATCCAATTGCGAATCATAAAGGTGGATATCAACAATATATCCTTTTTTAAAACACCATTTTTGAATTTCCAAGCTAAGACCTCCAGATCCTGATCCAACTTCTAGAACTGAAAAACGCTTATTAGGCTTTGCTTTTTTTATTAATTTTTTCCATTTAGACAAAAATTCTTTATAAACTCCAAATTTATGATTAATTTGATCCAACTCAGATGTTAACTGCCATCTTTTCTCAAATGGTAAATTAGGGTCATCAATTGATTCTAAAAATGGATCAATAAAGTTTGAAATATATGATTTTTCAATTTTATTTTCTTTAAACAATGAATTATCTAAAGAATGATCTATTAGATTAAAATTATTTTTTGTATCATTATTGTTTATTTTATCGTTACTGTTTTTCATTTTGAATACCTCCAATAATTAAGTTATGAAATAATTTTGCCCTCCCTACAAAAAATTTAATATATACTTATTATGTCGTAAGAACTTAAAAAGTAATTTTTTTTCAATTAGTTATAAGCTTTCTCAAAGTTAAACATTTTAATTTTTATTAATATGTGATTTCTAAATTCTTTTTTGAATAACTTAATTTTTAGATTAAGTTTTTAAGTTTTTAAGTTTTTATTTTATTTATTAGATAATTTCTCAATTTATTACACTTTTTTAAAATTGCTTCTCATTTTTTTCAACTATTTCAAAGCTTACCAATTCATCTTAATTAAGTGGACTAATGGTTTAAAATAATTCGAAATCTATTAAAGTTTAAGTTTTAGTATTCCGATACCTAAGTATGAGTTTTTATAAGAATTTATTTTTAAATTCTAAGCAAATGATTTTAGTATGTGGTTTATCTTTAGTATTTTCTGGATGCAGTGGATGTGGATATTTTTATCTTAACTTAGAAGATTTAAATAAAACAGAAAAATCATCAGAGCTTCCTACATCAAATACACCTCCAAATGAAATAATAAAAGAATCACCTATTATTTCAATTGAAGATTATTCAACAAAAGAAACAGATATAAGTTTTTTAACAGAAACTGGATTTAAAGTTTCTCTCAATAAAATTTCTGATAAACCTGTATCTGTTCAATTTCAATCTCACTCAATTTATGCAATCAAAGATATTGATTTTATCTTAAGTGATGGAATTTTAATGTTTGAACCTGGAGAAATCTCAAAAGTAATTTCATTTAATGTGATTGGAGATTTAGAAGGAGAAGGGTTAGAAACTTTTTCACTATCCTTATCTAACCCCCAAAATGCTCAAGTAGGAAGAGATATTGCTTTTGCTTATATTGAAGATAATGATCCAATTATATTAAAAGTTAATCCCAGATATCCAAATTTTGGCTCAAACTGGAATGATTATATTCAATTAGATTTTACTTCAAAAAGCATGGAAGATTCATCATGTTTGGGTACATTAAATTTTTGCAAAAATGGAGGTGAACTTAAAAAAGTCATAATACCAGGAGAATACTCATGTGTTGGGTTATCTTTGACTGATAATTTAGATGCTTTTGATTGGAAGTGCAGTGAAACTGAATTACCTGTTTTCTTTTACTCACAAGGTTTAAAAATTAATAAAAATTTATCAGACTTAATTACACCAAATAATTTTCATTCAAATTTTGTTCAACTCAATAAAAACTTAATTCCAACATATACAAGTCTAAGTCAAATCTGGTGGAATAATAGTTTTATTGATTTAAATTTATCTTTAAACTCAGGTAATTCAGATCCCGTTCTAACATTAAATAATTCCGGTACAATTTACACGATAAGCGGTGGTGGTGAAAAATTGAGTCGAGGCATTTTAATTAATGTCCCAAAAACTAGTCTAGTAATTATGCCAGGTACGATTTTAGCTCCAAATACTTCATCTGCATTACCTCTTGATTGTGATTTAACTGTAGGAATACAATCCTGCTTGATTCATTTTATTGCTACTAGTTTTAATTGGCTTGAAGGTAGTTTTAAGGGTTACCCGGGTATTTCAACCTCTTTTACAGGAGTTATAACAACTGATTATTATACTTCAAACCATCATATTAATATGCAAAATATTAACATTGATTCTAATGGAGCTGAAAATGGTTTATTTATTGGGCGTTCGACACAAATCAAAATCTCAAATGGGATTATCAAAAATGCTCAAATTAATGGTGTAACTAACCAATATTGTGTCTTTTGCAACTTTCATCACCTTAAAATTCACAATAACACAACAGGACTATTCACGAATGGTATCGCTATGATGAATACATATTTTGATATTATAACTTTTTTAAACTCAAATTATGGAATTTACGACAGTGAAATGACTAGTAATTTTATTCAAATCAAGTCCTTCAATAATAATATTGGATATCGAAAAGCTACTCTATATACTAATTTTTTAAACAAGTTTTTATTGGTAAATAATACTAGTGATGGCTTAAATATTAATTTTTCAAACGCTTCAACATTAGTTTTCAATTCTACAATAATCAGTAATGGTTCAAATGGAATTAACTTATATTTAAATCCAGGTAATCCCGATCATATTAATTTAATTTCTAATTCGATTATACAAAATAATACAATTGGTTTAGAGTTAGATGGTGAAGGACTTCAAGATTTAACTACTTTTAAAGATTTGTATATTGCCCAAAATGATATTGGTATTAAATTAAATACAAATCTAAACAATGATAAATGGGAAAATAAAATTTTTTTAAATAACACTACAAACTGTAATGTCTTGAATAGTGCGAAATCAAATCCTGGACTCAGTAACACATGTCAACCGATTGGGAATAGTAGTGCAATAATTTTGTCTGGTGTAAATTATTCACAAAATTTTATTGGAGAATCAACTGACTCAGTTAATTTGCATAACTCTGGTAGTGCACTTTTTGAAACTATTTCAGATTGGTTTAACTTTGAAAATGTAAATCGAGTTTGGGGTTTCTTAAATTCTCGGATGGCATGCAATTCTACAGGACAAACATGTAAAATTGTAGATTTGAGTATTAATACGTTGTCAAATGAAATCCAAAATTATCACGGTACAATTACTGAAGATACACCATGCCCTCCATCAGTTAACGGAAATAAAACAATCACATCTTTATTTATTTTAGAAATTATATTCTTAGAACATGCCATCGAAATAATGGACGATCACATTGGTAACGAAAATGGATTTTGCGAGTCATTTGAATCTTGCTACTTTACCCCTAACATTGGCTTTGACCAAAATGAAAATGGAGCTAAACATTCTTGCATTTTTACAGATGGCACTGGAAGTAATGGAGTAACAAATGTTAAAATGTATGGTTTTACAAATTAGTAAATTTGTAAATTTACTTTTTATTTATTCAAAATTAAATTCGAATTTGTATCCTTCTTCATTTGTTCAATTTAAAGATGGTGCTTTTTTGATTTCTTCTTCGCAAAATTTAAAAACTAAAAGTATAATTAATTTTAAACGCTCCTCCGATAATGGTAGTTCATGGAGCAATGTCAGCTCATACTCTGCAATTAACAAAGGTGGAGGAGATTTTTTTTGCAACATCTTTGATTCAATACAATGAGAATATTTATTTTATGGCAGGAAAAGGAAAAAATCCTAATAATAATTTAATAAATCTTTGGGTTGTCATAAAGTCTGATGATGGCGGTAATACATGGAAAGAATCAGATCATTACTCAGTTTAGATAATTCAGATTATAACTCTGAAGCAAAATCGATTTTTAAGGATTCTAAGGGGGATATTTATGTTGTAGGTTCAGTTAGTAATAACAAAAATCATCCCAGCTGGTCTGTTCGGAAATCAACAAATTTAGGAGAAACTTGGAATACTGTAGATGAATTTACTTCAACACAAAATAGTTGTGGTGTTTATAATAACACGACAGTTTCTATTACAGAAAATAATCAGGGTGAGCTATTTGTCTTAGGATCAATTTATCATAATTCTTCAGATTTATTAACTCCACGTACACAAAAATCTTTAATTCGAAAATCAATAGATAGAGGAATAACATGGAATACAATTAATACATATGGAAATTTTACTGTTCCTTATAAAATAATAAGTTGTTTTGGGAATGTACTTTTTGAAATAATTAGCTCTACCGAATATTCGTATTCAGATCTAGTTCGAAGAAGTGATGATAATGGAGTAACTTGGACTGATTTAAAACTAACTAATACAATTACCAATGGCAATAAAAATATAATTTGTTTGAACAATAGCGAAGTAATCATCCTTGCAAATTCGACAGTTGAAAATTTAATATTAAATTCAAATCAAGAAAATAAGTTATTAAAATTACATAGTACAGATAAAGGATTGACTTGGTCAGAAAGCACGATTCAATTTAAAGATAAGTTATTAAATAAATTTATTGTTTCTACCATGACCTTTGATGACAATTACTTTTGGCTAGGTGGTAAAACTATAGGTGAAACAGAAAATTGGGTGATTATTAAATCCTCTTATGATTTTAAAGAAAGTTTTATAGTTGATACTTTTGTTGATCCAAAGGCTAAAGCAAAGGTTGAATCAATAATAAATTGCAAAACAGGAATTTGTGCCATCGGAAATTCATATGAACCAACTAAAGACCAAGAAGTCTTTAGTTTATTTAGATTTATTACCTTCAAATAAATAATGAAATTATTTTCTTGTTATTTTAAACTGATTATAATTTAATTACATAATAACTGCTCATGATTAAGTCTGATTGCTTCGCAATTTTATCAGACATAATCATAAGCAGTTATTTTCCTGTTTGTTGGGGCGATTTTCAATCACCCCGTATTAAGAAAATCCAAACTTAAGTTTGTATTTTCTTAATAACTGCTCATGATTAAGTCTGATTGCTTCGCAATTTTATGCGAGACATAATCATGCGCCGTTATTTTCCTGTTTGTTGGGGGTGATTTTGATTCACCCCGTATTAAGAAAATCCAAACTAAAGTTTGTATTTTCTTAATAATTCAAATTCGATTGATTTAGGTTGAAAATGAAATGGCCAATGAAACATTACATGAACTATTAACTTTAATAGACGAACAAATCCAAATTGGAAAACTTCAAGTTGCACAAAATTATTTATTAAGTCTTAAAAAGAGTGAAATTCCTTTCAAATTTTGGCTAGAAATTGCTAATTTGGGAAGAAGAGCACAATTACCCTACTTTGTTTTAAAATGGTTAAATTCAATCATACGACCTGAAAAAGAAAGTGATGAACACTTAGCAACATCAAAACATATTTCTTTATACGCAAATGCTTTAGCCAGAATTGGCTCATTTCAAGAAGCTGAATCTTTATTTAATTCAATTTCACATAATGATGATACGCAAATTTATTTTTATAAAGCATTGTTAAATATGCAACGTTGGGATTACCAGAAAGCAGTTTCTAATTTAAAAAAGTTTATCCATCAACCTAACCTAAATGAACAGCAATTAAATGCAGGACATTTAAATTTAGCAGCTTCATTGTGTGCTGTTGGAGACTATGAGGACTCTTTGTCTATAATTGAAAAAATAATAAATAAAGTACCCAGTAATTCTATTATTAAAGGAATATTACTTGAAACCCAAGGGCAAAATTTAATGCATTTGAATAAATTCAAAGAAGCTCAAATCATTCTTGAAAATGCAATTCAAATATTTGATAACTCCAATCATTCATTCAAAATTTATGCAGAGAAATGGTTAATTTTAAATAAAATTAAGCAAATTTCTAATCCCACAGTTGAAGATTTAAGTGAACTTTTGAAATTAAAAGTAAAAGCATTAGAGCAATCGCAATGGGAAACAGTGAGAGATTGTGATTTATACTTTGGATATTTTACTAAAAATAATGATTTACTTTTAAAAATATTTTTTGGCACTCGACATTCTAAATTCAAAAATAGAATTATTAAAAATTTTAATTTGAATTTAAATATTCCTGATCGTTTTAAAATGATATTGAATCAGAGCTCAATTAAAAATCCAGTTATATTAGATCCACAAACTGGATTATTTCATAATTCAGAAGTTCAATTTTTACAACACTTACCATTAAAATTTTTTAGACTTTTAACCAGTGATATTTATCTCCCCTTCCATGTGGGAGAAATTTTTTCAGAATTATATCAAGGCGAATATTTTAACCCAAATTCATCTCCTCAAAAAATAAATCGCCTCATTCACCGACTTCGTGAAGATTTATTAAATAATAAAATCCAAATAGATATTAAGGTTTTTAGAAAGCAATTATACTTAGTTTACAAAGATAATATAATTTTATTATTAAATTTTAAAAAAAGAAAATCTTTTTCGAAACTAAAAGAATATATTAGTTTAAAAAATAATTTTGATCTATTAAAGTTTGATGTAAATTCGGCTGAAAAAATTCTTCAAACTTCGAGAAGAAATACAAATCGTATCTTACAATCATTAGTAAAAGAAAAATTAGTTTTGATTAATAAAGAAGGAAGAAAAACAAACTATAAAATAAATCATAAAATTAAAAAAATTTCATAGTATAATTGAGTTAAGATAAAGCTTTCTCAAGTGAACTCAATTACTCTACAGTATTTAAAACTGGAACTTCAACTAAACTTTTAGGCGTTATTTCCTTTCGTATTAAAAATTTTTCTTTTCTAATTGCACAGTCTGATAAATCACATAATTTACAATAGCTTTGCAAACAAGGATCGACGTGAAAAGCAAGTTCACCATCAAATGGGTACGCTTTAATAACCCGATCTTCAAAAATTTGTGTTTGTTGGTGAGTTTCTTTTACATCCCAAAACTCTGGTATAACTATATGTGCATCGACATGATGAAAACGACCTGATCGCAGTACTCTTGTTTGATGAATATCAATTATTCCAGGATAACGCTGCTGATTTAAGACTGCAGCTAAATCTTTTAAAGTATCATGATGAGTTTCATCCATTAAAGCTCCCATTGAATTTCGAACTACACTCAATCCAGATTTTAATAAATATAAAGCCATTAAAATGGCAGTTACTGGATCCATCCAAACCCAACCAGTTAGCATGACAATTAACAAACCTACAGCAGCACCTGCTGTTGTCCAAACATCAGAAAAAATATGAATTGCGCTTGATTTTAGAGCTTCAGAATTATATTTTTTTGCAATTATATATAAATACCATGCTAATAAAAAATTAGCCAATGTTGCTAATCCAGAAAAAAATAATCCTTCTCGAATATGTGGTAATGAATCCATTTTTAAAAGAGCCTGCACAGCTTCTACAATAATCATAATTCCTGCAAAACTTATCAAGCCACCCTCAAAAGCTGCTGAAAAATATTCTGCTTTACCATGACCATAAGGATGTTCATCATCCGCCGGCTGTGTAGAGATATGAATTACCCAAAGCGCAACTAGTGATGCTACCACATTGACTATACTTTCAAGGGCATCGGATAAAAGAGCTTGTGAATGGGATTGTAAATAAGCCAAAGTTTTAAGTGTAAGCACAACAACACTTACAATAGCTGACCACCTCGAAGCCCATTTAAGTTTTGAATCAGACATTATATCACCCCACAATTATTTAAATCCAAATGTAAGTTTGGATTTTACTTATAACTTTAAATTTATCTGAGTTCAGCAACTATTTAAATGTAATTTTAGTGCTTTTAGTTTACTTTTTTGAATTGTGGCGTATGATGTGCTAATTCTGGATGGTCTGAGATATCATAGTAACAAACTCGATTTCGTCCAGTGCGTTTGGCATCGTAAAGAGCCCAATCAGCAACACGCACTAATTGTTTAGCTTCAATGTCAACAGTTTTAGAATCAGTAATTGCAAAACCTAAACTGGCAGTGAGTCTGATTTGATCTGGCCCACTAATAAAAGTTTTATCTTCAATTTTTCTACGAAGTCTCTCGCAAAAACTTTGCACACCAGGTCGATCAATCTCAGTGAGAACAATTAAAAACTCATCACCACCGTACCGAGCAGCTATATCTAAACTTCGAATTGTTTGCTTAACTAAGGTTCCAACTTCACTTAAAACAAAACTTCCAAATAAATGATCATGACCATCATTGACTGTTTTAAACTTATCTAAATCCATCATTACAACACAGACAGACCTATTATATCTTTTTCCTCTAGCTATTTCATATTCAAGTCTAGAGTAAAGAGAACGCATATTAAATAAACCAGTGAGATCGTCAATATCTATTAGTTCCTTTAATTTTTCATTTGTCATTTCTAATTGATCTTTAAGATCTTTAATTCGAAATTGAGCTCGTACTCTCGCTAACAATTCATCTGGATCAAAGGGTTTAGTAATATAATCATCAGCACCGGCATCTAATCCCTGTACCACTTCTTCTGTACCATTATTTCCAGAAATTAAAATTGTACAAATATATGAGGGCTGTGCGCGAATAATCTTTAATGCGTCAAAACCACTTATTTTTGGCATATTCACATCAAGCAAAATGATATCAGGCTTCCAATCTTCAATTTCAAACTCAAGATTTTCAGCAGTCATTATTTTCTTAATTTGATAACCTTCAGTTTGAAAACAAATATTGATAATTTCAATGACGTTTTCATCATCATCTACAATCAAAATACGACGGTCTGAATTCTTTTTGGCAACGCGAATCATATTTTTATTATAAATGAAAAATACAGTTTTTCAGAGATATTTTTTCAATTCACTTAAAGTCTTAATTAAAGTCTGGAATTTTTTAAAACAAAATACTTTACATTAGTCTCAGTCTGAGGCACTCAGAATATAATTTGATTCTTTAACCATGAGGAGTGAGATGGAAACAAATTGGTCACCGGAGCAAAGTTCAGGTCTGTATGGTATCAACACTTGGGGACAAGGTTATTTTAAAGTAAATGAAAAAGGAAATGTAAGTATCTTTCCTTCTCCAAATGGAACGGCTCAAGTTGATTTATTAGAACTCACCCAGGATTTATTGGACCGAGGGATTCGTGTACCAATAATGATTCGTTTTACAGATATATTAAAATCTCGTATTGAGCTTATTAATGATTGTTTTCAAAAAGCTATCAATGATCATAATTATAAAGGAATTTACCAAGGTGTTTATCCAATTAAGGTAAACCAACAACATTTATTGGTTGAAGAATTGGTTCGCTACGGAGAAAAGTATCGCTTGGGTCTTGAGTGCGGAAGTAAACCAGAATTATTGGTCGTACTTGCTCTAATGAACACTAAAGAAGCCTTAATTATTTGTAATGGTTTTAAAGATGTTGAATACATTGAAACAGCAATGTTATCTCAAAAATTAGGTCGCAATACAATTATCGTTGTTGATCGTTATGAAGAACTTGGAATGATAATTCAGATCTCTAAAAAAATAAATGCTAAACCTAAAATTGGTTTTCGTGCTAAGCTAAATACTCAAGGTGCTGGAAAATGGGTTGATTCTTCTGGAGCTAGATCAAAATTTGGACTTACTTCTATGGAGATCGTAGAGGGCGTTGAGATTCTAAAAAAAGAGGGCATGATAGATTGCCTTGAGTTACTCCATTACCATGTTGGTTCTCAAATTCCTGTCATTCAAAATGTTAAGTCCTCTCTTAAAGAGGGTGCTAGATTTTTCACAGAACTCTATGAAATGGGCGCAACTGGTTTAAAATATATTGATGTGGGTGGCGGACTTGGTGTTGATTACGATGGAACTGGTCAAAGTGATAGTTCTATTAATTATAGTGAACAAGAATATGCAAATGATATTATCTCTGGGTTACAAGCTCTTTGTGATGAGAAAAAAATACCTCATCCCAATGTTGTAACCGAATCTGGACGTTTTCTTGTCGCCCATCATTCAATATTAGTATTTAATGTCACTGGAGTTAATAATTTATATCGATATGCTCTACCTCGAGTTATTACTAAAGAAGACCCACAAATACTTCAAGAGTTACAATATATTTTTGAAAAAATAAATATTGATAATCTTAATGAATGTTACAATGATTTGATTCAATTAAAACAAGAATCCTTGCAACTTTTTATTTATGGAGTTTTATCATTAAAACATCGCGCAGATGCCGAATCCATGTATTGGGCAATTGCTACTAAAATGATAAATTTTGCTTCTCAAAACATGGCAGAATTTGAAGATATTTATAATCATTTACAACAAGAGATTTGTGCAACTTATTTTTGTAATTTTTCTGTGTTTCAATCTGTTCCGGACTCTTGGGCCGTTGGACAAATTTTTCCTGTAATGCCAATTCATAGATTGGAAGAAAAACCAACTCAAATTGCAACTCTTGCTGACTTAACATGTGATTCAGATGGAAAAATTGAAAAATTTATTGATATAGAAAATGGTGGTTATAAAAAGACAATTCAAGTTCACGACTTCAAAGAAGGCCAACAATATTATATTGGTGTATTTTTAACTGGAGCTTACCAAGAAATTTTAGGAGATCTTCACAATTTATTTGGAGATACTGATGCTGTTCACGTTTCACTGACTGAAAGTGGTGGATATATCATTGATCAGTACGTTCCTGGTGATACTGTAACAGAAGTATTGAGCTATGTACAGTTTCATAGGGGGCAGT
Organism: Bdellovibrionales bacterium; assembly: GCA_005793345.1. Taxonomy (GTDB): domain Bacteria; phylum Bdellovibrionota; class Bdellovibrionia; order Bdellovibrionales; family Bdellovibrionaceae; genus SXSU01. Next base: position 17,570 of record SXSU01000066.1, read on the forward strand.
TAATTGAAAAAGTAAGACAAGCCACAGAAGAAAGCATCTCTAAAGGAATAATCAGTAAGCAAGATGCTAAGCTTTTATTAAAACATTATGAAGAAGGATTATCCGGCTATACTTACTTAGAAGAAGCTGAATAATTTATATTAATCATGAGCAGTTATTATGAAAAACCAAACTTTAGTTTGGATTTTCATAATACGGGGCGATTGAAAATCGCCCCCAACAAACAATAAAATAACTGGTGATGATTAAGTCTGATACAATTGCGAAGCAATCAGACTTAATCAACAGCAGTTATTTTATTTAAGTGCTAATAATTGATCGAGAGCTATCCCCCACCCTTGTTCAAACCCCATATCTTCATGAACTTTTCTACTGGCTTCATTGGAATGCAAACCAAGAGCTGTGTAGAGAGTTCCTATTTTAGTAGGTTCTAATAAAATAACTCCAGTAAATAAAAAACCTTCATTAGGAGCGGCTTCAGATGGTCTAAAACCTGGACCTAATGCTGAAGTCCAAACTAATTTTCTATTGGGTATAATTTCTAACATACATCCTGTACTTGGAAATTTTTGTCCTTCAGGTGACTGCATGACCGTGCGAAAAATTCCACCTGGAACTAATTCAATTTCACATTCAATAGTTTTCCAGGGTAATGGGCAAAACCATTTTTTTAAAATTTCGGGTTTAGTCCACCCATCCCAAAGAAATTCCGGTATGGCAGTTACTTCACGTTGCAGTTTTAAATCTAACTTTGGATTAAATGTTTTTGGTAGATTCATTTTAGACCTCCGTTTTTTTATTTATTCAGTTTACTCATTTTTGACTCTTTAATAATTAGAATTTGAAAAATAGATTATTCCTAGACTAATGTTTTAATGAGTTGAAGAAAACTTCTTTTTATTTAGGAATATTTTTAATTTGTTCTTATTATGAAAATAAAACTAAATTCCGAAGGTACCTCAGAAGTTAAAAAATTATTTGGAGATAAAAAATGTTTTCTATTAACTACCAAGTTGAAAAATCTATTCTTGTAAATACGGATATTGAAAATTTATATAACTATGTAGGCGATTTTAAACAATGGCCCAAATGGTCTCCATGGCTTTATGTCGAACCCACGGCCAAATATGAAGTTTTAAATAATTCTTTTACAAAAGACTATCAACAAAACTGGGATGGTCAGTTTATCGGTTCTGGTAAAATGGTTTTAACTGATTTTAAAAAAAATGAATTTTTAAAATATGATTTGTTTTTTTTGAAACCCTGGAAAAGTTATAGTAAAACTGAATTTATTTTTGAAAATAAAAATGGTTCAACTTTAATTACATGGAAAATGAAAGGTTCACTTCCCTTATTTATCTTTTTTTTCAAAAAAATGATGATGGCTTTTATTGGGCATGATTTTATTCGTGGTTTAAAAATGCTTAAGGAGCAAATCGAAACTGGTACTCTTAATTCACGAATGGAAATTAAAGGTGAAACTCAAATTCCAGAATTTTATTTTTTTGGCAAAAGAATTCAATGTTCTATTAATGAAATTTCACAAACCATGTCAAAAACTTTTGATGAACTGAATCAACTGAGTGCTTCGAAAAAAATTTCAGAACCAACAGCCGCAGTCTCTTTTAATCATAAGTTTGATATGGTTACAGGAGAATGTGATTTAACAGTTGCATTTACTTACAAATCAAAACCTACACTAAATTGCATTACTCTCGACAGCAACTGGGTTAGCGGCTTTATTGAAAGTCATAAAGCCTATCAAGTTGATCATTTCGGTTCATATATTCACTTAGCAAATGGATGGTCAGCAGCAATGAACCGTCAACGAATGTTAAAACTTAAACTTTTGAAATCGATTGCTCCTTATGAGTTATATTTAACAAAACCGGGAACAAGCGCTGAAAAAGATATTATAACAAGTATAGTATTACCAATTAAGTAATCGCAAAATATTTAGATTTCCAAAAATTAACTAAGTGTTCTTTTTTAATTCCTATATCTAAAGTAGCCAATAGTGCAGATAACACATTAACTTCTTCGGAAAAGGATAATTTTTTCTCAAATTTCCAATTGATATTTATCAACTCATTAAAATGCCCTGTCCTACCTTCAAGATCTTGACCATTACTTATTAATCCACCTATTTTCAATATTTGTTCTTTTAAACCTTCATTTTTTGAATAATAATAGGTAGCACCTTTTCTTACTTCACTATTAGCAGCAAGTTCCAATGAAAGACTATCATCTGCATTAAAAACGGTTAGCATATGCCCACCAGATTCAGAATATAATTTTAGGTAGTCTGCAAGATTTTTCGAAGATGAAGAACTTATATTATTTATCAAAACTATATCTGGATTAATTTTAACTAAATATTGAAGATCTGCTTCTTCAATCACTATAATAAGTGGTCCTTTTGCTACTTTTAATTTATTTTTATTATCACTATAATTTTTAAAATTCAATTTTTGCACACTACTACCTATAAAATTAAGACAATCTTCAATAATTTTTGCAGTTAAATCAATATCTCTGATGCCTGTTACAACTATTGTAAGTTCATTAAGATCTCTCATCCTAATTCCTCTTTCTTTTTTCATGTTTTTATTTGGCTTTGAAAATTCATTTAATGTTTTTTGAATTATCGACTTTTGCAATTGAATTGCTTCAGAGTTTTTTGAAATTTGAGATAATTTACTAATTAATAATTGCTCAAGAATTTCAATTTTTTGACTTTTTGTTTTGTGAATTAATTTACTAATTTCAATAAGAGAAAATCCCATTGATTTTAAATGTAAGATTTCTTTGGCTGGTTCTATTTGTAGATTTTTATAATATCTATATTTATTCTCACCCCTATAATAACTTTTAAGTAAACCAAGCTCATCGTAGATTCTCAGAGCTCTAGTAGAGATTCCAAGTAATTTTGCAAATTGACCAACAGTTAACCAATCATTCATTTTAAACCTCAAATCCAAAGTAATGTTTTACCTAAGGTTAAGGTCAAGCGCTAAACAAAGAATAAATAAAATATTATTTGTGGGAGTTGAATTTAAAGTGATCGGGTAGACCTTCGTATTGCTGAGAAGGTCTACCCGATGAAACAACATATCTTTTCATGGGCTAAATTGTATTAAATTAAATTATGAAAAATCTTTATTTGGAGAAAAGGCAAGTATACTGAGGGGACTGTGACGATATGACGTAATGACAGGAAACAACTTTGTATCCCACACTAACAAATTGCGAAACATAGTAAGATATATTCTCTTGCACTGATCTATTATGTATCTTTTCTAATGGTGGTGAAGATTCCCCATCACATGAAAATTCTGCAGCTTCCGCAGATCTTCCATTTATCATTAAAAAACATACTTGCTTACCAACCGGAATAGATGATGCGTCAACATAAAAAGAATAAGTAAATACTGAAAGAACAAGAAAAAAGATTTTCACAGGAATCTCCTTAAATATTTGCCATAGTTAAAATCTATAAATCACATATTTTTATAAAATTCAACAACCTTCCTTTATAAAACTATATTGTTGAGTAGTGCTAAAATCAGCCATGGGTTAGGAATGTGAACTAAGTTAGATGGATTAATAACAGGTTTTAATCTAAAAATGTTGAATTAATTTTGAACTGCGTACTCAAGATTTGATTGTTTATTTAAACTTACCTTGGGTAAATCCATAAAAGATACAACTCCTGTACTGAGGTCATATACGCCTCCAACAATTTTAATTTGTTGTGACAATTCTAACTCAGCTAAAATTGGTGAACGAGTTCTTAAATCACTAATGCCCAAAACTACATTATCCTCTGTCACTGTACTTACTAATTCATTATAGTTAGAATCACTTGTTTTAATTGGTTTTTTAGGAATACATCTTTTAATTTTATTTGTTACAAAATGAAGGTGTCCAAGTTCCACATTTCCAATTGCACCTGTAATTGCACCACATGAAGTATGACCTAATACCATAATTACTTTTGCACCAACGACCTTACAGGCAAATTCTGCACTACCTAAGATATCTTCATTAATAACATTACCTGCAATTCGAATACTAAAAATATCCCCTAAACCTTGATCAAAAATCAATTCTGCTGATGTCCTTGAGTCCATGCAACTAATAATAACAGCAAAGGGATGCTGGCTTTGTGTCGTTTCGTTTACTTGTTGTAATAAATTTCTATTAATTCGTAAATTATTAACAAATCGCCTATTACCTTCCATTAATAATTCCACAGCTTTTTCTGGTGTAATCTCTTGTTGTAGATCTTTAGTTAGTGTTCGCACTATAAACTCCTTTTATTAAAGTTTGTTGTCCATATTTAATTTGGTTTCGATGTAAAATTGATATAGCCAAAAGTAAAACAGAAATTGAAAATGAAATATAAAATATTTTATATCCCACTTGTTGAATTAAAATTGCAGAAATACAAGATCCTATTGAAAAACTTATAAGTGTAGCAATTCTAACATATGTTACTTTTCTAGGTTCTGGATACCTAGAATTTGATCCTTCAGGTTTAAATAATTTTTGTAAATGCAAACCTATATCCGTTGATAAACCTGTAAGATGAGTCGTTCTAACTTTTCCATGAGTAGCCCAAGTGGTAAGGGCATTTTTAAGTCCACATATAAAGCATAATAATCCAATTAAATAAATTGTATTTTTACTTTGATCTAGAATTGGATGAGTCGTAAAAATTTTAAATTCAAATCCTAAACAAATAATTCCTAATAAAAAAGTAATCATGAACTGAACAATTGGATAGTTGGGCACTTCAAGTTTATTGTATTTACTATCAAGTATTAAGGATGTGATTAATGCGCCCGAAATAAATCCAATTGGAATAATTAATAACTCAAGTCCAAAAGTAAAGTTTTGTAAACCAAAGGCAAGCCCTATTTGTGTACCAAATCCTGTGACATGAGAGACATAACTTCCTGCCAATAAAAAACCAGCAGCATTAAGTAAACCTGCTTTGAAAGAAAGTATCGACCATAACAATGTATATTCTTTATTATATAAATCTTTGACTTCAACATGAACCATTAACAACCCCAATAAATTAGTTAACTTATTTTTAAAAGCTATCTAATTTTTTTGAATTGTTAAAATAGATAAATAAAATTATTATAATTGTTTTATACAATGTTAAATAATTATTTCTATGCAGGTCTAAACACTAGTCAGACAATTTTTACGATAGTTTTGTAATGAATTTATAGAATACCAAGAGGTGTTGTGTTTTACCTACAACCGAAGGTAAAACTCCACAACAGTTTTGATGAATTAATTAATTAACATACTGAAATTACTTATTTTAAAAATTGGTATCGTTCTTGTAAATACGAATAAGTAAAACACGTATTCCAAGGAGAAATAAAAATGAGTACAAATATTAAATTGAATTTTATTTTAATGGCAGGATTATTAAATTTTGGCATTTATACTATTGCCCAAACACAAACTAATAATCAAATCCCAGAGAATTCTGGGGAAATAATTTCTGATACTTTACGTAGTCCATATTTTATCGATGATATGCATTGCGCTGGCTTAGAGTTTAATGATGAAGCCAATAATTATGTTAGTGAAGTTAATCGTGATGATCATAAAAAAATAATTTTGCAAGAAAATTGCTATCAAATATTTAAATCCTATGATCTTGAAAAGTTTAATTGGGTGTCGCCTGATGATTTAGAATCTTTTTTAATCAAAATTAAAAATTCAAATGTGTTTGATAACGTCGATATGAATATCAAAAAATCAGAAATCAAAAATCATATTCATATTTTTATTGCAGTTTCATATAAAAAACCAACACTCGATTTTAAATCTCAATTAAGTCAAAGCAGAATTAATGGTAAATCAAGTTATGATACTGAATTAGAACTTAAATATAAAAAAACGTCGTCTTTGACAAAAATCATCGAATGGGGTCTCAAAAAGTCTAATCTACATGATGGATACTTAACAACAAATGGCAATAATGAAACTGTAATCAAAGAAATTTCTCAAAATACTACAACTGGTTATTTTGAATTTGCACAGTTAGGCTTTTTAGATTCTAGGCTTAGATTGAATTTACACTCTAGAGATTTGTACACTAGCCCTTTTGAACATCATTCTAAAATCGATTTTGAAATGGAAGCTGATTTTTTAAAAAAAATATCTTGGGGTCTTGCTGGTAATACTTATTTTGGTTTTGCCTACCATTATTTTAGACCTGATACTGTTCAACATTTTTCTGACTATTTAAAAAATCCAGAATATACTGCTCGACCTAAAGAATTATTGGCTCCCGGTTTAAAATTAGGTTTTAAATATGGATTACCTCTGAAAACATATTGGAATGTAGATTTGTTAGTATTAAAACCAATGACTACTCAAGATTCACTTTACTTAAAAACAGAGTTTGATGTTGGATATGAGCTTCAAGAAAACTTTTGGTTTGCGAACAATTTATCAGCGTTTTTATTTAGCGAAGACATCAAAAACTACAATAGCGCCCTACATAGAAGTATGCTCAATGAACATCATAATTCGAAAATTGGACTTCTTTTTCACAAAGATATTCGAAATTCACAAGACTTTGATCGTTTAACTTATGGTCTAGAATCAAGCGTATTATTGAGTAATGAGGTAAATATAAATCAATCTAAAAAAAGTAATAAATTAACTCCTATTGCGCATGACTTTTTAAAAGTAAACTATAAAACAAAAATTAACAACTGGAATTTAGATCTTGGTTTAAATTTTGGTATTTAAAAAAGAATTGGTGGATTTAAAGATGAAAAAATCAATTCTAATTCTTCTATTGCTTATCAATTGGCAAGAGATGGTCTTCTCTGAAGAACATTCTCAGAGTTGCAAAAAAACTGCTGCAGTTTATGATAAGAAATTAATTAATGAAATTCAAAAAGGGATTCCAATTGAAGTTGTTGGGGTTGTTACTTCTAATGAAGCCATTTTATGTAAAAATACTTTTCGAATCACTTATGACTTATGGGAGGAAAATGCTGATATAAATTTTGAGGGTCAAGTTTCAAACCAACTTCAAATTAATAATATCGCAATTGAAATTTGCCAGAAGATGAAATGTTTGAATAGTTTTTTTAGTGCTTCATTAAAACCTACAGCAACTGCAGTACAATTTCGATTATTACTTAACCCAATGTGGGAAGGACGCGCAAATAAATACTTAAAAAATAATCCACGTTTTAATGAAATTAAAATGTACCATTTTAATGCTCAAACGATCGCTAAGGATTTGCCTTCAGATATAGTACTTTATTATGAGGAACTTAAAAAATGAAATTGAACTATTTGACTCATAAATTATGGATACAACTTTTATTTATAGTATTTGTTTGTCTTGTTCCAATGAGTTTTATATTTAATTCGTTAATAAAAGAATCAAATCAGATTTTATTGTCTAATGAAGAACAAATAATAAATCAACTAAGAAATTATGAGGGGCTATTAAAAAAAATAGCCTCATTTGATAATACAAATTCCGATGTTTACAAAAAATATTTTTTTGAATCAAATGAATTGAGGAATAAACTATCTGATGAATATAAGTTTTCAGAAATTCTAAGAGCAAACATAGTTCGACAAACTTTTATTTGGATGATAGCAGTTTTTTTAACCTCGATTTTGATTGCTTGGTTTTTATCACGTAAAATAGTTTCTGACTTCAAATTGATTTTAACACAACATCAAGTCAATATCGAAAAAATTAATTCACTGAGTAACATCGAGAATTGGCAAAACACAGCTAAAATTATTATCCATGAAATAAAAACTCCTTTAACTCCAATAAAAATGGTCTTAACTAGTTTAATTGATAAATTAAACAGTGTCCCAGAGGATGATTTAAATTCGAAAGTTACCACCAGTGAATTAAACGAAGGTCTCTCACTATGTTTAACTCAGTCTGACTCCCTAGAAAAATGGATTTATTCATTTACAGAATTTGCTAAACTGCCAGCTCCAGATTTGAAAAATCAAAATTTATTGAATTTTTTAAATGAATTTAAACAAAATATACAAAGCCAATATATGATTTCAAAACCCAAAGTGGAAATTGAAATCATTAGCACTAGTCTTAATTATTCAGTTTATGAAAGTTATTTTGATGCCCATCTAATTTATAATTTGCTTTTTAATCTGATTAAAAATGGAATTGAAGCCAATGCTGATAAAGATAAAATTCTTTTTAGAATTTCTATTAACTTAAATTTAAATTCCAATTGTATTGATCTGACCATTAATAACTTTGGAAATTTAATTCCAATAAATCTCGAGGATAAAATTTTTGACCTTGCAGTATCTGCTAAAAAAGGAAATTTTTCTAGAAATCTTGGCGTTGGATTAACCGTTTGTAAAAAAATCGCAATGGACCATGGTGGAGATATAAATCTAATTTCAAATTCAGAAGATATGGGTGTCACATTCTCTTTTAACCTACCTCGCCAAAGGAGATTACTTTGAATATATTAATAGTTGATGACGATATTGGGATTCGAAAGTCTATTATATTTGCTTTAAACGGAGATGGATATTCATTTTCAGAAGCCGGAAGTATTCAAGATGCCGAAGCTCAATTGAATTTATCTTTAAGCGGACAAAAAGAATTTGATCTCTTAATTCTTGATGTTCATTTGTCTGATGGTTCAGGAGTTGATTTATTTAAAAAGTTAAAAGTAAAATCTAATTTTGAAATTCCCACCCTTTGCATTTCAGGTGCAGCAACAGCAAAAGAAGCCGCAGAAGCAATTAAATATGGAGTATTCGATTATATTGAAAAACCATTCTCAGCAGATCGTTTAAAATCAACAATTTTTCGATTAAATCAGTTTTTAAAAATTCAAGAGCAAGCAAAAAGTAATTTTAATCTACGAAAAGTCGATTTGATTGGAGAATCCGATTTTATTAAAAAACTTAAATATGATTTACCTTCATTTTCACAAAAAGATTTTAAAGTATTAATTACTGGTGAAACAGGAACAGGAAAGGAAGTGATTGCAAATGCAATTTCAGAACTTTCACCTCGTAGTTCTAAACCCTTCGTTACGTTCAATGCAGCAGCAATACCAGACAGTTTATTTGAAAGCGAGTTTTTTGGATTTAAAAAAGGCTCATTTACTGGTGCCTTAAGAGATCACACTGGAAAAGCCGGATTGGCTCATAATGGAACTTTATTTATGGATGAAATTGGTGATCTTTCAATTCAGTCACAAATAAAACTTTTGCGATTTTTAGAAACCGGTGAAATTCAGAAACTCGGTGGACAAAGCAATGAGAAAGTCGATGTTAGAATTATAGCAGCAACTTCGAAAAACTTAGAACTTGAAATTAAAGAAAATAGATTTCGAGCTGATTTATTTTACCGACTAAATGTTATTCACATTCACATCCCGCCATTGAGATTAAGAACTAAAGATATTGTTCCGCTCCTTTTATATTTTATGGAACAGTTTCGATTAAAATATGAATTAAATGTAAAACAAATTGATAGTGAAGCATTGGATTTTATTTTGAGTTATAATTGGCCAGGTAATGTTCGAGAATTAAGAAATTTTGCTGAAAAGATATCTATTATCAATCATGAAATCATTCGCAAAATACATATTTCTAATATGTTAAGCCAAATAAACATTGATCCGCAAAAAAATAAATTTGAAGTAATGACGTTTAAAGAATTCAAGAAAAAATCAGAAGCTGAATATCTTCAATTTATACTTAATAAAACAAATGGAAACATTAGTGAAGCGTCAAGAATACTTGAGTTAGATCGCAGCTCGCTACACCAAAAAATTAAGTCTTTTAATTTTAGTATTTGATGAGCTTAGGATTTAATTCAAATGTTTTTCAATGTATGCGATTGGATCAAGATCAAATTTTTCAAAGTTTTCAGGCCTAATAAAAATAGTTTTAGCTTTGGGATACTTTTTTAAAAACTCACTCAAACTTTTTGAAGATTTTCTTTTACCAGATTTAACTTCAATTGCGATAAGATATTTTTTTAATTCTATCACATAATCAACTTCGTAATCGCCATCTCTCCAGTAATAAAGGGGGATATCTAGTTGACAAAGCCTAGCTCCAACACAAGATTCGAATATTCGACCATGGTCTTCTTTATTTCTATAAAATAATCTATCAATTAATGCCGGACAAAGTGGTATTATTTTAGGAGAAGAACTCCTTAATCGAAGCGATTGAGGATGATATTTTGAAATGGCTTTAAATAAAAATGCTCCCTCAAATAATTCAATATATGACTTAATGAGATCAGTATTCCCTTTATCTTGAAGTTGTCCTAGTAATTTGGTATAGCTTACCTCTTGAGCTGGTAGTCCTGATAATAAAATAAATGACTGTCTAAAAAGAGCCGGATTCTTGATTTGAGCTTGTGTCAAAATATCTTTATTGATGACTGTCTCTATTATAGAATTCTGAATATATTGATTCCACTTAATTTCATTTTTTAAAAGAGTATACGAACCAGGATATCCGCCATACTTTAAATATTCAGCAATAGTCATTTTATTTAATTTGAGAGATTCATGAAAACTCCAATGATAAACCCTGATAGCTTGAAATCGACCGGTCAGACTTTCTGTTAATCCTTTTTGTAATTGTAATGAACTCGAACCTAATAAAACCAATTTTAAAGGTTTAGATTTTTTTATCTCTTTATCCCACAATCCTTTGATGACCTGTGACCAATTTGGAATTTTTTGAATTTCATCAATAATAAGTAATGAACTTTCACCTTGGTCTAGTGCGTATTGCCATTGTTCTTTAATCCAACTCAAGGCCTCACCTCTAAACTCGTCACCTGAAGTTAAAAAAAATGGCTTTTTATATTTTTCTAAAAAAAGGTCAATACCTGTTGATTTACCTACCTGCCTTGGTCCTAAAATAACTTGAATGAATTGTGAGGTTTTTTCTAAATTGAATCTCAATTCATCAATAAAAGGTCTTTCAATTATTTTATTTGTATTCATAGATCACCATAAGTACTAGATTAATCTAGTACTTATGCAATGTCAATCTAGTAAAAATACTAGATTGATCTAGTATTTTTACTAGATCAATCTAGCAAATTACAGTGTAAATAGAAAGAAAAGAAATCATAACAAAAGTTATTAATTAAAATGGAAAGTTTAACATTATAAATGCATCTCAGATCAGGGAAATATTAGATCTTGAGTATTATTGCCAGTAATTCTTTTTTATTGCCTGCCAATGCTCAGGAAGAATTTTACCAGATCCGCTATCGGACATAATATTTCCAAGATTGTATTCTTGAATATAAGAACACGTATCAGGGTTCCAAGTCGTAAAGTATTCATCACGCAAACCTATAAGAATTCGTCTTGATTCCATTCATTTTCATTTGAAATCTTTTTAAGATCATCGATAAATTTAAATTTACCAAACTCTAAATACTCATATTCTATTGCAGGAGGATTACTTTTTACAAAGTTTGCGATTTCATCTCGTTTTTCTTCTAAAACTCTAGCTAGACTAATAATTTTATTTCTATTATTGAAATCGCATTTTTCAAAATAATCTTCATTATCTTTTGAGTAAATTTCACTTAATTTTTTATCCAACTCACCTTGATAAACTGGGCGCGGAGTATTTGGCCTTAGAGGGACATCATTATTTTTATTATCAGATTTATTACATGAGATTTGTAAAATTGAAAAAATGAGTAGAACTAAATGAATTATTAATAGGTAATAGTATTTCATTTTATGCCTGTAAGAGTATTGTTTATGGTGTATCATATGAATTTAATATAAATTTATATTTCACAAAATATTCAAAGGTTTGTTAGATAATATTAATTATTATGAGTCAATGAATTCTTCAGATTAGCTAAATGGTTTCCTAAGGGGTTCCAATTTAGATGAACAAATTAACTTTTTTACAAAAATTAAGTATTTGATTCGAAGATTAGTACTCAAACCAATCTATGTTTAAACATCTTACAGTTTCACTTTTAGAAGGTCCAACTTCTTTATAGAGTTGATCAATAAACTTAGAAATTTCATCTTTTATCTTGAATGCCACATCATGGGATAATGACATTGGTCCCGTATAAAACAAGTTCTCATTTTTATTTATCGGCATTTGAGCCATAGCCTTTACTCTCCAATTTTGGTGATGTTGATTAACCCATGGAGAATCTTTTGATATAAATGTTTTCTGAGGTCCGACTTTAAGATGTCCATTTTTTTGCAATATGCAAAAATTATTTTCGGCTAAAAAATCTATTACTGCTCTTAATTTTTGAATCGGTAGATTTAAATATTCTGCTAATTGATTTATATTAGAATACCGATCTATCGCAATTAAATTACGTACTCCAGTATATAACCAATCTGAATAGTAAATTGATTTTGTGAGATCAGTAATTTCAATATCCTTTTCTATTCGGCGAGATAAATCTTTTAATTCTTTTTGTGTCGATTTTATTTTTTTTAAGAAAAGTTCTTTTAATCCATGGCTTCCCGCTTTTTCAAATTCTACAAGCAATATAAAAAACTCAGCTTCCTTATCATTCATTCCCAAATAACCAGAGATATTATGAGCAAGCTCCAAACTAATTTGTTTATCCCCCTTGAATATCTGACTAAGAAGTGTGGTGCTTACATTGAGTTGCATGGCCATCTTACGATAGAATCCATGACCAGCTTTAGGTAGTTGCGATGCCCAATCATTTATATATTTTTTATAATCTTGATAGTCGAAAACTTGAATTTGCAATTTGATTATCCTTCATAAATATTAACTAAATAGTTAACATTTATGTTTAATATTTACAAACATAATCTACTTTTCTTATAAAACCCATACTAAATGAATTTGCAGAACTAAAAACGACAAACTCAAGTATGCTTGCAAAGGAGATTAAATGAAATTTTTAACAACAATTCTTATGTTACAGTTAACACTAATAGGATGCCAAAAGTCCAAGTCTAAAAACCCAAATGATTTGGAATGGAAAAATCAAGGTCAATCAAATATTAATAACGAACCTACATTTGAGATACTTAATTGTCGCTCCCTTGAAACAGTAAAAGATCACCATTACCTTGAAGCGTATATGAAATTTCCAACTGAGCAAGATTACAGTCAAAATACAAATTCAAACTCAGAAGTAATTACTTTTATTCCTAATGTATATTTATACACTATGAGCACTCATACTAATGGTAATAATGGTACATATGATGGACAATACTTAACTAATAGTTCTTTAAGAATTACCGGCAATAAAAAAACAAACACCTACCGATTTGAATTTATAGCCAATGATGAAACTGTAAATTATTTTTCGAACTATGGTGGTGATCCAGATTTAAAAAACATAAAATTAAATGAGACTTTTATTGAAATATTAAAAGAAAATAATAATTTTAAAGTTATAAAGGTGCCGTCCAGCGTTTATGCTAGTGATAATTTTACATGTCAAAATAGTAACCCAAGTGAAACTATTTACTAATTGTATTGTAAATTAATCAACGCAACTTATTTTTACATTTATAATATGTTATTATTTTTTCCTGAAGATTTACAAAATCATTCAGGAAAATTAGAAGACGAAGGAGTTTTCATGTCTTTCAATAATTTTAATAAAATAGATTTTATTAAAATATTTTTTCCAAATTTAGTTTTTGTATTCATATCAGCCTGTACACCAAGCACTAAAAAAGCACCAATTGTCACAAATTCACACCCAGTTGAACATACTTCGGCTACAAATACTGAAGGTACCGTTGATGGAGGCGGTGGTGGAAATAAAATTTGCGGACGACCTATTGATGCTTTTAGAATCAAAATCAATGATACCCCTGAGTTTAAAAAATATATTAATCCGATTTTTCAATATTTTGCTTCGACATCATCATCGGGATGTGAAGATTGTCAATCACACGCTTTTGCAGTAGGTGCCCATATTAATTATACAATTTTTAATAAAGGATGGTATCTTGTTCCTTGTCCGATTGAAAAAATCTCTAAGGAAAAAATTGGTTCTGTATTTGATACTGAGCAGGTTGCTCTACAAACTTTTGATGACATTTGGATTGATGAAAATAAATTTAATTCAATGAATGAAGAAGATAGAGCTTTAATGATATTTCATGAAATAATTATGAGTATAAAAATTTTAAAATCTGATTCAGCTTTAAATCAGTGTATAGCCTTTGCCCCCTCTGAAAGTTATTGCACTGGACTCTACAATAGACCTCGAAAAAAAGTTATCGACTTAAATACTTCAGACTACAAAGATGTTAGAATTGTTACTAACGAGTTATTTAAAAATTATAAAAGTTATGACGAAATCATAAGATCATCGACTCCTGAAAACACGCAAAAACCAAAATCTGTTTATTCACTTCTAAGGAGTTATAATTTTAGCAATGAATATAACATTTGGAGTCGCTCCTCTTCTGAAAAACCTTCCGTAACAATAAAAGAACTGATTCATAAGTTAAGAACTTCACAACTTACATCATCAGTTCCTAAATTTTCTAATTTTAAAGAAATTAATAAAACGACATATGAGGCAACAAGCAACTGTGAATTTGAATTTAATCATGATCTTGCAAACGATAATTTACTTTTTAAATTTAAGACCTATAGTTTAGAAAATAAAAACATTGAAATCCAAATTCAAAAACTGTTAAAAGTAAATACTAATGAAAAAATTGAAGGTCATTATAATGACCAATATGAAAATAATCAATTGGTCGAATATAAAAGCTTTAGCCTTCCATTTGGATTTAGCAATAAGGAAGATAGTCTTTTAAAAATAGGTGATAAAACATTTTCTCTTTATTTTACGTTTGATGGTGATTCTTTAACATCATATGAAGTCACCGAAATGGTGTGTATTGATGTCAATAAAGAAAATCAATGTGTGAGTTTTCATTCAATGAATGATAGTAAAGTTTCTCATACATGTATAAATAAACAAACAATTCACCTTTCACGAACAGCTGAATAATTAAAGTAAGTTTATTTCAACCCCAAAATTATTTCTATTTAAAAAATAATAACTGATATACTAAACCAATGATTCCCATGGATAAATGAAACATCCTTCAAAATTTAATTTTTGACTGGTTCCTGATAAAACCAGTTTTTGCACTTTGCTTTTATCTTCAATTTTATTTTCGATGCTCTTAAAAATTAAAAAATCCCTTTTATCAAATCCCTCTTTACCCAACAATTTAATTAATAAAATTTTTTGATTATCGAGTTCAAAAACCAGATCAATGAATTTTCCTTTAGAAGTACGAAAGTAATTTAATGTACGAATCGAAACACCCGTATAGGAAAGCTGAGAATAAATTTCGAGATAGAACCAAGTGAGTAGTTTTTTATCAAAACTAGCCTTAAAAAAATCAAGTAATCCGGTGTCAGTTAAAAAATAAATTGATTTACCTGTAGATTCTTTATAAGGAGCAATCTCAAAAATTACAAATAAGTTTTTTAACACTTTTAAATATCTATTAACAGTTTTAAGGGGTTGTTTGGTGTACTTAGATATAAGTGGACCATTTGCTTCTTCCACTGTTGATATAGCCTCCAATATCAAAAAACAAACCTCAGAATCTAATTTAAAATTTTTAAATTGGTGAATATCCCTTTCTACAGTGAGTGAAATCCAATCACTTAGTGCTGCTAATCTTTCTTCATCAGAATGGATATTAAAAATTCCAGGAAAACCACCTCTATCTAAATATCTTAAGAGTTCAGTTCTGCTAGCTCTTGGTTTATCTTTAGGAAATGGAAAATTTTTCTGTTCAATAAAAGGCAACTTAAGACTCTCTGATAAATTGAACGGAAAGAGTCTAGTCCGTGACAATCTTCCAGTTAGTGATTCTTTTATCTTTGTTTCCAATGAAAATTCTGTTGAACCCAACAAAACATATTGTCCAGGTTTTCTTTTTTCATCTACTAGACTTTTAATTTCATCAAACAAATCAGGAGCCTTTTGCGCTTCATCAATAACGAGTGGCCGCTCTTCTGTTTGCATTAAAAATGAGTGAGGTTTAGACTCAGCAAAAGTTCTTAATTCTTTTTTATCCAATGAAAAATATTTAGCTTCTTTAATTGAATGGGGTAGCAATTCTCTTGCAAAATAACTTTTACCACACTGCCTTGGGCCTTGAATTGAAACCACCGGTGAAAATTTCATTTTCTTTAAAAATACAGATAAAATATGTCTTTTTCTTTGATGAGCTAGGGTCATATACCTTAATTTAACCCTTCCAATTTAATCCAGTCAAGGCCATTATTGGAAGGGTTAAATTAAGGTAGTAAAAACTTTTATTTGCTTTTAGACTAGATTTTCTTCTTTGCAAAAAAGATCGAATGGTATAAGAATTGTTTTTTCATCCACTTGTCGATGAGTCGTCCCTAAATGAACTTGATAAAACTTTGGAATATTGGTTCTTTCTTTGAAATATTTTATGTGAGGAGATATTGTTCTTTCTCCAAACTTACATTCAACTGCAAAAATTGGTTTTTTACTTTTTAAAACTACAAAATCAATTTCACGTTTATCAGTATCTCTTAAAAATCGGAGTTCCGTTTTGTATCCTTCAACATCTTCTAAGAAATGACAATACTTTAATAAGTGAGATGCGACCATATTCTCAAACCGAATACCTGGAGTCTCTATCTGACTCCAATCCCACATATATAATTTTTGTTCTTTTTTTACTGCTCGTATTTTAACTGATCCAAATGGTGCAATTTGAAAAGAATAATAAAGTGATGATAATACTCCTAGCCATCTTTTTACTGTTTTAAAATCCACTTCAATATCATGAGATAAAGAATTTATTGAAAGTGGAGAACCAACACGATTTGGTAACTCTTCTGCCAAGGAATAAATTTTATCAAGATCTTTGACATCTTCCCAATCTTTAAGATCAGTTCTGATCAGTCGATTTAATCTTTGAATATGCCACCGTCTTAAAGTTCGCTCATCTCCTTCAGTGTAAGGTTCAGGGAATCCACCAAATTTTAAGAGCTTCTCAGTGCAATTTTTTTCATATTTCAACTCGGGTAAACTATAGGGATGCAACCTGTAGTAATGATATCTTCCTAAAAGAGAATCCCCACCTTTTCTAAAATGATCCAAACGAGCCGACCCTGTAATTAAAAATGAATGGGTGTTTTTAAGAGTATCATAAAATCCCTTAACTAAATTTCGCCAGCTTTTGAATTTATGAATTTCATCTAAAACAATGAGTCGTTCAGTCTGTGGCCAATCATGTTTTTTTATTTTATCCCGATGTATATCTAAATCCCAATTGAGATAGGCAGGGTGTTTATCAACATAATTTGCGATCAAACCTTGAGCTAGGGTCGTTTTACCAACTTGCCTAGGACCACCTAAGAAAACCATCTTTTTCTTTAAATCATCTTTAATATATGGCTCTAAATATCTCATGAGTAAATTGGACATAACTCCAATTTACTCATGAGTAAACTGGAGTCAAGTCCAATTTACTCATATTAAAAATTCTTTTCTTTGCCAAGATCAGAACTTCAAGAATCTTAACTTTTATTAAGAAGAATTATAGTAAACATAATTGCATCAGTGATTGAGTGGGTGATCCAAGATAAACTTGCTGATTTAAATATATAATATTGAATTCCAATTAAGATTCCAAATAATGAAGTCAACACAACTCCAATACTACCAGAAGGAAAACCTCCAGAAAAATGCATATATCCAAAAATAACTGAAGCAGTACTAATGGCAACCAGAGGCGATGAATTAGTAGCTAAAAAGCTCTGCAATGAAAAACGAAAATATAATTCTTCCCGCAACCCATTTATCAATGCCATCAAAAACACAACAAGTGGTATTGACCAAATTGGCAATTGTGGTAAAGGAAATTGATTAGCAACATCTTTATTAAAAAAATAATATAGGACTAAGCAAAATAACGAAGGTAAAACAATGGCAAAAATTGAATAAATCATTTTATTACTGAATCGAAAAGTCCAATCTATATTCATTTTTTGCTTAAGAATAAGCCTTGAAAGGACAATAAAAAATAAAGATCCAATAAATTGATCCACTGGCCAAAATAGATATCCAATAATAGGGTATTTGATTTCTAATAGCCAGAAAGAGAAAAAAAACAATATTATGTTTGCTACAGTCCTCTGTAAACTAGATTTATTTAAAATTTTCAATAGCAATAGAATAGAAAGTAATAATAAAATTGTAATGGCATGAAATTTTAAAACGAAAAAAATATGACTCGAAATTATCACGCTGAAAAATATAAGAAAATCTAACCAATCAGGGATATGGGACTTTAAAATTAAAAAATTTTCATTTTTGAAATTAACTCTTTGATCTGATTTAACCATACACTCCTCGAAAATGAAATTTTAGAAATCATTTAAAAAATCTTTCATCGTCTTAATATAAAGCTCATAATCAGGTAGAGTAATATTATGACCTGATTTCTCAAATATTACAACTTTTGATTTTTTAAATACGTACTTCATTTTATCTAATTCCTCAAGACTAATCATGCTCTCATTTGCTGCCTTTAGTATTAAAACTGGTGTTTTTTTAAAAATTTCACATTGAGGAAGTAAGTTCAATTCTTTTGAAGACTCAGCAAGTCCCTTTAAAACTTTTATTTTATTTTTGTAATCATCTCTTAAAGAAGCCCTTTGAATCCAAACATCTCCAAATTTTCTTTGTGAAAGTGTTTTTTCTTGAATAACTAAACTTAGAATTTTTTCTTTATTACTAAGTGCATAAGCTATAGCATAAATAACACCTTGACTAAAACTAACTAGAATAAATTTTTTAAGATTAACTTCATTCACAAAAGCTTCAATATCGATTACATGATCTTCCAGAGTAAATTCTTTTTCATTTTTCGGATAATCTGATTGACCTCTTCCTCTTAGAGAAATTGCATAACAGGGATGGTCTTTGAATTCATTAAAATCACTTATCCAGTCTTCAGCTTGCCCTAACATACCATGAATAAAGACAATAGGTATCCTATCCCCCTCTACTCTTTTAATTCCATGCAACCTACCATAAGACATCTTAATAAAAATATTTTCAATCATAGAAATCCAATTTTTGTTTAGTACTTTTAATCGCAAAAGATGTACTTGAAATTAATTCTGCATTTTGTTTTTTAACTCGAATTGAAAAAGCTTTTTCAAAATTATGAAGTGCCAGTTCATAATCACCTTTATCAAAATATAATTTTCCAAGATGTTGAAAATAAAAATCTTGATACTCTGTAAATTGATTTAAGGCCAATACACTTTCAACTTTATTAAGCAGATCATGTGCTTCTTCAAACTTTTTTTCAAATCGAAAAACATCCGCCCATCTAATATTATTTATTAGGTCCATTTTTAAATCCGTTTTTTTAAAAAAAATAGAAGCAATTTTAAAAAGATCATTAGCTTTTCTATAATTTCTCAACTGACGATAATAGACTGCAATCTGACTTATTTTTTTATGGCGCGCCAATTGTTCCAAAAAATCTATCTTACGCTCTTCTAAATCTATGAACTTTTCAATCTGTGATGGGATTTCTGGATAGTCATGTAAATCATCCGAATAAAATGACTTTAGATTTGGCTTCTTGGAAAATAAATTCAGCCTATCAATACAACCAGTTAAACCATTCTCTTTAAAAATTTTACTAAAATAAAATAACCCATATATTGATGCATGTTTTTTCCAATAAGGACCAGTATTACCTTCAACTAATAATTTTTCTTTAACATTATCACTAATTTCAGTTGAAAAAAGAGTTTTTTGAATCTTAAAAAACATTTTTTCAGCCCAATCATATTTTTCCTGATAATGATTTTGAAAATCTAAAAGTTTATATCTATGGGGAAAACTTAAGAAATGAGCCAAACCTTCATCTATCATTATTCTATGATAATTTCCCAAGTAATCTTTTTCAGGTATGAGTGGCAATTTTTTCTCGGTAATAAAATGAACAAGTTCATGAATTATGATTAATCTATCTTCAGCTTGAAATATATAATCAAAACCTTCGGCGTTGAAGTAAATTTTTGTTTCTAGCTTATCTGTTATTGTCCACGCATCAAAAAGCTTATCAATACCATAAGTTATATATACCGAAACAGTAGGTTTATATTCTTCAGCTAAAATAATATTTAGTTCTGTAAAATCAATGTCTGCAATTGACTTCACCACTGATTTAAAAAACTTATCATAATCATTTTCATTAAATTTTGATTTAACTAAAGAAAGATCTTTTCTGAGGTTTAGAACTTCCTCAGGCGCTATCTTAAAGAAACTAAACTTCCATTTTGAAACTTCAGATTCAGAATTCATTAATTTAACAACATTTCATAAATGAATTCATCGTGAAATTTTCCATCAATAAATGCTATTTCTTTTAAAACTCCAATCCTGCGAAAACCGATCTTTTCGTAAAGTGCAATACCTGGCAAATTAAATGTTCGAACACTTAATTCAAGTCGATGAAAATTATTTTTTTTCGCAATTTCAATGGCATATTTTAAAAGAAAATTGCCCAATCCTAAATTGTGAAATTCTTTTTCAAGTCCCATTCCAATACGTGCGTTGAATTTTAAAAAATCTCCTCCCATTCCAAAGCAGCCCAGATTACCAATTATTCTATCACCATCAAATGCTGAAATCATAAACTTTGATGGGCTTGCTGAAAAATCTGTTAAAATTTTTGCTTCCTCTTCAACTGGAAAAGTGTCCCAATAGTTTTTTGGAAAGTTCATATTTTGATAAGATTGACTTGCAACAATTTTGAGATGATTTAAAAGATTTTGAGCATCTTCGGGTAATGGAGATTTTAAAGTTAATTCTTTTCCATTTTTAATTTTAATATTTTTAACAGTTATAATCATATTGCCTTTTGAGCTAGTACCGTTTGGTGCCAAGATTTATTTTCATCAAATGGACCGCCTTGAAGAGTTCCCCAAGTTCTGACAACCTTAAATCCCGCTTTCTTAAGCATCTTTTTCATTTCTTTATGTGTATAAACATTTTGTTGAAATGAACCTCTGAAAATAGAGGTCTTCTGTTTTCGAGCATCAATTATTGTCCAATTGGAATTAGTTCTCATTTTTTTTAAATCTAAAAATGCTTCATCAATCATAAACAGATTCTTAGAAATTTCATAACCCATTGAATATTGTTTTTCTAATCGAATTTTAACTGCATTTGCATTGAGAGTGTTGATCACAAAATAACCGCCAGGCTTAAGAACTTTGTTTACTTCCTTTAATGTCTTAAAATCATCACTCCGTTTATCGAAATAACCAAAACTATTGTACAGTGATACAACAACATCAAATTGACTTTTAAGAAAATAATTTGAAGCCAGCTTCATATCACCTTTTATAAATTTAATGGGAAGACGTGCTTTCTTTGCACGACTTCGGGCCATTTTTAAAAAGTGATTAGAAAAATCTAGTCCAAAAACCTTGTGCCCCATCTTTGCAAAGAAAATAGAATGACGACCTTCTCCGCAACACATATCAAGAATTTCTAGATTTTTTTTATTATTTCCAATTTGCTTAAGAACTTCATTAACTTCTAAGTGAGTTTGCTTGCCTTCTCGAGGTTTAAACATCACCTCACTAGTTATTGGTTTGAAGAAATTTTTCCACCAATGTTTCATAAAACTCCTATTGAAATTATAAAGTACATACAAATCTCATAATTAATTTTCAGATTAAATTACCACAGTTCAAGGAGAATTAATCAACCAAAAATTTAATTATACTTTTAAATTATTTCTGAGTTCTAAACGCATGGCGCGTCTTTTTTGAGCTTCTATAAAACGGCGTTTGTCTTCATCATTTTCTGTAATTAATTTCGGTATTGCTGTTGGGCGGTGATTTGAATCTAACGCCACAAATGTAAGATAGGCCGATGCGGTATGGAAGTGTTCGTTGGTTCTTGGATTTTCGGCATCAACCCTCACCCCTACTTCCATAGAAGTTTTTGATACAAAATTTACACTCGATTTTAAGTTAACAACCCAGCCCTTATAAACTGATGCAATAAAGCTGAGTGAATCTATACTTGCGGTAACAACATTTTTGTTACTATGTCTCTGGGCTGCTATTGCTGCAGCTATATCTATCCAGGACATCATGATACCACCAAACACACAGTCAAAATTATTTGTATGTGTGGGTAACACCAATTGAGTCATGACAACTTGTGATTCTCGTACTGGTTTTCCTTGAACATTAACAAGTGACATGACCCAACCTTTAAGTGATATTAAATACCCATTGCACCAATGTCGCTGTTTCCACCACGATTTCCCATGATTGAACCACTCACTGTAGCGCTTCCGGCAGGAATAGTTTGTGTTAATGCAGCAGCTTGTGGAGCAGCAGAAGGAGCAGTTTCCACAGGTGCAGCTTCCACACGAGCTTCGCTTTCGATAAAGCCCAAGTGCGGTAAACACCAAACGATAAGTTGAGCGCGAGACTTAACATTCATCTTTTTATAGATGTTTGTTAAATGGAACTTCACGGTTTTTTCCGTCACAAACAGTTGATTTGCCACTTCCTTGTTTGACAAACCCTTAGAAACGAGCTCCGCAACCTCGGCTTCTCTGTTGGACAGACCTTTTTGTATTAGGACATCTCTGAGCATCCTTGCTCCCTCCCCTAATTATTAAGTTAATTATACCGGCACCTTGGTTTTAAAACCAAAGCCACATACTCAATCCCTCGGTATATGGTTTTACCAGTATGGTTAAAGTTTCATTTTTTTTAAGAAAAGCGCTCACTATTTTTACAAAAAATAAAGATTAGCACCCACCCTAACAAAAAGTCTTACAGGTTTTTTCACTTTTCGCAACAGATTCGGACTCATGTTTTTTAAAACTGGACCGATAAACTAAAAAAGTAAAAAAAGACCCTAAATGGAGGAAAATTTATGTTCCCAACTGATTCTCGATTCATAATTATAGATGATTTTGCAACTATGCGAAAAATTATTAAAAAAGTACTCTCTGAACTTGGTTATAATAACATTGATGAAGCTGAGGATGGAGCAAAAGCTCTCCCTTTGATTCAACAATCTGTAACTGATGGTAAACCCTATAAATGTATTATTTCAGATTGGAATATGCCAAATATGCAGGGCATTGATTTATTAAAAGCATGCAAAGCCGATGGAAATTTAAAAAACATTCCATTTGTTCTTGTTACAGCTGAGGGTGAGCAAAAACAAATTATTGAAGCTGCAAAAGCTGGGGTTTCAGATTACGTTGTAAAACCTTTTAATGCTCAAACACTAAAAGAAAAATTACAAAAAGTATATGACAGACATCACGGACAATCAGCTGCTTAATTATCAAAATTATAGGAAGGGGTTTTTATGGCTGCAGAAAAAGTAGATCTCTCAAGCAACCCGCTTTTTGATAAAAAGCTGATTAACGCTTTTATCGAAAGTGTTATTAAAACACTAGAAAGCATGGCTCAAACAAAAGTTTCTCCTGGAAAACCAACAGTAGAGGCTAAAGCAAATATTAAAGGCGAAGTAGCTGGAATAATCGGTATGGTTGCTGGCGAAGTTCGTGGTAATTTAGTTATAGCATTTTCAAGTCAAGGTGCCTTTAAAATTTTAGAAAACATGTTAGGTGAAAAACATACCGTTGTAAACTCTGAGGTTACCGATGCTGTTGGAGAACTCACAAACATGATTTATGGCTCAGCAAAAACTACGCTGAATCAATTGGGTTTTAATTTTGATATGGCTATTCCAACGGTTGTTTCAGGAAATTTTCAAGTCGCAAACATTCATAATGGGACTACTTTAAGTGTTCCTTTTATTATTGAACCAGACAAAATGATGTACGTTGAAATTTCGGTTCAAACTTAAACGAGGACACCCTACTTGACAAAAAAACATTGGTTTATCATCTCAATGGCATTTACATTAACTTGGGTATTAGACCGAGTTACAAAACTGTGGGCGTTAGATTTAATTACAAATAAAAGTTTTGGATTTTTAGAATTTTCTCTACACTATAATCCGGGTGCTATTTTAGGATTATTTGCCAACCTCCCCCCAGTGTTAAGAGTTGTTACTTTATCAACTGGTGGTGCATTTTTAATTTTTAGTTTTTTTATGTTACAATATTTAATTCCAATCAGAGCAATGAGTATTAGAGTTGGGATGGCACTTTTATTGGGTGGCATTTTAGGAAATGTTGCCGATCGTATTGCTTGGGGACATGTTGTAGATTTTATCATTATTAAAAATAAAACATGGCATTCCCCCGTATTTAATATCGCTGATGCCATACAATGGATTGGACATATAAGTGTAATTTATGGTCTCTTTAAATACGCTGAAACTTTTTGGCCTGAACAAAATACTAGAAAATCTCTTTGGGTTAATTTTAAATTTCAAATCAAATATTGTTTTTTATTAATGGTTGTTGGACTTGGAATAGGAATTGTAAGTGGAACTTTTGCTTATACATATTTACGAGTTACAATTATTAGTCTAACTGGTCAAAATTCATATATATTAGATAAATTTTTAGTTCCTTTTATATTAAGTTATGCCGCTATATCTGGTGTTTTTTTAATGATACTTTTTTTAATTGGAAAATCAATTTCCCATAGAGTAGCTGGTCCAGTTTATGCGTTTGAAAAATATTTAGCAGAATTAATGAATGGAAATTTTAAAAGTTTTAAAATGCGGAGAAGCGATGAGTTTCAACATCTTGCTGAAATCGGTGAAAAAGTTAAAATTCATCTTGAAAAAGTAATTCCACCCTCAACAGAAATTTCTAACGTAATTGATCTCACTAATCAAAATGCCGACAACTCCCTCAACAACAAAAATGAAGATTTAAATAAAGATTTAAGTAAAAAAACTAACTAATAACTGTTTCTGACCAATTAATTTGTAATTTGTTTAGGTTGAATATCAATTAACCTATATCAAGTTAGCAGCTCTCTTTTAATTAGTGTGCTTGGGCAGATAAAATATAATTTTTCATTATCTCAAATAGTTTATTTAAATTTACAAAATTTAAAATTTTTTTTTCTTCATAACTCCAGCTTTGAACTTGCGCAAATGAATTTGAAAGCAATCCCTTCATCCACAATTCTGTTTCTAATACTCCCTGTTGCATTAAAAACTTTAAAACAAATTGGGATTTAAGTAAATTTAAATCAACAGCATTTTCAAGTGTAATTAAGCTGTGTCCAAGTAAATCGTATAGGGCTGAATCTTGGGATTCACCCTGTTGAGTTACTTTATTAATGGCTTCTAAAAAATAATATCCCAGTTGAAGTCGATCATAATCTGTTTTAATGCCATCAAAAGTTCGAATAAATTTAGCTTCAGTAATAATTTTTAAATCGTCTGAATGAGAATTTGACTGATGTGTAGACTTAGTAGATGCAATTGTTACTTCTATAAAGTGAAATGGGTCAAGAACTCCTCCTCCAAATCTTTTTTTACTCTTAACTGCACCTTTGGCTAAAAAAGATAACTTAACTCCACTTGGAGAGAGTCCATGAATTATTAAATCTGAATCTTTGTACTTAATTTTTCGCAAAACAATGACTTTAATAGATTGGTTCGACATATAAGTGTATTACTAAATCCATTATTAAACCTAAGTCCAGTAATTTTTATTTTTATTAATCCGATAAAGTATTTATGAGTACAACGAATATCCAACGACTTGTATATATGCTGCAAGATGCTTTCGATAAGCTTGGGGCGCTCTATTCGCTAAATTCAATCGAAGAATTGGCAATTTTAGTCCATGAGGCAATGTCTGCTCAAAATCGAAAATTTCATACAACAGAACATATATTTTCTATTCTCGGAAGTGAAGAAAATCCTCATTTAACATTGGCTGCTATTTTTCATGATGTTGTCTATCACAGTGTAGATGGTGGATTCACGGAACATGTTGAGTCTATATTAAAAAATTATGTAGCCCACGAACATGATCAATTTTTTATACGAAAAAGAGCTTTGGAACGTGAGGAGTTTTTCAATATTGTAAATCAAATTTTTGGATACAAACAAGGACACTTTTTAGTTCCAATAAACGGCATGAACGAATATATGAGTGCACTTGTAGCTGCGAAAATGTTAGTCCCAATTATTGGACTCAAAAATATTATACCTACTCTGGTTTGTATTGAATCAAGCATTCCTTTTCGCAAAAAAGATGATGAGGGAAAATCACCTTTTGATAAACTAGAAGAACGAATTAACAACGGCCAAATATTTAAAAAATTCAAATTAAATAAAAATGAAATTATAGAAATGGTTGAATTAGGTGTCCACTTTGCAAATATGGATGTTGCAAATTTTGCGGATCCACAAGCTGTTACATTTTTAGATAATACTTGGAAACTTTTACCAGAATCAAACCCTACTTTAATCACTAATAAAGTGTACACTATAAAAAAATATCGACAAGCTTTAGAAAAAATGGAAATGTTTTTTAATAAAATTGACCCCCATTTAATTTTTCATAGTTATAAGAATTTTCCATCTGAAAATGTACATTCAAGACTTATTATCCAAGCCCAAAAAAACGTGCAAATGGGAAGATATTACTTGGCTGGCAGATTACTTTCAACTTCCATACTTGAGGCTCTTAGCGAAGTTTCAGGTGGGGACGCTCCTGTATTAATGTTTTTAGGAAGTAATACAAAAGGCAACATGGATTCTAAGTATGAATTTAATGAAATGATTCGTAAAGCTCCAGTAGATCTAGCTTCTGACATCGATCCAACAATTCTCACTCTTTTTGAATACGAGTCTCAAGGTTCAATTTTAGATTTTAGAAAAACACCGCTAGCAGCATTCATCTACAAAAGTTTAGGTTCAAAACGAATGCTTGAAGTATTAGATAAAGCAAAGCTCATGTTTAAAAAAGAAATTAATCCGCAAGATTTTCTTAAAGAAGTTGGACCCAAAATAATAGGTCCGATTGCCAATGCTTGTTCGTACATGATTTCCACCCGAAAAGACCAACTCAAAAAGTGGTCACAAAATTAATATTTATAGTTTTTGTATTTAGATTTACAAGAATAAACCGATAATATAATTGTGAAATATTATAAACATAAAGTACCGTGGCCTCTATCGGTAAAACTAATTTCAGCAACAATTTTTTTCGTAGCAGGTGTAACTGCATCTGTTACTTATATTACTAATAAAACTGTTGTTGATATTTCTTCAAAACGAGAATCAGACTCAAACCTTGAACAAGCTGTGGCAAAAGCCGAAGAAGTTAGTTCGTTACTTTATTCTTATACAACTAGAGCTAAATTACTTGGAAATATACTTGCTAATAAAAACGACCAATCTCAACAAATTATTCAAAGTACTTTTCATAATGACAATGACTTTGTTTCAATTTTTGTATTCAGCATTAACCCTAATTCACAAAAAGTAATTCTATCTGATTCTTTAATAAAAAAAGACTTTTATTTAGAACATGGTGTGCAAAATTTAGACTCTATTTCTGTAAATTTACAAAAAAATATCAAGAATATTTTTTCAGGCGAATTACTGGTTATAAATAGAAGTTTCGATATTAAAGCACCAATTTGGACAGTCGCAATACCTATTACTGAAACTAAAAATGGTGAAATAACTCAAGTTGCATTTGCTGATATAAAATTATCGAGACTAAAAAAGAGTTTTACTCAAAGTGGTTATCGAACTTTATTTTTAGTAGATACAAAAGGACAGTTATTAGAACATCCTGAAGAAAAGCTTTTAGAAAAAGGACATGCCTTCAAAAAACATCCTTTGGTCATAAAAGCAATTTCTTCACCACTTAAATCATCGCAATCAACTTTTACAGATGATAAAAAAGTTAAGTGGATTGGTGCATTTGTTAAAACATCTATGGGTCCAATAGTTTTTGCCCAAGTTAAAGAAAAAACAATTTTGGAACCTGCATATTTAATCCGAAATCAAGTTATCTTAATTGCAGGACTTAGTATTGCAATAGCCATTCTTTTTATTTTTGTTTTATCTTTAAAAATTACAAATCCAATTGAAAAATTAGTTAGTGTTATGCGATTAGTATCAACTGGAAATTTAAATATTCAGATTAATATTAAAACTGGCGACGAAATTGAATTATTATCAAATTCTTTTATGAACATGCTTGAAGGTCTGAAAGAAAGAGATAAAATTAAAAATGTAATGGTTAAATTTCATGGTTCAAAAATTGCTAAAAATATTTTAAAAGGTAATTTACAACTTGGTGGCAATAAGCAAAATGCAATTATTTTCTTTAGTGATATACGTAACTTTACCTCATATTGCGAATCTCATTCACCAGAAGATGTTGTTGAGATGCTCAATGAATATTTTGGAATCATGGTTAATATCATAAATAAATATAATGGAATTGTTGATAAATTTATTGGTGATGCTATAATGGCTGTTTGGGGCGTGCCTGAAAACTCACCTCAAGATGTTGAAAATGCAATTAACGCCTGTCTAGAAATGCGAAAAGCACTAGATACATTTAATAAATCAAGGTTGGCTCGTAAAAAAAGTGAAATTACAATTGGTATGGGACTTAATGAAGGCAGCGTAATTAGTGGCACAATCGGATCTTCAGAACGAATGGAATATACAATTATTGGAGATTCAGTCAATGTGGCTTCAAGAATTGAGTCTGCAACTAAAACAATTGGTGTAGATTTATTAATTAGTGAAAATCTCGGAAAAACTTTTGCAAATGAATTTATAACCGAATTTTCAGGTACAGTAGAAGTGAAAGGAAAGTCACAACCTCTTCAACTTTATTCCGTACTTGGAAAAATTTCGAATACAGGAGAAAGAGAAATTATTGAAACCCCATACTCAAAATCAAGAGCTCATGAAACAGATGTAAAAATAAAAGTGGCATAAGTTGAAGTTAAGTTGAAGTAAGGAAGTGAGTTTCTGTGAATCAAAATGAAGATTTTAAAACAGAATTCTTAAAATACTTGGAAACTGATTACTCTAATGATTTTGATCAGTGTTTTTATATTGATCAAAAAAGACCCTCAGCAAATGACTCTGTTGCTTTTGATTTTTTCAATTCTGAAAAATATAAAATAATAGAGCTTAAAAAATTTATAATTAATCAAGGAATTAGAGATAAGAAAAAATTTTTATTTTTTGTTATTACAAATTTTTATAATCAATTATTTATCCTGATAAATTCAAGTCATCCAAGTTTTAAATTAAAAGAATTTTTTTTTAAATACGAGCATTCAAAATCACTTACAATTAAAGGAATTAATCCTTGGATAAGTTGCTTTCAAATTCTAACATTAATAAACAATTGGACAGATTCAAAAATTGAGAATTTAGGGACAGCACTTCAAATATTTTTAAATTTTAATAATTATTATTTTGAGATAATTAAAAAGAAAATTCAAAATAATGATCATAAAGTTATTTTAGAATATACCTCGAGTAAATATCTTAGCGCCTTACCACCAAGAATATTTGAAACGTTAGTTCATATTTTAGATTTAAATTTCCAAGAGGGCATTAAAGAGAATGAAATAAATATTTCACAAAATAATATAATAGAACGTCTTAAAATTTTAAAAAAATTAGTTTCTGTCAATAAAAAATTATTTTTTGCGGTGGGAGATATACATGGTTACTCAGCAAGTCTTAATTGTGCCGCGCTTGTTTTAAGTGAGTTTAAATGCTCAGTTTATTTTCTAGGTGACTATATTGATCGAGGTCCTGACTCACTTGGAACTGTTGATTTATTAATAAATTTACAAAAAAAATATCCCCACTGGGTAATGTTAAAAGGAAATCACGAAGATTCATTTACAAAATTTGTTGAAGAAAATAGCTTAGAATATATCTCAAATTTATTAGGAAAAAAACATTCTTCAACAGAATATTTAAGAAATAAAGATAGAATTCCTGTACATTATCAGTACCTTAAAAAACTTCCAATTTTTATTGAACTTAATAATACCATTTTACTACATGGCGGAATTAAAGATCCTGCAATTTCTGAAATTAACAAACATCCTCCACAAGATTTACTTTGGACTTACGGAGTTCATAAATATTGGAATGGAAAAAAAATTATTAGAGCTCATGAAGTTCATACTGAACCAACAGAAGAATTTAATAGTGTAGCTTTAGATACAGGATTAGCCTTTAATGGTTTTTTAACTGTAGCGTTAATAGAAGATTCAGATCAAAAAAATATTTTAAAAGCTGCAATAAAAATAAATAAGCAAGGCAACATTATTAATGTAGTCATTTTAAATAGTGATTGAAAATTCCCCTTAATATATAAGAATAATATTATGATAATAACTGCTCATGATAAAGTCTGATCGCTTCGCGATTTTATCAGATATTATCACGAGCAGTTATTTTCCTGTTTGTTGGGGGTGATTTTTAATCATGAGAAGTTATTATAAAAGTCATTTGACACCTATAACACTAATTCGGATAAGATTAATTATGAAGATTTTAAGTATACGAACACGCTTTTATCTACTTATGTGTTTTTTTGCATTATTACTTTTTAATTCTCAAATTGCTTTTTCCATATCTCATAATGAAATTACAATTACTGATGATGACACAGAATTTGATGCCTCCAATGAAACCCCTATAAAAGATATTGGCAGAGAGTTTTACATTATTGCAAATTCAGTAGAACAAGCGCAAAATTATTTTAAAAATAATAAAACTCTTTCAAATAAATTTTTCTTTTCCCCAACTGAACTTTTGATTCAAAAATCAAAAAGTAAATTATCATCATTTGATGATATAAATTTACTAAATTGGGATCATATTTATAGACAATATCCAGATCAATTTGATGTTTATAATAGAAAAAAACAATTTGGTGGCTGGATTAAAGATCCAAATAGGAAAACATGCTTAAATATTCGAGGTCTAGTTCTCATTAGGGATGCCATTGGTGAAATAGTATATGATTCAAATAACCCTTGCAGAATTCAAAGTTCAACATGGATTGATCCATACACTCACCAAGAAATCCATGATGCAAATAAAATTCAAATTGATCATGTTGTTCCCCTTAAAGAAGCTTATGTCACTGGAGCTTGGCAATGGTCCAATAAGAAAAAATGCACATATGCAAATTTTATTAAAAATGATTTTCATTTACTTTCAGTACTAGGTAATGAGAACTCAAAAAAAGGGGATAGATCTCCTGAACGATACCTACCACCAGATACAGTTTACATCTGTAAATATCTTTCAAATTGGCTAAAAATAAAAGCTATTTGGGATTTAAAAATTTCAATAAATGAAGCTCAAGGAATTCAATCACTCATTCATGAATATAATTGCAACGCAGATCAATTTGAATATTCTATTGAGGAACTGGATTTACAAAAACAATATTCTCGTGAAATTCCAAAAGGCTGTGAACGTAGGTAATTAGTGAATTAATTTTGGTATCAGATTTTTTTCAGCCAACCATCTTGGGTCATATACTTTTGATTCATATCTACTTCCATGATCACATAACATTGTCACAAAAGTTTTACCTTTATTTTCACTCATTTTAGCAATTTCATAAACTGCAAATAAATTTAATGCTGCAGAAGTCCCTAACTTCAAGTTATCATGTTTTAATAAGTGATACATCATATCTATCATTTGTTGATCACTTACTCGTATAACTGAATCTACATTTGCTTTTTTAAAATTTTCAGTTAAACGCATTATACCAATACCTTCAGTAATGGAACTACCTTCAGTTTTAAAATTACCATTTTTAATATACTCATAAATACCTGAACCAAATGGATCAGCGACAATAGTTTTTATTTTTGAGTTTTTTTCTTTTAAAAAATTGCTAACTCCACCCATAGTTCCGCCAGTTCCAACACTGGCAACAAAAAAATCTATATCTCCATTTGTTTGATTCCAAATTTCAGGCCCAGTTGTAGTATAATGGGCTTTAAAATTCGACAGATTTTCAAATTGATTTGCCCAGAAAGCATTTGGATTTTCCTCTGAGTATTTTCTTGCCTGATGATAAAAATGATTCAAATCAGAAAAAGGGCAAGGCTTATATAATAAGACTTCAGCTCCAAGAGTTTTTAATATCTCTACCTTTTCTTGAGCTTGATTGTTGGCCATACAAATGACAACTTTATAACCTTTGGGTTTTCCATAAACCGCCAATCCTATACCTGTATTACCAGCAGTCCCTTCAACAATTGTTCCGCCTGGTTTTAATTTCGCTTCAAATTCTGCATCCTCTATAATTTGTTTAGCAGCTCGATCTTTTATTGACCCACCAGGATTTTCAAATTCAGCTTTACCATAAATTTTGCAACCAGTTA
This sequence comes from Bdellovibrionales bacterium, assembly GCA_005793345.1. GTDB lineage: Bacteria > Bdellovibrionota > Bdellovibrionia > Bdellovibrionales > Bdellovibrionaceae > SXSU01. Next base: position 50,036 of record SXSU01000066.1, read on the forward strand.
ACTGACTTAAAGAATTAATTAATACCAATGAAGTTTGCATAAAGTTATTTTCCTGTTGATTGGTGTGATTTTTCAATCACCTTATTTTAAATGTAAAAAGTTGATCTGCAATTAATTTTTTTGAAAAATTCTTAGTTTTGCACTTCTTGATCTAGAATTTAAATTTATCTCTTCATCAGTAGGAATAATTACTTTTTTATTAATATTAATCCCATAATTCTTTAAATTATGATCCTTAAATATATATTTTACAATTCGATCTTCTAAAGAATGAAACGTAATAACAGCCATTCTTCCACCAGGATTTAGAGCCGTTATTAAATTAGTAATTCCAGTTGATACACCATCTAACTCTTTATTAACTTCTAATCTTAATGCCATAAAGTAACGAGTGGCAGGATGATGTCCTTTTATTCTCCAACCATCTACTCTTTCAATAAGAGAAGATAATTCTTTAGTACCAGTAAATCTTTTGGTTTTACGATCGTTAATAATTGCTCGAACAACTCTAAATGGCTTTTGAACTTCCCCCAATTCTTTAAATACTTTAAGCAACTCAGCTTCAGAATATTCGTTTATAATAAACTCAGCGTTTAGTTCTTGATTCTGATCCATACGCATATCTAGAGGACCATCATAATAAAAACTAAAACCTCTACTTGAATCATCCAATTGAGGAGAACTAACTCCTAGATCTAATAATATAAAATCAAATTTTCCAATTATATTACTTTCTAAATTAGAATAATCTTGGTTAATTAATTTTAACTTTTTTTGATTTAAATATTCTTCAAAATTAATTTGACCATACTCAATAGCAGTTAAATCTTTATCAGCTGCAACAAGACATGCTTCAGGAAATAACTCAAGCAACGCCTTTGAATGGCCTCCTCGACCAAAAGTACAATCAAGTATTTTTTCAATTTTATGAGGAGTACCTTTTGCTGCCTCTAAAACTTCTTGAAGCAATACTGGAATATGCGAATTATTTAAATTAGAAGATTTATTCATACTCATATGCCCCATATCATCAAAAAACTTGTAGGTTAATAAAAAAATCAAAACTAAAGTTTGGATTTTGTAAATTTGAAGTGATTGGAAATCGACCTCAACAATCGGAAAACAACAATTAGTAATTATGTCTGATATAATCGCGAAGCGATCACACTTAATTATGAGCAGATTAACACAGACAAACTGGAAAATAACTGCTCATGATTATGTCTGATATAATCGCGAAGCGATCAGATTTAATCATGAGCAGTTATTACTAAACCACCTTCAAAGGTCAATGATATTTGCAAGTGATTTTTTAATGAGTTTCCTAAACCAACAAGAAATTTCTTTTAATGAGCTTGTCAAGTACCTACTAGTTTGTGCTAAAATAATATTCATGTTAGTTAAATGCCCCAAATGTCATTTTGAACAACTAAAAGATAACTATTGCGCTAACTGCGGAATAGAGATGGATAATTATAAACCAGAAAAAACTCCTTTTTTAAAAATAGTTTTTAAGTCCCCTTTATTTCAATTAATTCTCTTTTTAGGCGTGGTTTATAGTGGCTATCGGGAATTTATTCTAAAACAAAAAAATACAACTGGACTTAGGGCTACTCAAATTGAAGATTCTGAACTTCATGCAGAACCAATTTCTATTTCTAATTCAACTCATCAAGATATTCAAATGACAGTAAGCAAAACACAATCGAATGAAAACTTATCCAATAAAGAAGCCACTCCAACAATTACAAATACTAATTCAGAGAATAAGATTTCAAACAATATAGACAACTCAAATGCTTTTGAAAATGAAGATGTTGTTGAAGCTCAAACTGAACAACAGAATAACTTTTCGTCTCAAGGTCTAAATTCAGTACAATCAGTAATTAAAGTTCTTCCAAAAAATTTTCATATAAAATATTTTGAAGTGAATAAAAGCATTATAAATAACTTAAAAACTATTACATCAGCAACAGAACATAATTTAGGTGATTTTTCTTTATTCAAAATTTTAAAAAGTGAAAAATCTTACAAAACTGATAACTGGAAAGTACTTGAACAAGGCTCACGTGAAATTAAAGATATCAAGTCAAACAAAAATAATCATTGGTTTGTAGGAGCTCGAAATCCAATTAATGGATCAGTTGCTGGTTTAAATATTTCTCTTACAATTAATCAATCTGAATCAATTAAAAATGAAACTGGCGAAGAGTATGCATTTACACTTGATATTCAAAAAGAATTGCCAGACTCATTTGATAATGGAAGTGGAGAGAACTCTACTTTAAATTATAATTTTACTGCAGCAAAGGGTGATATTCTATTGATTGAAGGCGCCTTCCCTCGAAAAAAAATACCAACTGAAAATAAAGACTTTCTATGGATGAATAATTCAATTTCGCAAATTTTCTTTTCAGATCAATTTTCAAATAATATAAATGATTTTATTATTTCAGTTGAGTTTCAATAATTTTTCCTTAATAATTGCATAAAGATGCCAATAATCAGAAAGAACTAATACTTATTGCGATTATATGAAAAATTTAATTGGAGCAAATTATGCACAATACTAAATTATCCAAATTTATAACTGAGGACGATATTCAAAAAAGGGTTTCCGAAATTGGGAAACTTCTAACCGATCAGTTTAAAAACTCAAAAGATCCTCTTATTGCTATTTGTGTACTTAAGGGCAGTTTTATGTTTTATTCCGACCTAACTCGACACATTGATTTAGATTTATCGTGTGAATTTCTAGGAGTTTCTTCTTACCATGGGGCCTCAAAATCAAGTGGAGAAGTAAAAATGACATTGGACTTATCAACACCAATTGAAGGTAAAAATATAATTTTAATTGAAGATATAGTAGATACTGGTTTGACAATGAATTATCTTCTCAAAAATCTTGAATCAAGAAAACCCAAAAAAATAGTGACTGTTACTTTACTTCATAAGCCAGATGCCTCAGTAATCCCTTGTAAAATAGATCATATTGGTTTCAAAATTGAAAATGATTTTGTTGTGGGATATGGGTTAGACTACCAAGGATACTACAGAAATCTTCCATATATTGCCCAAGTTCAAAATATAAATTAACTGCTCATGATTAAGTCTGATCAGCTTGCGCTGATTATATCAGACATAATCATAAGTTGTTATTTGTTATATGTTAGGAATTTAAAATATTTTTCTTCCATTACATCCATTTCAAGCAGATTTCCTTTTTCATCAACTACATTAGATGGAGGACGGAGGCCATTTTCATCGAATTCAATTCCAAATTTAAACAGAACTAATTTTTCTGTACCAAATTCTTCAGAATAATAAGGAACATAAAAAGACTCAACGATTGTACCCTTTGGTAAAAATCCCTCAAGTAAATTCATTTGGTCTACTATAACTTTAGGACATTTCAGATAATGAAAAACCACTTTACTATGTGGTTGAATAAAATAAATCCACTCTCTTATACCACAGGATTGAATTCTTTTAACACCTTCAAAATTAATAAATACCTCAGTAGCATTTGGAAGTTCGATATCTTTAAAAATGGCTTCTTCATCAAGATCACCAAACACGTCAATATAGTACTTTGTACCTTCACTTCTTAATTTAAAGCATTCTTTGCCCATAATCCCTCAAGAGTTTTTTAATTTTGAAAAAATTAAACTAGAGTTTGTTCCACCAAAACCAAAGCTATTATTCATAACAACATTTATGTTACCTTTTCGAGCGGTATGTGGAACATAATCTAGATCACAATTTTCTGACGGTTGATCTAAATTAATTGTAGGAGGAACTATTTGATCTTTCAAGCACATTACACAAATTGCCGACTCAATAGCACCAGCAGCACCAAGCGTATGTCCCATCATACTTTTAGTACTACTGACCCAAAGCTTTTTGGCATGATCGCCAAATACTTTTTTAATAGCTAGAGTTTCAATCTCATCTCCCATTGGAGTTGAAGTACCATGAGCATTGATATAATTAATAGATTCATGTCCTAAATCGGCATCAGCCAATGCTGACAACATAGCCTGAGCAGCACCCCTCCCTTGGGGTGAAGGACTAGAAATATGGTATGCATCTGAAGAAGCACCATAGCCAACAATCTCACATAAAATATTTGCTCCTCGATTTAGAGCAAATTCATAATCTTCTAAAATTAAAACAGCAGCACCTTCAGCTAAAACAAAACCATCACGGTCTTTATCAAAAGGCCTTGAAGCTTTTTCAGGATCTTCGTTTCTCGTCGACAAAGCTCTCATTGAAGCAAATCCACCAACACCCATTTGGCAAACTGTACTCTCTGAACCCCCAGTGATAACAACTTTACAAGTACCGCGCCGAATATGTTCTGCAGCTTCTCCAATCGCATGGGCACCTGAAGCACAGGCTGATGTGATAGTAAAATTAGGTCCTCGAACATTAAACATCATTGAAATATGTCCTGGAGCTAAATTAGTAATTGAAATAGGAACAAAAAAAGGACTTATTCTATCTGGTCCTTTTTCATGAGCTATAATAGTTTGCTCTTCAATATAAGGTAAACCACCCATTCCAACACCAATAATAGTTCCAACATGAGGGGACAGATCATCTGTAATTTCTAATTTAGAATTTTTGATTGCCATCGCGGCACTTGCAACCGCAAATTGGCTAAAGAGATCCATTTTTTTTTGTTCTTTTTTACCGATATATAGGTCTGGATTAAACCCTTTTACTTCACCACAAATTTGTGTAGTTAATTTATCGGCATTAAACCTTGCAATTTTAGATATCCCGGACTTGCCAGCAATTGCATTATTCCATGTTTCTTCAAGGGTAACCCCCAGAGGAGTTACCGCTCCAATTCCTGTTACGACAACTCTTCGTCTGGGTTTACTTTGTGTATAAAACACAGGGTTTACTTTCCTTTTGACGCTAAGTAAGTTACAACATCATTAACAGTTTTTAATTTTTCAGCATCTTCATCTGGTATTTCAATATCAAACTCTTCTTCCATAGCCATAACTAGTTCAACGATATCTAAGCTATCCGCACCAAGATCATCAATAAATGAAGCTTCTGCCTTTACTTTCTCAGGATCTACTCCTAATTGCTCAACGATAATATCTTTAATTTTAGCAGGTACGCTCATTGTTTTTCCTCCAACTTCAGTTTCCATCATAAAATGTTTCCTTTAATTAAATTAATAATTTCTAAATAATACAAAAAGTAATCACAAATTTATTTTATTCCACTTTGAGTATAAAAAGAACTTAGCCATACTCTGTATTGAAATCAAGTTTTAGAATAAAATCTACTAAATTGAAAATAATATTACCCTGTGTCAACTGACGACTAAACTAAACCATGTGCAAGCCGCCATTAACACTTAGAGTGTGTCCAGTAACATAACTGCTATCATCACTTAATAAAAAACCCACACATCTTGCAACTTCAACTGCTTGTGCAATTCTTTGGAGTGGTATTTTTTTAAAGATTTCTTGTTTTTGTATATCAGTTAATGAGGTAGTCATTTCAGTTTCTATAAATCCCGGAGCCACACAATTTGATCTTATATTTCTACTAGCCAATTCTAAAGCAACTGATTTTGAAAATGCTTCGATACCAGCTTTTGAGGCTGCATAATTTGCTTGACCTTGATTTCCTGTTTGACCAATAACACTTGTAATATGAACCATTGAACCACTTCTCATTTTCAGCATAACTTTTGAAATTGCTTTAGTTACCAAAAATACGCCACGTAAGTTTGTGTTAATAACATTGTCAAACTCTTCTGTTTTCATTCTTAACAATAATTGGTCTGAAGTGATTCCAGCATTATTAACTAATCCATGAACCTGATTTTCAAATAAATTTAGAACTTGAGTTATACACCCATTAACACTCTCTTCACTTTGAAGATCCATCTTGAAACATTGATGTCCAGGGCTATCTAAAGACTTAATAAGCTCTAAAGAACTTTCTTCATTTTGACTGTATGTAAAAGCAACTCGAGCACCTTTTTCAGCTAAATATTTTACAATTTCTTTTCCAATTCCACGACTACCGCCTGTAACAAAAATATTCTTTCCATGAAATTTCATTTTAATTCTCCAAGAAATTTTTCAAGATTTTTAATTTCTTCCAATGAGTTTACATTATGAACACTGACATCAGGGTTAATTTTTTTAATTAATCCTGATAAGACCTTACCCGCTCCTACTTCAACAAATTGTGTGATATTCATCGAGATAATCTTTTGAATACAATCTGTCCACAATACAGCTCCTGAAACTTGAGCAACTAGATTTTGCCGTAATTGTGCAGCTTCAGTTATTGGCTGTGCATTTATGTTTTGAACGATAGGATATATTGAACTCTCAAAATGAATTGATTTTAAAACTGCTTGCATAACATCTTCTGCTGGTTTCATTAATGAGCAATGAAAGGGGGCAGATACATTTAATGGAATCATTTTTATTTTTTTAATACTTTCACCGAATGAACTCTTGGGCATAAGTTCAAGCAAATCGGCATTCTGTGAATTTTCCTTTAACCAATTTATAACTTTCAAATGACCACTAATAACAATTTGCCCCGGAGCATTGTAATTTGCCGGTTCAACAATACCCAATTTAGAATTTTTGACCGCCCAATCGCACAAAAATTGAACTTGTTGTGGTTCTAATCCTAAAATTGCAGCCATTCCCCCTTCTCCAACTGGAACAGCTTTTTGCATTGATTCACCACGCACTCTTACCGCCATCACAGCTTTTGAAAATGGAATTACTCCTGCAATTACACAAGCTGCATACTCACCAATTGAGTGACCCGCAGATGATGTTATTAGATTTGTATTGAATAGTTGATTTAAAACTCTGCCTGTTGCAACAGAGGTCGTAAGTAATGCAGGCTGAGTATTTTGTGTTAATCCTAGTTCAGACTCTGGTCCTTCAAAACATAGTTTTTTAAGATTAAGATTTAACTCATCACTAGCTTCTTCAAAAGTTTCTTTAGCCACTTTAAAATTTTCGTATAAAAAGTGACCCATACCTGGAAACTGACTACCCTGCCCCGGATAAATAAAGGACAACATAAGCACCTCTCAAATAGTTAATAACGAATTAATGCGCTTCCACTTGTTAGCCCTGCTCCAAAAGCTGCAAGTAATAATAACTGGCCTTTTTTAATTTTTCCTTCTTGAACAGCCATATCAAATGCAACTGGTATAGATGCAGCTGATGTGTTTCCAGTTTCATGCAATGATACAATTACTTTATCTTGAGGGATTTCAAAATACTCAGCCACACTATTTAAAATTCTTATATTTGCCTGATGAGGCACAACCCAATCAACTTGCTGACTTGTAAAACCATTGTGTTCTAATGCTTCCTTACAGCAAACTGTTAAAGTACGAACCGCATGCCTAAAGATTTCCCGACCCTTCATTTGCACATAATGTAAATTTTTATCTAAAACATCTTTAGAAAATGGAATTTTTGAGCCTCCTGCAGGCAATACAAAAAGATCACCATATTCACCATCTGCATGTAAATGAGTGCTAAATATTCCATGCTCATCGCTTAAATCAGTACGTGATAAAATAAATGCACCAGCAGCATCTCCAAAAAGTATACAAGTTTCTCTGTCTTTATAGTTTACATAACGATTTAAAATTTCTGCACCAATAACTAAAATATTTTTAAACATTCCTGTCTTAATAAACTGATCTGCAACAGACATGGCATAAATAAAACCAGAGCAAGCTGCAGCAATATCAAAACCAGGAATGCCAGATAACCCTAATTTATTTTGAAGCACACAAGCTGTTGAAGGCATAACCTGATCTCCAGACGAGGTTGCAACAATAATCATACTTATATCTTCTGGTTTCATTTTAGCATCAGACAAAGCCTTCAAGGTGGCTTTATAGCAAAGATCACTTGTATATTCTCCTTCAGCAGCTATGTGACGTCTTTTAATTCCTGTTCGTTCCGTTATCCATTCATCAGATGTTTCAACTATTTTTTCGAGGTCAGCATTGGATAAAATTTTCTCTGGAAGATAGGAACCAACACCAGCAATTTTAGATTTATAATTTTTAGACACTCAGAAACTCCTTAATTTGAGCAAAAAAAAACTCATACTTAAATCCAGCATGAGTTTTTTAGAAAATCATTATATTTTTTTATAAAACAGAATATAATTTCTGCTTCATTAAGAAATTATTCTTTTGATTTGGCAGCAGAAATTTGCTTTCCGTTATAATAGTATGCGCCATCAGCGGCTTTAAAAGCTCTGTGTGGTCTATGAAACTCACCAGTTTTTTTATCAACTGCAACAGCAACTGCATCTATAGCATCATGAGATCTACGCATATCTCTTCTTGAACGAGAAGTTTTCTTCTTGGGTGTTGGCATATTTCACCTCTAAATTGAAATAATTAAAATTAAGTCTTAACTAAATTTATCTAAATAAAATATTTAAATTAAAAAAAGTTATAATAAAACGCATAACTTATATAACTAATAAATAAAATCAAGCAAAATTTAATTTTTTTAGCAAAATTTTGATTTTTTTGCATCTAATAAACACAAGCAGTACCATATCTAACTTAAAAAGTCAGTTATTATGAAAATACAAATTTTAGTTTGGATTTTCATAATACGGGGTGATTGAAAATCGCCCCCAACAAACAGGAAAATAACGGCGCATGATTTTGTCTCGCATATAATTGCGAAGCTATCAGACATAATCATGAGCAATTATTAGTGTTTCCAGTTATTGAGGTTTAAAATTTTTAAGAATATCAAATGGGCTCTTTTTTATATTTTCACCCATATCTTCTTCATAACCAAACTTTGTATTATTAATATCTACTCCACAAACATTACAATTTCCTTTATCATCAACCTCAGCAACTGGGCAGATAGGAACCAATAATGTAAAAGCTTCTCTAACAAAATCACCAACATCAAATTCATCTTTAATAAACTCGGTTACGTTAACATTTTTATTTTCAAGGTGATCGTTATCTGAAATATGATTAGGTTTAGAATACTTTGAATTTCTTTCAAGTTTCAATTTAGGCATTAAAATTTCGTTGAATTCAGCATTCAATCCAAGTCGAATATCAATCCCGCAACGAGAACACATCTCTGGAAGTTCAGCTGTCCCCTTACCTTTTAACTCAAAACCTTGACCAAGTGGCCGTAAATAGAAATCAACTTTATAGTTTGAATCTTCTAGCAATTCTTGTAAGGACTCATTTAGCTCACCTGTTTCTCGACTAAATGAATACGATAGCCCCTCGTCAGGAATCTCATTGAGATTAATAATCATTAAACACCTCTTTAAAGAAGTGAAGAATTAACCGAAACTAATAAAAATGTCTATATAAAATTAAGATATAATATCGTTAGTTTTCTAAAATTTGCGATGACAGATTTGTAGACTTTGAATTATTATTTTTCTTTTTCTCATCTTTAAAAGCTGATGTAATAATTGTTGCTTGCTTTTCAAAATAAGTTTTTATAAGTTTTTGTGCCACAAAAGATGGCTTAACAGTCCAAAACTCTTTATTAACCACAACAGTAGCAACTGCAATCATTCTTGTTCCAAGCTTTCCATATCCTACAAACCACTCTGTTTTTCCTTTTGGGTTTTGTCCTGTTATTGATCCTGTTTTACCACCCATTTCTAAGACTGCAAAAGTTTTCTTTTTAGTCAACTCTTTGAAAGATTTTCTCGATGTCCCAGATTCAACAGTATCATTCATCATGCTTCTTAATTTGTGAGCCGTTTCTGAGGATATAACTTTTAATCCTGGAACAATTTTACTTTTATACAATGAAGAACCATCCTCTTTAAAAACACCCTCTACCAAATAAGGTATTGGCATAAGTCCATCGTTAGCTATAGCGGCCGCTAACATTGCTGCGTGAACAGGACTTAACATTGTTTCTGTATTAAAACCCGATGCAATTTCAGCGATATAATACTCATCTGCAGTAGTTAATTGAACTTTACTTTGTTCAATATTGAAATCTGTTTTAATTTTTCGATTAAAATAAAACTTTTCAGCATATTCAACTAGGTCTTTTGGCTGCATAAACTTAAGCGCCATTTTTCCAAAAAAAATATTTATTGATTTTGCAAAAGCCTCTCGAAAAGACATCCACCTTGCATTTTTATTATTTTCATTAAAAAGATTTTTTTTATAAAGTGTATAATTTGCACCTGTTAAACCCAACTCCATTTCGGGTGACAAACTATATTTATCAATTGCAGCTGCTGCTGTAACTATTTTAAAAATTGATGCCGCTGGAAAGGTTGCCTTTATAGCTCGATTAATTTCAGAGGGCTTTGATCCTTCGAAACTTGTCATTGCTAAAATTTGGCCTGTTGCTGCATCTAGCACAACTGCAGAAGAGTAATCTGGAGCATAACTTTTAAATAATTTTTCAACTTCTGACTGAAGTTGATTATCAAAAGTATAAAGCATACGAACTTTTTCCATTTTATTATCCCAGTTCAAAACATGTTGAGAAGGAAAATAATTTTTTTCTAAAAATGGGTTAATTTCTTGTGAGATAATTCTTCGACTCTCAACATCCTCTGATTCATTATTTTGTGAGGTTATATCAATTATAAATTGCGGCGTATAGTCTGCATTTATACCTGCTATAAATAAAACAAATAATACTAATAAAATAAAATTTCTCTGCAGTTTCTTCATTATTTAATTATATCCAAACTTTAAAATTCAAACAGAACTTTTTAAAAAAGTTATAAATTTAGATTGATTAGCGTCTCAAGTTGATACATCAAATTATTTGCAATCAACTGTCAACCATTTCTGTAAATACGAAATTCAACAAGCTAAAATATTTTAAAACTTATTGATTATTTTTATTTTCAATGAGTAACTGTCAAAAGGGGAAACAAAATACAATCATTCGAATATTATATCAATAAGAATAGACACCTGAAAAAATTCTTGTGTTTATTCTATCCAGAGGGGGGATCATTGATGTTATCTCAATTTATTTTAAAGAAAATTAAAACAAAAAAGAAAAGTTTTAAAGGATTAAGCACTATCGTTCTTTTTGCTTCAGTCTTAACTTTGAGCCAATCTCATAGTAATTTTTCAAATGAACAATCTCAACATTGGATGAAAATCCGTGCAACAGATAAATTTGAAAGAAGTGTGATTGCAAATATTGGTGTAGCAATTGAAGGGCAAGCCGAAGATTATGTTATTGCGTATGGTAATGATTATGAACTTCAAAAAGTAAAGGCATTGGGTTGGTTAGTTGCGAGTTCGCCAATGATCAACGCACAAGATTTTCCTTCAAAAGATGGTGAATTTCATAATTACACTGAGTTAACAAATGTTCTTCAAGAACTCACAGTAAAAAATGCAGATATTATGGCAATGGATTCAATTGGAAAAAGTCTTGAAGGACGTGATATATGGCATATTAGAATTTCTACTGATCTCGGTAAAAGTCATGAAAAACCAGCCGTGGTTTTTATGGGCGGCCATCATGCAAGAGAACATTTATCAATTGATGTACCTCTTAGAATTGCACAAAATTTGATACATGAATTTCGAAGTAATAATCCAAGGGTAGTTGCAATGTTGCAAGGACGTGAAATTCATTTTATTCCTTGCGTGAATCCTGATGGTGCTGAATTTGATATTGCCAATGCGAATTATAAAATGTGGAGAAAAAATAGAGCTGCAAATGGAGATGGGACTTACGGTGTAGATTTAAATCGAAACTATGGATTTAAATGGGGAACAGGTGGCTCTAGTAAAAAAACAAACAGTGACACTTATATGGGACCTCAACCCTTTAGTGAGCCGGAGACTAGAGCTATCCGTGATTTTTTATTGAAGCAACAAAATATTAATATTCTACTTTCTTATCATACTTATTCAGAATTAATTTTATATCCATGGGGACATTCATATGATCCTATTTCTGATTCTCGTGGAAAACAAGTTCACGAAATCATGGCTCAAAAAATGGCGACTTGGAATGGCTACACTCCTCAACAAGCTTCAAGTTTATATATCGCAAGTGGTGACACAATGGATTGGGCTTACGGCAGCGAAAAAATTATTTCATTTACTTTTGAATTAGATCCAAAAGATGGAATGGGTGGATGGGGTTTTTATCCAGGAGCAAAAGTAATTCCAGAAGTTGTTCGCAAAAATACAGAACCAGCAATGTATTTAATTGAGCATGCAGATAATCCTTATCGAGTTATTAATGAAAAAAATGGAGCCAGTGAATCTAAGTTTTAGTATCCAAACAAAAATAATTTAAAAAGGCGATGAATTAAAATTCATCGCCTTTTTTATAAGTTTTTTGTTAAGACTAAAAGGAAAAGGGGTGAAATACATTCACCCCTTTTAAATTATTGTTTTGTAAAATCCATAAATACAGGTGGTATTGTCATCACCTCTGAACTTGAACCTTCACATACTTTTGACTCCACTCTTCCTAATGCCATTCTAACTTTTTGCCCCGAAGCAACTGCATTTGTTAGAGCTGATTCAGTTTTTATTGTCATCATTTCAGAGCGAGTACATTGTTTTGATTTATTAGATCCTGGATCAAAAAAGTTTTCATATCTTTCTTCTTTATTAAAGAATTGAAACTTATCACCACCAAGAGCTTCGACTTTCATTCGTCCAAAACGAGCCACAGGTTCTGCTTTATCACAACCACCATTAGCTGCGGTCGCACTTGAGCAAATTACTTTTCCTTCACAAAAGCCATCTTCTGAACATACTTGTGTAAATTGAAATTTTGGTAAACATGAGTTCAATCTCAAGTTGTCAATAATATCTGGAACATTATTGTTATTAGCATCGCTATACTCTGAAGTTAAATCAGGTCCCTGACCAACTCCTCCTACATCTTTATAGACATGAGATGAAATTCCGATCATTGCACAAGATAAAAGTGAGCCAAGTGAATCCGGATCAAAAACAGATTTCATCGCTAAATCAACTTTAGCCCAAGTCGTAGCAGCATTAGATGGATTTTTTATTTCAGAACATGCAAGCTCTCCACCATTTCCAGTTGCAGGATCACGGTAGAAAAAGCTTGTTTGATTACCACTATCTGAACTTGCCACTAATCTGTAAATTGCATCAAGCTTCATCCCTTTTCGTTGTTCTTGATTACCACCGTTCATTCTGCTTTGAGCTTCTTGAGCTATGCGAGTATTATCAAAATCAATCGGATAAGTCATAATTTCAGTACTTGGTGCATTGAGATCATCAACATTTGTGTCTAAATCGTTACCATCAATTCCCACCTGACAAACTTTTGCATTGGCAGGTTGAAAATTAGATGAGCCAGTATCAACAAATATAAAAATATTTTTATATTTTAATGAACCAATAATTAGACTTCCATCAGTAGCTTCATACAATAATCTTTTTTCAGACATTTTACATTTGTCTTTAAAAATTTCACCATTTGGACCATATCGAGTAATATATTCACCAACAGCAACAACAGTCTCGTATTGTGGACCAGTTGAAGATTGTGACCAATTTGGTTGTTGTACACAACCTCCAACATCTACTCTGTAATCATCTATATTAGCTGAAGTTACTCCTGCAATTTCTGAAATGGCCATTTGATTTGCATTTGAATCCCAACCAAAAAAACCATATTTAACTGCAGCTCCGGAACTGACTATACTTGAAGAGAAATTAACTGCTCCAAGAATTGGATCTGTACCATTATACTGAGCCCATAATTTTTTAAATTTATATCTATGGAGCGCTCCAAATGCATCACCGAAACCATCAAAACACTTTTCTGGGCTAACTAATCCTGTGTTGTTTTGACAAGCGGCTACTTGCTCAGGTGTGTTGTTCCAAAAATTATGATCAAGATTTACAGCAAATTTACAACTTGCTACAAAATTTGATGATGACCCACTACCCTCTTGTAAAAATGGAAAGTAATTTGTAATCATAGAATCAACTGAAGATTGAATTGCTGTTTTTAATGTTGCTTGATCTGCTCCTGATAAATCAAAATTGATTGCTGGTTTGCCATTAGCTCCATCATCAAGCTTCCAAGAAAATCCACTTTCAATTTCACCACAAGCTAACCTTCCTACTGAACTATCCCAAGCACTTAAATAGGGTGTGTTGTTACTATCCGTATTAAATACCAATTGGATATTTGACCCCCCGGACATTTTCTCACCAATCATATTATAACCAGCCTCAGAAGTTCCACCTGCACATGCTGTAAAATCAGGTCCATTGGGTCCACTTTGGCCTCCAAATAAACATGGTACCATTTTGAAGAATCCTAATTGATCAATACTGTACTTCGAAGACACCTCAGAATAAGGTGCAGAAGTCATTGAATATATTCCATCGATATTTGATAATTTTGTTGAATCAATTGCAATTTGATTAACTTGCGATTGAGTTACAGTTGCCGCAGCAGAAGCAACACCAGCATCTAAATCCAACACAATACTTGCTGATAAATTACCTGCAATTGTAACAGAAGTTTGTTCATCACCACTATTGATATTAAAAGTTATTGGATAATTTGCAAAAGTTGTCGTGTTAAATACAAAACAACCAAATGGCACACTTGAAAAACCAGAACATGACATTGAAAATGCACCCGTAGTTTCATTCACATCACCACCACAGGCCTTTGGAACATCTTCAAAAGTGGCACAAGCAACTTTATACCCACTCACGGAAAAAGAAGATATACTCGAATAGAGTTTATTATTACTTGATATCTTAGCACTTGTTAATTTTGCACTAGTTTGCCCTGATGAACTTGAATCTCCTGACAAACTTAAACTACCTGCTATTGTAAGAGCAGATGTTTCTGCTGAGCTTCCAGAACTCCCTTTTTTACTACAACTCACTACTGAAGCTAATAAAACAGTAAACGTAAGCAATACTTTATTGGCCTTCATTTCTTTCCTCCTTAAAAGTCTTTTTAGACTTCCTTGTTTTTTGTTTTCGAATCTTTGTTATTTGCTTGAACAAATTAACTCGACCAAGGTACTGTTCGGAACTTCATCAAAAAACTTTAGAATAATTTTTAAATTTTAAAAAAATATTTTTATATATTGTGACTCAAATTAGTTGTTGTATTTATTCCACGATCACAGATTAACCTGAGTTTATATGTGTTTGCCGAGATGAAATTGCAACAATAATAAAAAAGCAACATCATGTCTCAAGGTGATATCAAATTATAGAGTTATTTTTGTTTTAACCATAACTCCATCAATACTTTAATTTGTGTTTGATAAGGGATTTTGTGCGATTCACATTTTATTCTAAACAACCTTAATAATCCTTCAGGAATTTTTAAACTAATTAATTTTGATTTAGAAGTGCTTTTAAGAGCGGACATTTTTTGAACTCCATCAATGAAGTTAATTACTTCTTCAGGAGTAAGTTTAGATTTAAAATTATTAATTATAATATTTTCTTTATTTGTTTTGATTAATTTTTGTTTTTTGGCCTTAGGTTTATTTATGCTTATTTTTCTTTTTTGCATTTTTTTCTTCCTCAAAAAACTAGTATCTATTAAATTATAATTTTTTTAAGTTTTCAATATCAATAAGATCTTGAGGACGAGCGGAAATCTGTTTCATCCGTATAAGCTCACTTACTGTAACTATATTAACTTTTAAGTTTCCAATTGTAACTCTTGTTGTCTTTATTTTTTTTAAATCCTCAGTTAACAAGACATCGACAACTTGTGATGGATCTTTAAAATTTACAAATGACCAAGCTATTAAATTTCTTTTAAGAATATAATCTTCCCGAAATTCAATTAACTCACTTGGGTTAACTGGAACTCGTGAAACTAAACCCATTTTTTTCATTATGAGAGCGAATTTTTCAAATGATTCTTTTGTTAACATTAAGATTAAATCAATATCTATTGTTGCACGCACAACTCCATGAAGGGCAACTGCATATCCTCCAGTTATTGCGTATTTTATAGAATTATTATCCAATTCGGAAACTAGTCTAGTAAAAAACATATAAAAGCAGTATATACTGGTATATACCGAATAGCAAATTAAATTGTTTCAAGTATTTTGATCCAAATTTTTAATTTAATTATTATTAAAATGCAAATTTTAGTTTGGATTTTAATAATACGGAATGATTGAAAATCACCTCCAACAAACTAGGAAATAACGGATCTTTATCATGTCTCATATAATCGCACCAGCGAATAAACTAAATCATAAGCAGTTAATTTAAAAAAATATTATTTTCATAATATAATTTTTGATATTGACTATTTATTACACTATGTGGTATAGTGTAAATCAGTAAACAGAACGGAAGTTGCGTGATTCTAAGCTTCGCCAATAAAAGTGCTAAGGATATTTGGGAAAAGGATGAGTCAAAATCTTTACCTTCTGATCTGTGGATAAGATCTAAAGCATTGTTAACAATAATGTACAATACATCAACAATTGATGATTTGAAAATTAAAGGACAACCTCCTGATATTCGACTCCACAAGCTTAAAGGAAACCGAAAGGAATTCTGGAGTATAACTATTAAGCTTCCATGGTGTATTACATTTAAATTTAAGAACGGTGAATTTCATGATGTATCAATAGAAAATTACCACAAGGGATAAATTATGATAAAAAATATTAAACCTATGCATCCAGGAATAGTTCTTAAAGAAATTTATATGACTGAGATGGGGTTAAATCAATCTGCATTGGCTGAAAGATGTAAATGCAGTCCTAGAAAAATTAATGAGATTGTAAATGGCAAGCGTTCTATTTCTCCAGAGTTTTCTATTATTTTAGAATCAATTCTTGGCACCTCTGCTGCAATGTGGGTTCGAATGCAAGCTGAATACGATTTATGGCAAGCAAGAAAAAAATAGCTGCATAAATATGTTTAAATTCCATAATTACTTGATATGAAACTTAATACTTCGGACATAAATTTTTTGATAAGATCGGGGCGATCTGGTTGAATATGTGGCCCAGGTAAAATTATAATTTTTTTTGGTTCTTGTAGATTTTCATTTAATTCATTTCTAGATTTTATAGGAAATATTTTTTCTTCCTCTGCATGAACAACCAGAGTTGGTCCTCTAAGATGATGTATATGATAACTAGGCTCTAAAAACCATAGTTGAGAATGGATAAGTGGTTTTGCCACTTGCTCGTCGAATGAACCTTGTTTTATTTTAAGGTGATTTAATATAATTCCAGTTATATCAACTCCCCCATAACCAATAACGGTAGTTTTTGGATAATAATTATATTCATTTAAAAATCTTTGTGCCAGAGGGTAAAATAAAGATCCAAAACTAACTGTTACAACATTTATTTTTTGAGAATCAATAAATGGTTGTTGATGCAACCAAGATAACGCCACAGCCATCATTGCAGGTATAACTTTTAGTTTATCCCAATTAAAATTAAGTGATGCATTTTTAAAATCAATAGGAAAGGGGTATTGAAATCCTACAAAAATGGAGGAATTATTTTCTTCAACTAACTTAATTGCATCTGCTCCCGTTTGAAATCCCGAAAATAATACCACGGCAGACTGCTTTTGTATTTGTGGAGCATTAGGAATTTTTAATACAAGTACAACTTCAGGAGTAAAACTAGTTTGTATATGAACAGTTTGAATAACAAAATTTTCATTAATTTCAGATTCAATTTTAGAAATTTTGTAATTATTTAGTAAGTCATCAATTTGATAAGTTTTCTTGATCAAATTAAATGCTTCTAAAGAAGATGGATCTGCAGGTGGTAATGGCCAAGTCAAGCTGGCAGCAATAACTTGGTTTTTCAATGCAAATATTGAAATAACTGAAACCAAAAAAAATAATGGTAATTTAAGTTTTTTAAACTTCATGAAATTTCCTTATTTAATAATGTTGAAATTACTTTTACTAAACTAATTTATGCAATATATTTAAATTTATAATTTTCTACAACTATAGTGGTATCAAATTTCATTATTCTTAATTTTTTTTGAAAATAATCTCATATATGTATAAACTTTTAACAGTATAAAGTCATAGAAAACTTCCCTAGCTAGAAAGTAGACGATTTTACAACCTGAACTGATAATTAATGTATTTCCAGTTACTAATAAGTTCTGAAAAATATTGTAGGGATTAGAATCTTGAAATCATCAAAAAACCGAACCCAGAATTTATTTGAGATAAATGTAGTTCATTTGCACTACTATTCTTTGCATACGTTTGATAAAATAATTTTGTCGTAGTACTTTTTGTATTAAATAAAAATCCTGTTTCGAAATTTATATTTTCTAAACTTGTTCCCCATATATATTTTTTTGAATTAGTATAGCTTAATTTGTCTAAATATGCTGAAGCTCCTACTCCCCCATCAAAATAAAACTGAAAGAAATTATTCTCTGGTAAAAGAAATTTAAAATTAAAATAATTCAAACTTAGTCCCCACTGCTGTATAGAAATCAGTTTTGAGTGCGATGCTAAACCAATATCTGTAGCGACTTGAATATCAAGCAATGGTTTACTTCCTATTAAGTCAAAATAATACAGGCTTGCACCTTGCCCCATCCCAAATGATATTTCACTATCTTCATTTTTAAATATAGCATCAGATTTTTCATTTCCTACAAAAGGAATTTCAAAATTTCCATCAAATGAAAAAAAACTAGATTGTATTTTGGGGTGATCAACAAAAAATAAAGAATAAGGGTTTTGTTGACTAAAAAATCCTGAGTAACGATCAAACTTCATATGAAAATGATATATCTCGTACTTTTGATCAAAATCAAAGCCAACCCTACTTCCATCAGTTACTTTTCTTTGATTATTATAGGATAGGTTTTTTATTGATGTATGAAACAAAAAACTATAATTGTTATAAAGCCAATTTAAATTTACTTCAGGTAAATTCGAAGACTTGAACTCAAGAATATTCTGAGTATCAATATCATTTTTTGAAAATTTAGACGATTTTATTTTAAACTGTTGCTCGGGACTACTCAGTCCGAAACCAAAAAGAACCTGCTCTTTGTTGTAATCATTTAAAATATTATTTGATATTTTATAATTGTTGGCTTCGTTTGAAATTGAATTTTGGCAATAAATTAAAATTAAAAGTATAGATAATTTATTAAAGAAATTTAAAATAAAACTCATATATTACCACTCAATAGTTGATTTTTTTTGACAGAACATTTACTCCTCACAAAGCAATCAAAATTATGATTTTATTAACGACGAAATTGTTGTCTCAAACTTTTATTCACATCTCGCTCTTTAATGGATTGGCGTTTGTCATGGGTCTTTTTACCTTTAACAAGTGCGATCTCAATTTTTATTCGCCCATTTTTAAAATACATTTTTAAGGGAACACAACTTAATCCTTTTTCACGAATAATTCCGTATATTTTATCAAGCTGATGTCTATGCATTAATAATTTTCTTAGCCGCTCAGGTTCGTGATTATTATAGCTACTTGCTGAGTAAACTGAAATGTGGGCATTTTGTAAAAAAGCCTCATCACCCACAAAAGAAATATATGAATCTTTAAGTTGAACTTGTTTATTGCGAATAGATTTTACTTCACTACCTTTGAGTGAAATACCTGCCTCATATGTTTCGATAATTTGATAGTCAAATCTGGCTTTACGATTATCAGCTATTATTAAAATTTTAGAATCACTTCCTCCGTTAGCTTTATTCATAAATCAGACTCCACCTTTAAATATAACTGATGCCACTGCAATATAGTTAATTCTTCAGCTCGACTTTGTAAATTCAAACCCAACTCTTGAAATGCTTTCTCTGCAGTTTCTGATTTTAACCCAACAGCACCGAGATTTGATTTTAGTAACTTGCGGCGATGGGAAAATCCACCCTTAATAAAATTAAGAAATTTTTTTGGTTTTTCAATTGGAGATTTTTTACTTTTAAATGCCAGTACTCGACTTGCAATTTTAGGTGGTGGATAAAAATCAACAGGACCTGCTTCAACAACAAGTTCTATGGACCAAAAAGTCTGTGCAATAACTGATAATAAACCATAATGTTCAGATTTTGCTTTTGCAGTAATTCTTTGAGCAACTTCTTTTTGGAACATCAAAACCATTCCCATTAAAGGATAACGAT
Organism: Bdellovibrionales bacterium; assembly: GCA_005793345.1. Lineage (GTDB taxonomy): Bacteria > Bdellovibrionota > Bdellovibrionia > Bdellovibrionales > Bdellovibrionaceae > SXSU01. The sequence goes on from SXSU01000066.1 coordinate 70,216, forward strand.
CTATGCATCGATCTATAACTAGAGAAGAAGAAATTTGATAAGGGAGATTACTTACTAATAAGGTTTGTGAGCTATTATAAAAATTATTATTATCCCAATCCTTCCAAACTAAAGCGTCCCCATCAATGACTTGAAATTGACATGAATCATTGAACTGAAGTTGCCCTTGATCTTGCCAGTATTTTGAAAATAAATGATCCCATTCAAGAAGAATGAAAGATTTTATTTTTTTATCTTTAACGATATTAAATAAGTGATCGGTCAAGGCCCCTAAGCCTGGGCCTATTTCAATTATTTCTTGAGCTTCATATTTTGTAGTGGCTGCAATTATTTTATTAATGACATTACTACTTACTAAAAAGTTTTGCCCAAGAGCTTTTTTGGGCTCTATTCCAAATTTTTCTAATTTTATTTTTAACTCATTAGTTAAGTTACTCACTCTACAAAATCACTTTCATATGGAGAGGGAGATGGGCCTAGTTCTATTGAAGATCTCTCCCCCCGGGATAAACGTATCAGTCCCGCGTACCCTATCATTGCTGCATTATCAGTACAATATCGAATTGGCGGAATAACTAAAGTTATTCCTCGTTTTTTTGCCCATTCTTCAGCTCTCACTCTTAATCGAGAATTTGCACTGACCCCTCCCGTAATTATTGCACGAGAATAACTTGTGTGCTGTACAGCCCGATCTAACTTTGCAATTAAAACATCGCATATTGCTTCTTGAAATGAAGCACAGAGATCAAATAATTGTTCTCGAATTTGTTCATCACTCAAGTTATCTACTAGGCGTTGAGCAGAAGATTTTAAACCCGAAAAACTCATCATCAAATTTTCTTCTTTAATCATGGAGCGAGGAAATTGATATTTTGAAGGGTCCCCTCTTTGAGCGTACTTATCTACTTTGACTCCTCCAGGAAATCCAAGTCCCAACATTTTTCCAAACTTATCAAAAGCCTCCCCAGCAGCATCATCTAATGTTGAACCTAATATTTTATACTTACCAAAATCTTGAATATCATAAATAGTTGTATGACCACCGCTTATTGCGAGGGCCACATAGGGGTATTTGAAATCATTTGGTGGAGAAAACTTTTCATCTTTTAAAAATGGAGCTAATAAATGACCTTCAAGATGATTAATTGCAATGTAAGGTTTTTGCTGAACTTGGGAAAGTGTTTTAGCCGTAACTAATCCAACAATGAGACTCCCGATTAAACCTGGTCTGTTTGTGACTGCAATTCCATCAATTTTATCCCAAGTCATTTTAGTTTCAACTAATACTTTTTCGATCATTGGTAGTAGATTAATACTATGGTTGCGACATGCAATTTCGGGCACAATTCCACCAAAAGGGGCATGGGAGGTATCTTGAGACGCTGACGTGAGGGCTTCTACCCAACCTCCCTCTTTTACTATTGCTACGGAAGTGTCATCACAGCTAGTTTCAATAGCTAGGACATAATTAATTTTTTGCATTTAATCCTTTTAAACGAATCTGAGCTTTTCTTGCACTGTCGGACTTTGCAAATTTTGTCATGGTTTCTTGATAAAAAGTTTTTGCTTCTTCAATCATACCCAATTCTTGAAAACAAACTCCAGTTTTGTAAGTCGCATCTGAGACCATTTTTCCTTTTGAGTTTTTATTTCGATATTCATCATATTTAAGAATTGCTTCTTTCCAATTTTTTTCCTTAAAAAGTTGTTCAGCGTCTTCAAAAATATTTTTATAGGGCTCTGATTTTGTGTTACCACTCCCAACGTTTGCATTTTCATCTGAAGATTTAAATTTTTTATTATTAAAATCTGACTGTAAGCCATGAAGATCATTTTCAAGTTTTGTTAATGCCTCTTGAAGTAATTCAACTTTTTGATTTAAAACTTCTACTTGTTGTTTGTCGGAAGAGGTTTTATCGCCGTTGTCATTTTCAATTTTAATTAAACGATTCTCAATGGAATCAATCTTACCATTCAAATGCCTTTGGTTTTCTAATGATTCTTCGACTCGACTAGAATAATCCGCATTGTTCTTTTGCATGACCGAAAGTTGATTTTGAAAATTCAAAGTGGTTTCAGTTTCTTTGATATCAGTTCGAGTTTGTAAACAACCTGTAACTAATAAAAAACTCATGCAAAGGTATAATCCTAATTTAAATTTAAATTTTGAATCCATTAAAATGCTTCTCCTTGTACTGCTTTTTGAACCCGGGATTGATTTTCAGCTTTTTCAGCTAGTTTTCTAGTTTTAATAAACTCTTTTTCTGCACCAATATAGTCTTTTTCATCATAAAGATTTTGTGCTTTCAAATAATTTACTTCAGCTTGTTGAAATAAAATTGGTGCAAATCGAGAAGCCTCTGCTTTTCGCGCTCCCTCAAGAGCCGTTTGTGCTAAAGCATAATCCTCTACTGGAGGTGGCACTGAGGCACAACCAAAAAAAAATGCACTTATTATGAATCCTATAAGAATTTTGTTAATAAGTGCATTCTGAATTTTAATATTTTGTATATTGTGTATATTTCTATTTTTTTTTGAATCATCCATAAGATGATTCTACAAAATTACTGAGCTAAAGGTAAGAAATTTGCTCTTCTATTTTTACCATGGGCAGCTTCTGTGTCACCCTGCATAAGAGGTTTTTCTTTTCCGTAGCTAATAATTGTCATTCTTCCAGATGATACACCCATTCCAACTAAATAATTTTTAACTGCTTGAGCTCTACGTTCACCAAGAGACAAATTATACTCGATAGAACCACGAGAATCACAATGACCTTCAATTTGAAGATTTGCTTTAGGATTGTTTTTTAACCAATCAGCATTACCAGCAAGTAATTTTTTAGATTCAGCCGTAATTGATGATTTATCATATTCGAAGTGAACAGTTGATAAACCGTTTATTTTGCCACTATCACTTCCTGATGGATCAAACGACATCGGTGAAGAGTCTATTTGAGTTGGTGTTGTGTCTGTCTTTTTTTCTTCTGTTTTTTGTTTTGATTGACATCCAACCACAAGAGCTAGTGCAAGAACAGCTGATAATAATTTTGTCATTTCTTTTCTCCTTAAGATTATTAACTCAACAAAAATAAAAAAATCTATATTAGATTTTGAATTAATTATTGAAATTTTTTTATTAAAACAAGATTGTATTACACTAAAACAATATATTAAATTATTTTCAAATACAACTTCTTAAACCATCAACTTTTTTAATGAAAATTACAAATGCTGACCCTGTGTGTAATCATAATCTCTTTAATTGGGGCGACTTGTTAAAAATTAAGATCGTGATTCAACCTATTGTCAAAGACTCTCTTTTACTTTGCAATAAATAAATGAAAAATATTTTTAAATTTCCCAAAAAAAGCGATGTACATTTTTATAATAATATTTTTAATTATTTTAAAAGCAACTTAATTAAAAATCTCTTATTAATACTTACAATAACAAACTCTCTAGGTAGTAATTCTAATGCACTGACTGATCCTCGTAAAAATTGGAAGACAATTAATACCCCTCACTTCGAAATTGTTTTTTCTGACTCTCAAAGGCCACTCGCTCAAGAATATGCAGTTAAAGCCGAATATGTTTTTTCAGTTATAACCCCTCATCTCAAAGAGTACCCTGAAAAAACAATTATTATCATTAATGATGCCACAGATCTCGCAAATGGTTATGCAACACGAATTCCTTACCCACATATTATGCTTTACCCCGTTTTACCAACCTCTTTTGATACCATCGGTGAATACGGTGATTGGTCTTATGAATTATTCTTACATGAATTTGTTCATATATTAAGTTTTGAACCTGCCCATGGTTTTATGGGAACATTAAGGTCTGTATTAGGCACTATCGCAAGTCCAAATATGTTAATGCCACGCTGGTGGCTTGAAGGTCTTGCTGTTGAATATGAAACTCGATTTAGCTCTCATGGTCGATTAAAATCCATCCAGCAGGACGCAAGCTTAAGAGCCCTTGAATTAGAAAACCTATTTCATAATTTTACAATAGACGAAATGAATGAAGGCGATTTGCCCTCTTGGCCAAGGGGTTCACGTCCCTACGTATTCGGGTCCTTAATTATGAGCGAACTCATTCATCAAAAAGGAACTCAAACAATGAATGAAATCACCCAGGCACAAAGTTCAAGGGTTCCATATTTTATAGAGGAGCCAGTTTATCGACTTACAGAAAAAGATTATGAAGCCTGGTTTAATGGTGCTATTTCATCTACACAAAAACTAGTACAATCTCAATTAACAGAACTCAAAGTAAAGCCCACAACAGTTTTTACTCCTCTACCTTTTAATTCACTAGAAAGTAGAACTCCCTCGCTGAGTCCAAACGGTCAGTACTTAACATTATTTTTTAGAAACCAACATGGTAAAATGAATATTAAAGTCCTTGACCGTAAAAATGAAAATCGACCATTTGATTTTGAAAAAGATATATTGGAAGACATGAATCAAGAAAAAGACCAAGCAATGAAAACAACTGCAGATCAACTTGATGCTCCTCCTGGAGGTAGTATTAACAGAGTGAGTTGGGCCGAAGATTCAAGTGGATTTATTTTTGATAAACTAAAGTTTGTAGATTCATATAATTACTATAGCGATCTCTATTTTTATAATTTTCAAAATCGAAAAAATCTTAAGTTAACATATAATTTAAGGGCAAGGGAGCCGTCTTTATCTCCATCTGGTAGACGAATTGCTTTTGTATATACGGCAAATGGCACTACTCAATTAGGCTTAATTGAAATGCAAACTTCTGTACAACATTTGTCAGAAGAAAACCCCGTTTCAATTTTTGAAGTACTATATTCACCAAGTGGTCATAGTCGAATTTCAAGTCCAACTTTTATAGATGAAAATAATATTTTATTTGCTACTAAACATGAGGATGGAACTCAAAGTTTATTTAAACTAAATATTTTAAATAAAGGTAAACAACCTGAACCTATTATGATACCAATGAGTAATCCTCAATTTTTAACTGTCAACTCCTATGCAAGTGAAAAAACTTTATTGTTTTCAGCAAATGAGAACGGAACATATAATGGATATATTTCTACGTCGAATTTTAAAAATATCCAGAGACTCACACATACCAATACAGCAATTTATGATATGGCCTATGATTTTAAAACAAAAGAACTTTATGCCACAGTCATAACTGCATCTGGTTTTCAAGTTCAAAAAACCAATTATCAACCTGAATCTTTAAATATAAAACTTCCACAAATAAAACCTTTATTTCAAGACAGATACTTGGAAACAACTCAAGTTGATTCAATTAAAGTTTCAAGCAATATTAAAAATAATAATTCCAAGAATGTTACAGAAGTTAAAGCTGAAACTGAAGCTCAATACAATTCAACAAGTTATTTAACACCAACCTACTGGCTTCCATTTGTATACTCTTCAGGACAGGGTTTGGGTGCGCAAATATCAACGACAGCACAAGATCCATTAGATTTACAAAATTATACCGCACAAGCATCATGGGATAGTACAAATTCACAATCAAGTATTGCTCTGTTATATAATAATCAAACCACTGAATATCCTGTCTCATTATTAGCAACTTCAATACAACAAGAAAACCCAATTAATAAAAATTTAACACGTCAATTTTATACAAAATTATATTTAAGCAAAGACTTAAAACCATGGAGCGATAGTTTATCTTACTCTGTCGGAATAACTGATCATCAAATCTCAACCCCTAATACCAATAACAATTGGCATAAAGCAGGGACAGAAATCGGAATGATGTATAACTCAGTTTCATTAAGTAATTTTTCTCCAGTTCCCATCGGTGGTGGATATAGTGTTTTAACTTCAAGTTATTATCCAAAGATAAAAGGTAATTATCAATTTGATAAAACTACTTTTGAGGGAGGTTATTACAATACTAAGTATGCCCCTTTTGATGGTACATTTATGGCACGATTAAAGGCCCAATATATTTCGGTACTCCTTTCGCCAGGTAGACAAACTTTTGATTTTGCAGCAAGTGAGATTTTTCCTTTAACAAATTCCTTAATCTCATCAGGATATGTGTTGCGAGGTTATGAAAATAATTATTTTATTTTTAAATCAGGTTCAAATACCACTCTTGAATATTCATTACCATTACCAAGTGGAGGCAAAGGCTGGGGAACAATTCCTTTGTTTATAAAGCGTGGACGCATTCATTTTTTTACAGATTTATTGGCTGTTAATGGGATTATGCTCAATGCACAAACCAAAACTTATACCTATGTAAAACCCAATCAAATATTTTCATCCTATGGAGCAGAATTTAAGTTAGACACGACTATTGGCTATTACATTCCTGTGTCGTGGGTTTTAGGGTTATACATGCGACCTGATTATAGTGGGCTCGAAAAATTCACCACTTTTATTGGATTACAGATGTAATTTAGAACTCATATTTTTAGTGAGTTAGATCCATATAATATAATCTTTGATTTTTCTCAGTTACTTTTTGATCAATATTAGGAATTAAAAAATATAGTCTATTTAACTCTGAATTTACTTTCATTTTATAACTTCTATCAATAAATTGATTTACTTGAATAGGTGGCCTACCATCAATAGGTATAAATATTAATTCAGAAATAGTAGCACTCAAATCCTGAAAATGGATTACAAAACCAATAGGTGTAACTTGAATGGACTGAGGGCTGCCTCTCCCTCCTATTCTACTTGGAAATTGGTTTATTGAAGCACAAGATCCATCATTATTATCAATATTAAATATATTGTAAGAATTTAATTTGCTATCATAAGTCATTAAATAAATTTGATCTGCACTTGGATTATTTAAAAAATAGCGAACCTCACCTTTAACATTATTGCATAATTTAGTTTTTTCACCTGTAAAAACATTATATCTAACAGCAAAAGGTAGAGACGCTGTACCACTTATACCATAAAAATATTTATCTTCTTTAATTGCAAGTTTCCAGGGACAATTATTTATATATTCAAACTGTATAGAGGAATTTGCATGATTTAAATCTGTATACCCAAAATGGGCTTTACAAGAATCAACCTCAACATTAAATTGAGCATTATTATTAACATTAATCATTTTCTTTAAGGAAGCAGAAGCAAAATTTTCATATTCGTTAATCACAGTTGGTTTTTTTCGTATATCATCAACAACAATCCAATTTCGGCTTTTATCTATCCAATTAATAAATTTATTTCGACCTAAGCTTTGAATTTTTCCATCAACTAAAGAAATTAAAAATAATTGTGTAAATTCAGCATATCCATAATCGCAAACTGATTGAGTGATTATACTTTGCTCATTGTTTACTACCTCCATAAAAGTAACATACATTCTACACTTATCAGGGAAATTTAAATTAATCGGACTTATTAATTTAGATTTAATATCATAAATCAATAACTGACTTTGAAAATTAGTTTCCTTTAAGTGAGGTGCAATTACAATTTTATTTGACTCTTTAAGTACTTTAAAATTTAAAGTATCATTTATAGAATATATTTTATTTACAAATTTTAAATTTGAATCATATACATCAATTGAATCTGTGTGGTCATAAAATAAATTTCCTTCACGCGAATGGACATAGTGATTATTCATAAAATCAACTTGTACCTCATCTGCTATATTCATTGGAGCCATCCAAGTTTTATCATATTTTTGAGTATCAACTAAATAAGAGTTACTTGTATTAGGTGGCAAATTAGCCGCAGGATCATTTATTGTTAGTCTTAAAAATTTATCATGAAATAAATTTATTCCTATCGTTGTTGTAAGGTCGGCCCCCATTACTTCTTTAAAAATATCAGTGAAAAATGAACTTAAGTTACTCTCCTCACTCATATTGTTAATTTTAGTTGCACGCTGCTCAAAACTTTGACTCAATGTTTGTTTAAATAAATGGAATTTATTTAAACCATTAATATCAGAAATTAAATAAGCATCACCTGTTTTATCAAGAATAAAATCAATTGTATTAAGTGGTATTAATTCTTGTATTTGCCAAAACGAAGTGTCTAACGCTCCTCCAATAACACAAGAAAGTTTAATTGGTTTAATACCACTGATAGATGACTTAGTTAATTCTCCAATATGGTTTCCATTTTCATCTTTTAAATTAAAATCTACTGTAAATTTTATTCGATCTGAAACATAGCTGACATTATTCATATTAAGTAATCGGCTTACATTAAAATCTGAAATAATCTCATCTTGTAAATAAATATGTGATAAAGCTTTTTTTTGCTTATTATCAAAATGAGAAATTATTTCATAATTAGGATTTTGAAAATTATCTCGACAAAGTATTTCTGCAATTTGATCTGGTATTCCTATTGGCATTTCATTGTATTTTTTAAATAAGCGATTTTTAATAATTACAAAATCTTTTTGAAAAGGTGAAAATCCAACTTCACTAATTGTTGTATATTCTGTTTTTTTACCACATTGATCGGCACTATTAGAAAATATTTTAACAGAATCATCGCTGATACTTGCAATTTGAAGTGGTACCAGATTGTTTTTACATTCAAAACTTGGAACATATCGATAATAAAATATTTCAGGTTTACCTTCATATCCACTTCCATTGCCACTCGAATCACTCTGACTTGCAAATTGTATTGATTGAAGTAAAACTTTTGGAGAATTTCCATCTAAATGGCAATTTTGAAATAAAACCACCAAAATGAACATTAATAAAATAATTATTAAATTAGGAATACGTTTCATATTTGTAATTTAAATCTTATCATATAAGGGTGAATCAATAAATTATAAATAATTTAGCGACTCCTAATGAGACGTTCGAACTGACCCAAAATGAGTTTGAAATTAGTTAAGTGTAAGTAATCTTTGGAAATCATAACCGGTGTTGTGCTAATCACCTCCGTTTATTAATTTTATATATTTTTTAACAATTTTAATATTTTTAATATTTTTCTTAACTTTACTTTTACTTTTTAAAACAACGTTTTAAAATTTAAATAAATTTTTAGCATTTGAATTCAATTTCATTAATTTGAATGTTAACTTCTTCAACTTTTAAGTTTTTATTTGAAAAAAGTTCAGTATTAAAATATTTTTTTTCATCAGGATTTGTTGAGAAAGTAATATAACTCATAAGTAAAAAACTAAATACAAAACCAATCCAACTTAGAAAGGCTAATAAAAATCCTAAAATAATAAAGTAATTTGAAATTGAATGAGACTCTCGTTTTATCGACTGAGAATCTAAATCTTTTTGGTTTTCAAAATTAACAATTGATATGGGTTTTGATAGTTTATCACTCCATTTTAAATTTACTTTTTTTAAATTACTATTTAAAATATTTAATTTTTTTTTAGTATAATACTTATGAAAAAAAGAAAACAGAATTCCTAAAATAAAGGTAGCTGGCCATCCTAAAAATATTATAAATAAATCACTAAAAAAAACAGAATCTTCCATAAAATAACTCCAAAAAAATAGAATTATCTTTTAGCTTTAACCTCTTGATAATAGTCCCACGTACCATCGATAACATTTAATTTATTTTTATCTAGTTCAAATACTTTTGTCGTAATTTCTCTTAAAAAATGACGATCATGACTTACAATCATTACTGTTCCCGGAAAAGTTTTAATTGCTTGAAGTAAAACTTCCCTGGAAACAATATCTAAATGGTTTGTTGGCTCATCAAGTACTAAAAAGTTAATTGGTCGTGATAAAATAGTTGCTAAAACCACTCTACTTTTCTCACCACCTGATAAAATTGAAATCTTTTTTTCTACTTCATCTCCAGAAAACTTTAAAGCCCCTAATAAATTTCGAATGTAGCCTAAAGTAGAATGAGGTACAGTATTTTGAAGCTCTTCGATAATGGTCAAGTTTGGATTTAAGACCTCTAATGAATTTTGACTAAAATAACCAACCTCAATACTTGCACCAATATTATATTTTCCATCAGTTGCTTCAGTTTGCCCAGTTACTATTTTTAATAAAGTAGATTTTCCAGCACCATTAACACCAACAACAGCAACCCTATCTAATCTTTTTACTAAGGCATTTGCATTACGAAAAACTAATTTTTCATTACCTTCTGGAGTTATCCATGTTTTACCAAGATTTTCTATTTTTAAAACTTCATCTCCACCGCGGGGTGGAACTGGCCAATCAAATTTAACAACTTTTTCTTCTGAAGGTATTTCAATTCGATCAATCTTTTCAATTTTTTTCACACGAGATTGTACTTGTGCTGCATGCGACGCTCTCGCAGCAAAACGTGCTATAAACTCTTCTTCTTTTGCTAACATTTCTTCTTGGCGTTTGGCAGAAGCAATTAATTGTTCTAATCGAATCGACCGTTCTTTTTCATAAAAATCATAATTTCCAGAATAGACAGTTATCTGTTTATTTGCGACCTCAACAATTTTTGATACTAGCCTATTCATGAAATCACGATCATGGCTTGTCATTAATATAGAACCTGGAAACCCTACCAACCATTGCTCTAACCATACTATAGATTCTAAATCTAAATGGTTTGTTGGTTCATCCATAAGTAAAACATCTGGCTGAAGTGCAAGAATTTTAGCCAAGGCAATTCTCATTTTCCAACCACCACTATAACTTTCAGTTTTTCGTTGATGTTCTTCTGGTGGAAATCCTAATCCAGTTAATATTTCACTGGCTCGAGATTCAATTTCATATCCACCCAAACGTTCAAATTCAGATTGTAAATGACCATACTCTTCTAATACTTTAGCCATTTCATCATCATTTAAAGGTTCACATAATTGAGCTTCTAATAATTGAAGTCGATTTTGCATTTGAGGAATATTACCCACAGCAGAAATCACTTCTTCAATTATAGATTTACCAGCCATTTCTTCGATATTTTGAGAAAAATAACCGACTTTAAATTTTTCTGGCTTAGAAATACTTCCTGAATCAACACCTTCTTCACCTGTTATCACTCTAAATATAGTGGTTTTACCAGCCCCATTAGGCCCTACTAAACCAATTTTTTCTCCAGGATTTATTTGAAAAGTTCCATTTTGGTATAAAATTCTATTACCATATTGTTTAGTTATCCCAGAAACATGAATCATTAAATATTACTCCAATTAAAAAATAAATATATAATCATAAGCAGTTAATATATTGATTGTTTATATAAAAGTCTATTTATACTATCAAGCTTAGATTTTTTTATTTAGTTTGGACTTTCGATTCTAGGAAATACGACAGGTCGAATTCCCATTTCCTTTGCTTTTTGAGCAATTGTAATTTTAGCGACTTCAGTTTTACTAGCTGATTCAATTTTCTTATAATTATCTATTTTAGAAATTAAATTCTTTTGCTCTACCTGTGGCAATGATTCTATTTTTTCTTTTTGATCTTGAACAATAAATTGCGCCTGTCTAAATTTTTCACCTAACTGCTTTAATGCCAATTGATCAGAATCAGATATTCCCGCTGAAGTTTTAAATTTAGGTTTAGTTATTATAGGTTCAATAAACTCTAATTCATTAGTAATTAAAAGTTTTGTATCTTTTAATTCACTAACTACCCATTCAGGTAATTGACTTTCATCAAATGAAAGCTCTTCTTTATTTACTTTAATTAAGAATTCAATTTCACCTCTGGATAAATCAATAACTTGAGCAATTTCATCTGCAGTATGGCCTTGATTTGCCATTAATGCTGCTTTTACAAATTTTACTGTATTTTGCCTTTCTACTATTTCATTATGTGGAATTTTATCTTGAAATATTTTTGCTACTTCGAGGGATTTTTCCATAGATTGGCCTATTTGCCCTAAAACTTTATCAGCTTGTTCAACTTTTTTTTGCACTTCAATCAACTTACTTTCTAAAATTCTTGATAATTCAATAACCTTTTGCTCAGTACGATCGCCAAGATCTTCTAATACTATTATTTTGTCTTGTAAAAGTTGCAAACTCGATGAAATTTTTGGATCTTCTTGATTCGATTTTTTAAACTTAAACAAAATCATAATAAAAAGAGAAATAAATACTAAATTTATTGTTAATTGTACTAAAAATCCAATTAGTAATGTCATTTTTTTGATCCTCACCCTAAAACTTTAAAACTTCTTAAGCATGTTTACAACGGAGCATGATTAGGTCACACATAATCGCGAAGCGATCAGACTTAATCATGACAAATAAATTAATGATTGTCAGGTCCAGGACTTTTGATTAAACGTGATTGCATGACAAATATCACCCCAATAAATCAAGCAAGATTTGAACTACTATTACCTGTCGGTAACCGAGACATGGCCCTAGCTGCTATTCATAATGGAGCAGATGCAATTTATATTGGAACACCAAAATTTAATGCTCGAGGAAGAAGTTATGATTTTGAAATTCACGAGCTTAAAGAGATAATCGAACTTTGTCATCTCTATGGCGTAAAAGTACATTTAGCTTTAAATATTGTTATTTTTGAAAATGAGTTCGATGACATATTTCAATTGCTAAAAGTAATACTTCCTTTAAAACCTGATTCATTTATTGTGCAAGATTTAGGTTTAATTCAATTAATTAAAAAATTAAATCCAAGACAAAATATTCATGCCTCTACACAAATGACAATTACTAATGATCTGGCAATTGCATTACTTGATGATTTAAATATTAAACGATTTGTTCTTGGACGAGAAAACTCAATTCCTGAAATTAAGTTAATAAAAAATAACACTTCAAAAGAACTTGAAGTTTTTGTTCATGGCGCACTTTGCGTATCATATTCAGGCCAATGTTTTACTTCTGAAACATTAGGTGGAAGATCTGCAAATAGAGGTCAATGTGCTCAAAGTTGTCGATTTTCATACGATTTAATTGTCGATGATCAAATCTATAATACTAAAAATCGAAACTACCTAGTTTCACCAAAGGATTTATGTGGAATTAATGAAATCCCTCAACTTATGGAAATTGGTGTTGACTCATTTAAAGTAGAAGGCAGATTAAAATCACCAGAATATGTAGCCTCCGTCGCTCGAAGTTATCGTGAAAAAATTGATAATTACCTTTTAAATAATTCTGAAAATAAAAAAAATAAAGATAATGATTTTTGCAATAATGAAAATGATAATAAATTCTTACTAAGTAGTAAATACAAGTTACAAAAGGCTAAGCCAAATTCTATTGAATCCATGCAGATTCAATATTCTCGTGGTTTTTTTACAGGTTGGCTCCAAGGCGTTAATCACCAAAAGTTAGTGGATGGTAACTTTAGCTCCCACCGAGGGCTACCAGTTGGGAAAATAATTGCTGTAACACCTCATAACTCTGAACTAACATTAGAACTAACAACCTCATTTGAACTTAAAAATGGTGATGGAATTTTATGGGCCCAACCTCAAGAAACTGGAAGTTTTATTTTTTCTGTAGAGTATCTCAGTTCCAAAAAAGTGACTCTAGGAATTGCAAAACAAGTTCAACTCTCAAGAGATATGATTGGTTCTACTGTTTTTGTTAACCATGATAAAGATTTAAAAAGTGAATTGCAAAAATCATTTACACATAAAGATAATTTTAAAAAAATATTAATAAATTTTGAAATTACCATTAAAGAGAATAATCCACTCGAAGTCACAATTTGTGATGGACTGAACAAAGTCACAAAACTTAGTTCAGAGCTTTTACAAAAAGCACAAAATAAACCACTATCAGAAGAATTTTTGATCGAAGAATTTTCAAGTCTTGGCGGAACGGTTTTTACAGTACTCAATGATAATAATGAGAGTTCATTTAAATTTATAAACAATTCGAAGGGTATAAATTTATTTATTCCTCACAAATCATTAAAACAATTACGTCAATCTCTAACAGAAGAACTTACGAGCTTAAGAAAAAATAATTTAAATAGTCATTTCAATTTAAATTTACCATCTCTACCCTTAGATTTAAATAATGTATTTAAAGATATCCGTAATGATTTACTGACAAATGAACTTTCAAAACAATCATTAAAAAATGATGAATCAAATAATTTTAATGAAATTTATATTGATAATGAAAAAGGAATCAAGAATGTTCATTTTCATATTCTAGTGAGAGATAAATCACAAGTTTTGGATTTAGCAAATGCAATTAATTTGGGTAAATTAATTCCAGAAAAAATTTCATCTATTATTTTGGATTTCGAGTTTGGACGTGATTATAAAGAATCACTAGATATCATAAGAAAATATAAAATTAATTGCGGCATTGCAACTACTCGGATTTTAAAACCTCAAGAATATAACAATCTAAAAATTATTTCTAATTTAAATCCAGATATAATTTTAGTTCGCAATTTGGGAGCTCTTTATTACTATACAAATATTCAAGAAACTCAGGCCCAATTGAAAGGTGATTTTAGTTTAAATGTCACAAACCACTTAAGTGCTGAATATTTACTTTCAAAAGGACTCTTTAGTGTATGCGCCTCATATGATTTGAACCAACAGCAAATGTCTGAACTTTTTGAAAATACAAATGCTAAAGACAAACTTGAAATTACTATTCACCAATCAGTCCCAAGTTTTCATATGGAACATTGTGTATTTGCAGCTTTTTTAAGTGATGGCACTAGCTTTCGAGATTGCGGCAAACCTTGTGAAAAACACCAAGTAAAACTAAAAGATCAATTTGGAAATTGGCATTTAATAAAACCTGATCAAGAATGTCGAAATACAATGTTTAATGCAAAATCACAAACAGCAGCTCGATTTATAAATGATTGGATTCAGCAAGGATTAAGGCACCTTAGATTTGAAGCATTATATGAAAAAGGTGATGAATTAATTTCTAAATTGCAAAATTATTTAGAACTAATAGCAAACCCAAATTTATACGAAAAAATTGCGCCACAATTAGCAACCCTTGAAAAATATGGCCTTGATGATGGCAGCTTAATACGACAACATCAATATCAACCAAGAAAAAAATCAAATTCAGTTCATATTGATTCAAATAATAATAAGAGATAATTATTTAAAAAAACAAAAGAAATGGAAATATTTTAAGAATATAATTTATTCAATAATAAATTTATCGCGTAACTCTGGGTGAAAAATCTGGTGAATATTTTCTGCTTCCAGGAATTGTTCAGCTATGGCCCCACATTGGGTTTGTTCTGAAATAAAATCTGCCTGTTGAAGTAAAAATAAAAATTGAGATTTTATTTCATTGGAAGGAGTTTGAGCTCCATTTTCTAGATTTAAAATTGTTTGTAGATCGGTTTTAAGTCTACGAGCTAAATCAGACTGACTCCAGCCCATTCTTAAACGAACTTGCTTCATACATTCTGTTTTAAATTCCACTTGTACCTCTTTAATACTTTTCCACTTTAATTTGGTATTTTCATTCAGAATAACTGCTCAGAATTAAAACTGATTGCACCGCAATTATACGAGACAAAATCCTGCACCGTTATTCTCCTGTTTATTTTGGGATCCTTATGTTTGTATTTTCATAATAAAAAACTATATTAGCAAATAAAATCAGCCAAACAAAACTGAGCTGCAATATATTTAACTTTTAATGAGAGATCTACACATTTTTAATGAATAAAAAGAAATTACAAGTGCAGAAATTTGTTATTAATTGTCTGAAAAAATAAATAATAAATCATCTTCTTCTAATAGTTCAAGCCTTTCGCGGGCTTGATGTTCTAAAAATGAAGGATCCTTTGCTCGTTTAATTTCTTTTAAAATCAAGGCGATTTTATTTTTTTCAATTTGAATGTTTTTTGATAATTTTTGTTTTTCTTTCTGTAGAATATACAATCTCCAAAGAGAGCCTTCAAAAACAAGACTCCCAATTACAAAAACTAATGAAAAAATAATTACTTTTGCGGGTCGATTTAGTGTTTCTTCAATCCATAATACTATGTTTTTCATATTTATATATTACTTTTCATCCATAAAGATGAATAATAAAATTTAAATAAAAAGCTCATGGCGATGGCCATGCCGCCGAGCGCCAGGGCCGCGCCCGCCACCGCGGACACGGTCCACTGATAGCCTTCGAACAGCGTTGAGAAGCCC